>JANYHH010000126.1 GCA_025359505.1 Deinococcales bacterium
AAGCAATGGTTTTTGAGTGGATGGAGGTGTTTTACAATCGGCAACGGTTACACTCGAGTCTGAACTATTTGAGTCCAGCCGAGTTCGAGAATAGCCGAGCGGCTTGAAACTGCCCGAGTCCACAAAACAGGGGCAACCCCAGAATCTCGAGAACCGTTGCAAAGCTCGAGCAGTTGTTTAGCGCAATACACTCGCGCTGATCTCGAGCGCTAGTCTCACCCCAACCAATCTAGACTCGAGCTTCCTCGAGCACACCGACGCTGATGCGTTCACCGATTTCGGGAACGCGCACCTCGCCCGGCAGCGATTCCGCCGCCCAGACGCGCTGTGCTTCCGATTGCCAACGCACATTGTCCCAACCAAAGCCGTCGCCCGGCGCGTCCTCGTGACCGCTGAGGTGAACGAGCCAAGTGCATCGCGGCTTAATAATGTGGGCGAAGCGTTGAATCAAGGAAAAAGAGGCGTGACTCGCGGGGTGGCCGCTCGGGGTCGTGTCGTAGCGCCACGTGTTGCTGTCAAAAAACACGTGATCCGCGCCGCGCAAACGCTGTACCACGGGATGATTCGCGTCCTCGAGCCAGAGGTTCGTGGCGTCCAAATCCCACAGCAGACCAACGGTGCTGCCACTGAACTCGAGGATGTACCCAGCGCAGCAGGGGTGGTGCATATCTGGATTCTCCGGGTGCAGATCGGCGGTGGAGTGCGCCGTAGAAATTGGCGTGATCGTGACGCCCGGAATCTCGAGCGGCAGCGGTTCTAGGACTGTGCCCATCGGTTCCGCATCACCAAAGCGCCGCAAATCCACCGACGACCCATGCAAATGCGGGTACTGCCGCTCGAGCCACGCGGCGCTGCCCGTGCGACACCAAACGGGTGTAGGCGTGACAGGCAATCCTTGGCGGCGTCTCGAGCGTGCCAGCGTCGTCGTGACACGCGTCAACTCACTCGTGTGGTCGCTGTGCCAGTGCGTCAGCACAACCGCATCCAAGCGCGGGTGCGCCCGCAAGAGTGGATTCTCAATCAGGCTCTCGAGGATGCCGGAACCTGCGTCGAACAGCACGTGATGCTGAACCGTGGCCGCGTCGTCCAACCCGATTAGTGACAGCGAGGTGTTTGCCGCTCGAGTTGCCCGCGTGCAGCGCTCGCAACCGCAACTGAACTCGCGGGTGTAGGCGTTGTCCAAACCGTTGACGTGGAGTTCGTAATGCAAAGGGTTCCCCTCAAGAATCACGAGTCTCGAGCCATTGTCCTCCCCTGCGAAGTAGGGGGGGTGGCACGAAGTGCCGGGGGGTCGTGCAACGCGGAATTTGCGTTCGAGCGTCGCCCGACCCCCCGCCGTTCCTAAAGGAACGAGCTACCCCCTACTTCGCAGGGGGTGACTTTTTTAGCGTACTGAACGATTACCCATTTCCACTCGAGTCGTGCGAACCTCGAGCCTGTTCAGCGGTTCCCCAGATACGGGTCGCTGAGATTGAGGTTCTTCTGAACAGCGTCTTGCGCTCGTTTCTGAACGGCGCTCGGTTGACCTTGTGTGCGGTGAATGCGGCGGTTCTCTCGCCAAGCTTCTTGGTTAAGGGGATTGGCCCGGAAGTTCGTGATCGGTGCGGGCATGGCTGCGCTCGCGCCTTTCACGGCGTGCCAGAGGATGTCGTTGAGGGTCGCTTCGTTCACGCGGTCTTCGTGCGAGAAGTCCAAATTGGCGCTGTCGCCCGCACGGTACGAGAGCAAGGTGTTCATCTGATCCAAGGGTTGCTTTGGCGTGACGGCAGTGTACGGCTTCAAGTCTGGCGTGTCCTGAAAGAGCGCGACCATTGGCGTGCTGGCGGCGTCGAATTGCGTCATCGCGGGCAACCCGAGAATCAGCTCCATCGTGCGGAGCATGGCGCTCGTGGAGTAAAAGGTGTGATCGCGGCTGCCGCGTTTGTTGTAGGCGCTGATCGCTAGGGCGGGCATCCGGTGCGCGTCCACGTGGTCGGGCCCGTTCTGCGCGTCGTCCTCGAGCACGAAAATCACGGTGTCTTTCCAGTACGGGCTACTCGAGACAGCCTCGACCAACTTACCCACCGCGAGGTCGTTGTCCGCGACGTAGGCGGCTGGAATCGGCGACCCGGCGCGAGTGCCGTTCGTGTGATCTCGAGGCAGGCGCACGACGCTGAGCTGTGGGAGCTTGCCGTCTTTGACGTAGCCGTCAAACTCCGTTTTCCACGCGGCGAAGCGGTCTTGGTCGCTGATGCCCATGTCGTAACCGGGGAAGATCGGTGAGATGTGATCCACCACGGCGGGTGCGAAGGCGGCTGCGGTGACGTTCGGTGGGCTGCTGGCGAAATCGTTGAACTCGCCGTAGGAGCGGTAGGTGATTCCGGCGCGTTTGGCGTAATCGAACAAGTACCCGGCCGTCGGCGCGGGGGCGCTCGAGCCAGCCTCGAAGTCATAGGCGCGGCCGCGCGGCGAGTAATTCGCGGGCCAGTTCTTCTGCACGTAATCGGTGGCAATCGCGCCCATCGTCCAGTTGTGCCCGTCGGCGCTGACCTCGGCGTCGGCATAGAAGTTATCTAGTAAGCCAAACTCGAGAGACAAGGCACGTTGATTCGGGGTCACGTCCGCGCCGAACAGCTCGAGGCTCGGCTCACCGTTGCCCTCTTTCAGTGAACCGTAAAGCTGATCGTAAGTGCGGTTCTCTTTGATGATGTAGATCACGTGCTTGAAGAGGCTGGGGTCTCCAGCGCGGCGCGGGATGGCTCGAGCGGTCGTGTCGGCGGCGGTGCGCGTCAAGGTCTGGCTGGTCTCGTCGAAGCCATTGTTTTTCACGACGGTCTTCGTGTACATCTCGAGTTCAGCCGTCGTCGGAGCCGTGATCGTGCTCATCGTGCCTCGAGCCATGTTCGCAATGTACTGTTCCGCTGGGTTGCGCTTGTCGGGAATCGGGCCCGCCGGGTTGGGGCCCGCGCCCAAGCCCTTCATGTTCGCCACGAAGATCAGCTTGCCGTCTTTGGAGGTGCTGACCGCGCTTGGGAACCACGCCGTCGGGATGAGTCCGCTGACTTTCAGCGTTGCGGTGTCCACGACCGCGAGGTCGTTGTTGCCGCCGTTTGCCACGTAGAGGGTCTTGCCGTCCGGCGACAGACTGACCGCGTTCGGCATGGAACCAACTGGCGCTTTCTCATATGGCGCGAGGTTGACCGTGCCGGAGACTTTCGCGGCTGCCGTGTCCACGACGCTCACGGTGTCGGAGTTGGCGTTCGCCACATACAAGGTTTTGCCATCGCTGCTTAGCGTCATGCCGGTCGGGTGATCGCCCACGGCGACTCGAGCGGTTTCTTTCGCGCTGGCGGTGTCAATCACCGCGACGGACTTGGCGTTCCAGAGCGACGCGTAGAGGGTCTTTCCGTCCGGGCTGAGTTGCAGCGCGTAAGGCAGCGCACCAATGTCTTTTGCGCTGGCGGGGTCGGAGAGCTTGACGCTCTTGAAGCTCGTCGCGGCGCGGTTGCTCGCGTCCACAAAGGCGACCGTGTTTCCCAGGTTGTTCGCCACGAACAGCGTCTTGCCGTCCTGCGACACTGCCAGTCCCGCTGGGTAGAGCGGCGTGTTGGCGTCGCCCATGACAATCGGTGCGGTCTCGAGCAGGGTCTTGCCGTCGAAGCTGTAGGTGCGTACCTTGTTGTTGCCGCCCGCCGAGGCGTAGAGACTCTTGCCGTCGGGACTCCACGTCACACCGACGTAGAGCGCTTCTGGCGCGGTGTACGGAATGCTCTGCGCGACCTTGCGCGTGTACGTGTCGAACAGCACGAGGCTCTGTAAGCCCTGCCCGCAGTTCACGACCGCCAAGTAACGCCCGTCTGGGCTGGTGGCCATGCCCATCGGTCGGTCGCCAATTTCAACCTGCAAACCCGCCGGGGTCAGCATCCAGTGGTTCGGCGTGACGCCCGTGCCATCGGCTTGCGGGCCGATCAATCCAAAGAAGTACCCGTTCGCCCCGAGCGCCACCGCGCCCGCCAGCAGCACGGCGAGGCTCGAGACGGCGATGAGTTTCTTCTTATCCACAACGTTATCCACAGCGTTTCGCATGGGTTCCCCTTGAGTGCTCGGTTGATGGCTGCTGGTTTGATGAATCGCGGCACGCGCAGAGTCAGCGTCTCGAGTTACTTCCTGAGCGCTAACTTGAATGCCTCGAGTTTGCGGATCGGGTCGTACTCCGCGTCTCGTGCGGGCACAAAGCCTTTAATCCCAAGCCGCTCGAGGGCGGGTTTATTGTTGAAGGAGAGCGTCGCTTCGCGGAGCGCGGCTTTCAGCGATTCCGGAAGTTCCTTTCGGTATACGAGCGGCGAGGTCGGGATGGGTTTGGATTTCCAGAGGATGTTGAGGTCGCCCGCGCTTTTAATTTCACCGTCGCGGATGGCGATTTCAATCTCGCGGTTGTTCGTGGCGGCCACCTGCACTTCGCCCTCGATCACGGCTTCAATGCTCGCCTCGTGCGACCCTAGGAAGCTGACGTTCTTAAAATACGTCTGCGGGTTGATCTTCAGATCCTGATAGAAATGCACCATCGGCAGCAAGTACCCGGAGGCACTGTTGGGATCAACAAAGGCGAAACTTTTGCCCTTCGCGTCAGCCAACGTCTTGATTTTCCCGTCCGCCCTCGAGACGATCACGCCTGAGTAGCCCAGCCCGGTTTTCAATGTGTTCTCGCGGGCGAAGGGTTGCGCCCCGGATTGCCGCGCGGCTTTCACATAAGCGAGCGGTCCCAGATACGCCATGTCCACCGACCTCGCGCCCAACCCAACGATAATCGCCGCGTAATCCGCGCCGTAATACGCCCGAATCTTCAACCCCAGTTTTGACTCGAGGTATTTGACGAACGGGTCAAAGCGCGTCGCGGTTTCAGTGCTTTGCTCCAACGGGATCAGTCCAAAGCTGAGCTGCGCGGGCCAACCCGTGCGATCCGGCGCGGCGCGGCTGAAACTCGAGGCGGCGAGGCTAACGATCCCAACGGCAGCGATCAATCCGAGCCAACGTTTTTTCATTGCGCCCTCTTCTCTCTCCCGCATGATCTGGGCTGTGAATCTCGAGACATCGCTCCTCGAGTTTGCTGTTGAACACACGTTCCTCGAGCGATGTTCCGACGCGCTCACGAGGATTCGTAGAGGCTAATCGCTGTTTGTCAATGATCTGTGATTGACAGAAGCTGACAAATGCAGCCCTCATGCGCCCAGATTTTTTGGACGCTCGAGACGTGCCTCAAATGTTTTTGATGCATGAGAAACCTCGAGCCTCAAGGGTCTTTTCGTGACCGTACCAGACGATTCCCTGACATACATCCGCGTGACAAAAGCGGTCTAACTTGCCGTTGACCGTCACGGTCTGGGGGCATTTTGATTCGACTCGAGCAGGTCAGTCACCAATTCGCCAATGGCACGCGGGCGCTGAGCGACATCAACTTGGCGCTGAGCGGTCAGGACTTCACGGTGCTGATCGGGCCGTCCGGCGCGGGCAAGAGCACCCTGATGCGGGTGCTGAACGGACTCGTTCGACCCAAATCAGGCAAGGTCTGGATTGGCGACACTGAAATCAGCCGCGCCCCGGAGCGCGTTGTTCGGCTCGAGCGTCGCCGCATTGGAATGGTCTTTCAGTCGTTCAACCTTGTCAAGCGACTGACGGCCCTCGAGAACGTATTGCTCGGACGGCTAGGGGACATGCCCGGTTGGAGAAGCACGCTGCGGCTGTACACCAAAGCCGACCGCAGTTTAGCGATGAACACTTTGGAGCGCGTCGGCATGGCGGATTTCGCTTGGCAGCGTGCGGACACGCTCAGCGGCGGTCAGCAGCAGCGCGTCGGCATTGCGCGGGCGCTGGCGCAGCGCCCGCAACTGATTCTGGCGGACGAACCGATCAGCGCCCTCGACCCAAAATCTTCGGAGCAGGTCATGGAGCTGCTGCGCGACATTCAAAAACGCGACGGGATCGCCGTGCTGACCAACTTGCATCACCTCGACGCCGTGCGCGAATACGCCGGGCGCGTGATCGCCCTGAAAAGTGGCTCGGTTTTCTTCGATGGCAGCGTCCAACGGCTCACGGACGAAATCACTCGAGACCTCTACTACGGCGAAACTGCCGACGATTCCTCGAGCCATGCCCAAAGCAACGTTCCCGCCCTCAGCACGGACAACCAGACCGGCTCGCCGTCTTTTCTACTCGAGTAGATCAGGCTTCTCGCACGGCAACACCCAGGAGGACGTATGAAAAAGTTTATCGCCGCAGGTCTCGCATTCGCCGGTATCGCCGCCCTCGCCATCAGCTCTCAGAGCGTCGCACAGGATCGCACCGGCTGGCCGCAGGAGGTTCGTTACGCTGCCATTCCCACCGAAGCCAGCAAGGACGCCACGCAGCGTTACGCGCCGCTGATCGCGCACCTCGAGAAAACCTTGGGCATCAAGATCAAATTCCAGAACGGTGCGGATTACACGGCCGTCATCTTGGCGCAGAAAGCCAAGCAGGTTGAACTCGCGGATTACGGCGCGAACTCGTATCTCGACGCTGTGGAACAAACCGGCGGCAACGTCGAAGCACTCGTGATTCCCGATAACGTCAAGGGCGGCTCGAGCTACCGCAGCATCATCATGGTCAAGGGCGACAGCGCCGTTAAGGACATCGCGGGCGCGAAGGGCAAGACCTTCGCCTTCGTGGAACCGGAGAGCACTTCCGGCTACCTGATCCCGATGGTTTACTTCCTCAAAGACTTGAAGGTCAAACCCGAGGATTACTTCTCCAAGGTGATCTTCGCGGGCACGCACGAGAACTCGATTCTGGCGGTCGCTAAGGGAACCGTGGAAGTCGGAGCCTCGAACGATCAGAACCTCGCCACGGCGATTGAAAAGGGCGCACTGAAAGCCAGCGACGTGCGCGTGATCTGGACTTCAAAGCCAATCCCGAACGGCCCAACGGCGGTTCGTAAGGATCTGCCCGCCTCGTTCCGCGCGGCGCTGAAAGCCGCCTTCCTGAGCTTCAAAGACCCAGCCGGGCTGAACGGCTTCAACATCAAAGGCTACTTGGAAGCCAAGGACAGCGACTTCGATCCGATCCGCGAAGCCCGCGAAATCAAGAAGAGCCTCGGGAAGTAAACCAACCACGTTCGGCTCGAGGGAATTTCCCTCGAGCCTTTTTGTATTCTGAGAGGAACGCATGACGAACACAGGGATCGCTGGCACGCCGAACCTCGAGCCGCCCGCGCCTTTGAAGCGCCGCTTGCTGCTGAACCGCTTGATGTGGGTTGGCATCGTCGCGCTGCTGATCTGGGCGTACTTCGGCACGGAGATGAGCTTCCCGCGCTTGTTCGCCGGGGCGGGCGAGAGCTGGAAACTGCTGTTCGGTGAGGCGGATCGTCCCGGCTCCGGGTTCTTCCCGCCGGACTTCCGGCGCTTCCCAGAGTATCTGGAGCAGATGCTGATCACGATCAAAATGGCGATTTGGGGCACGCTACTGGCGGTGATCCTCGGGATTCCGCTGTCGGTGCTGGCCGCTCGTAACACCAGTCCAAACATTGTCGTCTACACCCTGACGCGTCGTCTGCTGGATTTCCTGCGTGGGTTGAATGAGTTTGTGTTGGCGCTCGTGTTCGTCGTCGCCGTGGGACTGGGGCCCTTCCCCGGCATTCTGGCGCTGGCGGTTCACACCGCTGGCATCCTAGCGAAACTCTTCTCTGAGGGCATCGAAGCCGTGGACACTGGGCAGATCGAAGCCGTGCAAGCCACCGGAGCTTCGCCGCTGCAAGTTCTGACCCACGGCGTCTGGCCGCAGATCGTGCCGCACGTCGTCAGCATGACGCTCTACCGATTTGAGAGCAACGTCCGGGCGGCGACCGTCTTGGGCATCGTCGGTGCGGGCGGCATCGGGTTTTACATCACCGAGTCGATTCGCGGCTTTGATTTTCGCGCCGCCTGCGCGATCATTATCATGATTCTGATTTCGGTGTTTCTCGTAGATACCCTCAGCGCCCGCGTGCGGCAGCGGTTGACCTGATGGCTCGAGGATTGCTTCGAGGATTACCTGCGTTCGGAGTCTCGAGTGAGGCGCTCCGATGTGGTTGACGAACCTCAGACTCGTTTTGCCAGATCGCATTCTCGAGGGTGCGAGTTTGAGGCTCGAGGATGGGATCATTGCGGAAATCTCCCCAAATCCCCCTCGAGATTCTGGGGCAGTGGACGGGCGCGGTCTGACCGCGCTGCCCGGCATTGTGGACATACACGGCGACATGTTGGAGCGCGAACTCGAGCCGCGCCCCGGCACAGTCTTTCCAACCCGCTTGGCGCTGTTTGAATTGGACAAGCGCCTCGCTGCGAACGGCATTACCACGGCGTTCGCGGCGGTTGCCCTCGCGGATGGGCCCGGATTGCGTTCCGAGTCTCGAGCCAAGGAACTGATCGCTGCGATTCATGATGCTCGAGATGAGTTGCTGGTGGATATGCTGGTTCACGCCCGCTTCGAGATCGGTTTGCCGCAGAGCGTTGACCTGATTCACCAATGCTTAGAACGCGATCAGCTTCAGATGGTTTCCCTGATGGATCACACGCCCGGACAAGGGCAGTTCCGCGACCTCGAGATCTACGTCGAGTACATGACGCGTTGGCTCGGGAACCGCGAAGCGGCCCTGAGCAGTGCGCGAGAAAGTCAGGAGCGGCCCGCCTCGTGGGACATCGGGCGCGAGGTCGCCAACGCCGCTCGAGTGAGAGGGGTCGCGGTCGCGTCGCACGACGACGACACCTCGGAGAAGGTCGCGCTGATGCACGATTTCGGCGCGACGATCAGCGAGTTTCCCGTCACCCTCGAAGCGGCTCAGAGCGCCAAGGAACGGGGCATGTTCGTGGCGATGGGCGCACCGAACGCCTTGCGCGGCGGCTCGCACAGCGGGAATCTCTCCGCCGTGGACGGCATCCGCGCGGGTGTGGTGGACGTGCTCGCGGCTGATTATCACCCGGCTTCACTGCTGCAAAGCGTGTTCGCCCTCGAGAGGAGCGGTGTGCTGCCGCTTCACGAAGCCGTGCGACTCGTCACGGACAACGCTGCACGCTGCGCTGGGCTGATGGATCGTGGACGGCTCGAGCCAGGCTTGCGGGCCGATATTGCGCTCGTGCAACCCGGCGATCACGCCCGCGTTCGCGCCACGCTGCGCGAGGGAAAACCGATTTACAACGATGGATTTGTCAGGCGCTTAGAGCAGTAGGGGCGCAGCATGCTGCGCCCCTACACGTCAATGGCAAGCTCGAGACATACTCTCAAGCTACGCCATGTTTAGCGATGAGCACCACGCTCGAGCCTCGAGTTCTCACGCGGTCTGCCCGGATTTGACCTCGAAGAAATCTTCCGGCTTGGCAAATTTATCCTCCAAGAACCGCTGGTTCACAAGCATCTTCTGCGCGTCGCCCTGAAGCACGTTGGCACTCGCGTCTTGAACGCTTTTCTCTAAAAGTTCCAGTTGCTCCATCAGAATCTGCTTCGCGGTTTTGCCGTCTTTGATCGGGTGGATGTTGGCGAAGGCGGGCGGCAGTTTCAAATAGTTTTCCAGCGTGTGCGGCAGGTAATCCAGCGCCGCTTGGCGGATGCTGAACGCATCCAGCGAACCCGGCAGCGCCCGAACTCGGGGCAGCATGTCCACGACGAGGGTTTTGATGCGTTCGCAGATGTCCACGGCTTCTTTCGGCAGGCTGCGGCGAGCGCGTCCGATCACGCGATCCAGTTCGTTTTTCACGTCCTCGTCGTTCCAGTTGTTTTTCAGTTCCAAATCCGTGCGGCTGACGGGCGTGATGAGCGCACCGATCAGGTACAAACCCGGCACGATGGCCCACCAGTACAGGCGGATGATTCCAGCGAAGTACAGCGCCAGTCCAGCGATGGCGAACAGGCTGGCGGTGATGTTGCGTTGCGAGTACAGGTACAACCAAAAATTTCGCATCGTGAGACTCCGTGTAGCCGCTCGAGGGTGACGCTCGAGTCTGTGCCAAGTTTAAACGTCTTCTCGAGCTGGGTTCATTGATAGCCGCGAATCTCTTTGAAGGCTGCCTCTAAGGATTTTCGTCCGTCAAAGACACGGCCTCCGGTGAGCGCCGCGAGTTTGTTCATCTCGTCGGTGTTGCCCTCGCCGAAGAGGATGGGAAAAAGCTTGACGTTCTTTGCCGCCGCTGGCAGCGCGTTGTACTTCGCCTCGAACGCACTGAAATCGTCTCCGGCGTTGTTTTCCCCGTCCGTCATCAGCACGACGCTGTGCGTGCGGTCGGGTTCTGCGGGAACGGTTTTGGCCAGATACGCATACGCCGCCTCGAGACCGTCGTAAATCGCGGTTCCGTTGCCCAGCTCCAAGGCGTCCACCGTGTCGCGGAACTGCTTGCGCTCGGCTTCGCCCGTGACCAACAGTGTTTCGGGTTGGCTGACGCGTTCGCTGAAGGTGATCGTCGTGACCTGCTCGCGCTTCTGGAATTTTGAATACGTCCCGGTCAGGCTCGAGTCTTCACCAGCGAGGCCGCGCAGGGCCTTTTTGAGCGATGCGATGCGCTCGCCGTCCATGCTGCCGCTCACGTCCAGCACGAAGACGCTGTGCGCGGCGCGGCGCTGGTCGGACAGGTAACGCCCGAGAATCGTGCTCACCTCAGCCGCCGTCTGTGGAAACGCGAGTTCCACCAATAAAGCCTTCGGGAACGCACTCGAGAGGGCAACATCGGTCGTGGCGGGTCGGCGCAAAGTTTCGTTCATGATCCGCGTTTGCACTTTGTCGCTTTTGAGGTAATCCACGACTTTTTGATAGACCTCGCGCTTCGCGGCGCTCAGCAGCGTCAAGGGGTAATCGGCGGTGACGATGCCCTCCTTGGGGTACAGCAACTCCAACGGCTCCTTCAGTTTCTTGTCGCGCCCTAAACTCAGCAGCACGCTCTCGTAATTAATCATGCCGTCCAAGGTCGCTTGATCGCGCACGAAGGCGTCCGATAACCAGCCGCTCGAGCCTGCGGTCAGCACCTGCCCGCGAAAGAAGCCCTTCAGCCGTGCACTGTCCGCGCCGAGCGCAGCGTTGACGCCCATCAGCGCCGTGAAGCCGCTGTTGGAGGCGCTCGGGTTGGTCATCGCGTAACGCAGCTTCCCAGACGCCGCCGCGTCCGCGATATCGCCCCAAGTCACGCTTTTACCGCGCCACCCAAGCCGATCCACCGTGGAGCGCTTGACGCCCAGCACGACGGGGGAGAGCATGATGCGCTCCTCTTGAAGCACGCGCTGGCTCGCCACGAGCTTCAGGTATTTGGCGTGCGAGAACCAAGCGGCATCGAAGTCCTCGCCGCCGCGAATCCGCTCCACGCCGTCCAACGTCCCGGAGTACGTGACTTTCAGCTCCACGCCGATGTCGCGCTTCATGTCCTGAAAAATCGGCTCGAGGTCTCTGACTTCAGAACCCGCGATCACGTTCAGCGTCGTCGGCTCCGCACCGCAGGACACGAACAGGAGCGACAAGAGGAGCACCAGTCCTCGAGCCAAGCCGTACCCTCCTCGAGCACTGCCCTGAGTGCCGTCTCGAGGATTGTCTCGAGTTGAGACGCGCATCAGATTTTGAACCCGTCCGTGAGCGCCTGACTTTCCGTGGCAACGGTTTGCCCGTTGGCGCGATCCAAATAAGTTTTAGATTTGCTGACTTCCTCGCTCAGCGCTCCGATGGTCTGCTTCATCGTCTCCAAAGCCTCGTGGCGATACGTGGAAACGTTGTCCATCGCGGTGTAGATGTTCGTGAAGGCGGCTCTCAGGCTGTCAATGCCGACGGTCGTGTTGACGCTTTGCTTGGCGATGGCGTCGGATTGCCCGAGCAGCATCTGCGAGGTGGATTCGATCAGGTTGCTCGTCGTGATGTTCAAGGCATTGATCTGATCCAGCACGAGCTTCTGATTGGCTAGGGCTTGTGCCACCATCACCGCTGTCCGCAGCGCCGTGACCGTCGTGACGCTCGCGCGATCCACACCTTTAATCAGCTCGAGGTTGTTCTTCCGCACCAAATCGAGCGCCAGATAGCCCTGAATGCTGACCGCGAGTTGCGTCAGCAAGTCCTGCACCTTCTGGCGAATGTAGAACAGCAACTCGTCCCGCACCACCCTGGCCTTCTCCGCGTCGCCCGTTTGGAGTTCGTTAATCCGCGTCTCAATCTTCGCATCTATTTGTTGCCCAATGTAAATGTAGCCTTGTAGCGCCTGCATCGCGCCCCAGAGGTTGACCTTCTCCTGCTCTATCGCCGCGTTGTCTTTTCTGAGGTCGTCCTGTCCCCGGTACAGACTCTCCAGAATCTTGTTCATGTGATTCTGAGCGCTCTCGTAACGCATGAAGTAATCGCGCAGCTTATCGCCAAACGGAATCAACCCGAAGAGTTTCTTCGGCGCGAACAGATCCCCTTGGCGGCTCGGGTCTAAATCCTCCACGGTTTTTCGCAGATCCAAGAGCGACCTCGAGACCGGCGAGTTCCCGTCCTGCAAGCCGTTCGCGGCCGCCAGCGGGCGATCCATCATGCGGTTGCTGACGCTCGCCGCTTGCCGCGCCTCGGCGTTGCCGAGTTCATTCACGGCGCTGAGCCGCGCCTTAAACCCATCGGAATGCACGTCCATCGCCATCACGTCCTGCACGAAATCGTCCACACGGTCGTCCAGCTCCGTGAGCTGTTCCGGCTTTAGTTTCACCATGCCGCTCGCTTGCTGCGGCGCAATTGGGGCAACGGCTGCGGGGGCGGTCAGGGTTTCCGGCGGTGCGAGTTCCATAGTCTTCTCCTTGTGTGGCGGCTGAGATTTCGTTCGTTTTTGTTGCAATTCTGCTCGAGTGACTGGCTTTACTGGGTTAGCTCTACTTCGTCTCGAGGCTGCGAATCATGTTTTCTAAGGTTTCAAAGTTCGGCGGGTCAATCACGTTCACGAGGTTTGTCTTGATCGGCAACCCGTACTGCGTGACAGTGGTGTTGAAGATGTCCGGGTTGTTGGGACGAAATCCGTATTTTGCGGCGATCTTCTGAATGGCGGGATCATTCGTCAGCAACTCCCCCAACTTCGTGCCGTTTGGTGTCAACGGCACGAGGATGTGCTTCGTGAAGACTGTTGGGGACGGGTACATCAGCCGCATCTCGGGACGCAGGGATTTCTTCACGACCCGCTCCAAAAATTGCGATTCGTAAATGAAGACCATCGGGGATTTGCCAATTCCGATCAGCAGGTAATCCTCGAACGGGCCCGCGCTCGAGGCTTCCTGATACCCCTGCTGCCGAAACAGCGGTGCGACCGCAGGCGTGATCTTCGTGGCTTGGGTGGCGTCCTGCACCACGTTGTTGCCGTTGAGGACGTAGCTCATCAGCGCCAAAAACATCGCCGCGCTGTTGGAACTCCGCACGTCCGTGGTGGAGATCAGCACGGGTTTGGACACGTCGTACTCCGCGTTGCCCTTCAAATCCGACCAGCGCTTTTGCGCCTTCACCAACTCGAGAAACGCCGCGACGTTCAGTTCGTCGTACTTGCCCTTGTCGCTCGAGACGCCGTTGGCTTTGAGGATTGCAGAAACGGATTTCCACGTGGCAATCACCATCGGGGAGAAGAACACGTCGAAGCTGGTACTCACCTTTTTATCGCGCCGCAGTTTCTCCGCCGCCGGACTGCCCGCCGGGAACGCGAAATCAAACCCGGTTAGGTCAAAGGTCGTCGCCATGCTGCGTGACCCGACCGTGACCGCTTCGACTTCAAAGCCTTTGCCGCGCAGGATGCTCTGCAATTCAGGATCTTTGAAGAACTCCGCCTTCTCAGAACCAATCGCGCCGCGCAGCTTCACGGGCCCACCAAGTTGCTGACCGACTGAAGTAAAAATCAAATACCCAACACCAAGAATCAGGATCAATGAAAGTACCGGGGCGATGAGACGATTCAATGCGCGACCTCCTAGGTGGGTTGATGATGACGTTCAATTGTCAGCTTGAGATGACACGAAGCGGTCGTGCTCACTCGAGCATACGCTGCACTTGGACGAATGGTTCCGTATCCGCGAGCGCGGTGTGCTTTTGAGGGCAGCAGCCGTTTTAACAACTGATGACCGCGCCGCGCTTTCGAGTGCCAAGCTGCTCGGTTTGGATGGGTCAAAAAACGCTGCTGGGGTCACAAGCGGGTCAGACAAAGAAAACGCGCAGCCGCTCGAGTCGTAACCTCGCGTGCTGCGCGTATCTGTTTTGGTCGGGGTGGCCAGATTTGAACTGACGACCACTTGACCCCCAGTCAAGTGCGCTACCAGGCTGCGCTACACCCCGTTCCCTCACTGGCTCGAGCAGGGTATCACTGCGTGAAGAGCTGGTCAAGGGCTGTAGACTGAACCTATGCGCTCGAGCTTCGCGTCTTGGTTGGTTGGTTTGGTGTTGCTCGCGGCTGGGGCAGCGTTGGTGCTGGTGATTGAGCCATTCCCGCTGCGTTTGGTGATTGCCTGCGCGATGGTTTTTTTGGTGGATGCGTTCGGTGGGCGTTGGTTTGGGTACTTTAGTTTGCTTGGACTTGGCACTGGATTGCTGAACGACCCGTCGGGTGTGTGGCTGATGATGTTGCCGCTCGCGTTGGGGAGTTTGTGGGCGGCGCTGTTTTTGCGTCACACCGAGCCGGGCTGGTTTGGTGTGCCGCTCGGGATTCTTGGGTTCGCGTTGCCAGCAGTGGTGATGCTTCTCGTGCGCCAGCGCCTCGATCCGCTGCTTGAGCTACCGTTGGGGAATCAGTATCTGGCGTTTCACGCGTTGACGGGAGGCTTGACCGTGGTGTTTGCGACGCTGGTGGCCCTCCCTTTCAAGTCGCGGCAAATGCAGCGCCCTGCTCGAGTGAGACGCACAACTGCACGACCGTGATGGGATGAGTATGATCGGGCAGATCTGGCGCTGGTTGCAACTGTTCGTGGAGCGCTTCAATGCGGCTCGAGTGCCGATTCTCGCGGCGAGTCTGGCGTATTACGCGACGCTCTCACTGTTTCCGTTGCTGCTGCTGGCGTTCGCGGGTTTCGGCTTCGCGTTGTCGCGTTACCCGAATTTGAAAGACGAGATTCTGCGCTTTTTGTCTGTGGTGGTCGAGCAAGCCTTCCCGAGCGCGGCCGCGCTGCTCGAGGAGACCTTGAGTGGGTTGCAGCGGAATCTACTGGAGCGTTTTCAGGCCAATGCGGGCGTCACGGGTTTGATTGGCGTGGGGTCGCTGATCTGGGCAGCCAGTGGTTTCTTCGCAGCCTTGCAGGTCGCGCTGTCCCTCGCCATTCCGGGCACGCGCACGCGCAGCGTCGTGATGCAGCGCGTGATCGCGGTGCTGAGCCTGTTCACGCTCGCGCCGCTGATGCTGACTTTGATGCTGGTTGGGACGCTCGTCTCGAGCTTATCCAACCTGCCTTTTCTGGCACTCTTGCAAGGTTATGCCTCGAGCGGACTGGCGGTGCTGGGCGCGTTCGTGCTTTTTAGCCTGTCGTACCATTACCTGCCCGCCCACACCCCGGGCTGGCGGGCGAGTGTGCTGGCGGCGCTGCCGACCGCGCTGGTCTGGCAGGTGGCGCGAGTCAGTCTGGGCTTGCTGACGCCACTGAGCGGTTTTCAGGCGACCTACGGCATTCTGGCTGGATTTTTGCTGCTGCTGGTGTGGTTGTACCTGAGCATGCAGATTTTTCTCTGTGGCGGCGTGCTGGTCAGTTTACTCGAGGATCAGCGCCAGCCCGTGGCGATGCTCGAGGGTTGAGGGCGCAGGCGCTCGAGATTGATGGTGAATCAATCCCTCGAGTCCGGGAAGGGTCACGCGCCCGATTGACCGGATTGACGACTCAATCTCTGAGGGTCGGATTCCTGAGAGGCTTACTTCAAAGTTGCAACGCTCGAATTGCCTGATGTTGTGCACGAGCGGCTCGAGAAGATAAAAGGCTGTTCATACTTTGAGCCTTGGCTCGAGGTTCTTGCCTTGAAGGGCTAGAGTTGCCAGATGACGCCGATGCAACGCTGGACGCTGACCGCGACGGTGCTTTCAAGCGCCGTCGTGTTTCTGGATTCGACGGTCGTCAACGTCGCCTTGCCGCGTATCAGCCGCGATCTGCCCTCGAGCCTGTTTGGTGGATTGGAGGCGCAGTCTTACGTCTACAACGGGTATCTGCTGACGCTGGCATCACTGCTGATTCTGGCGGGGGCGCTGTCGGACGCCTATGGGCGAAAGCGCGTGTTCGGCATCGGGCTGATCGGATTTGCGCTCACGTCTTTACTGTGCGGCGTCGCGCCGAGCATGGAATGGCTGATCGTGGCGCGGCTGCTGCAAGGCGCGAGCGGGGCGCTGCTCGTGCCGGGCGCACTGGCGCTGATCGGCGCTGGGTTCGCGCCGAGCGAGCAGGGCAGAGCCTTCGGTATCTGGTCGAGCGCGTCGGCCGCAATGACGATCATCGGCCCAACCGTCGGTGGCGTGCTGGTCGACGGCGCGGGCTGGCGCTGGGCGTTTTTGCTGAATCTGCCGCTGCTGGTATTCGCGCTCGTGGCGCTGAGCAGAATAGAAGGCGCTGACTCGAGGCTAGCGGAGGAAACGCGCTTCGATTGGCTCGGCGCTACGGTGATCGCCTTGGCGGTCGGTGGGCTGGCGTTCGGTGGGATTCGCGGGCAGGAGCGCAACTGGCAGGATCTCAGCGCGTTCATCGCGCTCGGCGTCGGTGCGGTGGCCACCCTCGCGTTCGTGCCGCTGATGCGAAGTTCAAAGCACCCGCTCGTGCCGCTGTCACTGTTTCACTCGCGCAACTTCGCGGTGATTAACCTGTCCACCTTTTTGATTTACGGGGCGCTCTACGTCAGTGGTTACTACCAAGCGATTTTCTTGCAAGGCACGCTTGGGTACACCGCGCTGGCGGCTGGCTTATCCGGCTTACCGACGGGCGTGTTGCTGGCGCTGTTCTCGGCTCGAGTTGGAGCTTTGAGCGCCAAGTACGGTTTGCGCGTCTTTTTGACGCTGGGGCCTGGTCTGATGGCGCTGGGGATGCTGTGGCTGGCGCGACTCCCAGAGGGCAGCGCCGCGTGGACGGCGAGAATTGCCGACCCCAGCAGCCTGATCCCCTCGAGCGGCTATTTGACCGATGTGCTGCCGGGCTTACTGGTCTTCGGCAGCGGACTGGTGCTGTTGGTCGCGCCGCTGACCACGGGTTTGATGGCCAGCGTGCCGCCGGGCCGCACGGGGTTGGGTTCTGCGATCAACAACGCGATCAGCCGCGTCGGGCCGCAACTCGCGGGCGCGGTGATTTTCATTTTCATCACCTCGAGCTTCTACGCAAGTCTCTCGCAGCAAACGGGCTTAGACGGCTACTCGAGCGCGGTGAGAAAGCAATTTGCGCCGCTCAGTGCGCCCGTCGCGCCCGTCAGCCCCAGCCAACAAGCCGCCGCTCGAGCCGCGTCGCATGGCGCGTTTTCAAGAGCGATGCTGCTGTGCGCGACGCTTTTGGTCGGTGGCGCGGCCGTCAACGGATTTGGTTTGCAGCGCGACTCGAATCCTTGAGCGCCAAGCCGCTAAACACCCACATGCCGAGCATCATCAGGCTACTGACGACGCACCAAAAGCAGATGGCGCGAATCACGAACAGCTCCAAATACGTAAACCAGACGTAAGCCAGCAGCCCGAGGCTCGAGACGAGAAATACGGCGCGGTCGATGCGTAGCTGGTTAATCAGCACCCCCGCGAGGCTCGAGATGAACAGTCCCGTGAACGCGACGACGCCAATTGCCGCGACGGGAATCCCCAGCAGACTCGAGAACTCGCTTTTTTGCACCTTCTCGCAGCCCGCAATCGGGCAGACCAGTGGCGACAAACCCAAGTGGTACAGCCACAAATACAGCGCCACCAGCGTCCCCAGCAGCGCGAAGACGGTCATCGCCATCCGCCACAACACGACCCGTCCCAGCGCCGCATCTCGAGGAGTGGCGGTCATTTGACGCCGAACTCGAGCAGCACCGCTCGCAAGCCCTCGATGGGCAATGCACTGCTGAGGCGGTAACCGCCCACGATGAACGTCGGTGTCGCCTCGAGACCGACGGCTGCGCCCGCGTCCATGTCGGCTTGAATCGCGTTATTGAACTGGTTGCTGCTCAGGCAGGTCTGGAACGCGTTGCCGTCCAGCCCGATCTGCGCCGCGTAACCGATCAATTGCGCTTTGAAGGCGTTTGAAGACGACTCACTCCACTGCGCTTGCGACCGAAAGAGGAGGTCGTGCATGGCTTCCCAACGCTTTTCCACGTTCGCGCACGACGCGGCAATCGCCGCCAGCGGCGCGTTCTGGTGCTGCGACAGCGGGAAGTCCCTGAACGCCACGCGCACCTTGCCCGTGTCGATGAACTCGGCTTTGAACTGCGCCTCGGTGGTGGTCGCAAACACGCCGCAGGCGGGGCACTCGTAGTCCGCGAATTCCACGACCGTCACGGGGGCGGTGTCCGCGCCGCGCACGAACCTCGAGCCAGAAAAAGCATCACCCGCGATTTTGGTCAGCCTCACCGTTTGCGGCTGACCCTGCATGGTGTACGACACGGTTTTGACGGCCGCGCCGCTGCTCGAGGTGCTAGCAGCACTGCGCTGCGACGCGACGATCAATCCAACGCCAGTGACCGCGATCACCGCCAAGACCAGCAGAAAAACATTGCGCGTGCTCGAGTTCATGCGCGGTAGCTTAGCAACGCAGCGTGAGGAAAAATCCACATCGCAGCGGTGAGGCTGCCTCACCCACGCCACCTCGAGCTGGATGCGTTTTGTATCCTCGAGCTTCCAATGCACTACGCTCTCGAGCCGAGCCGAACCGCGCTGCGAACCCTCGAAGCCTAACTGACGCCGAAATACTTGAAGATTTGCTTGTAAACCTCCAAAGGCAATGAGCCGCTGAACAGGTAGCCATTGATGATGAAGCTCGGCGTGCCGTTGACGCCGAAGGCCGTCGCGGCGGCGATGTCGGCTTGCACGTCTTTGCTGTGGCGCTGCTGGATCAGACACGTTTGCACCAGTTCAGGGTTCGCACCGACCTGTGCCGACAGGCTCGAGAGCGTGGTGCTCAACGTCGCGCCCGGTGCGATGCTCGCCCAGCGCTCGACTTGCGCGAACATCAGATCGTGGAATTCCCAGAATTTATTTTGCTCCGCCACACAAGCCGTGGCGTTCGAGACGGTCACGCTTTGCTCGCCGCCAACACTGACCGTATCGCGGTACGCGTAACGGATTTTGCCGCTGTCCACGAACTCGGTTTTCAACAGCGGGAAGGTTTCAAGCGAATACTGACGGCAGTAACGGCAGCGGTAATCGCCGAACTCGACCATCGTGACTTTCGCTCCCGCTCCACCCAGCACGTGCCGCGCCCCGTTCAGGCCGTCGCCCTCGACGGGTGTACCAATGACTTGGGCGTTCTGACCGTTCGACACGAAGTTGAAAGCGATGGGCTTTCGCGCTTGCGCTGGTTTCGGGGCGCTGTTCATGCCGATACCGATTCCGGCAATCAAGCCAATGAACGCACCGAGCACGCCAGCCGCGAACGGATTGAAGCGCGGCGCTCGAGCTTGGGCAACTCGAGGTTCTGGCGCTGGGTCAACGACGGCGGCGGGCTCGAGGGATGCTGGTGGCGTGGGTTCGGACATGCCTTGAGGCTACACCAGTCTGACCGTTCAGGGCGTGCGAGCGAGGACTTGATTGTTGCTGGCGTCGACGGCGACCACGCGCTCGATTCGTCCAGCTTCGCTGACCACTACGCTGACATACGGACTGGTCAGCGCTTGCGACGTGACCGCGCCCGCTGCGGGTTCGCGCACCGTCAAGCGCAAAGAAAGCGTCGTCCCCTCGAGAATCGCGCCTGCCACAGTCACGCCGTAGCCGCCGGTGCTTTTGCGCCCCTGAAAGAACGTCACGACCCGTGCTGTGGTGAAATCGACGTTTGGCGCGGGTGGCTGCGGAATCTGATTGCCGTTCAGCAACGCCCACGTCTGCGCGAAGCTCGAGGGATCGCTGTCTAAGCGCACGGCAGGAGCCGCGTTGTCATACGTGCTGTTGCCGCCCGCGCTGAGCGGCGTCAGGCGCAACTGTGGCGCGGGGGCGGCGAAACCGCCGAACAGATCGGTTGGCACGCCGACTTGCACGTACAGCGCGGTGATGTTGTTGCGATCCGGGCGCGGGTTCAATCCCAGCGGCGTGTCGGCGTGATTGGCGTTGTTGATGAGCGCCAGTGCCAACGGCTGGCGCTTGTAGGAAGCCGTTAAATACGCACTGATCGCGTCTGCTTCGGCATCGGTCAGCAAACCCACGCCGCGCAAGCCATTGCGTTCACGCACGGGTAAGCGCAGTTTGACGTTCGCCTCCAAGGGCGCAGAACCGCCGACATCAAACCATCTCAAACCGTCAAAGTAATACACCCGCTCGAGCGCCGCTCTGGTCAACACGCTCAGTTCGCTCGAGACGGGGATCGTGGCGACGGCGATCACCTCGCGGTAACTGGCGGTGTTGGTCTGCAAGGTCGGTTTGCCGTTGACTGTCAAGGCTCCGGGTACAGCCAGCGGCCCGATGGGTTGCTCGCCAGACAGTGTGATGTTTAACGGCCCGAGCGTCAAGGCTTTGGTCTGGCTTGAATCTAGCTTGCCGTAGAAAAACGTGTGACGCTCTTTGATGCCGTACAGCACGACATCGTTGGCGGTGTAGGCGCTAGGCTGGAAGTTGCAGGCGCTTAGCAGTATTGCGCCGAGCAGCGGGAGCAGGAGGTGTTTCATGATGTCAATAGTAGCCTTGGGGTGTGAAAGCAGATGAACTCGAGGCGAACGCGGTTTCATCGCCGCTGGCCGTGATCTACTGCTGATGTGCAGATTGCAGTCCCGGAGAGTTTCAAAACCAATATCCTCAGGCTCGAGCCAGTCAACGCTGTCCCATGGCTCGAGGCGCTGCCAGAGCAGGTGGCAGCGCTGTGCGAGCGATGGTCATTGGAGCCAGACGGCGCAGTCATGCACGGCGGTTTGTCGCTGGTCGTTCCGGTCAAACGGGCTGGCGAAGCTTGCGTGCTGCGCGTCGCGTGGCCGCACGGCGAAACGGCGCTCGAGGTGATTGCGTTGCAAACATGGGCCGGTCGCGGTGCGGTGCGATTGCTCGAGGTTAGTTACGATGCGGACGCGCTGCTGCTCGAGCGCTTAGATGCGACGCGCTCGTTGAAATCCTTGCCGCTCGAGCCAGCGCTGCGGGTCGCGGGTCGGTTGTTGCGCCGTTTGGCTATTGCTGCGCCAGCGGATGTACCGCTGCTGTCAGCACAGGCCATTCAAAGCTCGCAGCGTTTCGAGAGCGATTGGCTCAGGCTGGGAAAGCCGTTCAGCAAGCGGCTTCTCGAGGCGGCTCGTTTGAACGCCGTACAACTCGCGCCAGACGCGCAGCGTTTACTGATCCACTACGATTTGTACGACGATAATGTGCTGGCGGCGACCCGCGAACCTTGGCTGGCCATTGACCCCAAAGTGATCGCGGGTGATGCGGAGTACGGCATCGCGCAGATGCTCTGGCGCAGGTTGGAGGACATGCCGAGCGCGGCGCGATTCTGGCGAGCATGGGATGGGCTGCTCGAGTCAGCAGAGTCGGACGCAGAACGATCCAGAGCTTGGACGTTGGTGCGCTTGGTGGATTACTGGCTGTGGGGATTGAGCATCGGGTTGACGATAGATCCTGCCCGATGCGAGACCATCGCCGCGTGGTTATTGTGAATTCACTTGTGATACGGCACACCTGCCGCGACTGTACTGGCGCGGTACAGCGCCTCGAGCGTCACGAGCTGCGCGAGGTCGTGCGGGAAGGTCAGCGCCGACAGCGACCACAGCAAGTTCGCCTGAGATCGAACCTCGTCCGCTAAGCCTTCGTCGCCACCGATCACGAACGCCAGCTCACCGTGACCATCCACGCCCAGCTTCTCGAGCATCAAGGACAGCGCGGGCGTGTCCAGCAGTTTGCCGCGAGGGTCAAGGGCGATCAGGTACGCACTCCCGGCTGCCCCCAGTATCGCTGTTCCCTCCTCGAGCATTGCGGCTGCGCCGTTGCGCTTGGAGTCTTTGATGCGAGTCACGCGCAGCTTGTGAAAGCGCGTTAGCCTCGTGGAGTACAGTTCGCAGCCGACTCGAGCGTAGGTGAGTTTTGGGCTACCGACCGTGATGAAATGCAAACGCATAGCTGCACAGTCTACGTCGTTGACGGGTCAACGCTTTTAGAACACCGCCAGTGCCAACCCCAGATTGAACCTCGAGAACAACTGCAACGTGCCGCCGAACAGGTAATTGATCGGTTCGATTTCGGCGTAAATCCCAATGAGCTGTGACTGCAACACGATGCTCGCGCCGAGCGTGGTCGTGAAGCCAAAACCCCCGAAAAGGTTTTCCGTGCGAAGACCGCCACCGCCGTACACGTAAACGAACAGCGCGTCACTGTCGATCAGTGGCAGCAGCGTTCGAGCCTCGAGATCAAAGCCCAGCATCGCAGAATTGCCATCGAAGGCGAAACCCAACGGCAGAACGCGTGTGTCTGAGAAGTAGAGTTCTATCCCAAGATGTACTCCAGCCGTGCCGAAACCGAATTTGCCCGCCCCACTCTCCTGCGCCTGCGCCGCTCCCACCAACACCGTGACTGTCAGCATCAGCATCCACCATCGCCGCATAAAAAACCCCCTGTGCTCGAGCCTTGCTCGAGTGGATTCAAGCGATCGTCGCGGCGTGACACTTGGCGCTACAGATCAGACGCGACTCCCCGTGACAGTTGCCCGGCCTTTAGAGCCGTACAATCCAGCGCATGGCTCGAGCGCTGACGGTTCTAACAATACTGCTGTTCCAATCTGCAATGGCGCAAACCGCGCTGCCCTCGAGCACGGGGTTGACTGGTGTGGCCGCGCCGAGTCTGCTGGTCGTGTTTCTGGCGGGTTTACTGTCGTTCATCACGCCTTGCGTGTTGCCGCTCGTGCCGAGCTATCTGGCGGTGCTGGGCGGCGGCAGCGGCAAGAAACCCGTCACGGGTGCATTGCTGTTCATTCTGGGTTTCACACTGGTCTTCATTTCCTTGGGTGCAGGCGCGAGTGCGCTGGGCAGTGTCTTGCGCCAGAATAAAGACGTGCTGGCGCAGATCGGCGGGGCGCTGATTCTGGTGTTCGGCATTATCTTCCTCGTCAAAGACCGCATTCCCGCCCTCAACCGCGAGTACCGCGCCGATTTGGGCAACGCTTCCCGCTTTGGACTGGTCGCATTGGGCGCGGCCTTCGCCGCTGGTTGGACGCCGTGCATCGGGCCCATTCTGGGCGTGGTGCTGAGCATCGCTGGCTCGAGCGGCAGCGTCGGCGCGGGCGTTGGCTTGCTATTCGTTTACGCGATGGGCTTGGCTGTGCCGTTCCTGCTGGCGGCGCTGGCGTGGGACAAACTCGGAGGGGGTTTACGCAAAGCCATGCGCTGGGTCGGCGCGATCGAAAAGGTCAGCGGCGTGCTGCTGATCGCGGTTGGGTTGCTGCTTTTGAGCGGCAATTACATCGAAATCACGCGCAGCCTCGCGGCGCTCACCCCGCAGTGGTTGCTGAATTTAGAGAACGGCTTTTTGCAGCGCTGAGGCAGGCCAAAGGCTGCGTGCGTGACTGGTTTGGTAGGGGCGAACGTCACGCTCATGCGTGCAATTTGCACTGTGATCGCCCGTTTGAAGTAGTGCTCGAGGTCTGAGGCTCGAGCTTCAAATCTCTGCGATGCCGAGCGGTACACTGCGCCATGAACCTCGAGTTGCTGGCACGCCTGTCCGAGACTTTCGCCGTGCCGAGCCGCGAGGAGCGCGTGCGCGAATTGGTGCGGGCTGAGCTGACAGGCTTGGTGGACGACATCCGCGAGGACGCGTTGGGGAACCTGATCGCCGTGAAGCGCGGGACGAGTGCGAAGAATGTCATGGTCGCCGCGCATATGGACGAGATTGGCTTCATCGTCAAGTTCATTGACAAGGACGGTTTCTTGCGCGTGCAGCAGCTCGGCGGTTTCGATACCCGCAACCTGTTCGCCCGCAACGTCGTGGTCTGCGCCAGCGGCGGCGATTTGCCGGGCATCCTCCACCCGAGCGGTAAGCCAGTGCATCTGTCCACCGAAGAAGAGCGCAAGAAAATTCCTGCGATCAAGGAGTTCATGGTCGATCTTGGGCTGCCAGAGGGTGAGGTCAAGCGCCTCGTGCGGATCGGCGATCCGGTGGCTTTAGAGCAAAGCTTTCGCACGGTCGGGCATTTGCTGGTCGGCAAGGCGCTCGATGATCGCGTCAGCGTCTGGGTATTGATCGAGGCACTGCGGGCGCTGCACGGTGTGCCGCACGAGTGGACGATCCACGCGGTCTTCAGCACCCAAGAAGAGGTCGGGCTGCGCGGCGCGATTCCCGCCGCGTTCGGTTTAGCGCCGGACATCGGCATTGCACTCGACACGACCATCGCGGCCGACACCCCCGGCGTGCCAGAGGACGAGGCGGTCTGCCGCAGCGGAGCTGGCGTCGGCATCAAAGTCATGGACAGCGCGAGCCTCAGTGCGCCGCATCTGGTGCGCGAATTCACCGCGCTGGCCGAGCGAAACGCCATTCCTTACCAACTCGAGGTGCTGCCACTGGGTGGCACGGACGCGGCGAGCATTCAGGGGTCTCGAGCTGGTGTGCCGGTCATCACGCTGTCCACGCCGAGCCGCTATGTTCACACGGTGCAGGAGGCGGTTCACCGCGACGATCTGGCGGCCACGCTGGCCCTGCTGTTGGCGTGGCTCAAAGGCTAGCGATTCGCGGTCACACACCTCTTCGCTGGTCAGTGGGCGCGAAACATCTCCAGCGCCTCGAGCAGAGCAGCGCTCGGTGCAGGCGTGGCGACAAGTTCCGGCGCGGGCAGCAACGCAGCCGTCTCGAGCGGATCGCTGTACACGCCGATGCTCAGCCCCGCGAGAGCGGCCGCCCCTCGAGCGCTGGCGTCGGGAGCGCCGCCGGTCAGCAGCGGCACACCCAGCGCGTCGCTCAGGAGTTGCCGCCACGGGGTTTGCAATGTGCCGCCCCCCGCGAGGCGCAGTGTCGTGACCTCCACGCCCGCCGCTCGCAACGCTTCCAGACCATCACTGATGCTGAACGCCACACCCTCGAGCGCGGCTCTGGCGAGGTGCGCCTGCGTGTGATGCAAACCGAGATTTTGGAACGAGCCGCGCAAGCTCGCGTCCATGTGCGGCGTGCGCTCGCCGCTCAGGTACGGCTTAAAAACCAAGCCGCTCGAGTCTGGTTGGCTGAAGGCAGCCGCGTAAAAGCCGTCCCAAGTTAAGCTCAACCACTCCCGCACCCGCTCGAGCGCCAAGCCTGCGTTTTGCATCGCCGCCATCGCGTACCAGTGATGAGTCACGCTGCGGTACAGGTGCGTCCTGAAGCTCGGGTCGCTGACGGGCGCATCCCGTGGGGCGACGATCTGTGCCCCAGTGCCGACGGACAGTTGCGCCACGCCTGTTTTGAGAACCCCGTTGCCGAGCATCGCGCACGGTGTATCGCCGCCGCCCGTCGCCACGGGTGTACCTGCCCGCACGCCCAGCAGTGCCGCCACGCTCGAGCTGACCACACCCGCGATTGCGCTCGAGGATTTCAGTGGCGGCAGGATGTCCGGCAACCCCAGCGTCTCGAGGATATCCCGCGCCCAGTCATCGCGCTGCAAATTGTACAGCAGCGTCCCAGACGCATCAGATGGATCAGAGTGAACCTCGCCCGTCAGTTGCCAGCGCAGCCAGTCCTTGGGCAAGAGCGCCCAGCGGCTCGAGTCCAGCAGCATTGGCTCGTGAGCTTTGAGCCACAGCAGGCTTAGACCCATCATGCCCGTGACAATCGGATTGCCCAGCCGCTCGAGGGTCGCGCTGCTCAAACGGTTGTAGACCTCGAGCTGCGCTTTTGATCGCGTGTCCGACCACAGCATCGCGGGTCGCAACGCCCGCCCATTCACATCCGCCAGCACCAGACCGTGCATCTGACCGCTCAACCCAATCGCTCGCACGGCTGCGCCCTGCACGACCTCGCGGGACACTTGACCAATCGCCTCGAGCCACGCCGAAGGCTCAGATTCCGCCCAGCCGTTGTGCGGCGCGTTGACCGCGTAAGTGCGCGAAGCGCTGCGAACCACCGCGCCGCCCTCGAGCATCAGCACAGCCTTGCACGACCCCGTGCCGAGGTCTAAACCGAGCAGCACGCTGCGCCCGCTCGAGGGAAGAAAATGACCATAAGAAAGTGTACGTCACCCCTCGAGCCGCAACCCACCTCTCTCCCGGAGAGAGGCCGACGCGCAGCGGCGGGAGAGAGAAGCGATGCGCCAGCGAGCTGCCCTTGACTTTGACCTTCGAGCCTCAAGGCGCGAGCATATCCGCGCTCAAGTCCTCGCTTTTCATCGCGCCGGTCATCACGGCCACGGCATCGGACATGCTGAGCCGCTTGGGGTTAATCACCGTCGCACGTTTCCCGAGCCGCTGAATATGCACGCGATCCGCGATTTCAAAGACGTGCGGCATGTTGTGGCTGATGATGATGACGGGCAGCCCGCTGTCGCGCACGCGGCGGATCAAATCAAGCACCATGTTGCCCTCTTTGACGCCCAAAGCAGCGGTCGGTTCGTCCATGATGACGACGTGGCGGGCGAACGCGGCGCTTCTGGCCACGGCCACACCTTGGCGCTGCCCGCCGGAAAGCGTCTCGACGGCTTGGGTCATGCTGCGAATGCCGATTTTCAGGTCTGCCATGTGTCGCGTGGCTTCGGTCAGCATCGCTTTTTTATCAATAATTTTGAGTAGCCCAAGAATGCCCGGTCGGAGGATTTCGCGGCCCATAAAGAGATTCTCAGCAATCGTCATCGCGGGCGCGACGGCCAAGTCTTGATAGACGGTTTCTATCCCTTTGCGCCGCGCATCGATTGGGCTGCGAAAGCGCACGGGTGCGCCGTCCAGCATGATCTCGCCGCTGTCGGGGATCGTCGCGCCGGACAGGGCTTTGATCAAACTGGATTTGCCCGCGCCATTGTCGCCGATCACAGC
Organism: Deinococcales bacterium; assembly: GCA_025359505.1. GTDB lineage: Bacteria > Deinococcota > Deinococci > Deinococcales > JAAFIG01 > JANYHH01. Next base: position 27,035 of record JANYHH010000126.1, read on the forward strand.
CAGAATCTCGCCGCTGCGTAATTCAAAATCCGTGCCATCAAGGGCCGTGACTTGCCCGTAGCGTTTCACCAATCCTCGGGCTTGCAGGACGGGCTTACCCTTTTCGGGCATGAACTCGAGGCTCGAGGCGGATTGAGTTGAGAGGTGTTGAGTCATTTACGGAGCCTCAGTTCTTTTAGGATCAGTTGTTTCTAGGATCATTTCTTTTTGGAGAGTTGATCGGCTGTGACGGCTAGAATCACCAGAATGCCGGTGATGAGGACTTGGTAAACGCTGCCCACACCAGTCAGCGTCAGTCCGTTCCTGAACACACCGACAATCAGTGCGCCCAGCAGCGTGCCGAAGATCACGCCGCGCCCTCCGAACAAACTCGTACCGCCCAGCACCACGGCCGTGATCGAATCCAGATTATCGGTCTGACCAGCGTTCGGGTCGCCGACGCCAGTTCTGGAGACCAAGAGCCATGCGGCCACGCCGTAGATCGTGCCGGCCAATGTGTAGACCAGCAGCAGCACGCGCTGCGTTGGGATGCCCGTCAGACGGGCGGCTTCGGGGTTGTTGCCGACCGCGTACAGGTGACGCCCCGGCGCGGTTTCCGAAAGGATGAACCAGACGATGATGTAGAGAAAAATCGCGGTGATGACACCGAAGTTGAACACCGTGCCACCGATGCTGAGTGATCCACCAAACACCAACAGCGGCGAAGCTGGATTGGAGATGTTCACGGTTTGCGCGGCCGAGTAAATCTGGGTCAGCGCGAAGGCGATGTTCAGCGTGCCGAGCGTGACGATGAACGGAGGAAGTTTAATGCGGGTGATGAGCATGCCGTTCAAAAACCCAAACGCGGTGGTGACGCCGATGCCGCAAAGGATTGCCAGTACAGGCGGAAAGCCGAATTGCTCGGCGAATTTGGTCATCACCACGCCGCCCAGCGCCATAATCATGCCGCAAGACAGATCAATGCCAGCGGTCAGGATCACCAGCGTTTGCCCAATGGCGATCACGGCTACGACCATCACTTGTTGCAGGATCAACGAAAAATTTTGGGGCGTCAAAAAACGGTCGGTCTGCGTTGCGAAGTAAAAGCTCGCCAGCACCAACGCGATCACGGGACCCAGCACGGTCACGCTCGGCAGGTACTGGAGCCAAGTCTTGGTTTTTGGGTTGCTCAAGGCTGAGGGATTGGACACAGGGTAACTCCCCGTCGCCTTCAAAGCGACGTGCGGTCTCGAGGCTGGGAAAAGCGCTCGAGACCGGGTTGAACTTCACGGTTCTTAGGATACGGTCAACTGATCTTCTGCATTTGGTGCAGCCCGTCGGTCATCGGTTGAAACTTTGAGACGAGAACATCAGTTTGGCGCTTTTCCTCGAGACCCGCAAGTCATCGCTCGACGCTGGGCTGGTAGACGGTCAGCCGATTTTTTGCGGGTGGCTCGAGTTGTCAAACGGCGAAGGGCTTTTCTCTGGTGCTCGAGTTACTTGGTGCTCGAGTTACTTGGTGCTCCGGTTACTTGGTGCTCCGGTTATTTGGTGCTCCGGTTACTTGGTGTCCCGGTTACTTGGTGCTCCGGTTACTTCGTGCCCCAGCAGTTGGCCAGACCGAACGCACCATTCTGGCTCGGCACGCCCGCGTAGGCGCGGTTGGCGATCAGCGTCACGCCGGTGTCGGTGTAGCCGCTGACTTTCTTGCCAGTCTTGGCGTATTCCACGCCTGCCGCGACGCCCATCGCTGCCATTTTCAGCGGGTACTGTTGGCTGGTTGCGGTGATGACGCCTTTTTGCACGTTGCGAATGCCTTCGCAGCCGCCGTCGACGGAGACGATGATGACGCCCTTTTCCTTGCCTGCGGCTTTGAGCGCTTGGTACGCACCGGCGGCGGCGGGTTCGTTGATGGTGTAGACCAGATTGATGTTCGGGTTCTTTTGCAGACAGTTCTCCATCGCGGTCTGGCCCTTGGCTTGGTCGCCGAAGGAGTTCTGCGAGCAGACGATGCCCGTGTCGACCTGATCCGGCGTTTTGGCGGTGATGCCAGTCATGCCGAAGCCCGCGAGGAAGCCGTTGTGACGCAGGATGCCCACGGGCTGACCGGGGTTGTAGTCCATCGCTGCGATCACGGCTTTTTTACTGCCCATGGCGGCTTTGGCGTACTTGCCGATCAAGACCCCAGCGTTGAAGTTGTCGGTGGCGAACAGCGCGTCCACCGCGCTGGCGGGGTCGGTTGGTGTATCGAGCGCGATGACCATCACGCCAGCGTCACGCGCTTTGGTCAGGGCGGGCACGATGCCTTTGGAGTCAGACGCCGTGATCAAAATTGTTTTCGCGCCTGCGGCAACCATGTTTTCAAGCGCCGTGACTTGACCGGCGTTGTCGCCGTCGGTCTTGCCCGCGCCGCTGAGCAGCTTCGCGCCGAGTTTCTTGGCTTCGGCTTCCGCGCCCTCTTTCATTTTGACGAAGAACGGGTTGCTGTCGGTTTTGGTGATTAAACCAATGATCGGTTGGGCGGTGCTCTGTGCGAGCGCGATGCAGAGGGCGGATGCGCCGAGGGCGGCCATCAAAGCTGTTTTACGCATGGTGATGCTCCTTGTAACTGGGGAGAGGGCGAGTGCCGAACTGGGCGGACGAAGACTCGAGTGAAACCTCCTTCGTGGGATTTGAACGGGTACTTTAGAGATGCTCGAGCTAAGTCGGGGGTGGTGGTGCAGTCGAGTCGCGTTTGATAAAGGTCGTGGACAAGCGGATGCTGGCGGGGCGCATGGTCTGGTGTGAAACACCGTTCTCCAAACGATTGAGCAGTGTTTCGCAAGCCAAGTAGGCCAGTTCATAGGCGGGTTGGGCGACGACGGTGATGGCGGGTTGCATCAGCTTAGCCCAACGCGAGTCGTCAAAGCCAACGATCGATAGGTCACTCGGGATACGTAACTCGAGTTCGCGCATCGCCAGCAGTGCGCCAATCGTCATTTCGTTGTTGCCGACGAACAGTGCGGTCGGGCGCTGATGAGCGGGACGGTTGAGCAGCGTGTGGGCCGCCACGCGTCCGCCTTCCTCGCGGTGGTTGCCGCTTAGCACCAGATCCTCGCGGTAGGCGATGCCCGCGCCCTCGAGCGCTTCGCGGTAGCCTTGAAGGCGTTCCACGGCCGTTGAAACATCCATGCTGCCGAAGATCATGCCGATGCGTTTATGACCCAGCGCAGTCAGGTGCTGCACGGCTTCGCGTGCCCCACCGACGTTATCGACCATGATCGTGTGCGCGTCTCTCAAACCGCTCGAGCGGTCAAGTTCCACAGTCGGCAGGTTTGAAACCAATTTGAGGTTTTCTCGTGCGCCGGGCGATGGCACGATAATCAAGCCTTGGGGCAGATGCCCGCGCAGCGACTCGAGGGCGCGTCGTTCTTTCTCAGTGTCTTCGTCGGTGTTGAACATGAACACGGTGTAGTCGCGCTTGGCGGCCGCATCTTGGATGCCTTTGGCGAGGGTCGCCTGACCGGGATTAAGGATGTCGCTGATGATCGCGCCGAGCGTGCGGCTGCCGCGCTGCCGCAGGCCGCGTGCCAGCACGTTGGGTTGATAACTGAGTTGCTTGGCGGCGTTCGTCACGCGCTCGCGGGTGATGAACGCGACGGTTTCGGGTTTGGAGAGTGCCCGCGAGGCCGTCGCAGGGGAGACCCGAGCGAGTTTCGCAACATCTTTCAAGCTCGTCATCATGCAATCGTTTTCACTTTCAACAAACAAAAGAAGCTTGTCAGAGCTGTTCAAGACCCTGAGTGAAAACCGCTCACCCTCGAGTTCCTGCAATCGATTTCAGTATCGAACGGAGTTTGTCACTCCCAACCTCGAGTTGTCAAGCCTTCACAAGCCGACCCTCCGCTTCCTGACCATCAAACGAAAAAGCCCGAGGCTCGAGGATTGGCTGACCATCGTTTCGAGTGCGAGTCGGGCTTCACAGATTCGCAGCCTCCAATGTGCTATAAAAATGAACGAATTACAATTCAGGGAAGCTCGGGTAGGGGAAGGCTCGAGCCGCGCAGCAATGATTTCAGTCAGCACTGACCAGCACTCCAGGAGCGTCCATTATGTTTCCAGCCAGCTTCGAGTACGTTCGCGCCCATTCCAGTGACGAAGCCTTCGCTCACTTGCAGCAGCACGGTTCCGATGCCCGCGTGTTGGCGGGCGGGCAAAGCCTGATCCCCGCGATGCGTTACCGCCTCGCCCGCCCGGCCGTGCTGGTCGACATCAACCCGATCAAAGAGTTCTCGTACCTGCGCGAGGAAAACGGTTTTCTGGTGATTGGCGCGACGACCCGCGACGCGCAGCTCGAGTTTGCGCCCTTCATCAAAGACCGCTACAGCCTGATTACCGCCGTGTCCGCCGTGGTCGCCGATCCGATTGTCCGTCACATGGGCACGGTCGTCGGCAGCATTTGCCACAACGACCCAGCGGGTGACTGGACGGCCACCGCGCTGGCCATGCGAGCCGTGATGGTCGTGCGCGGCCCGAACGGGACGAGGCAAGTGCCGATCGACCAATTCTTGGTGGATTCCTACACCACGGCTGTCAATGAGGGCGAGATGGCGCTCGAGGTCAGAATCCCGATTCCCGACGCGCACACGCAGGGTTCGTACCAAAAAATCGAGCGCAAGGTCGGCGATTACGCGACCTGCGCGGCCGCTGTGCAATTAGCCATGAACGCGGACGGCACGATCCGTCAGGCGGGCATTGCGATCACGGCTTCCGGCCCGATCGCCATGCGCGTCGCGGCAGCGGAAAGCATGTTGGTCGGTCAGCGTCCGACCCTCGAGCTGCTGAAAGCGGCGGCCGCCGAAGCCCCGAAGATCGCCAGCCCGAACGCCGACCAGCGCGGCAGCAGCGAATACAAGAAAGACATGACGCGGGTGCTGGTCGGGCGCGGCCTGAAGCAAGCTTTGGAGCGTTTAGGGGTGACGGCATGAACGAAGTCAATGTCAGTATGAAAATCAACGGTAAAACCGTCACCGGTAGCGTCGAATCGCGCGTGTTGCTGGCGCATTTCATCCGTGAGCAAGGCGGGCTAACCGGCACGCACGTCGGTTGCGACTCCTCGAGCTGCGGCGTTTGCACGGTGCTGCTGGACGGTTACACGCCCGTCAAGTCCTGCACGATGTACGCGGTGATGGCTGATGGGCACGAGATCACCACGGTGGAATCCTTGGCGGTCGGCGGCAAGCTCCACCCAATGCAACAAGCCTTCTGGGATCAGCACGGACTGCAATGTGGCTACTGCACGCCCGGCATGATGCTCAGCTCCATCGCATTATTGAAGCAAAACCCAAATCCAACCGAACACGAAATCCGCGAGGGCTTGTCGGGCAACCTCTGCCGCTGCACGGGCTACAACAACATCGTCAAAGCCGTCCAGCAAGCCGCGCAGGTGATGAACCAACCCGAGTTAGCCGCAGCAGCCGACGATTGAATCTCGAGCCATCTGAACCGTTCGTCGCCTGCACGCTCGAGAGAGATTGAAAGGACACGCTCCATGACCGACATTGCCCAAGGTTCACCCGAGATCGTCACCGAACAGCCCGCGAAATTTGCGATGGGAAAATCAATGAAGCGCAAGGAAGACCCGCGCTTCTTGCAAGGTAAAGGCAACTACATTGACGACATCAATCTAAAAGGGCAGCTTTACATGGCGCTCGTTCACAGCCCATACCCGCACGCCAATATTCGCGGCATCGATAGCAGCGAAGCCATGAAAATTCCCGGCGCGGTTGCCGTCGTCACCAGCAAGGAACTGAACGCCTACAACGTCGGTTGGCTGCCGACGTTCCACGGACTTGATAAGCAGATGGTGCTGGCTGATGGGAAAGTGCTGTACCAGTACCAAGAGGTCGCCGCCGTCTACGCCGAAACAAGGGAAGCCGCTTACGACATGATCGAACTGGTTGAAGTGGATTACGAACCGCTCGAGGTGGTGAACAACCCCTTCAAAGCCATGAAGGATGACGTGCTGCTGCGCCCCGACCGCGAAGCGAAAACCAACCACATTTACAACTGGAACGTCGGCGATCAGGGGGCCACCGATGCTGCGCTGGCAACGAGCGATCACGTCGTCAAACAGCACGTCGTCTTCCCACGCGTTCACGCCGCGCCGCTCGAGCCGTGCGGCTGCATCGCGGAATTCGACGTCATGGGACGCTTGCAGTTCTACGTGACTTCGCAAGCGCCGCACGTCTACCGCACCGCGTTGTTTTTGGTGCTCGGCATTCCCGAGGATAAGATTCGCGTCATCAGCCCAGATTTGGGCGGTGGTTTCGGCAACAAAGTCCCCGTCTATCCCGGTTACGTCTGCGCGATTGCCGGCGCTCTGGTCTTGCAACGCCCCGTCAAATGGATCGAAACCCGCACCGAGAACCTGACCTCGAGCTTCGCCCGCGATTACCACATGGACATCGAAATCGGCGCGACCAAAGAAGGCAAGCTGACCGCGCTGAAAGTCAACACGGTCGCCGATCACGGCGCGTTTGACGCGGCTGCCGACCCGAGCAAGTACCCGGCCGGTATGTTCGGCATCGTCTCTGGCAGCTACGATTTCCCCGTCGCCTACGCCAATCTGGACGCGTACTTCACCAACAAGCAACCCGGCGGCGTCGCGTACCGTTGTAGTTTTCGCGTAACCGAAGCCAGTTACCTGATCGAACGCGCAATGGATATTGTCGCCGACGAGTTGAAAATGGATCCCACGGAACTGCGCCGCAAGAACTTCATCCAAAAAGAGCAGTTCCCCTACAAATCCCCGCTGAACTTCACCTATGACAGCGGCGATTACGAGCACACGATGGACGTGGCATTGGAGAAGATCGGCTATAAGCAGTTACTCGAGGAGCAAGCCGAGAAACGCGCTCGAGGCGAGTTGATGGGCATCGGCATCAGCACCTTCACCGAAGTGACGGGTGCGGGCCCCAGCAAGCACTTCGATATCTTGGGCATCAAGATGTTCGACGGCGCGGAGATTCGCATTCACCCGAGCGGCTCTGGCATCATCCGCACCGGCACAAAATCCCAAGGTCAGGGTCACGAAACCACGTGGGCGCAGATCGTCGCCGAGGAACTGGGACTTGACCCACAAAATTTTCTGGTCGAAGAGGGCGACACCGACACCGCGCCCTACGGACTCGGCACATACGCCAGCCGCAGCACGCCTGTCGCGGGCGGCGCTCTGGCGCTGGCCGCCCGCAAAATCCGCGAGAAAGCCCGCAAGATCGCCGCGCATGTGCTTGAGGTTTCGGAACACGATTTGGAGTGGAAGGATTACGCTTTTCACGTGATGGGCGCACCCGGCAAGACGATCACGATGAAAGAAGTCGCCTTCGCCGCGTACACCAACCCCGGCGACAACGAGCCGGGTCTCGAGGCCACCTTGTACTACGACCCGCCGAACATGGTCTTCCCGCACGGCACGTATGTCGCCGTGGTGGATGTTGACCGCGATACTGGCGAGACCAAAGTGCGGCGCTTCTTGGCGGTGGACGACGCGGGCACGATCATCAACCCGATGATTGTGGAAGGTCAGATTCACGGCGGGCTGACCGAAGGCTTCGCCATCGCCTTCATGCAGGAAATCGCTTACGACGAGGCGGGTAATAACCTCGCCACGAATTTCACCGATTACCTGATCCCCACGAGTTTGGAATCACCGCACTGGGAGACGGCCGCGACCTGCACGCCCAGCCCGCACCACCCGATTGGCGCAAAATCGGTCGGCGAAAGCCCGAACGTCGGTAGCCCCGCTGCCTTCGTTAACGCCGTGATCGACGCGCTATCACCGCTCGGCGTGCGCCACATCGACATGCCGCTGACCCGCGAGAAGGTCTGGGCTGCGATTCGCACGGCTGAGAACGCCGTCGCCGCAGACTAAACCCGCGTCGCACCCCTCGAGCCATCATCTCGAGGGGTGAACTGTTTTTGAAAGGACAGCCATGAAGCTCGAGTACAACGGTTCGGAACAAGTCCCGCTTTCTAAACCCGCTGTCTGGGAGTTTATCAACGATCCGCAGAAAGTTGCGTCGTGCCTGCCTGACGTGCAGCAAGTCACCGTGCATGACCCAAAAAATTTTGATGCGCTTGTCAGCATTGGACTGGGTCCGGTGCGCGGAAAGTTCAAATTTAAGATCACATTGGAGCCGCAAGAAGGCGGCAACCGCATGAACGTTCGCATCAGCGGCGGCGGTTTCGGCAGCGTCGTGGACTTGCTGGCTGGGGCTGACCTGAAAGACAACGGCGACAACACCACCACCTTGGATTGGAGCGGCGCGGCGACGATGCGCGGGCCGATTGCCACGGTCGGCGGGCGCGTGCTGGACTCGCAAGCGCAAAAGTTGATCGCTGGCACGTTTGCCAACGTCAAAACCCGCATGGCGGGGCAGTAAGCCGCTCGAGGCTCGAGCGCGATTGGCACGGGACAGCGCGGTTCGTAGGGGCGAGGCTAGCCTCGCCCCTACGGTTGGGTGCTCGAGCAATAAAATCAAATTCGGAAATTCTTTTTGGAGACACCCTGATGACTCGAGATGTGGCTGGACTGCAAATGCTGTGGCCCACACCGTTACTGACGCGCTCGCTCGAGACTCATTTGAGCGTCAACGCGGCGCTGGTCGAGCAGTTCACGGCGGATCGCGCTGCGTATCCCAGACCCGGCAACATGTACTCCTCGAGCGACGACATTTTGCAGCGCCTCGCGTCACCCGCATTGGAGGAGCTGTTCGCGTTCGTGTCGCAGAGCGTTTTTGACATCGCCCAAGCGATGAACGCTCCGATCTGGCAGTCAAGCGGCTCGAGCAAATTGCAGATGCAGATCGTTGGCGCTTGGTATCAGTTTCAGAACCAATACGGTTTTCACGACATCCACAACCACGGCAATTGCTCGTGGAGCGGCGTGTATTACGTGCAGATTGACGATTTGGTGACGCGCAAGGCCCACCCGCAGATCGGCGCGACCAACGGCGTGACGCGCTTCTACGGGCATCAGCTCGGGCTTCTGGGCGGAGCGCACATGGACATGGGCAATGCGTACTTGCAGCACAGCAGCGTGGATGTCACACCCGAGGCGGGCACGCTGATCGTTTTCCCATCGTGGCTGAACCACAAAGCCATGCCGTATGACGGCGTGAAGGACAGGATCATCGTGTCGTTCAACGCGCAGGTTCACGGCGAGCGCGGCAATCAGACGTTCGATTACGGCTTTCATTGAGTTTCACAACTCGAGGCTCGAGGGCGTGTGTGATGCGAGACAGTCACCAGCTTCGTTTCTCGAGCATGATGAAGTTCGTAGGGGCGAACTTTGTGTTCGCTCGAGTAAATTCGAGCTACTGCAAATTGAGGAAACCATGATCCGTCCAGCCACTCAAAATGACACAGCCAGAATCCACGCGATCATCAACGACGCCGCCAACGCGTACAAAGGCATCATTCCCGCCGACCGCTGGCACGAACCGTACATGACGATGGCGGAACTCGAGGGGCAGATCGCGGACGGTGTGAGCTTTCGCTGCTTCGTGGACGGCGACGAGGTGATCGGCGTGATGGGCATTCAGGACAAAGGAGAAGTCAATCTGATTCGCCACGCGTATGTGATGACGCAGCGCAGATCTGGCGGGGTCGGATCGAAACTGCTCGAGGATTTGGTGGATGCCTCGAGCAAACCGATTCTGATCGGCACGTGGAAGGCGGCGGTCTGGGCGATCGGCTTTTACGAGAAGCACGGCTTCAAGCAGGTGTGTGAAAACGATAAGAACAGATTGCTCAAGACCTTTTGGAACATCCCAGAGCGCCAAGTCGAAACCTCGGTCGTGTTGGCGGATGCCGCGTACAGTCACGCGCTCGAGCAGAGGGGAGAACAGCAGTGAACACGGCTTTTTTGAAAACCATCACCGATCTCAGCTCGAGCGGCGCGACGTTTGTGACTGCGACCGTCGTCTCGAGACGCGCTCCGGTCAGCTCGCACCTGTCCGACCGCGCCATCGTCCACAGCGACGGGCGCATGGAGGGCTTCGTCGGCGGGTCGTGCAGCCGCGAGATCGTGCGGCGGCAAGCGCTCGAGGTCATGCGCGTCGGCAAGCCGCGTCTGGTGATGATTCGCCCCGATATCAGCGAGGTGACTGTGCAGCAAGCCGCCGATAGTGAAAGCGTGGTCGTGCCGATGACCTGTGCCAGTGAGGGCGCAGCCGATGTTTACTTGGAGCCGCACATTCCAGCGCGAATGCTGCTGGTCGCGGGTTTCACGCCCGTCGCACAGGCGGTCGCGCAGATCGGGGCACTGCTCGAGTTGCACGTCGTGCGCGTCGTCACGGCTGAGGAACTGCGCGATCTCGAGGCGAGCGGTGCGAGGCTGGTCGCGCTGACTGAGCTGAGCGCGTGGCTGTCGAATCTGACTGCAACCCAGTGCTCAAGCCTATCGGCGGTCGTCGCCTCGCAAGGGCATTACGACGAACCCGTGCTCGAGCCGCTGTTGCTGGCTGGTGTGGGCTTCGTTGGGCTGCTGGCCAGCCGCAAACGCGCCGCGACGGTGCGCGAACTGCTCGAGTTGCAGGGCGTCAGCCCAGCCTTGACCGCGCAGATTCGCAATCCAGTCGGGCTGGACATCGACGCCAAAACGCCCGCCGAGGTCGCCGTCAGCATCGTGGCTGAAATCATCGCCGCTCGAGGGAATGCCAAGCCAATGTTCACCGACTCGAGCCGCTACGACGCAGTGGCACACCGCTCGAGCACAACCGTAGTGGCGAGGCTCGCCTCGCCTGCCCAGACCGCCTCGAATGTCGGATTGCTCAGCCCTCGAGCTGGCTTCGCGTTTTCACCCGTGGACGGTGAGGAAATCGAGATCGCCACCGCCGTCCACTTCACCGAGCTGAACGGTCAGACGTATTACTTCACTTGCGCCAACTGCAAACGCCGCTTCCTGAAAAACCCCGCGTTGTTCCTGCTCGAGCCAATCACTGCTGGGCAGACCGCGTGAACCCTCAAGCTTTGCAGCAAGCCTTTAATGATCGCGGGTACGTGACCTCGAGCGAATTCGCCACGGCTTTGGAGTTGCTGGTGCTGCTGCAAAAACCGCTGCTGATCGAAGGGCCCGCTGGTGTCGGCAAAACCGAGAGCGCCAAAATTCTCGCGGACGCGCTTGGCACGAAGTTGATTCGCTTGCAGTGCTACGAGGGTTTGGACTCGAGCAGTGCGTTGTACGAGTGGAATTACCCGAAGCAGATGCTGCGAATTCGTTTGACGGAAAGCGACTCGAGCCGATTAGAAGAGCGCGAGGCGCAAATTTTCAGCGAGCCTTTTTTGTTGAAGCGCCCGCTGCTCGAGGCGATCACGCAGGACAAGCCGCCCGTGCTGCTGATCGACGAAGTTGACCGCAGCGACGAGGCATTCGAGGCGTTCCTGCTCGAGTTGCTGGCGGAGTTCCAGATCACGATTCCGGAACTGGGGACGATCAAAGCGGTTCACCGCCCGCTGGTGATCCTGACCAGCAACCGCAGCCGCGAGTTGTCCGACGCTTTACGCCGTCGCTGCCTGTACCTGTGGCAGCATTACCCGAGTCTGGCGCAGGAGACGCAGATTCTGCACGCTCGACTGCCCGACATCTCGAGCCGCTTGGCTGCACAGATTGCGCGAGTCATGCAAGCTTTGCGCGATTTGCCGTTTCACAAAGTCCCCGGCGTGGCGGAGACGCTGGACTGGGGTTTGGCACTGATGAGTCTGCACAGCGATTCTTTGGACGTGGCGACCGTGCAGCGCACGCGAGGCTGCATCCTGAAAGCGAGGGAAGACTGGGTGCTGCTCGACAAGCACCTGCCACAGCTCGAGGCGGTTTGGAACGAAACGATTGGTGATCGTCAGGCGAAGCTCGAGACGGATTTTGGTATCGGGCAAGTCACGATCCGGCGTTAAGGACTATAGTGAATACCGTGAACCTAGCGGCAGTTCAGCGCGATGATGAGGTACTTGGCGGCACACTCGTGTTCACGACAACTCGAGTGCCTGTGCAAGCGCTGTTCGATTACCTCGAGCGCTCGAGTTTACAGGAATTTCTTGAAGACTTTCCGACTGTCACGAGAGAGCAAGCTTTGAGCGTTCTCGAAAAAGCTGAAGAGGCATTCCGCGATGCGGTTGCTGCTTGACGAATGCTTGCCGAAAAAATTGAAACGCGCCTTTGTTGGGTTTGACGTTGTGACCGTCCCAGAGCTTGGCTGGGCGGGTATGAAAGACAACGTTTTACTCGAAACTGCTGAACGAGCAGGTTTCGATGTGTTCATTACGATTGATGGCGGCATCAGATACCAGCAAAATATGGAACGAGTCTCATTGCGGATTGTTGCGCTGTGTGTACCAAGCAGCCGACTCGAGGACATCGAACCATTGATTCCGCTCGTTCTAGAATTGCTGCCAACGCTCAAAATGGGTGAACACCGCTCCCTACCAATCCGTGAGCGGTACTGAACGCATGAAACCGTACTACCCAGCGCTCAACCTGCCCAATAACCTCCTCGAGTTCTGCGCTCAGTTGCGCCTCGAGCAGCATTTCAAAATTGGGCCCGCCGAGGTCGCGGACGCGCTGCGTTCACTCGAGCTGCTGGGGCTGCACAACGTGGATCGCTCGAGGTCGGCGCTACGGTTGGTGCTGTGCGCGAAGCTTGAGGAGGTCGCCCTGTTCGATGCAGCGTTTGCTGCTTTTTTCTTCCCCGAGGTGCAGGGTCAGCCGCAGGAGTTGCCAGATACCGTGAAGCAGCGGCGCGTCGCACCGACGACCGACGACGCATCCCAACCTGCCGATGCGCCGACAGAACCGCAACCCGAATCGGACGAAGACCCGGACGATGGCTTTGAGGGCGCAGCGGCTCAGCAGCGCGTCAGTGATGAGGAAGACCCGGACGCGCCGCCCGCCCAGTCTGGCTTGCGAGCCGAGTACAGCGCCTTGGCATCGGGTGCGGACGCCGCGCCCGTCATTGCCCAATCGGGTCTCGAGGCGATGCTGGGAGCGGCGCAGCAGTTCATGGCTGCATTGCGTTTGGGACGCTCGAGGCAGTGGCGGGCTGCGCCCAGAGGCTCGAGGTTTGACCTGCGGCGCACGTTGCGGGCCAGCTTATCGACCGGCGGCGAGGCGCTGTACCCGCGTTGGCAAGCGCACCCGAAGCGCAACCCACGGGTCGTGCTGCTGCTGGACGGCAGTCGCTCGATGGAATCGCACAATGCGTCTGTGCTGCAATTCGCTTACGCGCTGTCGCAGCGCTCCAAGCGCGTGGATGTCTTCACCTTTTCGACTGAGCTGCGCGACATCACCCGCGACCTGCACATGCAAATCGGCTCGGTCGCCCCTCGAGCCACGCAAGCCCGTAGCAATCCGCTCGAGGCGCGACTGGGCTTCAAGCTGCCCGATCTGCACGCCGCTTGGGGCGGTGGCACGCGCATCGGTGGCAGCGTGCAGGCCTTCCTGCGCGATCACGCGCACCGCACGCTGACGCCGAACACCTTGGTGATCGTCTCGAGCGACGGGCTGGATGTCGGTGAGCTGCCAGAATTGCAGTCAGCGATGCGCGAGTTGCAGCGCCGCAGCGCGGGCGTGTTGTGGCTCAATCCACTGGCAGCGCTCGAGGGGTACGCACCGACCGCAAGGGGAATGCGGGCGGCGCTGCCATTCATTGCGCGGTTGACGCACGCCAGCACGCCCGCTGAGTTCGCGGCGCTGACCGAGAAACTGCGCTTGCGGTGATCGAAACTCGAGCTGCGAAACCCAGTCTCGAGGTTTGTGTTGACGCGCTGCACGGGCGAGGCACGCCTCGCCCCTACGGTGATCGCTGCGGATGCTCGAGCCGTTACCCGCCGAGCAAGTCGCGGTACAACCTCAGCCCCAATCGCCTCGAGCCAGTAACGAACTCCTCGAGCAGTTCCGCGTACAAGCCGCTGCCCCCGAGCAGCCCAGCGCTCAGCTCCAAATACACTGGCGCTTTGAGTTGATAGAAGACGATCTGGCGATCCGTTGGCATGACATGGCAGCCGCGCAGGTTGTCGGTCACGTCGGCCAGCTTGACTGCCCACGCGTCACGATCCGCCGCGCCCTCCAAGCGCTCGAGCATCCGCGCCCAGCGCTGGTCTTTTTGATGCTGCGTGAGTTTTTGTGCGTGATCCGACGCGCTCGAGTGCGTGGCGAGATCAACCAGCGCGACCGTGCGGTCACTGAACCCCAGCGCCGTTAGATCCTCGAGCGTGACTGGGTGTAGCGGATCGCTGTCTTCCACGAGGTCATGCAGCCAGCCAGCGAGAACCACGTCGCGAGGGAAACCGTGTTTTTCTAAGCTATGAGCCACGCGCTGAGAGTGCTGCCACGCGGGTTCCGTAGAGTTTTTGCGGTTGCCCAGAATGCGGGTACTCACCAGTTCTCGAGCGACCTCAGTCAACTCGGTAGACGCCACGCTAATAGACATAGAAACCCTCGAGTCCCGTCGCTTCGGCCCACGTCGCCTCGATGCTGCTGACCTTCGCGTGCGTGCTGCCTTTGCCCAAGTGATGCAGCAGTTGCTCGAGATCGGGCTTCAAGCCCTCGGCGATCACTTCGACGCGCCCGTCATCCAGATTATTGGTGTAACCAGCCAAGCGCAGGTTCTCGGCTCTGAGCTGCGCGAAGCGCCTGTACCCGACGCCTTGCACGTGGCCAGAGACCAGCGCGGTGATGCGGTGCTTTTTCACGGGGAAGTCCATAGCCATACGATAACAACCGCGCTGACCAAAACGAATCAGCGCGGCTTACGTTTGCTTTCAAGAATCTATTTACAGTGCTTGTCTGAGCAGCGCTACCACGGGTTCAAAGCCGACTTTGCGAGCCAGCGCGATGCTCGCCTGATTCTCGGGATGGGTTTTCACCAGCGTCGAGCGCATCCCCCTTGCTTTGGCTTCGACCAGTCCAGCCTCTAAGAGCTTGGTGGCTACGCCGTTGCCGCGTGAGTCTGGCGTGACGAAATACGCGACGCTCATTTCCTCGTCGGTTTCCGGCGTCCACCACGATGCGCCGACCGTCTGCCCGTCAATTTCGGCCACGTGCGCGAAGCCGTCGTTGCTGACTTGCTCCATGACTGCGTTCGCGGCCCGTTCCAGCGGCGCAGTGCCGCGTGAGATCAAGCGCGGGTACTCGTGATACGCGCTTTCGATGCACTGCTTGAGGTAGGGTTCGTCCAAAGGGCCAGCCAGTCGAATAGAAGTCATTCCAACTGCGGAGTTTACACTGCCAGCACACTCGAGGTTGCGCCCGTCGCACAGTCTGGTGTGCATAAATTCACGTACTCGAGACAACCTGAGGGCGAGAGCGAAAAAACCCTCGAGCGCGAACCGCTCGAGACTGTGCCGCTCGAGACTGTGCCACTCGGGTCAACTCAGCAAAAAGCCCTCGAGCGCAAACTCGAGGGCTTGAACAGCGGCCGACAGTTACGCGGCGCTGGCTTTCGGATTGATCCCCTCGAGCACCGCTGCGGTCGCCGCGACCACGCGGTCAATCTCCTCGCGGGTAATCACCAGCGGCGGCAAAAATCGAATCACCGTCGGCGTGGCACTGTACGCCAGAATCGCGTGATCGCGCTCCAAGGCCTCCAAGTACGGCGTGCTGTGTTCCTTGAGTTCCACGCCGATCATCAGTCCGCGCCCGCGCACTTCTTTGATTTTCTTGGAATCGATTTTTGATAGCTGCTCCATGAAGTACGCGCCCAGCTCAGCCGCTTTGGCCGCAAGGCGTTCCTCTTTCATCACGCGAATCGCGGCCGTACCAGCCGCCATCGCCAGTGGATTACCGCCAAATGTGGTTCCGTGACCGCCTTTGGGCATCGCGTCCGCGACGGCGGCCGTCATCGCCATCGCACCCAATGGAATGCCGCCGCCAATCGCCTTGGCCATCGTCATCAGATCGGGTTGCACCGCGCACGAATCCGCAATGGCGCAATCGATGCAGCCGCCGATGTTGCCACCGACGCACTCGGCAGCGCAGGCGTGCTGATGCCCCCACCATTTGCCGGTGCGACAAAAGCCGCTTTGAATCTCGTCAAAGATCAGTAGCGCACCGTGCTTGCGCGTCAGTTCCCTCGCGGACCGCAGGAATTCTGGGTTGGCTGGTCGCACGCCGCCCTCGCCCTGCACGGGTTCGATGAAGACAGCGGCCGTCTCACCATCAATCGCTGCCTCGAGCTGCGCGAGGTCGTTGAAGGCCACCCACGTCGTGTCGTGAACCAAGCCCGCAAATGGCTCGCGGTATTTTTGCTCAAACGTCAGTGACAGTGCCCCCATCGTGCGCCCTGCGAAACCGCGTTTCATGGCCACGAACTTCGTGCGCCCCGTGGCGACCCGTGAGAATTTCAGCGCCGCTTCGATGGCTTCCGCGCCGCTGTTGCACGGGAAGATGCGGTTCAAGCCCTGCGGCAAGACGCTCGCCAGCTCGTCGTAGAACTCGGCGCGTTTATCGTTCGGGAAGGTCTGCGGGCAAATCATCAGCGTCGCTGCTTGGTCAGCGATGGCTTTCACCAAGGCTGGGTGGCTGTGACCGATGCTGGCCACGCCAATGCCCGCGATGCAATCGATGTACTCGCGTCCGTTGGAATCCCAGACCTTGACGCCCAGTCCACGCACCAGCGCGATGTCGTGCTTGTTGTACACGCCAGAGTCGTACTGCACCTCGGTCTGAATCAGTGTGTCGGGCTTATTTAATAACTGCGTCATCTTCACCCCTCGAGCCACCAGCGATCAGCTCCTGATCCTTCTACAGCCAGCTCTCAAGGGTCATTGTAGCCAGAACGGCGAGGCGTGTGAACCCCACTGCTCGAGATGAGCGCAGAGGGCTGAAAGCAGAGCGCTTGTGAGCCGACGGCCTGCTCGAGACAAACGATTCACGTGCCACTTGAGATCTTGCTCGAGTCAGACGTTTATCTCGAGCTGAGATGCGCTGCGACCCTCGAGCTGAGATGCGCTGCGACCCTCGAGCTGCTACGGATTGCTCGGGGGTTGTGGGGGTGGCTCTGGCGCGATCGGCTGTGGCGGCGCGGGTGGCGGCTCTGGCGGTTGCCACTTCGGATCGTAAAACTCCAAATCACTGGCTCTGACGCTCTGGTTTTCGATGCAGCGCGGCTCGGTGAACTCATCCGCTCTGGGGTTGACGCTGGCGGCGTTGCGGGTGCAGGTGTTGACGGCGATTACCACCCTCGCCTCGCCGTCCGAAGGCAGTTGCTGCACTTCGGGGCGCTGCGTGGGCGCGTTTTCCTCGGGCGGTGGCGGCGAAGTGGTTTGGACGGCGGATGTTGGAAGGTTCTCGCGCTGCCACGAGTACGCCATTTTCACGCCGTAGGTGTCGCGGTAAGCGATGTATTTGGGTTCGCGCCACGAGCCTCTGGGCGTGCCCGTCAGTGCGTTGCCGACGATATCAGACCAGATTTGCGGCATGAAATCGCCGCTGTAGGCCCAGTACGGCATCGGCTTGTTGTCGTCGTTACCCATCCAGACCGCGCTGGTCAGCGTCGGCGTGCTGCCGACAAACCACATGTCCACCACGTCGTTGGTCGTCCCGGTCTTGCCCGCCACGTCGCGTCCGGCGATCTGGGCTTTCAGGGCGAACTGCCCGCTGATGCTCTTGGGGTCACTGACCACGCCGCGCATCATGTCCAGTGCAATAAACGCGACCTGCGGCGACCAGACGCGGCGGCGCTTGGGTTCATCGCCCTCGAGCGGGAAAAGCACCCGCCCGTCAGCGGTTTCGATGCGGCGGATGTAACTGGGTTCAATCCAGTAACCGCCATTGACGAAACTGGCGTACGCCGAGGCCATTTTCAGTGGTGTCGCTTCAATGCTACCAATCGCGGCCGATGGCGGCAGGTAATCTGGCACGTCAAAACCCAGCAAACGCAGACGGTCACGAAAGGCTTGGCGCGTGACGACATCCTCGAGAATTCGCACGGTCGGCAGGTTCAGCGAGTGATCTAAGGCCTCGCGCAGCGGCACTGGTGTTTTGGTAATGCTGCCCGGAAAATTGCGCGGGCAATAGTAGTTGCGCGGGCAGCCGGGGCGGGCTGGATTGCCCGCGCTGGGAATCTGCAAAAATGTGTTCGCCATCGTGCTCCACTGCTCCAAGCCCTTTTCGATGCCCAGTGCGTACAGCAGCGGCTTGACGCTCGAGCCGGGCTGTCGTTTGAACTGCGTGCTGGCCGCACGGTTGTACTGATCCGCGCCGCTCGAGTCCAACCCGCCGACCATCGCCCTGACCTCGCCGGTGTACGGGTCGATGGCGACCGTAGCGATCTGCTCCGTGCCGCGCGGCCGACGCGCTCTGGGCAAGGCACGCTCGGCAGCGCGTTGCGCTTTGGGGTCAAGGGTCGTGTAGACGCGCAGTCCACCGCCAGAGAAGACCTTATCGGGGTAGCGCGTGTTGAGAATCTTTCTGATCTCGAACATGAAATACGGTGCGAGCGACGTGCGAAGCTCCTCGACGACGTTGACTCTGGCATTCACCAGAATCGGCGCGAGAATCTTTTTGGTCACGGGGTCTTTTTTGAAGATTGCCAAGCCGCTCGAGTCGTACTGGATGTTCGTCCACCCGAGCGGGCGGATCGGTTCAGCCCAGACGAGCGCCGCTTCTTTACGGGTGATCCATTTGCCTTCGACCATGCGCTCCAAACGTAGCTTCATGAATTTGCGCGTGGCGTTCAGTTGCTTGTAGCGCGTGTTGGGACTGGGCAATAAGCTCGCTAAGTACAAGCCCTGCGCGGTCGTCAGATCCAGCGGGTCTTTGCCGAAATACGCTTGGGCGGCAGCGCGAATACCGTAGAGATTGCCGCCCCAGAAGGCGGTGTTTAAGTACAACGTCAGAATTTCCTCTTTGGTGAAAAAGCGCTCGGCTTGCACGGAGAGCATGATCTCTTTGACTTTGCGCTCGATGCTGTCTTTGTTGTCCAGCAACGTGGTGCGGATCATCTGCTGCGTGATCGTGCTCGCGCCTTGCTGATTGCGTTTGAAGACGGTGTTGTACAGCGCTGACCCGAAACGAATCGGTTCAAAACCGTAGTGTTTGAAGAAATCCTGATCCTCGCTGGCAATGATCGCGGCCACAACGGTTGGGTTAATCTCGGAGAGTTTGATCGGGCGTTGATCGCGCCGCTCCTTGCCGATGGTCGGCGCGAGCACCCCAATAACCGTGCCATCTCTGGCAAAAACCTTGGAAGTCCCCTCCAAGCGGTACTGATCCAGCACGCGCACATCCGGCAAGTCGCGGCTCCAGCGCAGCAGCACGGTCGCACCCACCGCCGCACCCGCCAATGCAAGGGCGAAGATCACGGCGAACAGAATTTTGAAAACCCGCAACACGACTCGCACGCGTTCAATCTACTGAAAAAAAAAGCCCAGTGCGTGAACGGCTTTCTCATGCAGTGGCTGTATTCACTCAAGGCGAGATCTGCGCTCATTAAACCCTCTATTTTGTCTCGAGCTTTGCCGCAACTGGCGCGTCGCACGACACGGATGGACTCGAGATTCACTGAACGCTGCGTGAGCCACGCATAGCGCTCAAGCGATCTGCCCCGAAGCCAGCACTCGAGTCGGCGCAGTGGGTGCGTTTCCCAGCGCCTCGCAGGAGAGCAGCAGCAGCGCCGCGTCGTCTGGCAGGTGGAACGCAACCATGTCGCCCGCGAAGGACTCGAGCGCTTTGGGTGCACCGATTTTACCCAGCCCCCAGATTTGCCAGACCTGCCCGGTTTGTGTCTCGCCCAGCGCGTGCGTGACGAGCACGCGACCGCGAGGCAATCGCGCCGCACCGCCGATCATCGGCGCGGGTGCAACGGAACGGACTCGCTCGAGCAGCTTCGATTCGCCAGAAGCAGCACCGCTGATCGCAGGCGGTGGTGGTGCGTCATCGCCGCGCCCATACAGCGCCCGCCACTCGAGGCTCCGTAAATCCGTGACGCTCGACTCACCCGCGTTTTCGCCCGCGAGCCTCGCCTCGAGCAGTCGCATCGTCAAGCCCGCCAATTCTGAGAGCAGCGCCTGCTCGATTGGCTCGAGCGGCAGCCGCACCCGCGTGTCGAAGATGCACAGCGTGCCAATGCGCTCGCCATGGGCCGTGGTCAGCGGCACGCCCGCATAACCGCGAATGCCCGCGTCTGTCACGACTGCCAGTTCAGCAAAGCGCGGGTCAAGCCGCGCATCCGCGACCTCAAAGGCCCCAGCTTGCTCGATCGTGTGCGTGCAAAACGATTCTGCCCTCGAGTTCTCGCGCTGGGCTGTGCCGAAGGCTGCCTTGAACCAGTGCCGTGAGCTGGTGAGAAAACCGATGACCGCAATCGGCGCGTCCAGCACCAGCGCGGTGAGCTGCGCGATGGTGTCAAAACTCGGCTCGCTCGGTGTGTCCAGCACCTCGTACTGCTCGAGCGCGGCCAGCCTCGAAGTTTTGAAACCACCCTGCGCCATCACCACTCCCCGAGGGTTTGGCGCAACTTTTGCAACCCCACGCGAATGCGGCTTTTGATCGTCCCCAGCGGCAAACCCGTGCGCGTGGCCAGTTGAGAGTGCGACAGCCCCTCAAAATACGCGAGGTCGATCAGCAACCGCTCCTCACCCGTCAAGCCGTTCATCGCCTCCGTCACCATCACGTTCTCTATGACGTTGTCCACATCGGTGCGCGTGTCTGGCGCTCGCTCGAGTTCGCCGTCCTCGGTCTGCACCGTGTCGCGGCTGCTGCGACGCCGCAACGCGTCAATCGCCGCGTGATGAGCAATGGTCATCAACCACGTAGAAACCGTGCCACGCGCCGGGGCGTAATCCAAGGCTTTCTGCCAGATCTTCACAAAGACTTCCTGCGTGACATCCTCGGCATCGGTTTCTGAGCGCATGATTCGCCGCGCCAGACTGAACGCGCTGCGGTTGTACCGTGCGTACAGCTCGCGCAGGGCGTCCTCGTTGCGAGCGCCGATGGCATAGATCAGGTATTCGTCGGATTCCACGGTATCGACACGAGTATACGCTGCTCTCAACGATACTGAATGTCTCGAGCCAGCACTGGCTTGATCCTCAGCTTTCCTTCAGTTTCAAAGCAGCGTGCATCCAAAAGCGCGTTAAACTGCGTATAACCATGTACAGCGCTTAAAAACGCTCAAGTGAAGGAGCCATCCACATGTCCACCCCCAGCCTCGAAGACCTCGCCCTGCACGCTGTTCACGCCCTCGATGCGAGGGACAGTGAAGCGCTGGAACGCGCCGTCGCCGCCAGCCCCGCGTTGCAAGCCGAGCTAACGGCCATGCAGAGCGTGCTCGCCAAACTCGGGCGCAGCCTGCCGCAGACCGCGCCGAGTGCAGCGCTCGAGCCGCGCATTTTCAAACGCATCGGAGCGCTGGAAACGCTGCTGGGCGGCAGCCAGCGCGGTATTCCCGGCGCGAGCCTCGCGGACGCCCCGCGCACCGCGTGGACGCGTCCCGTGTTCGCCACGGTCAGCCTGATGGCTTTTGCACTGATCGCCTTTCTGGGCTTGCGCTCCAATCAACTCCAAACGCAACTGAACGCGCTCAAAGTCACTGGCGTGCAGCAAACCGCGATTCTCTCGAGCGGTAACGCAATTCAGCTCGCCAGCACCGCCAGCGGCGCGACACTGATCGGACAGGCGTTCCTGACCAAAGACGGCAAGATCGTCATCGCGCTGAAATTGCCCGCGCCCGCCGCTGGCAAGACGTATCAAGCGTGGTTCATCCCCAAGGGTGAAAGCGCCCCGCGCCCGCTCGAGACGTTCACGGGCGCACTGACCACGACCGTCCCCGCTGACGCGAGCGCCATCGCGGTCAGCCTCGAGCCGAGCGGCGGTTCAAAAGTTCCGACGACGGTGTTGGGCGTTGGTACGGTACGAATTTGATAACGGTGCGGATTCAAGTCTCGAGGTGATGATGCTCGGGAGAATCGCATTTGCTGTAGGGCTGGTTCTTTGGCGTCGTGCTCGAGAAACGCTGGGTGTCGTGGATCAGCGGCTCGAGAGGCTTAAAAAACCCTCGATCTAATACGGATTCCGTTAAATCACTTCATCTATTTTTGCAAATAGATTGCGTTCAGCACGGAATCCGTAGTTTTTCCCATGCCCTCTAGGGCAGAAAATTCTTAAGGAATTTTCCGGAATTCGTATAAGGTGTTCAAACCTTCGATTCTTGTCACACCAACCCGAGCAAACTCAGTAGCAAACCACTAAAGCCAACCGCTAGAAACGCTAACACTGGCCCGAGCAACGCGCCACGCAGCGCCGATGCTCTGGATTCGCTCATCACTTCAAAACCGACGAACAGCCTGTACCAGCCCATCAGCAGTCCAATCAGTGTCAGCGTCTGTCCGAGCCGCACGCCGAATTCGCCAAACACGCTCAGCAGCGCCAGCAGCGTAGTCGTGACCAGAAACGGTGCTGCACTGTACGCGATCACCTCGAGCGAACGCACGAAACCCGCACCAGTCACCAGCAATCTCGCTAGACCGATCAACACCGCGAAGAAAATCAAGTAGATCACGATGCTGGTCAGCAAAAACGCTTGCTTTTGCTGACCCATCAACGTCAACGCGATGTTCGGCACGAGGATCACCAAGCCCAGCATCAACGCCGCCCCACCGAGATTGGCGGCTGAATTCGCTTTCAGATCAGCGAAAAACGCTTTGGGGCTGGTCAGCAACTCGAGCACGGACATAACACTCTTTTAACACTTGATTGAGGCTCGAGACGCTGGTGCAACGCGCATTTACGAAAAATCGGTCGCTCGAGACGACTGGGCTGTGTGCGTTAAACTAGTGCCCATGAACATGCAAAAACTGATGAAGCAAATGCAGCAAGCCCAAGTCAAGCAAAATGAAATGCAGGACAAGCTCGAGGCGCTGGCCGTCACGGGTTCAGCCGGTGGCGGCATGGTGACGGTCACTTGCAATGGCACGGGCAAGGTCGGGGCGCTGAAAATCGACCGCGTGGTCGTCGACCCCGAAGATGTCGAAGCTTTGGAGGATCTGATTTTGGTGGCGATTCAGGACGCGCAAGTGCGGGCGAGCGAAGCGCAGCAGGTGGAGATGAACAAGCTGATGAGCGGCATGGGCGGAATGCCCGGAATGCGCTAAAGCGGCACGAGTTATTGATTGACTGGTTTGCCCGCGAGTGACCGCTTGACGAAATGAAAAGTCTCGAGAATCCCGCCGCATTCAGCGATTGCCCTCGAGCTTCAATGCCGCTTGTTTGCCTTCCACGTCCCGCCGTAACGGTAGTGCTCACCCGTCTCGAGGCTTGCCCGGCACGCTGGACAGACCAATGTCCACGCGCCAGAGCCATCCGCGACGATGCGATACAGCGTGGCGTTGACCAGTTGGCAGCGCTCGCAGGCTTTGACTCGAGATCGGACGGGTTTGGGCATGGGACTTTCTTCGCGTGCATTGCTTCAAGCCTTTATACCGTACCAGCGCCCGTGGACTCGAGCGTGGCGAAGCGCGAAAACCGTGCCCATCAAGCGCAGCGCGATGGTGATGATCTCAGCCTCGAGACCGAAGACGCTGCCCGTGAAGAGTTCTGGGCCTTGAATTTTGGGATCAGCCAGCTTTGAAAAGCGTTGCCAAAGACGGCCCAAGCGAATTCACCAGATTACGGTAGCACATTACATTTCAGTGGTTCACATCTGATCTCGAGCCGAAAAATTTCCTAACCCTCAAGCACTCTGGGGACGATTCCCTGATGCCGTATAGTGATCTGCAATGCAAAGTGTCGTCTCCGCTCGAGTGCCGATCACGCGCTATCTCGCCCTGAGCGCGTACTGGTTTGGCTACTCGTTCCACTGGTTTTTCCTGCTGCCGCTGCTGATGCCAGCCGATGTCACGCGCTTGGTCGGTGAAGCGCAAAAGGGCGCTTCCTTGGGTTGGTTGGCGGGGTTATCGGCGCTGATTCCGCTGCTGCTGCCGCCGTTTCTCGGCGCGTGGTCTGACCGCCTCGGCAAACGCATGGTGTTTTTAATATCGGGCACGGTTGTCAATGTCGCTGGACTGGTCGTCATGTTGATCGCTAAAGACTTCACGCTTTACGTGATCGGTTACTTGCTGGTGCAACTCGGCAATGCGGTCGCCTCGAGTCCGTACACGGCGCTGATTCCAGATGTCGTCCCACCCAGTGAGCGCGGCAGAGCCAGCGGCGTGATGGGCTTTTTTCAGTTGTTCTCGCAGATCGCGGGCGGCTTGACGGCCTTTGCCTTGGGCGGCTCGAGGGACGGGCAGTATCTGGCAATCATCGCGGTGCTGATCGTCACGATGCTGATTACGTATTTGAGCATCAAAGAGCCGGGCATCAAACACGAACCCACGCGGATGAGTTTGGCCACTTACCTCGAGCCACCGTACCGCGATTTTCGCTGGGTTTTTTTGACGCGGGCTTTCACCGAGACGGGGCGTTACGCGGTGCAGCCGTTTCTGGCGTTTTACTTAGCTGACGTGATCGGTAAGTTTGAGATCCTCGGGTTGAAGATCGAGGGCGCGAGTCTCGCGTTGACGCTGCTGCTGATCCTGCTGTCGGTCACGGCCGCCGTCACAGCCGTGGTCAGTGGGTCTTGGTCTGACCGCATCGGCAAGCGCCCCGTGGTGCTGATTGCGAGCGTGGCGATGGCTATTGCAGCGCTGGGATTCGCGTTTTCACGCAGCTATGAGCTGGCGGTGCTGATGGGGCTGGCTTTTGGATTGGGCTACGGCGCGTTTGTCAGCGTGGACTGGGCGCTCGGCACGAGCGTCCTGCCGTTCCCGAATCACCACGCTAGAGACATGGGCGTTTGGCACGTGGCGATGGTTTTTCCGCAGCTTTTTCAGGGCATTTTCGGGCAGTTGCTGGATGCGGGCAATGCCAGCAGCAAGAACGGTGGGTATCCGCTGCTGTTCGGCATTGCGGTGGTGTTCTTCGTGCTCGGCGGCGCGTTCATCTCCAAAGTCCGCAGCGTGCGCTGAGCAATGCAGCTCGAGCCGCCTCGAGCCTCGAGCCGTGCCTAGGTACAATCACCTCGAGCAGGCTGAGTCCATCACCTCGAGTCTCGAGCTGCACTTAGGATTCACGGTTGACGGGTGATCGACCCTGCAACCGCGCAGTCTGGTAAAACACCTCTCAAAACTCGAGTTGCGCGTCTTGAGAAGTTTGGATTTGGGCTGTGAAACTCGAGATGTGCGTGAAGTGGCCTTGGAAAACAGTGTTGGTCTGTTATCCTAAATGCCAATGACCCAACCCGCCCGAGCGAGCATTCTCGCCGCAGATGACCAAGCCAGCGTCCGACAGCTTTTAGAGGTGATCCTCGGGGCGCATTACGATGTCGTGACCGTGGCTGATGGTCTGGCGGTGCTCGAGTACGTCAAGGATCACACGCCGGATCTGGTGATCCTCGATGTCGGCATGCCGGGCGCGGATGGTTTGGAGGTCTGTAGTCGCTTGCGGAGCGTTAATCGCTTCACCAACACCGCGATCATCATCCTTACGGCCGAATTGAGTGACCGCACCAGAGATGGTGCGCGGCTGTTCGGCGCGGATCTGTTCATTGCAAAACCACTGCTGGCCAGACCGTTCTTGAAGCAGGTGCGCGATCTGCTCGAGGTTTTTACTCACCGCACGGGAGCATAGGTGTCAACAATCTAATTGGCAGCATCCACTGACTCAAATGGGCGGTGGACGCAAGTCTTTCAAACCTTTGAACCCTTGGAGGCGATCAAAGCGCAAACTCGCTCAACCATTGATTGATGCTGAGGCAATAACTTATTTCGGTACAGTAAAGCCGTTCTCTGATACAACAGCAAGACAGCTTCAGCTCGAGCCTGAACGCTCTCACTTCTAAAACCCAGAGCAATCCAATACAAGGCTTTCCACTCGCTATCGTGTTCCGATTCGCTCACGGCACGCCAAAAACGATTTTCAGAGTTACTGAGTACACCGTTCGCCAGAGCCGAGACATTGGTTAAAGCATGCACGAGTTCAACGGTGGCGTAAAGAGTTTTTTCATCGTCGTTTTTACTTACTCCACCTAAAATCTTATGCACCATTTCTACGTTTTCAGTGAGCACCCAGCTCAATGCGGCATCAGCGCTCACAGCAACATCTGACCAGCTAAACACGTTGGCACGGTGTTGATAATCCGTATACCAACCCTTTGGGTCAAACAGAATCCGCGCATTCCTCACGGCCGCCATATTCTTCAAGGCGTACCAAGGATCAGTGAACATTGCTTCGCGGTTGGCGCGGTCTAAAAAGTTTATAAAAACCAGTCGGTCGTCTCGGTAAAACATTTGGTCTAGCGGGCGGGTGGCTTCGACGATGACCATCAAATCGAGGTCGCTGTATCGGTCGAGTTCACCCCTCGAGCCACTGCCAATCAAAACGATGCTCAACGTGTTTGAGTCGTGTTTGAAGTCGTTGATAATACCGTCTAGAACACTCATCCCCAAGCTTACATCACTAAGGTCAACGAACCAGTTGACCGTTGAAGGTCAAGCTTATCCACCGAATGGCACTGGGGTTGGTCTAGCGCACCAAAACGCGGTATCTTGACGCGTTTATGCGTTCCATCGTGATTGGCACTCGAGGTTCACCCATTGCATTGTCTCAGGCCCGCTGGGTGATCTCGCGCTTGAAAGAGGAGTGGCCTGACAACGAGTTCAGGTTGCACACCATCGCTGGGACGGGAGCGGTGCAGGGTCTGCGCGGGTCTCGAGTCGACGCGCTGCGGGCTGCGCTGCTGAGCGAAAAAATCGACATTGCGCTGCATCACCTGCGCGACCTGCCCATGTCATCGGCGGCTGATCTGGAACTGGCCAGCATCCCGCGCCGCTTAGAAGCCAGAGACGCGCTTGTTGGACGCAGCGGTTTCAAGTCCCTCAATGCGTTGCCGGCCGGGGCGCGGCTCGGGGTCAGCAGCGCATTGCGCCGCGCCCTGCTGCTCAGCTACCGCCCAGACCTGACCTTACTGGAGTTGACGGGCGACATTGATGACCGTCTCGAGGCGCTCGGTGCGGGCGAGTTCGACGCGATTATTTTGCCGGCTGGGGATTTGCAGCAGCTTGACCTGCGTCACCGCATCGACGAGATCATCCCCAGTGACATCATCCTGCCCGCGCCAGCGCAGGGCGCGATGGCGCTCGAGGTGCGCGTGGACGACGACATCGCTTGCGAAGTCGCCTACACTTTGCAGCACCGCCCGAGCGATGACCGCGTGACGGCTGAACGCGCTTTTATGGATGGTCTAAAAGCTCACGCCGGTCTGGTCGGGGCGCTCGCCACGCTGACCGACGGTATTTTAGCGCTCGAGGGTTGCGTCGCGGCTGCCGACGGTTCGCAAATCATCCGCGCCAGCATCGAGGGTGACGCTGACGAAGCTGAGGATCTGGGTTTGGAACTGGCGCAGGACGTGTTGGCACGCGGCGGCGCGGCGCTGCTCAAAGGCTAATTTCCCCCCCAGCCGCTCGAGTTGCGCGGTCAAAAAGCGCTGCACGTCCCTGACGACCCTCGGCTCGAGCCAGCGTGCGATGCGGCTGAACGCACCGACCATCGTGTAGTGATCTAATCTTTCGTACCAGATGTACTCGGCTTGCCCGCTGCGTTTGGTGATCGCGCCGTGCAACGCGGGTGCGTGCAGCGGTGTGCAAACCGTGTCGCGCATCCCGTGCAGAATCAGCAATGGCGGGTTCAACCCGTCCGCGACCAGCACGGGTTGGGTGTCGCGCCACTGTGTGGGCGGCCCAAGCGCGAGCTGCATGCGCGGATCGGTCGGCAACCAGTCCAGAAAGTCGTGTGGCCCAGCCATGCAGACCGCGCCCGCTATTCCGTCACGGCTCGAGCCGACCTGAGCCATGTAAACGGGCGTGCAGCACAGCAGCGCGGTGATGTGCGCCCCGGCCGAGTGTCCGATCACGAACAGCGGCTTGTTGACCCCGAAGCGCGGCAAGTTTTCTGAGAGCCAGCGCACGGCCAGCGCCGCGTCGGTCACGAAATCTGGGAAGATATTCGCGGGCGCGAGGCGGTAATTCATCACCGCCACGTTGAAGCCCAGACTGAGCAGCGCATCGGCCATGAACGGGTAATCGCGCTTGTCGCCCGAGTCCCAGTAGCCGCCGTGAATGTAGAGCACTGTGCCTTTACTTTGTTGAGCAACTGGCAGCAAATACAAATCGAGTTTCTGACGCTCAGCGCGGCCGTACTCGAGATCACGCAGTGCGGCACGTCCGGCCGCTGCACGATTCATCAGCTCGAGCGGCAGCGCTTGCAGGCGCTGCTTGATCCAAGCCTTCATCCGCTGGTCGCAATCAGGTAGGCGATGAGGCTTGCGACCAAGAGTTGCAAAAAGTTGCGGTTTCTCGCTGCTGGATTGGCGCGGTCGCGCAAGAGACGCAAGACGGCCTGTGCGAGGATCAGCAGCGCGAACAGGATGCGCGGCACTTGGCCACCTGTAGCCGTGTAGATCAGCAGTCCAGCCATCACCGCCAGCAGCCCGAGGATCGCGGCTGAGTACGCTTGAGAAGTCACAGCGTCCAGTCTACCGACTCGAGCGTCTTGAGTGCTGCTGGGTGATAAACACGTGCATCTCACATTAAGATTCGCGGAATACCGTGTCAGTCACGCTTCTCACGCCCTGTTCACCCGGCGGGCAGGGCGCTTTCGTAAACTTTGCAACGTTGAAACGAGTGAACTGGTGATTCACGATTGCTCGAGGATCGTTTTAGAATCGGGCATCTATACAGTAAAAATTTGTAGGGACTCGAGTTGCAGTATTTCATCTGTTTTTAGATCTTCAAGGAGAACCGTTGTGCCAATAACCCCGTCTCGAGTTCTGGCTGTGGTCATCACGCTGCTGATGACTTCTCACGCATTGGCGCAGACCGCGCCCGCTGACCCGAAGAAACCCGCCACCTGCGCCCAGTACATGCCGCTGGGGAAGCTCTATTACGCCCAAGGTCAGATGGACACGGCTTACACCGCCTTCAGCCTCTGCGCCAAGCTCGAGCCAAGCAATTTAGAAGCGCTCTACAGTTTGGGTCGCACGGAGATTCGCTTGCGGCTGTACTCAGCTTCAGTGGAGCACCTGAAAAAATGCCTATCGGTGGACGCCAAATACTGGCGTTGCTACATCGCCCTATCCGACGCTTACGTATCGCAGTACCGCGACTCGAGCGACCGCCGCAGCTTAGCGCCGCTCTTGGATGATGCGCTGAAAGTGTTGGACGATGCCGAGCGGATCGTCACGACCAACGACGGTCGAGCCGTGGTCTACAACCAGCGCGGCACGATCTACAAGCTCAAAGGTGATTTGAAGCTGGCGACCAGCAGCTTTGAAAAAGCCCTCGGGTTCTCGCCGAACGAACCGAACATCCTCTTCAATCTCGGGTCGCTGTACTTGAGCGCTGGGGACGCCGACAAAGCGGTCGAAACCTTCGGTAAAGCCGTCGATGTTTCGCCGAAAGACGCTGAGTTGCGGGCCGCTTACAGCCGCGCCCTGCGCGTCAAAGGCACGGATCTCAAAGCGGCTTTGTCGCAATCGACGCAAGCCTATAACCTCTGCGGCGCTGAACGCTGCAAGAACGCCTTCGTGGTCGGGCAGTACGGCATCATTCAGTACCTGAGTAAAAACCGTGAATTGGCCCGCACCGCGCTCGAGGTGGCGATCAAGTTGGATGTCGGCGCTGCTTATCATGAGCACTTCTACTTTTTGGGACGCGTGTACTTGGAATTGTCCCGCGCCAAGGACGCCAAAGCGCAACTGACCAAGGCTGTGCTGATCGAAGCCAGCGAACCGCTGTACTGGTACTGGCTCGGGCAGTCCAGCGAAGCCTTGGGCGAGAAAGAAGCCGCCTGCAAAAGCTACGCGCAAGCCATCAAACTGCAAAGCGATTACAAAGACGCGCAGAAGGCCAGCAACACCCTGAAATGCCCAGCCACTACCCGCTGATTGAGCCTCAGGATGAACCCCGCCATTCACGGCGGGGTTTTTATTTGCCTCGAGCCGTTGATTGGGGTGACGCGATAGTCCGCGCCGCATTGCCCGCAGTGAGTCGCAAACGGCGAGCTAATCTTTGAGCCGCAACTCCGGCACTGCGTTAGCATCACCGCGCCGTCATGCGGGCAGCGCGTCATCGCCGCATCAAACGGTGTGACGCGGGCGCACAATGGGCAGCGCTGATAAACTCGAGCTTTCATGAGCTGAGTCTAAAAGTGTAGCGTTACACTTGGCGGCACAGAAACTTCAGCCACAAAAAAGCGGCTCGGATAACTCGAGCCGCTTCATCTGCGTTTCGAGAGTTTAATGGCAGCTTACGCCGTCCTCGCCTTCAGGGGCGACTTTGCCATCCGTGCGAAACGAATGCCCGCAACCGCAGTTGCTGGTCGCGTTGGGGTTGCTGACGACGCTGAAACCGCCGCCCATCATGTTCTCGACGTAATCGACCATCGCGCCCTCCAAAAAGGGCAAGCTCATTTTGTCGACGACGACTTTGACGCCGTTGGATTCAAAAAATTGATCGCCGTCCAGCACGCGGTCGTCAATCGCCATGCCGTAACTGTAACCGCTGCACCCGCCGGATTTGACGAACACGCGCACCGCCGCGTTCATTTTGTCGTTCTTGGTCAGAATCTCCAAGGCTTTCTGAGCGCCAAATGCTGTGATTTCCACCATGCTGATTCACCCCTCTGGCTCGAGGAATTCGCTCGAGTCGCTGTGTAGAGCGAGAGTGTAGCACCGCGCTGCCGGGGCAAAGGTGTAGCTGAATACCAGCATGGGTTTTCTGACCCAGACTCGAGCTGACTCGAGACTCGGCCCGTTGCTGGTGGCAGGCTGCGCGGTTGTCGAAGCCTGCTCTTGTCTTGCCGCTACAATTCATGGCTGACGTACTCGACGAGTTTCAGCCTCGAGCCGTCAACAGCAGACCCAACTCACTTCTGCGGCAGCTCCAAAATGAACTCGGTCAGGCCCGGCACGGTCACGCTGATCTCCACGGACTTGAAACCTTCCACGGCAACGCTCAGGCGGTACGTGCCGGCCGCGCTGAACAGCACCGGGCCGGGCACGCTGGCCAGCACACTGCCCGCTGTCAGCTTCGCGGCAGGTGGAGCGCTGACGATGCTGAGCCTGCCGCTGGCCCCAGCGTCGCGGCTGAATTTGAAGTTGACGACCGTCCCCGCGACTGGATCGCCCGGCACGGTCAGCGGCGTGACCCCAGCTCCCGTTACCGATGCTCCTTGCGGGCGCAACACCCAGATCAGCCCGAGGGCGCAGGCAATCGCCACCGCCGCCAGCAGCAATGGAATTAACCTGCGCTGGGTTGCCCTGCCCGCGTCTTGCGGCCGCACAACCTGACGCCACGATTCGTCCTCGGCATCAAAGCCAATGCGGATCGGACTCGAGTCGCGCCGCGCCAGCAAGCCCGGCTCTGGGGCTTCGGCATCAAACTCAGACTCGCGCACCGGGCGCAATTGCACGTCCGGCTCGTCGGCGGCCAGATGCTCGGGTTCGTGCAGTTGCGCGGGATCAGCCGCGAAGATCGGCAATCCGGGCGCGTCTCCTCGAGCCTCAACGGGGCTTTCGCTGCGCGTCGGCAGGGGTTCAATGGCTTCCCAGAGCGCAATCGGTTGCAGCGTTTCAGATTTGATCGGCGACTCGAGCGTCGGTGTTTTAGGCAACTCGAGCGCTGTCGAAGGCTCCAAGGTGATTGGCGTGTCCGTTACAGGTGGCAACTCCAATGTCAATTGCTCTTCAAATTCGCGCAGTTTCGCCTCGCTGCTGAGGGCTGGTGCGGTCTGGCTCGAGGTGACTGGCTCATCGGTCGGGGTCGCCTCGCGGTTGAGCAGCTTGTCCAGCGCCATCACCATTTCCTGCGCGGTCGGACGATCCTGCGGCTTGGGGTTGAGTCCATGCGCGATCCAGCGACCCATCTCGCCGTTCAGCATCAAACGCGGATTGCCACGCCCGAGCGCCTGCAAGCTTCTGGCCCACGCGAAGACATCGGCTGCGGCCGACGTGCCGCCCTCAGGAGCGCGGTAATCGGGATCGGGGTCGCCCCACGGTAAGCCCCAGCCCTCGAGCATCAGTTGGTCACTGCTGGCCAGAAAATGCGCTGGCTCCAGATTGCCGTGATGCAAGCCAGCCGCGTGCGCGTCGGCCAGCGCGGTCGCGCTGACCCCAGCCAGCCACTCGAGGCGCGGCCGTGACAATGTGGCTTTCAGCGGTACGAAACCCGGAGCGCTGCTGGCCACGACGTAACCCAGTTCGTGCTCGAAACCCAGCTCTAAAATCGTTGGAATCGAATCGTTGTACGCCTGCGGAATCTCCGCCGGGCGCTCCGGCAAGGTGTAAATCATCACTGGCATGCCCGTAATCAGGTCTACGCCCGCGAAGGTCTGAATCGCGCCCGCGCCGACGGCGACGCCGCCGAAGGTCAGCGTGCGGGCTGGGTGTTCGCGCAGCAAACGAGTCGCGGCGTACTGTGAAAACGTCTGCATCACACGCCCCCGAGCCAATCCAGTGCTTGGTCGCACATGTCAAGCAGTATACGGCTCGAGGTGAAAACAGCCAAGCGTGTGCTGCTCGAGGGGGATTTTCTGCTGTGAACAGACTCGAGTTGTTGTGAACAGTCAGCCAAGCGCGAACGGTTGGGCGTTGGCTGAAAATTTTTAACTCGAGCCTGACGAGTTCTGGCTGTACGTGCATTTCCTCGAGTGTGTAAGGTGGCGTGTTTTGAAAACGCTGCGAAATCGCTGCTCGAGTTCGTGCTGAAGTTACGAACCCATGTTAAATGCAAAGTCATACGGACAAGAACCGTCGCACGGGGCTTGCAGTGGCAAGCCCCTACGGAATTTAACAGCAGATGCTCGAGCCAGACACGTTTTTTGAAGGCTAACAGCACTCTCGAGCCTCAAGGTTGTGCGGATTGCTGTACGCATTCGACTCGCCTTCCTGCATCGTTCACACCTCGAGCGTTAAGATTGTTTTCAGAAAAGCAAAGGAGCTTCAACTTGAGTCAACCCGCACCCGCGTCCAATCCTCGAGCCGACGCGCCGCCCAGAGTGGGTGGACGCCCCGCTGCTACGCCGGGCGGGAACAAGGCCGTCGGACGCGCCTTGGCGTACCTGCGCTCGTACCGTTTGGAGGCAATTGGGGCGCTGCTGTCGCTGTTTTTCGTCACGGCCGCCAACCTGATCGCGCCGCAGATGATCCGCTTAGCGATTGACGGCGGCGTTGAGAAACGCGACTTGAACACGATTTACGTGGCGGTCGGCGGCCTGATTGGACTGGCGCTGCTGCGCGGCGTGTTCACGTTTTTGCAAGGCTACTTGTCCGAGCGGGCCTCGCAGGGCGTGGCGTTCGATATGCGTGACGGGTTGTTTGCCAAGTTGCAACGCCTGAGTTTTAGTTACTACGACAACGCGCAGACCGGGCAGCTCGTCACGCGCCTGACCAACGATGTCGAGCAGGTGCGCGGCTTCGTCGGCGGCGGCATCGTGCAGATGATCGCCAGCGCCGTGACGCTGATCGGCACAATCATCTTGCTGCTGAGCATCAACCTGCCGCTGGCGGGCGTGGTGCTGCTGACGATCCCGCCGATTTTCGTGGTGTTGTTTGCGTTCGTGCGGACGATTGGCCCGCGCTTTGGCAAGGTGCAGATCGCACTGGGGAAGCTCAACACGATTCTGCAAGAAGACCTGCGCGGACTGCGCGTCGTCAGGGCTTTCGCCCGCGAGGATTTTGAAAATAAACGCTACGGCGCGGCGAACACCGAACTGCGCGATCAGAACATCGGCACGATCGCTGCGATCAGCACGAACTTCCCACTGATTCTGCTGTTCGCCAACCTCGGCACATTGGCGGTCGTGTGGTTCGGTGGTCTCGAGGTGCTGGGGCAGCGTTTGACGGTCGGTGAACTGATCGCGTTCAACGCTTATTTGGGATTCCTGCTGCAACCGATTTTGACCTTGGGCTTTTTGGCGGCTGGACTCTCACGGGCCGGCGCGAGCGCGGTGCGCGTGTTTGAAGTGCTGGACGCACCGTTAGAGGTGCAAGATAAGCCAGACGCGATTGCGATGCCGACGCTGACGGGACGCGTGGAATTCAAGGACGTGCGTTTTCGCTACGTCGGCGCAGAGCGCGAGGTGCTGCGCGGCGTGAGCTTTACTGTTCTTCCCGGTCAAACCGTGGCGATCTTGGGGACGACCGGCAGCGGCAAGTCCAGCCTGACCAACCTGATCCCGCGCTTCTACGATGCGACCGCTGGCAGCGTGCTGATCGACGGCGTGGACGTGCGCGACGCGATGCTCTCGAGCTTGAGAAGCCAGATTGGGATTGTATTGCAAGAAGCGCTGCTGTTCAGCGGTACGGTCTTTGAGAACATCGCTTACGGCAAACCCGACGCGACGCAGGGCGCGGTCGAAGAAGCGAGTAAAGCCGCGCAAGCCCATGAGTTTATCGCTGCGCTGCCCGACGGCTATCAAACGGTCGTCGGCGAGCGCGGCGTGGGGCTGAGCGGCGGGCAACGCCAACGCATTGCCATCGCGAGGGCGCTCCTTGTTGACCCTCGAGTGCTGATTTTGGATGACAGCACTTCAGCCGTCGACGCGCAGACCGAGATGCTGATTCAAGAAGCGCTGGATACTTTGATGCGGGCTGGACACCGCACGACTTTCGTGATCGCGCAGCGCATTTCAACCGTGCGCGATGCTGATTTGATTCTGGTGCTGGATGAGGGCGTGATTAAGGCCAGCGGCACGCACGACGAGTTGACGCAAACCAGCGAGCTGTACATGGAGATTCTGGGATCGCAACTCAAACCCGATGCAGTCGCCGCGCAAACCGTAGGAGAACCCGCATGACGCAGCTACGTTCAAAACAGCTCCTCGAGCACCCTCGAGCCACAGGTTCACTCGAGCCTGTGATGCACGCCAGTTCACTCGAGGTTCGGTCGTGAGGGGCGGCCCGCCCGGCAGCCTCGCCAGCATGGCGCAGGTCAGCGACGAACGCGCCAAAAACCGCAGCGCCAGCCTGCGACGTTTGACTACCGAGTTCGCACCGTATGGCCCGAAGCTGGTGCTGCTGTTTTTCTTCGTGATCCTCGGCGCGGTCACGCAGGCGGGCGGGCCGTGGCTGGTCGGGCGTGCGATCGACGAGAACATCATCAAGGGCGATCCGGGTTTGACGACGCGGATGCTCGAGTTACTGGGAATTTACCTGATCGGTACGCTGATGAGCCGCCAGCAGACGATGCTGGTCGGGGATGTCTCGCAGCGCGTGCTGAGCGACCTGCGCGAGCGTTTGTTCAAGCAGTTGCAGCGCCTACCGCTGGCGTACTTTGACAAGCGCCCGATCGGGGACTTGATGAGCCGTTTGCTGAACGATGTCGACACGCTCAATCAGCTTTTTTCGCAGGGCATCACGCAGCTTTTGGGATCGCTGTTCGGGCTGACTGGCATTCTGATTGCGATGCTGGTTTTGAACGTGCCACTGGCGCTGGTGAGCTTTTTGGTGATTCCGGTGATGCTGCTGACCACGGCGTTCTTCGCCGCTCGAGCCAGAGCAGCCTTTCGCAAGACTCGAGAAACCGTTGGCGATGTCACGGCTGACATTCAGGAAGAAATCGTCGGCGTGCGCGAAGCCCAAGCCTTCAACCGCACGAACGAAAATATCAGCCGCTTCAGGACGCGCAACGCCGCCAACCGCGACGCCAACGTCAGCGCGGTCGGCATCACCAGCGCGTTCTCACCGAGTATCGAGCTGCTCGCTACGCTAGCGACCGCGCTGGTGATCGGTTACGGCGGCTATTTGACGCTGAACAATCAGCTTAGCGTCGGGCTGCTGACCGCGTTCCTGCTGTACGTCCAGCAGTTCTTCCGCCCCATCCAACTGCTCTCGAGCATCTACACGCAAGCCCAGAGCGCACTGGCGGGCGCGGAGCGTATTTACGCAATTCTGGACGAGACGCCAGAAACCCAGGACAGCGCCTCGAGCCAAGTCTTACCGACGATCACCGGGCGAATTCAGTTCAGCGGCGTGGGCTTCGCGTATAATGCTGGGCGCAATGTGCTGAGCGAGATTGATTTGAGCATTGAAGCGGGGCAGACCGTCGCTTTGGTCGGCAGCACCGGCGCGGGCAAAACCACGCTGGCCAGCCTGATCCCACGCTTCTACGACGCCACAACGGGCAGCCTGAAGATCGACGGGATCGATGTCCGTGATGTGACCCGCCACAGCTTGCGTAGCCAAATCGCGTTCGTGCTGCAAGAGCCGTTTCTGTTCAGCGGTTCGATCGGCGACAACATCCGCTACGGCAAACTCGACGCCAGTCAAATCCAACTCGAGGAAGCCGCCAGCGCCGTCAACGCGCTCGAGTTCATCAAAGCCTTGCCGCAGGGTTTCGACACGGTACTCGGTGAGGGCGGCGGCACGTTGTCGCAAGGGCAGCGCCAGCTCATCAGCTTCGCACGCGCCGTGATCGCCAACCCGCGCATCCTGATCCTCGACGAGGCGACCGCCAACGTCGACACCCGCACCGAAGCGCTGATCCAACGCGCCCTCGAGACGCTGTTACAGGGTCGCACCAGCGTCGTGATCGCGCACCGTTTAAGCACCATCGAACGCGCCGACAAAATAGTCGTGCTCGAGGCGGGGCGGATCGTCGAGCGTGGCACGCACGCGGAGTTGCTGGCCGCCAATGGGCGCTACGCGGAGTTGCACCGCCGCCAGTTCAGAGCGCCGACGCCAGCGGTGGTAGCGCCCGCGATGGCTCGAGCCTGAACGGGCGGGTCGTGCGAATGCGGATTGAGCGTCGCACCGCCCCCCAGCTCGAGCAGGCTCGAGGCTTTCCCCCCGTTGGGGGGTGCAAGAACTCAGCTACGGTTTTGGCTCGAGTTGCTTGATGGCTTTTTCATAGACCTCGAGCATCTGCAACGCGACTGGCTCGAGGTCGAAGCGCTGCGCGTCTTCACGGGTCGCGGGTCGCATCGCTCGCAGCCGTGCAGGGTCGCGCAAGTACGGCTCGAGCAGGTCAGCGGCTCGCTCGAGGTCAGCGACGGGGAAGATCACGCCGGTCTGCGCGTCCAGCACGAGGTCACTCGCGCCGCTCAGCGGACTGTCGGCGACGAGCGCGGGCGTGCCGAAAATTTTCGCTTCCAGAATCACCATCGGTTGCAGCTCCACAACACTGGTCAGCAGCAGCGCATCCGCCGCTCGCATCAACTCCAAGAGCTGCGCGTGCGGCACAGCACCCAAGAACGTCACGCTATCCTCGAGTTTGAGCGCCCGCACTCGAGCCTCGCACGCCTCGCGCAGAGCGCCTTTGCCCGCGATTTTCAGATGCACCGCGATTCCTCGAGCTTTCAACGCGCCGATCAGTTCGATCATCAGCAGTGGGTTCTTGTACGGCACGAAGCTGATCGCTCCCAACAGCTCTGGCACGCCGCCCTGCTGCACCTCGAGAGCCTGCGCGTAGCTCGAGACATCCACGCTGTTGGAGCGCGTCACGGCATTGCTCAGCCCGAAACGCGCAATCGCGTAGCGCGTCGAGAAAGCGGCCGGCGTGACCGTCACGTCCGCACCGCGCAGCGTGGCGCGGTACATCCACGCCAGCACCGTGCGCCCAACGCGGTCATGTGCGTGCTCCAAGAGATTGTGCATTGTCACGACCAGCGGCACGCGATGTCGCCTCGAGTACCCCCGCGCCCACCACGTCAGCGGCGAGGGTTGCTGCGCGTGAACGACCTCGGGAATCCAACCAGCGGGCAGGTCGTTCGCTCGAGGGGGCGCGGCCGCCACCACGTGATTCTTGCCAAGCTGAATCCGCCAACCTTTGGTTCTGACTTGTCGCACGCCCGCAATCGGAAATGCCAGTGGGTCTTCGGGCCACAGCAGCACGACATCGTGACCCAGACCCACTAAGCCTCGAGCCAGATTCATCACCGAGGTCGCCACGCCGCCCGCGAAGGCGCTCGGGTAATCGTCGCAGACCAGCAGCACGCGCACCGTTAAGGCCTCGAAGATTCGGCTGGAACAGCCGCGCTGCTTGCGGCAGGTTTCTTCGCAGAATCGCGCAGCATTGCCGCGCCGCCAATGAACGGCCCGATGAACACGTACAGGTAGTACGACAGTAAGCGCCAGATCACCACGAACGGCGCGACGGCCGCCTCGGGAATGCCCGCGCTGCGGCTCGAGGAGCCGAGCGCGATTTCAAAGAAGCCCGCGCCGCCGGGGGTCGGTACAAAAAACGACAGCGCGATGATGATGCTCTGCATCGCCACCAGATCAATGTGATCCACGGGTAAGCCCAGCCCAGCGGCGACCATGTTGGCCACCAAGAAATGCAGCAAGAACCCCAGCGCCGATGAAAAATGCAGCAGGAACTGCTTCAGCGGCGGTAAGCCACGAATCTCTTGGATCGCATCGGCCGTCTCGCGCAGGAAGCGAATCGCGCCGCGCCGGAAGCGCGTGAGCAGGCGAAAGCCCGTCAACCACCACACCAGTTGCTCGAGCCGCCGCGTTTGATACGTCAGGCCATACGCCAGCCCACCCGCCGTGACCGCGACCACGCCGACGATCACCCCGAGCACCGGCCCGATCAGCGGCAGGTGCAGGTCGATGCCGCGCCATTGCAGCAAGAAAAAGCACAACGGCAGACTCCACGAAAAATACACCATGTCCAGCGCCAGCACGAAAATCGCGGTGGCCGCCGCCCGCCTCGAGTCCACGTAACGCGATAAAAACCACGCCAGCGCGACGTTCGCGCCGGTGGAACCGGGCGTTACCGCCGCGCCGTACAAGGACAGCAGCAGCGCTTTCGTCGCCCTGAGCAGCCCGACATCCTTGCTGCCGACCAGCATTTGAATGCGCCAACCGGCCGTCAGCCACCACAGCACCAGCGTCACTGGCACGAGCACCAGATACAGCGGATCGAGTTTGACGAGTGCCCTGAAGTCCTCGGGGCTGAAACGCTGACCCGTCAGGGCCAGCAGCAGCAAACCGAGTGCCGACAGCGCGAGGGTGAGTAAAAGCATCTTCCAAGTCTGGTTCACGTCACGCACAGGATACCAGTTCCCACATGGGTGAAAAGATCAGCGTCTGCATCGGCGAACCCGAGCCTGCCACAGCCGTAGGGGTGAGGCTCGCCTCATCCGTGTCGCCTCACCCGTGCAACGCGCCGCCGAACACAACCTCGAGATCGACGAACTGCTGCATCTCGAGCGATCATCAACGCGTTTCGCTCGAGCCAGCCGATCTAACTCACCACTCGAGGTTCAAACGAGCCAGCCTCCCAGACCTCGCTGGCAATTCGCCAAATCGCATTTGGCACAGCCAAACCGCGCACGCCGCGCTCGAGCCGCTGCAACTCTGCGGGGTCACGGACGATCCGCTCGAGCGCCGTGACGACGCCCCCAACGGTCGGCGCGTAAACGCCGGCGTCTTGTTGGACGACGTACTCGGCGTTTGGAGATTCTTGGTATTTAATGCCGCCGTAGAGGATCATCGGCACGCCCAGCGCCGCGCTTTCGACGATGGACGCCGGCCCCGCTTTGGTCAGCATCACGTCACTGGCTCGCATCAGCGTTTCCATCTGCGCGGTGTAGCCGATCACCCGCACGGGCTTACGCCAAATCTGTATCTCGAGCGAGCGCTTCAAATCCTCGTTGCGTCCCGCGACGATCACCAGTTCCAGTGCCAAGTCGCTCGAGTCAATCGCCGTGGCAATGGTTTGCAGTGGGCCCATGCCGTCGCCACCGCCGACCATCAACGCGATGCGAGCGTCGGGATTCCAACCCAGCAATGCTCGAGCCGCTGGTTTGGATAATCCGGGCGTGGTGAAGCGCGGGTGGATCACGGGCCCCGTCAGCACCAGCTTCTGCGCGGGAATCCCCAACTCGAGACCGCGCTGGTACGCGGGCGGGGTCGGCACGAGGGTCTTGGTGGCGCGTTTGTCGTACCACAGCACCGGCGGCAATGCGTAATCGGTGACGACCGTGACGAACGGTGTCTTGACGCCCATGCGCTGCAACGCGTGCAACGCGGGGCGGGTGAAGACGCTGTGAACGCAGACGATCAGGTCAGCCGGATGAGCGGTGAAAATACGTTTGAGCTTCGAGTACATGTTGCGCTCGTATAAATGACTCATCAACGAATTTTTCATGATGCGGTCGTTGATCCAGTACTGCGCCTCATACGACTGCGGGTGCTTGTTGACCCACGGGCCGTACAGTTCCGGCATTTTGTTGAACGGCCACGGCGTACCCTCGCGCCACATGTCCACCAGTGTGGCGTTGAACTCGCCCGCGTGCTGCACCTCGAGCGCGGCGGTGATCGCGTTGCAAGCGGCGCGGTGGCCGCCGCCGGTGTCGGACATCAAAAACAGTATCTGGCGCTTCAAACCGTGACCTCTTCAGCCTCGCTGCGACTTGGCACGGCGTAGTAGAGGTATTTCTCGACCAGATGCCGCGCAATCTCCAATGTCCCGACTTCTAAATCGAGCGCTTTGACGTTCTCGCGCAGCACCTCGAGTTGCGCTGGGTGCGCCAAAAAGCCTTGCAGCGTCTTCACCAGATCTTCCGGCTGCGGCAGGTACTGACCGACGCGGTGCTCGACGCAGAACTCGACATTGGTTTTTTCAGATTGATTGACGAAACTGGTGTGAAACATCGGATGCCCCGTCGCCAGCGCCTCGAGCGTTGTGGACGCGCCCGCTTTGCCCAGCACGACATCGCTGGCGCTCAAGTACGTGTGCATGTTGCTGATGTACCCGCGAGGCTCGAGGGTCGTTTTACTTTGCGGGAATTCGGCTTTTAGCGCCAGCAGCCGCTCGAGTAACTGCTCGTTGCGACCGCAGGCGACGACGTATTGCACGTCCAGATTGGCGGTGAGCACCGCCCTGACGAACATCTCCAATTGCCCGCCCAGTCCCTCGCCGCCGGCTGATTGCAAAATCGTTAGTTGTGCTGATTGCAACCCCAGTTCCGCCCTCGAGTCCGCACGGTTGTCTTTGTTGCCGACGAACTGCAAGCCTAGCGGATAGCCGTAGACGCTGACGCGCTCGGGCTTGACGCCGCTGCGCTCCAAACTGCGCTTGGCTCTGGGACTGTTGACGATCAACTCGTCGGCGTGCTCGTCTGCCCAGAGCACGTGACCGTCAAAGGGATCGGTGACAATCCCAATCAATGGCACGGTGACGCCAAATTTGCGCCGCGCATCGCTGAGCGCCTGCACCGTGAAGTAATGCGTGCTAACCAGTAAGTCATAGCGGTTACGCACGAAAAAGGCAGCGTTGCGGGCGTGGTGACGCAGCATTCGTGCCGTGACCCAACGCGTGATCTCGCGTGGGATCACCCATTCCAGCAAAAGCTGCCCGTAATACGCGCTCCACGGGTTACGCAGCATCCAATTCCAAGTGTTCTTGGTGAAATTATCAAAGATCGTATCGCCGATTTCATTGGCAAAATCCAGCACGTCAATCTCAAACACGCCCGGATAGAGCCGTTCAAAACCGCTTTTCAGCGCATCGGCAGGCGCTTTATGACCGTTGCCGGCCGTGATCATCGCCAGTAAAATGCGCGGCTTGGACATGTCAAAATAGAGTATACGCTGCGACTTACGAGCAGCGGAGAACCGCGTGCTCGAGGCTTGGTAAGGCACTGATCTCGAGTCACGGTTTTCCTTGTGTGCGGTCTCGAGGCAACTGCAAACGTCCGATGCTCGAGATTTCGAGTCTCCGTTTGCGTGGTGTGGCGGGCGAACCTCGTGTTCGCCCCTACAAAAATCGGTTTTTGTAGGGGCGTCTAGCATCATCCCGTAGGGGCTTGCCACTGCAAGCCCGTGCAACGCTGCGACGACGAACGCATAACGATTAACCCCACGGACACCTCGAGCCGATCCAGCGCCTCAACTCCACCCGCTAGACTCGAGGGCGTAAAATGCGACTCACGTGATCCTGCGCTCCCTGCAAACCCTGCATTACCGCAACCTCGAGCCGACGAGGTTAGCCTTTCAGGGCGGTGTGACAGCGATTGTCGGCGGCAACGGGCAGGGCAAAACCAATGTCTTAGAAGCGGCGTTTCTGGTGTTGACGGGCGTGCTGGACGTGACCCGCGTCGAAACCGTGATTCGTCTGGGTGAAAAAGAGGGTTTCGTCGGCGCGGAACTCGAGCGCGATGACGGGATCACAAAGCTCGAGGTCGGGCTGGCTCCCGGACGCAAGGCGGCCAAAGTGGATGGGGCGCGGGTCAAAACCGCTGATCTGGCCCGCCACGCCAGCGCGGTGCTGATTCGCCCGGAGGACAGCGAGTTGGTGCATGGCTCGCCGGGCGACCGCCGCGCCTTCTTGGACGCGTTGGTCAGCCGCATGTCGCCGCGCTACGCACTGGCGCTGCAAAGTTACGAGCGCGTCGTCACGCAGCGCAACGCGGTCTTGAAGCAAACGCACGAAGACTGGATGCTCGAGATCTGGGATGCGAAGCTGAGCGAACTTGGCGCTGAAATCATGCGCCTGCGCCGCCGCGCGGTGACGCGCCTGAAAACCCTGTCCAACGACGCGCACGCGACGCTGACCGGCAACGGCAAGCCGCTCGAGATCGCGCTCGTGGAGACCGCCCGCTTGGACGATTACGGGGCACATATTTTAGAGAAACGCCGCGAGGAACGCGCTCGAGGCAGCACGGTCTTGGGGCCGCACCGCGATGATCTCGAGATCAAACTGGCTGGGCTGCCGGCCGCCGATTACGCCTCACGGGGCGAGGCTCGCACGATTGCGCTCGCTTTACGCAAAGCCGAGTATGACCTGCTGAGCCAGAAATTCGGCGAACCGCCAGTCTTATTGATTGACGATTTCACCGCTGAACTCGACTCGAGCCGCCGCGAGTTTTTATTGGAGATGGCCAGCCTTGCACCGCAAGCGATTGTCACGGGCACTGAAGCCGCACCCGGCGCGGCGCGGCTCTACAGCATCCACGCGGGAGCGCTCGAGTCCAAGCAGAGCGCCTTGTTCGTGGCGGGTGCGGCGTGACGCAGCGCACTAGTCCGCGCACCGTGCCGCTGAAAAAACCGCGCAAGGGCGGGCGTAAACCTGTCTCTGACCTGCTCGAGCGGGTGCTCAAAAAAAACAATCTCTCCAAAGGGTTTTCCAACGCGTGGGTTTTGAAAGCGTGGGACGATGTGGTCGGCAAGCAACTGGCCCGCACCACCAGAGCCGTGCAAATCCGCGACGGCGTGATGATCGTGCGCGTGCAAGACAACACCGCCGCCAATT
Source organism: Deinococcales bacterium (assembly GCA_025359505.1). Taxonomy (GTDB): domain Bacteria; phylum Deinococcota; class Deinococci; order Deinococcales; family JAAFIG01; genus JANYHH01. Next base: position 70,280 of record JANYHH010000126.1, read on the forward strand.
TCTTCACGATGCAGCGCCACATCTACTTGGAGCGGCTGGTCGCCGCCTTGGGTGACAAAGCCCCAAGAGACTTGAAATTCGAGCAGGGCGCACTCGAGGTCATGGCGCGGGAAGTCAAACCCAAGCCGTTGCAACTCACCAAATCCGAGCACGCCCATATTGAGACGCTGCTCGAGGGCGCACCCGCCGAACTACTGCCCGCCGCCCGCCGCGCCGCCGAGAGTCTCGCCCGCGCACGTCTGGCTCGAGCCAGACAGGGTTTCGTGCCCTGCCCAATCTGCGGGGAACTGACCTCAGAACCGCGCCCGTGCCAGCACTGCCGCGTGACCTTAGAACAACCGCTGACCAAACACTGGCAGTCCAAACTGATCCGCAACCCCGATCACCTGCTGCAAGACGAGCCAGACACACCGCACGAAGTCCTGACCTGCGCCAAATACCGCGCCGTGGAGTATTTAAGCGCCCAACTCGAGACGCTGAGCCTCCGCATCGTCCAAGCCGTGAAAGCCAAGCGCCGCAAATCCGACGATGACCCCAAGGAACTCGCCGTGTACCTCGAGCAAGTCGCGCAGACGTGGCTGGCGATCACGCTCGGCGTGCCAGTGGGGGAGATTACGCAGCGCGACCACCGACACCTGCCGCCAACCGTGCGCGGTGTCCTCGAGACGCAACGCACGGCAGAGTAAAAACGGTTTTTGTCTCTCGGCAGCAGCTCGAGTAACAGCGTGTGGAACGGCTCGGTTTTGCTCCCTCTCCTGCTGGCGGGAGAGGGTTGGGGAGAGGGTAGCTGAGCGTAGCGAAGTGCCGTTGACCTTGAATGTCAAGGGCAACTCGCTGCGCTCGCCCCCCTCACCTGCCTGCGGCGGCCTCTCCCACGTCGGGGAGAGGCGAAACTGCTCGAGCCTTACCGTTGCTCGAGGATCACGGTCGCCACTGCATTCTCGAGCGTGTGGGACAAACTGAGATGCACGGTGTAGCCATGCTCGAGGATCGCGGTTTGCAGGTCAGCGCAAAATCTCAGCTCCGGTTTGACCCCGTTCATTTCGACCCAGACATCCGTCCAGCCGTGCGATTCAGGCCAAGTCTTCTGAAAAGCTTCCTTCGCGGCGAAGCGGGCGGCGAGGCTCGGCACGGGGTTTTTCTTGGCGAGACAGTACGCCAGTTCTGCGGGCGCGTAGGTGCGCTCCAAGAAGCGCGGGCCGCTGCTGGAATTGAGGATTTTTTGAATGCGGTGCAGTTCGATCAGGTCAACGCCAACGGCGATAATCACGCTGGCATTCTACTCACTCGAGCAGGTAGGCTCATGGGCGTGCTGCCCAAAGCGTTTCTCGAGCGGATGGAAACCCAGTTGGGGGCAGAGTTCCCGGCGTTCAAGACTGCGCTCGAGGGGCCGCGCAGCAACGCGATTCGCGTCAACACCCTAAAAATCACACCCGCCAGACTCGAGGAATTGCTCAAACTGACCCTCGAGCCAGTGCCGTGGTCAGCCAGCGGTTTTTACGTGTCGCACACCGATCAGCTTGGGTCGCACGCATTGCATCACGCGGGCGCGTTCTACATGCAGGAATCGAGCGCTCAGGTTGTGGCCGCCAGCCTCACAGCCCAGTCAGGTGAGCGCGTGCTGGATTTGTGCGCCGCGCCGGGCGGGAAGTCCACGCACCTCGCGGCGCTGATGGGGAATACCGGCGTGCTGGTTTGCAACGAACCCGCGCCGAACCGCGCTCGGGTGCTGCAAGAAAACCTCGAGCGGATCGGCTCACACGCCATCGTCACGCAGGAAGACCCAACGCGATTGGCTGCTGCGTGGGGCGGGTTTTTCGACCGCGTATTGGTCGACGCGCCGTGCAGCGGCGAGGGGATGTTCAGGAAGTCGCTGGCTGCCGTGCGCGATTGGTCGCCCGCTCACGTGCTGGCGTGCTCAAAACGACAGGCTCAGATTCTCGAGTCGGCGGCTGAGCTGCTGAAAGTCGGCGGGACGCTGGTTTACAGCACTTGCACCTTCGCACCCGAGGAAAACGAAGACGCAATTGCGCGGTTCCTCGAGTCGCACCCGGAATTTAGGCTCGAGGTCATCGCGGGACTGCCCGCCGGAATGGATGGCATTGGCTCGAGGTTGATGCCGCATCTGGTGCGCGGCGAGGGGCATTTCGTGGCGCGGCTGCGAAAAATCAGCGGCGAGGACGGTGACGCGCCGCTCGAGGAGCCGGATGCAGAACCGTTCGAGCGCGGTCACGCACTGCTGAAAGCTTGGCTCGAGTTTTGCCGCCGATTTCCCGTGTCGGACGACGAGGGGTACATGGTTTTCCGCGACGAAATCCAGCGCGTGGCGCTGGACACGCCGCGCCTTGCGGGGTTGAAAGTTCTGCGGGCTGGCGTGGGCATCGCGCACCTGCAAAAAGACCGTTTGGAGCCGCACCATGCTTATTCGCACCTCGAGCCTACCCAGTTTGACGCTGGACTGAATCTAGACCTCACCGATCCTCGAGTCTCGGCGTACCTGCGCGGCGAATCGCTCGAGTCTGAAGGCGACGCGGGCTGGCTGCCCGTGCGCGTCGCGGGGCTGGCGCTCGGTTGGGGCAAGCGCGTTGGGCACACCGTGAAGAACCATTACCCAAAATCCCTGCGCGGCTTCTCGAGTGCTGCCACTGAGGAGTGATTCAGCCGCCACTCAGGAAACACACCGATTTGGCCTCAAACACTCACGTTTGACTCTGTGAGATTCCGCACAGGGGATCACGGAGGCCACATGAATACGAAGTCGTTAAATCGTCGCCAGATGTTGCTCGGAGCCGCCATGATGGGCGTCGGAGCTGTTGCTGGTTCCAACCTCACACCATCAATCGCACAGAATACCAAGCCAGACATCGACGTGGACGTGCTGAACTTCGCATTGAACCTCGAGTATTTGGAAGCCGAGTTCTACCTCGCCGCCGTTGGTCGTAAGCCCAGCTACGAGGTCTCCGGCGTTGGTGGCATGACCAACACCACCGGCGCGACGCCCGGTTCGGTCACGGGCGGTCAGATGGTCAAGTTCTCCAACACGATTGCGGGCCGCGCTGCCCGCGAGTACGCCGAGGAGATCGCCACGGACGAAGAGAACCACGTCAAGTTTCTGCGGGCCGCACTGGGCGATAAAGCCGTCGCCCGCCCCGCGATTGACATTGGGCCAGCCTTCGCTGTAGCCGCCGCCGCCGCCAGCAAAGACGCGATCAAGGGCTTTTCGCCGTATGCCAACGAACTGTTCTTCCTGCATGGCGCGTTCATCTTTGAAGATGTCGGCGTGACCGCGTACAAGGGCGCAGCGCCGCTCATCACCAACCCCGCGTATCTCGAGGCGGCTGCGGGCATCCTCGCAGTCGAGGCGTACCACGCGGGCATCGTCCGCACCTTGCTGTACCAGAGCCGCAACACTGTTGCAGCCGCTGGCTTGAAGGTCGAGCAGATCGTCGCCGCGATTGCCGCCCTGCGCGACGCGGTGGACGGCCCGACCGCCGACGATCAGGGCATTGTCTTGAACGGTAAGGCCAACCTCGTGCCGACCGATGCGAACTCGATCGCGTTCAGCCGCACGACCGCGCAGGTGCTGAACATCGTCTACTTGGGCAATAGTGGCAAGGGCGGGTTCTTCCCGAACGGCTTGAACGGCAAGATCAAGTAAGGTTTCAATCTCGAGGACGGGCGGGCCATCTGGCTCGCCCGTTTTGATTCACTCGAGTCTTGCAGAGCATCAAAACCCGCTCGAGACACGGTATTTGGCTGCTCGAGGTTGTCAGGGCGTACAATCCTCGTCATGTCCGAATCCAAGCGCATTGTCAGTGTTTCACTCGGCTCGAGTCAGCGCGACGCCACGGCCGAAGTCGAGTTTCTGGGTGAGCGGTTCACCTTGGAGCGTATTGGCACGGACGGTGATATGGAGAAAGCTGGCGCACTGCTGCGTGACTTAGACGGTAAGGTGGCGGCGTTTGGATTGGGCGGCACGGATTTGCGAATAGTCGCGGGCGACAAGAGCTACGCTTTTCGGGACATCATCAACATGACCAGCGGCGTTCACATCACACCACTGCTTGATGGTGGCGGCTTGAAGCACACGCTGGAACGCCAAGCCGTCGAATTGCTCGAGCCGGTCATCGGTTGGCGCGGCAGGAAAACCGTGATGGTCAGCGCCGTGGATCGCTTCGGTATGGCCCAAGCCCTCGCCAAAGCCGGGGCGGATGTGATGTACGGCGATCTGGTTTACGGCATCGGGGTCGACCTGCCACTGCGCTCACAAAAAGCGCTCGAGACGGTCGCCAGCATCGTACTACCGATTGTCACGATGCTGCCATTCAAATGGTTTTACCCGACGGGCGCTCAGCAGGACAGCGCCGTGCGCGACTGGCGACAAAAGTATTACCAGTGGGCCGAAGTGCTGGCGGGCGATACGCATTACATCAAGCGCTACGCGCCCGAGCGCATGGACGGCAAGACGCTGCTGACCCAGACGATCACCGAAAGCGACGTGGCCGCGTTCAAAGCCGCTGGCGTCAAGCGCCTGATCGCCACGACCCCGAAGATCAACGGCCGCAATTACGGCAACAACGTCATGGAAGCGATGATCGTGGCCTTGAGTGGCAAAAATAAAGCTTTAGAGCCGCACGAGTATTTGGAGTACATCAAGCGCCTAAACTTTAAGCCCGAAGTCTACGAGCTGAATTAAACTCGAGCGGTTGGAGCTGACGACCCTCGAGCGCCTGAGTTCAGCGATCCTCGAGTGACTGAGTTCAGCGATCCTCGAGTCTTCGCGCACTGTTCAGGTTTTCACGCTCAAGGTAGACTGTCTGTCCATGTCACGAGGTAAACCGCCGTTCCAACAAACCCAGCAGCGCTTGAAGATCCCCAAGGAGATCAAGGCGCAATCGGCCGCCGCGTTGCAGCAGCGCGAGGAGCTTGAGAAAGACCCCAAAAAAAAGAAGCTTTTGGAGCGTTACGAATCACTCTCCTTGACCGAGAAGATTTTCGTGCGCGTCCGCCCGGAGAAAGCTTTTTTTCTGGCGCTGCCGCAAGATCAGCGTTACAAATGGGATGCCACGGTCGTCAGATCAAAGTTCATCGCGCCGGGTAAAAAAATGCCTGTGCCGACCAAAGTCGCGCAGGGCGTGAACATTGAACTCAATTACAACTCGGTGATGGTCGGGATGTTCCGCTTCCGTTACGAGTACATTCAACAAGGCACTGGCTTCATGCTGCAAGCCACGCAGGGCGGCAGCATCTTGTTCGCAGGCATGGCTGAAAGCTGGGCGTTCCAAGGCGTGCGCGGTGGTACGGAGATCACGGTCACGCGCACCTACGTGCCGCGCTTCAAGTTACTCAAAAAACGCGCCGTGGATTATCAAGAGAAGTTCTTCAAGTCCACGCTCGAGGGGATCAAGAAGTACATTGAAACCAACGCGCTGTAACTCGGTGCTCGAGATCAGCGTTTTGAAGATTACGCTCGAGAATCGGAAACGGGTAGATTGAACGCATAAGTTCACCGCGTTTGCGGTGCGAGTCCAACCTCGAGACGTTGGCGTGGTGGAGTCTGCTCAAAGAGCAGGCTTCACTTTTTTATTTGGAAGGGCAATATGAACATTAAAGACAACGCCACCGATTCGATTGACGAGTTTAGCCAAAGCAGCCCGTGGCCGGGCGTGACGCTGATCGCGGTCGCGCTGATCGCGTTCATCTGGGCGAACTCTGGCTTCGCAAATCTCTACAGCGCGATGCTGAATTTTCCCATGCGCCTGCCCGTGATCGGTCTCGAGAAGCCGCTCGAGCTGTGGGTCAACGACCTGTTGATGGCTGTATTTTTTCTGTACGTGGGACTCGAGCTGAAGCGCGAAGTGTTGAAAGGCGAGCTTTCCAATCCGCGTCGCGCTGCGCTGTCCATCGCCGGGGCGCTCGGTGGGATGATCGTGCCAGCCGTGCTGTACACGCTCGTCAACGCGGGCAACGCAAGTGGTAGGGGGGGCTGGGGGATTCCGATGGCGACCGACATCGCCTTCGCGGTCGGCGTGCTGTCTTTGCTCGGTAAGCGCGTGCCGCTCGCCCTAAAAGTCTTCCTCGTGGCACTGGCGGTCGTGGACGACATGGGCGCGGTGATCGTGATCGGACTTTTTTACACCTCGAGCCTCGATTTAACGATGTTGCTGGCAGCGCTGGGCGTGTTCGCGGCGCTGATTGCACTAAACGCCGCTCGAGTCCCGTGGATGACGCCGTATTTACTGCTGGGGCTGGTGCTGTGGTACTTCGTTTACAAGTCTGGTTTGCACGCGACGATTGCGGGCGTGCTGCTGGCCACCACGATTCCGCTGGGGTTGCAAGAGCGCACGATGCTCGAGCGGCTGGAACACCGCTTAGCGCCGCTGGTGAGCTTCTTCGTGATGCCCGTCTTCGCATTGTTCAACGCTGGCGTGCCGATTGCGGCCGCGCTTCAGAGCGGCGTGAACCTCGTGACCGTCGGCGCGTTCGTTGGGCTGGTGCTAGGCAAGCCACTGGGGATTCTGGGCTTCGCGTGGCTGGCGGTGCGCTTCAAGCTCGCGGAGTTGCCGCAGGGCGTCAACTGGTCGATGATCCTCGGCAGTGGCTTACTCGGCGGGATCGGCTTCACGATGGCGCTGTTCATTTCCAGCCTCGCGTTCAAAAGCGACGCATTGCTCGAGTCCGCCAAGCTCGGCGTGCTGGTCGCCAGCGTGGTCGCTGCAATCCTCGGACTTGCGTGGCTGCGTTTTGCGCTCACCGCGCCTGAACCCTCGAGCCAGACCTCGTGAACGACGCTCAACTCACGTGGCAAGAGGTTTTAGAGCGCCACGGCTCGAGGCGCGGGATTCGCGTGACTGCCGCGCACGCGTCACTGTTGCTGGACTTTGGCTTGAGTCGTTACGTCAACCGCCGCGATGGGCAGCGCGTCTATTACGAGGGCGAAGGTAAGCGCGGCGATCAAACCCCGACGGGCGGCAACGCGGGGTTGCTCGAGTGCATGCAAACGCGGCGTGCCCTACGGGTTTTTGAACGCACCCGTCCGGGGCAGTGGTTTGATAGGGGCGAGTACATGGTCGTGGCTGCGCTCTACCGCGATGCGCCACGTGAGCAACGCATGATTTTCGAGTTCACGTTGGAGCCGTTGTCAATTTCAACAGCGCTTCAGCGCCAAGCATCACAATCAAGCGCATGAACTCAGACCACACGACCGCTCGAGACGAAAAAATTGCCGATGACGAACCGAGCGCCGCGCCAGCCTCGAGCGTCGCCGCTGAAGTCGAAGACGCCGCTGGCGATGTTGGCAAACCCGCCAGCGAACCCGTGGAACGCACCGCTGAACTGCTGCAAGCCGAACTCGAGGTCTCGAAAGCGGGCATCACCGCGCCCACAGACAAGGAATTGCCCCTGCCGCGCTGATCGGCCCGAGAGACGATTTTGTGGTGAACCTCGAGTCTCGAGGTTTTAAGTTGGCGCGGACGTGTTGTGCTGGGGAACACAAGGTCATACACTCCAACTTCATCACTGATGCCGTGAGACACAACAGTTTGACCGCGCAAGATCGTGCAAGCGTCGCAACCCTCTCCCGTCGCTAAAGCGCCACCCTCTCCCGCACTCGGGAGAGGGAAAACCTCGAGCAAAACGGGCTTGGTTTGGCTTTGCTCCCCTCTCCCGAACGGCGGGAGAGGGGCTGGGGGAGAGGGCTGTGCGACGCTCGAGATTCGCATAGATGCTGTACAGTACGTGTTCTGAATTAAGTCGGAGTGTATGACACAAGGTTCGCCCCTACGAAAAACCGCTTCCTATACAAGCGTTTGCCATCATCCCGTAGGCTCGAGGCACGCCTCGAGCCGTGCAACGGCGGATTGACAAAAACATCGGAATTTAACGCCATTGATCGCGCTCGAGCCATAACCCAATCACCTCGAGCCATGCGTAGAACCCAATCAGCGCGAGCCGTGCGAAGATACCAGCCATGCCGCCCCTTGACCTGACCGCGATCTACCGCGATTTGCACATGTACCCTGAACTCGCGTACACCGAGCATCGCACGGCCGCCGTGGTCGCTCGAGCGTTGACCGATCTGGGTTTGACGCCGCGCACGGGGATTGGCGGGACGGGCGTCGTCGCGGATATCGTGCGCGGCGCTGGCCCAATGATCGCGCTTCGGGCGGACATGGACGCCCTGCCGATCACTGAACAAACCGACTTGCCGCACTCGAGCCTGCACACTGGCCTCATGCACGCCTGCGGTCACGACGCGCATGTGAGTATGCTGCTCGGGGCAGCCGAGCGGCTCGTCTCGAGCGAGTTCGCGGGCACGGTCAGACTGGTTTTTCAGCCCGCCGAAGAGGGCTTCGGTGACGATGCCGCCCGCGAGAGCGGCGCTCAGAAGATGATCGAGGCGGGCGTGTACGAGGGTGTGAGTGCGGCGTTGGCGCTGCACAACATCCCGCAGATCAGAATAGGGCAACTCGGGGTCTGCGACGCGGAGATCATGGGCTGTTGTCTGGACTTTCGCATCACCGTGCGCGGCGTGTCCGCCCATGCGGGCGCGGAGCCAGAGCGCGGCGTGGACGCGATTCTGATCGGCTCGAGCATTGTCGTGACCGCGCAGAGTCTGGTAAGCCGCACAATTCCAGCGCTCGAGGCAGGGATCGTCAGCTTCGGCGTGATGAGCGGCGGTCGGGCGGAGAACATCGTCGCGGACGAGTTGATCCTGCGTGGCACGATTCGCACCTTGAAAGACAGCGTGGCGTTTCACCTGCGCGACCGCCTCGAGTTGCTGGCCCGTGGCATCGCCGCCGCGCACGGCGGCACGGTTGAATTCTACGCTGACCCATTGCTGCCCAGCACATTTAACGATCCACAAGTCAATGCCGCACTGCGCGATGCGGCTCGAGGAGTCGGTCTGGAACTGTTGGAGATCAGCGCGTCGATGGGCGTCGAGGATTTCGCGTATGTCTCGCATATCGTCCCCAGCGCTTACGCGATGATCGGCGCGGGCGTCGCGGGGACTGAGCAGTACGGCTTGCATCACCCACAGGTGCGCTGCAACGAGGACGTGCTGCCGCTCGGGGCGGCGCTGCGGTTGCTCCATGGAAATGCCGAGGGTTGAATGTAGGGGGCTGAATGTAGGGGGCTGAGGACGATTCGCTCGAGCTTTTAGCTCTCAGCTCTCTGCCCTCGGCGGTGTTTTCACCCAGAGATTTGCGCCTCACTCACGTTTCCTTAGCGCTGCCACTTGGTAGTGTGATGTGTGACGAGCGCGATTCCAAACCGACTGCCGAGCGCCGCGAAGTACACGCTGGCTCAGCTCAGTAATCTGCTGCCTGTCACCGCGCTGCTGTATGACGCGTGGCGCGTGAAGTCACTGAGCTTGCTGACTGGGGAGGATTTCACCTTGGAGCGCGAGTTCGCGTTGATGCTCGAGTGGCTGAATGTCCAACCCGACCAGAACTTCCTAGATGTCGGCACGAGCACCGGCAATTACGCTCGGGCCGTCGCCGAGCGCGGTGCGGTTGTCACGGCGATTGATCTATCCAAACCGATGCTGACCCAAGCGCAGAAACTCACCATGCAACCCAACATCACCTATGAGCAGGTCAACATCGAAGCCCTGCCCTACGCCGACTCGAGCTTCGACGGCGTGGTCGTCGGCGCGAGCCTGAACGAGTTCTTCGATACGAAACAAGCACTATTTGAGATGGCTCGAGTCTTAAAACCCGGCGGCAAGCTGTTCATGATGTACCTGCGCGAATCCGACACGGGTTTTGGGCGTTTCGCGCAAACCGCCTTCAAGCTCAGCGGGATTCGCTTCCCGAACCGCGATGTTGTCGCCGCGACCCTGCTCCAGAGCGGCTTGGAGCGCAGCCGCGCCGAGCTGCGGCGGGCTGTCACCTTAGAGTTATTCGTGAAAACTGGGCGAACCAGCGTCACGCCGTCAGACCCTGCGGAGCGCAACCTCAGCCGCGCCGCTGGCAAACCCGCCACTGAGCCGCTGACCTGACACTGAAATCCGCAGTACGCAATTTCTGCTAAGCTGCTTTCCACGAGGACGCTCTTGATGAACCCCGCCAGCCCGCTCACCACACCACCTCGAGCAGCCATCGAGTTCTGTCGTAGCGTGACCCAGCAGCACAGCAAAACCTTTTACTTCGGCTCACGGTTCTTTCCCAATCAGCAGCGCCAAGCGGTCTGGGCGGTGTACGCCGCCTGCCGCATCGGGGACGATACCGTCGATGAGCTGAGCGGCCGTGAGGCTCGAAACGCCTTGGAAACGTGGCGCAGTCGGATCGAAAGCGCGATTGCGGGCAACCCAGACCGCGACTCGATGGCGCTGGCGCTCGGTTGGGCCGCGCAAATCTTCCCGCTGTCCTTTGAACCGTATGCAGAGTTGTACCAAGGCTTAGAGATGGATCTGGAATGCCACCAGTACCAGACCGTCAGTGAGCTGATGTTGTACTGCCGCCGCGTCGCGGGCGTGGTCGGCTGGATGATTACGCCAATCGCGGGTTACGACGGTTCAGCCCAGACATTAGAGCGGGCGCTGAAGTTGGGTATGGCCATGCAGATCACCAACATCCTGCGCGATGTCGGCGAGGATTTGCAGCGTGGACGGATTTACCTGCCGCAAGATTTGATGGACAAACACGGCGTGCGCCCACGCGATTTGTATGAACACCGCGTCAACGACGGTTACGTCGCATTGATGCGCGAACTCGAGGGGATTGCGCGGGAGTTGTACCGCGAGGGTTGGCGCGGCTTACCGCGCCTGCGCGGACCAGCTCAGGTCGCCGTCGCGGTCGCTGCAACCGCCTACGAGGGGATTCTGACCTCTTTAGAGCGCAACGGGTTTGACAATTTCACAATGCGGGCCCACGTCAGCGGGCGACGCAAGCTGGCGATGATCCCCAGCGCGTTCTTGGAGCTGCGCCGCATCTCGAGCGCGTTGTAAGTCATCACCTAGAGCTGCCGCTGAGTCCTTCACCTCGAGCGCTTCGCAAGGTGTCTATTTCAGCGCCGAGGCTCGAGGGTGCGCTTGAAAAACGCGATGATCTGCTGCCACGCTTTTTGACTCTCGCCCGCCTGCACGGAGTCAGCCCCGAAGCGCTTGGTCGCGGCTTCCCGCGCCGTGACGAAGCCGTGACCAGAATTCGGGTAAACCTCGAGCGTGAACGGTTTCTTGAAAGCGCTCAGTTCGGCTGCTAGCGCCCTCGCTTGCGCGGGTGGCACGGTCACGTCGCGCTCGCCCTGCTGAATCAGGATCGGCATGGTGCTCGGGAGTTGCGGCACGACCCGCAAGCCGTGACGCTGCAAAAAGTTCTGTGGCTTATCCTGCGGGCCGTTCCCGTAAACGCGCCGCGTGATCGCGTCTGTCCCGAGCTGCTTGGACTGCACTAGATACGCGTACCACGCGTAGATGTCTGCCACGCCATACGCGAAGACCAGCGCCTTGATCTGCGAAGTGCGGGCTGTGGCCAGCAATCCGATCAGCGCTCCGTGGCTCGAGCCGAGCATGCCAATGCGACTCGCGTCCACAAACGGTTGCTTTGAAAACCACCGCATCCCGTTGAGCACGTCAATCACCTCGCCCGATGCGATTTCGATTTGCCCATCCGAGCCGCCCTCGCCCCGGTAAGCGCTGGCGAAGACCGCGTAGCCCGCCCGCGCCACATCCCGTGCGCGTTGCTTCGTGGCCCACGTTACGCCGTCCGTGCCGCCGTGGTTGAGGATCACCGCTGGCAAGCGCCCCGATACGTCCGGGCGCACGGTGAAAGCGTTGATTCGCAGCGCTCCGCTCATGTATGTGATGCTCGCCTCGAGCAGCTTTGGCTGTGACGCCACCTGCGACAATGCGAAGCTCGAGGTGAGCAGTAACGTGAGAGCGACGAGAATTCGCACAGCTTATACCGTACCAAACAACCGCGTTTAAGACCGCGCCGCGTACAGTAAAGCTCATGGCAGGTTTTGCGTCGGTACTCGAGGGGATTGTTCGTTCCATCGCCGTGTACGTCGCGGCGTTCACCGAAGGCGCGGCGGCGCTCGTCGTGATCGCAGCCGTGCTCGAGGCGCTGGTCGCCGCAGCGCGTGCGCTGATCGGCGTTGACCGCGAGGTCAGAAAGGAAGCGATTCGCCTGCGCTTGGGACGCTGGCTTTCGGTCGTCCTCGAGTTTCTGCTAGCGGCTGATATCTTGAGAACCGCGATCGCGCCGAGTTGGGACGATATTGGCAAGTTAGCGGCGATTGCCGGGATTCGCACGGCGCTCAATTACTTCCTGCAACGCGAGGTGCGCGAAGCGAGTCAATCGGTGAATCCGCCCCTAGCGGCGTTGCTCGAGGTTGGCAGCAAGTGATAAATGCGATTCGCACCGATCTAAATTTATTCGGGACTATTGGCTTTTTTGTTTTCGTCAATCGGGGTGGCCGTCAACTGAAGTTCTAGGGCTTGGAGAATAGCAATCCATACTGTTGGAACTTTCCCGCCACCATCCCCGCCCCCGTTTAAAGCTCGCGTGATTTCTTGTGGTGTTTTATTGATGGCGCGGGCTAGATCTGCTCTGCTCATGTGTTTCGCAGTGAGTCGGGCGCTGACAGTTGCCCGAATTTCATTGTTCATCGTTGAAAATTAGCATACTCTGGCTATGTGTAAAAAGGGATTGCAATAGTAAGCGGTTTCCGCTAACATCAAAAGGAAGTGGCACGAATTTATCTTGAGATCAACGCTCAAAATCCCTCTTTGAAAGGCTAAGTCGGCAAATGGAAACTACATTCATTGGCGCGTATACTCCCTCAGTCATGCTTGAAGACACCAGCCAAAATCACGGTTTCCGAGCTGAGATAAACCAGCAACTGCACCTGTTTGATCCTCCGCGAGTCCCGCCAAGTTTTTCACTCGTCTCGCTTTTTTCGGGTGCGGGTGGGATGGATCTCGGCTTTCGCGGCGATTTCACTTTTCAAAACCGTTACTACGAAGCGAACCCTTTCGAGATTATTTGGGCCAATGAGTTAAATCCCGCTGCTTGCCGCACGTACCGCCGAAACGTGCATGGTAAAATTTATCAAGGTGATGTCTGGGAATACCTCGAGACATTGCCTCGCCAAGCCGATGTGGTGGTGGGCGGATTTCCATGTCAAGACATTTCAGTTAATGGCAAGGGCGCTGGTCTTGCGGGATCTAAAAGCGGTTTATATCGCGCTATGGTCAAAGCGGTTGAACGCTTGAACCCACGCATCTTTGTCGTCGAAAACGTCAAAGCGCTGAACAATAAAAATCACCAAGTCGCTCTTCGCGCAATCACGTCAGACTTCGAGGCACATGGATACGAGGTGACACACCACCTCTACAATGCGGCTGATTACGGTGTTCCTCAAACGAGAGAACGTATGTTCATCGTTGGACGGCGACCGGAAGTGAGCGAATTCATTCACCCAGCACCGGTTTTGCTCAAACACGAATGGATCACCGCGCAACAGGCGATTGGAGATTTAGAAACGAGAACGCGTGATGAGGCGTTCAGTCATACGTGGAGTCTCGCCGCCATTTCTGGTGAACAAGGTAATAGACATTTGAAAGCAGACCGGCCGGGCTACACCGTTCGTGCAGAGGCTCATGGCAACACACATTGGCACTACACTTTGCCGCGCCGAATGACCAACCGCGAGGCCGCTCGGATTCAGAGTTTCCCAGATGAGTTTATTTTTGACGCCATGCTACGCGAAACAGAACGCATGATCGGCAATGCCGTACCGCCCGTTTTAGCGTGGTATGTGGCTCGAGCCGTGGCAGAATCTCTGGGTGGACAACCAATTCTTCGAGGAGTTGCTGACCAACGTCTGCGACCGCCTCACCAAGGAAGCGACTAGCTCAACACCGAGAATCGCAAAAAACTCAGATGAACTCGAGGCATTCGTTCGGGAGGCATTAGTTAATGAATACGCCAAGCAAGGTCAAATATTGATTTTGCAACCCAAAGTGCAAGAGTTCCCAGATGTTGTCATTGCACCGTTCGGTATTGAAATCAAGCACACCCAGAAGAACACTTGGGTCAGTATTGCTAACAGTATTCGTGAATCGCATCGCCCAGTCGGTGTCGCCCAAATTTACATCGTTTTCGGCAAGTATGGCGGTGATCCCGAGGTTCGCTGGGGTTTATACGAGAACGTTGTCAATCACGCTCGGACTTCTCACGTGCCGCGCTTCCAAATTGACATGAATGCCAAAGAGTCATTTTTCCAGAAGATGGGCACTTCTTATGTCGACTTTTCTATCATGCCAATGAAGCAAAAAATGGCGTTCATGCGTACCTACGCTAGAAGCCGACGGCATCTCGTAAAAGACTTTTGGTGGCTCGAGGATGACCTCAGACCGTTTGATTCTTTGGCGCTTAGTGAACGGCGCAAACTGATCGCTGAAGTCTGTTTTTTAGTGCCGAGGATCATCACGGAAAGTCAAGAATCACTCGCTCGAGCTGCGTTTTACCTCGCTTCGACACCACGTGTACTCAGTCACCAAATGCTCAACGATTTTCGCTCCATTCGCACGAATTCCAATGGCGTAGATGGCGCACTAAAAAATGGCTTGATGACCCTTCAAGAGCTTGAGCGAGAGATCATTTTGGCTTCAGAAGTTACGGTCAAAGGTGTCGTCAAGGAATTCTGGGGCGTCGAGATCGAAAAGGCAGACCGACTCATGTATTTCGTAACGAAAATAGATGAGATGTTTACCGCTGTTCCTAAACCATCTGCTACGCTGTTCGGAGGTCGTTTCTCACCACGGAAAACCTGACTTTGAAGGTTGATTTCCCGCTGGGGTTATTGCCACAACTCCAGACTGCGATTAACGATGGTGAGCCACTGTACAGGAGACTCGAGAGGACGTATCTGCTGTCAGGGAGACTTGAGAAGCGCAACTGTATGCCAAGTGGTTTGAACCGCCCGCGCCGCAAAGCGTATCCTGCCAACCATGCAAGCTCACAGTAAAACAGCCATTGTCATCGGATCGGGTTTCGGCGGGTTGAGCCTCGGTATCCGCCTGCAAAGCATGGGGTTCAAAACCACGATTCTCGAGGCGCTGGACGCACCGGGCGGTCGGGCTTACGTTCGCAAGGTGATTTTCAAGGACGGGCAGTGGACGGAGATCAAGCAGCTCGAGCCGCTTGGGGAGAGCGAGGGTTTCACCTTCGACATGGGCCCGACGGTGATTACCGTGCCGCATTTCATCGAGGAATTGTTCTCGCTCGAGGTGGGGCAGGCGAATTTGACCACGCCCGATTACCCGCCCGAGGTGCTGGGCGATAACGTTCGCATCAAAGAGGGCGTCAGTGGCGGCGTCAACACCTCTCAATACGTGACGCTCAAACCGATCCTACCGTTCTACCGCATTTATTTCGATGACAAGTCCTACTTCGATTACGACGGCGATCCCGTGCATACCCGCGAGCAAATTGCGGCGCTTGCGCCAGAAGACTTATCGGGTTACGAGCGCTTTCACGACGATGCGAGGGCGATTTTCGAGCGCGGGTTTTTAGAGCTGGGTTATACGCACTTCGGCGATATTCCCAGCATGTTGAAAGTCGTGCCAGACCTGATGAAGCTCGATGCGGTCAGAACGCTGTTCAGCTTCGCTAAGAAATACTTCTCCAACCCAAAAATGCAGCAGGTTTTTTCCTTTGAGACGCTGCTGGTCGGCGGCAATCCGCTGTCCGTCCCCGCGATCTACGCGATGATTCACTTCGTCGAGAAAACGTGGGGGATTCACTTTGCTCTTGGCGGTACGGGCGCATTGGTCAACGCCTTCGTCAAGAAATTCAAGGAACTCGGCGGTGAGATTCGCTATAACTCAAGAGTCACCGCGCTCGAGATTAGTGACGAACTAGGCCGTGAACCCACGGGCATCACCTCGAGAAAGATTGCGCGGGGCGTGACGCTGGGGGATGGGGAAACGCTCGAGGCTGATCTGGTCGTCAGCAACGGCGATTACGCCAACACGTATTTGAAGCTGATCCCTGCCAAGTACCGCTTCTGGAACGCTGACCTGCGCGTCAAACTCGCGCCGCAAAGCATGAGCCTGATCGTGATTTACTTCGGTTTCAAGATTGATGGAGATCTGGATCTGAAGCATCACAACATTATTTTGGGGCCGCGCTACGAGGAGCTATTAAAGGACATCTTCGGGCGCAAAATTCTCGCCAAGGATTTTAGCCAGTACCTGCACATCCCCAGCCTGACCGACCCATCCCTCGCGCCTGCGGGTCATCACGTCGCGTACACGCTCGTGCCCGTGCCGCACAACGGCTCCAAGTTAGATTGGGAACTGCTGGGCGAACCGTTCGTGGGTAAAATTCTCAAGTTCTTAGACGAGCGGGAGTACATCCCCAACCTGCTCGAGCGGCTGGTGTACAAGAGCTACATTGACCCCGATTACTTTGAAGGCGCACTGCAAAGTTACCTCGGCAACGCGTTCGGGCCAGAGCCGATCCTCGCGCAATCCGCGTTTTTCAGACCGCACAACCGCAGCCCCGATATTGAGCGCTTCTACATGGTCGGCGCGGGCGCTCAGCCCGGCGGTGGCACGCCGAGCGTGATGATGAGCGCCAAAATGACGGCCAGATTGATTGCCGAGGACTTCAACGTCTCCTCGAGCATCTTGGCGGGCACGAAACCGCTGGCGGTCGCGGCGGATTGATTTGACAAAATCATGGTTTGAATGACCATTATTGAGGACATGAACCCAGAACTGCTCGAGACGCTCCGCACGATCATTACCGAGTCCGGACTTGACGCTCATGTGGACGCGATCATCGCGCAGGCGCTTCCAGCCGTGCGCCTGATCCTCGGCACTCCCTCGAGCGGTTTGATCGGAGAGAGTCGCGTTGGTGGCGTGCCAGATTTGCCAGTGGGCATGGCGTGGCCGCGCAATGCGGCGGGTGAAGCTTATAGCTTTATCTTGCAAGTCAACTTGGCGGACGTGCCAGCCTTCGTGGGCAATCCACTGCCCGCCAAGGGATTGCTGTATTTTTTCGTAGGGTTGGATGAACCCGGCAGCGATGTGGATCACCACGTGCTGATCTTGGACGATGACAATTTGACGCCAGTCATTCAGCCAGACGAATCGGAGTTCGCCAATGAACGCTACATGGCAATGCCCGCACGCAAGCTCAGCCTCGAGCTGTTCGCAGATCTGCCGCGCTGGGCAACCAGCGATCACGACGCGCTGACCGAGGACATGGATGGCGACGAGCAGGACGCTTACGGTTACGGTGATTTAAGCTCGAGGGAAGCTTATGAGGTTGGGCAACTGCTCGGGCACACGGCGACGATTGGTCAAGACACCCGCGAAGATGCCTTCGTCGTGCGCGAGATCAACCCGGCGTGGCTTTACGATTATCAGGAACGTGCGAAGCTCGAGATGACCCGTGCGGCGCACTGGCGTAACCTGCTGCGCGTGCATTCCATCGACGAACTGAACATGACGATCTGGGACGCGGGCTTCTTCAATGTCCTCGTCAAAGACACCGATCTCGAGCGGCTGGATTTCTCCAAACTCTACGTCGCCGTAGAAACCAGTTGAGGAAATCATCACGCGAGTTGCTTTGAGTTCATCTTGACCTGCCCGTAGTGGTACGGGACATGACCGACTTGCGTCAGCAGCAGCGTCCGCACGACCCGCTCACCCATCGGCGTGGTGATTTTCGCTTCGAGTCGGTCGGCTGCGCCTGATTTCACGGTCTCCATGCCGCGCTCGAGTTGATGGCGTAAATACTCGAGAATCGCGTCTCTAGTGTCGGTCACGCTGACGGAGCTGGGGCCGGTTGTACCCGCGATCCACGCGGCGTCCTCCCAGCCTAGATGACCTAAGCGCAGCCCTTGAGGAATGCTGTCAAAGCCCGCTGGCACGAGAATCTGCGTCCAATCCGCAATGTGCAGCGCGTGCCACGCGGCGCTGTGACCGCCGCTCGGGAGGTCAGTGAAGAAGGTCGCTTCGGGAAACTCCTCGAGACCCTTTAAGAACATTTTACCCACTCGAGTCATCTGCTCCGCGATCAGCGCTAAGGTTTCGCTCATAGCAGCCACTTTAAACCGCTTTTCGCGTAGGATGCCAGTCCAGTGCGAGCGCAAATCAAGCACATCACCACGTATCACTATCCTCAACCTGCCAGCGATTCGTTCAACGAGTTGCGATTGCAACCCGCCCAGACCGCGACGCAGAGCTTGCTGGGCTTTCAGCTCTACATTGATCCAGACACGGCTGCAACGTCCCACACGGATTACTTTGGCATGACCGTTCACAGCTTCCACGTCAGAAAACCGCATTCCACTCTGCGCGTCGAGACCCATGCGGTCGTCGTCACGCACGCCGCGCCCTTGCCGCTGCCGGTTTTGATGAGCAGCCTCGAGCCGCACCGTGCTGCGTTTTACGATTACCTCGAGCCATCCGAGCGCGTGCCACGCGGGAACTGGACGGCGACCCTCGAGTTGCCAGATTTGCGAAACGATGATGACCTGCTCGAGTATCTGCGCGTGCTGAACACCCGCATTCGCATGGGATTCACCTACGCGCCCGGCGCGACTGGGGTTGGGACGACGCTGGCTGATTTCGTCGCTCAGCGCACGGGCGTCTGTCAGGATTACGCGCACCTGATGCTGGCCGTCTGCCGCGAGCAGCGCATCCCAGCCCGTTACGTCAGCGGGTACATCTATGCGGGACACGAATTCGTCGGCGCTGGTGCGACGCACGCGTGGGTCGAGTGCTTCATCCCTAGTGAAGACGGTGGCGGCGTCTGGCTGGGCTTTGACCCGACGAATGGCGTGTTGCAAACCGAGTATCACATCATCATCGGTTGGGGACGCGATTACAACGATGTCACACCGATGAAAGGCTCGCGGCGCGGCGGCGGAGCGGAAACGCTGACCGTCGCGGTCAGCGTGCAAGTGCAGCAGTAATGTAGCCGCCCGAGCGACGTTTGAACTCGAGGTCTGACCCGGAGGCCGAGTGACGAGCGCGGTATGCTCGGGTTGTGCTTTCCAAGGGGTTCTCAGCCGCCGTGATCGGCGTTGCGGCAACAGTGATCGAAGTCGAGGTGGATGTCTCACCGGGATTACCGAATTTCACGGTCGTCGGTCTGCCCGACGCGGCCGTGCAGGAAGCCCGCGACCGCGTGCGAGCCGCGATCAAAAATATAGAAAATCATCGTATCTATTACTAAGATATGGCTCTATAACGATGTATATTTAAAAACTGAATCATGCATACTACAGTAAATTCGATCAAGTCAGTTTACAGTTACTTTTTTTGAACAATAGGAATATTGGTTTTTTGCGTCAGGGACAGCCTTCTTAATTGTGGCGAGTGCAAAAATGAGCGCCAATTTCAAAATCTGCTCATAAACTCCTGTGTGACTTCGAGTACCCGCTTAGCCGGCAAGGCACGTTTTATCCAGACAATCTGATCCTCGCACTCCTCGCACTGAGGAATTTTCGGTGGTTGATTAGCAGTTGTCGAGGACTGGCCTTTTGGGCGTACATCAACAAGTAATTTTGAATCACAAGTAGTTGATCAAAGAATTCCCATAGATCTTAATTCATCAACGACAACTGAAATTTGAATCCCTTGATTTCGAACGAACCCGTGTTGACCGCCAGAGGGCTTTTGGTCGTTCCACCTATGATGTAAAGCTACTACCTGCCAGTCTCGGTTAAACACTGGTGATCCAGATGAGCCTCCCATGGTGTCAGTCATGTACTGAACGCGAGTCGAGCTGGCGTACATCACGACGTTTGCTCTGTAAGCGAGCTGTTTCAACCCTCCGTCCGGATGCTGAATGATCTGCACGTATTCACCAAACTTGGTTTGGTGATTTTCTAAAGGTAGGTACCCAAACTCCGAACCTGGATTTCCTTCAACTGACACCACAGTCCAATCATGGGCTTGCGAAGTGGCAAAACAGCGGCTGGGATTGAGTTTAAGCGTTACTTCTTGAACATCTGCTTCGTAGATTGATTCTTGGTAGTTGAAATCTATTTCAGCATCTTGCGCTTGCATCTCTGATTTTAGGACGTGATTATTAGTCAATAATAGATCGTTTGCTATCAGGAAACCTGTCCCAAAACTAATCCCCCTAGGAACTGCGCACCGAATTCGTGCGACGCTTCGCGCACAAACTAGACCCCGTTCTAGAAATGACACGGGTGCGAGAGTGTTTTCGCCCTTGGTGATCGCCTCGAGCGTTACTTCATTTGCACCTTGCCAGTCGAACGGTTGCTCGTCTCCTGTCACCACATTCAGTCCAGCTTCTAAAGCAGTCAACATATCGTCGCGCGGAAATCGTTCCCGAGCCTGAGCAAAAAGTTTATCTACGCGGCGCTGATGTTGAATCTCGCGTAACGCTTCGTACCACCGCGTCACACTGGAGCCTGCTAGGTTGATGAATGCGGGATCAACGCCAATATCATTCAACAAGGTGCGCACTTCAGACTCGTTCGGATATAGGTTGGCGAGTTTGTATCGCAATGCTCGGAGCTGATCAGTTGACAGATTCATAGCGTTCTCCCTGTGAGTTCTAAATTAGTTTTGCAAGCCGTTGAAATTCTTCGAGACGATTATCGTGGGAGAAACGCTGACGAGCCACTTCGAGTAGCTTGTGAAGCAACCTAGAATCTCGACGAATGGCTGTTAAAGCTGACTCCCATTGGTAGTTAACCGAGACAGAGGTGACAAGGTCTCCGGGCTTGCCACCAATGTCGTGCCAAAGTCCTTCGGACTGTGGTCCATGAGGGTAGAGATCGCAAAGGATTACTCGGAGTTCACGGTAATAATCGATATAACGCGTCGGGAGTTTTAACTCGACAATTGCCACAAGGCGCTCCAGTCCCGAGAGCAACTCCACCGTGTTTTCGGACAATAGGGACAGAGTATCAGTGCGTGTATTGCGAAAGCCTTGAAAGATTTCAAGCGCTAAAGTCGACCATTTTTTCTCGCGTATGTGAGTTGCAAATTCTCGTACGAGGGTTTCCGAGATCGAGGCACCACTTTTCACGAGCGCGGACACGATCTCGACAGCGTAAGCCGGTGGTGATCGATTAAAGTCGATGTTGTTGATCGCCCGCTCGATTATGTTTGACGCGGATGTGGGTATTCGCAAAACCGCCGTACTAATCCGGTCGGGTGCGAACACTGCACTCTCAAGCGGAACCTCTAATATCATTCTGCTATTTGCCGCCCATAGCGCGAATACTCCTTGGGTAGTCGCGTCGAGAAAGCCGATTTGAGTGTTTTGTGGTAAGGCGTTCCACACCGCTGTGCGATTCGGGAAGTTGATTAGGTTGGCATACATTGATGTAGCGAGGGTCGCCAACAAAGCGGGTTCTACATTGCCTTGTGTGATCTGCTGATCGAGGATCTGAAAGACCGCGCCGCTCGGGTCTGGAACCGCGCCGAGCGATGTCGGCTCGAGTTGAATCGAAGCAAGCCAGATTCGTTGCCACACGGGATGTCGTGCCTCAAAGCCGTGCAACAAATCCGGATGGTTGGCGCACAATGCACCAGCGACCAGAATCACGTCGGTGGCGGTGAACGCAAGAGCCGTTTGCACAAACGCTTCGAAACCCATCACCTGTGCCAAGATCTCAAGTCGGAGACGACATTCATTTGGCTGTTCAAGGCAACGCTTGAAAGTATCTCGCGGCAATTCCCCGCAGTGGAACCTCGCATACGTCTCAAGGCGCGGGAATCGAACAGGGCGTAATTGCTGATTCCGTTCAATAAACCGCAAGAAGGCAGCCGCCGTTTTAGCTCGCGGCGAACCTGGTGCTGACGCGAAGAGACGTTCGTCGGCACTGTCTGTCAACCAGACACCGATTTCCTCAAGCAGCATCGGTTGCTCCTCCAACCATGACCAAACTCGCTCTACGAACACGCGAGTGAGTTGTTGGCTGAAGTGCTGGATTCGTTCGAGCAATGCCTCACGCCACCACATAGCGTAGGTATTGTCAAATAGTGACGAGACGAACCTTGCATCAATGCTCGAATCAGTTTCAAGACGTGCATCAGCCCAGCAACCAAGCGCGTCTCGAAAACGCGCACCCTCGTTACCGAATGCATCCATCTCCAGATTTCCGAAGCGCTGAATTACCTCACGCGAACCTCCGGCGAGGTCGCGCTCGAGAGCTGAAACTAGGCTCTGTTTTCGGGTTTGCGCTTGGTTAGGCAGTGGGGCGAGCTTGACCAACAGTCGTGCTGCGGCCACTGCGGAACCGACTTCGCCAGCTTCGAATCGTTCGAGCGCTGCCAACAATCTGTCCGCGCTGCGAATCGCATCTAGGTTCGTCACCGCTGGCAACTCGGTCAGTAAGTCCTGCAAGAGTGATGCGTTGGATTCCCCCAGCAACAATGCTTCTGCTCGGGTCGACGCTTGATTGGCGGTCACCTCTGGAATCAGTTTTGTTCTCCAGCGCGGTGCGGCCATCGGCAGAGTGCTGACAATGCGCGGGATTGGATCGCCGATATCGTTCGGGTCGTAACTGTGACCAAAGTGAAGCGTGGAACGTGCCATATCAGGCAGGTGTGCCCAGACGCCCACAAGAGCATCTTCAAAGTCGCTTTGGGCACCTGCCCAAACGGCAGGTAAAACTTCTCTTAAGAGACCAGCACTCAAGGCTAGACGATGAGAACGCGAGCTTTCTGTGACGACCTGCAATACAGATTCATCATGAAGATGCCACTCAGTTGGCAAATGCGAACCCCATTCACGCATGGTGGATGCACTGGACTCGAGAGCTGGCAAGAGCGCTAGGATCGATCCGAGATTCTCGATGGCATTGATTGCGTCAATAGGAAGCAGCAGACAAAATGATGCCACCATTCCACCGCGTTTTGCCGTCGGGTCGGGCATGGTGCGCGTGAGGACGTAAAACGCGCCGTCTGGGAAACCGGTCAGAAATGATTGAATCGCGCCGTTCCCAGGAATGCTTCCTGTTGGACGATCCGTTTTCGCCGCCAGTGATTCGAGAATACGCGGATCTGCTCCTTGCAATGAATCGCGCAGCCAGCCATGTGATCCTTTTTTTTGCTCTCCAAACACTGCCCAATGTAGATTGACCTTCATGAGTCAACATATTCCATCAGCCAGACGATGGGTTCAGCTAAGTCAAGTGAACGTTCACCATCGGGTCGGATGACATAACCTTGCTGTTCGGGTCCCTCGTCACGCAGCTTCGCGCTCAGGTCAGAATTCGTTGGCGGCATTCCCAATGCTGAAATCCCAAAGACGCGCCAAGCATCTGGATGCCAAGTGCTCGATAAATATTCGTAAAACATTTGGAGACAATTTTGCAGCGCGACGGGCGGTGCTTCATTGGTGAGCAGCTCGTCCCAACACGAGACAGCGACGAGTAGCGGTGTCTTCTCCACCATCTGTCGCGCACTGAGCCGTTTCCCATAGAGCATCATCTGGAGAAGTTCGACGTATTGCGCGTTCGCATTCCACGGTTTCGGCAAATTTGAGACGGGGAATGTGACAGACGCCGCCGAATTCGAGGTGCGCCTGCCTCGATGAGCAGGACGTTGCACCGCATCCACCGGATCGGCGACTGCTCCTAGTCGCAGCATCAGAAGCCAAGCATCGGATTGGTTTATGTTTTCTGCCCACAGCTTGGGAATGACGCGACTGCTTACTATCTGTGTGATTTGCTCTCCCGCAAAATCTGGCCAGCGTAACCGTGCTTTCTCTTCGTCCAAGCGCGTCGGAATATCCATGACTTGGTAATCGCCGGCTGGATTGTGTTGAGGCATGTCGCCTCGGTTAAGCGCGTTCATGCCGTCCTCGAGCATAGAAATGCTTGCCGGCGCACCATTGAGGCGCAGCCGCGAGCTTTGTCCTGCTCGCAGGCGACCGTACAACTGCGTCGCGTAAACGCTTTTGCCGACGTTGGATTCCCCTAAGACGAGCACATTCGAGTTAAAACCTGTCATGCACGTCCTCGAAAACCGAAGAAGGCTGCATCCGAACGCGGCAGGCTCGGCTCCACGGCTGAGACACCCTCGAGCGCTCGGTCTATCAACCAAACGAAGAGTTCGAGAACGCCCCGGATGGGTTCAGACGCATTGGCGGCTACCGTTTCAAACTGCTGTGAGATGCCTGAAGTCTCCAAACTAGACCTCACAGCGGCTACGGCTAGGTTTTCCTCGAAGCAGTCGTGCTTTGCCCAAATTGCAGCGCGGGGACGCGTCTTGTAAGCCGCCCCTATACGGGTCAGTAACTGCTGCGATTGATGACGGGCTGAACCGCGCTCCTCGGGGTTGGCTAGTTTTGCAGAGTCGAGAAAAATCGCTACGGCATCTGCATGACGCTCGAGCCAGCGTGCCCCCTCAGCACTGTCGTGAGCCTGATCGACTGCCCAACGCTCAAACCACTCACCCGGCGCGTCGGCGAAAACCACGTCTCGGAGTTGATCGTTGCAATCTCGCAATGCCAAGTGCAATAAGCCTGGCTGACGTGCTGCGCCGCGCGGCGTGTGATCCGGGAAGTTTGGCGTGACTCCGCCTGGGCCCCAGCGCATCGGGTCGGCAAGTGCTTCCCAGCCACCAAGGGTCAACGATCCCGCAAAGCGGTAACCCTCAAGCCGCTCGCCATTCAAAAGTTGCAGGTACAGCGTGGCGAGTGCATTGGTTTTACCGACGCCAGACGCGCCGACAATAGCAATCACCACCAATCGACCCCGTGCAGCAAGTTTCGCAACGTCCGTCCCACCGAAAGCAGACCCAGTCCAGTACACCGAAGCGAAGTCATTGATATTTGTTTTGGAAGGAGGATTCTCACGTGCTTGCGATTGAGCGTGAAAGTGCGAGCAGGCGGTCACCTGCGGCTCTCCAGCTTCACAGCCGCCATCGACTGGGAAGCAATTTGGATAATTGCACAATTGATTCTCTGGCATCTGAATCACGTGCTTCGAGCCAGTTGCTCGCATATGAGATCGCGTAATAACCACATTGCGAACTGGCGCGGAGTCAACTTGGCACTGGCAACGTGCGCCAATTCGCCTTTGACGCTTTGATTATGATGAACGGCGGCACGAACCACGGCGAGCAGTGACTTTGCACCAGGCAGTAATGGCTCGTTGGGCTCGCTGGTCGCAAAGCTCGAGTCATCAAAGGAGGTAGTCAGAAGCTGTTTTAACCAATCTTTTAACGTCGACGGAACATCGGATGCAGCGGTGGCATTGAGAACAGTCTCACCCAGAACGTGAATCAAGCTTTCAGGAACGGGTGCAGTGATTTGTTGTGCCAGATCGAATGGGGCTACGACTGCTGCCGCGACAGGAGTTAAATCGCGGTAGCTCGCGTGCTGCGAATTTGAGTACAGTGCTTGCATCCACCACAGCAGTTCAAGTTGCTTTGGAGCAGTCGCAACGCGTTGGCGCAGGTTGTCCTCGATTGCCCCGAGTTTCGTATTTAATGTTTTCGACAGTTTTGCCGAAAAATCTGTGATGGCAGACGTATTGGCTGAGGTGATGGCGTTCTCAATGACGGTTGCGGCGATTGGTGCGAACTGGTCGCGCCATTCATAGGGACTGTTTGTCAGGTGAGTGTTAACTGGCTTAAACTTTGGGGGAATACTTTGACTGTTATGTGGTCCTGTAGCAGCGAGCAGACCATCCACTAAGGTATTGGAATCAATGTCAACTTTGATTGTTGAGGGGAGCGAAATCTTTATCGACTCTCTATCCTCATTTGCGCCGCCACTCAACCAAGTGTCTAAAGCGAACTCCTCGGCAGCCCCTCCAGCATCTTTAAGAATGCTATGAACAATTTGGCTTTCAGCGACACCATATTTGAGATGCCCGAACACAGCAGCATTGGCGTGATAAATAATTGAGGCAAGACTGCCGTCACTGGCGGCCAGTCGGGCTACGACCTCGAGCATAATGGCGCGGTAAAGTGCAATCGGCGATTCTTGGCGGAACACGTTATCGAACGTCTTCCAATGGAGTTTCAATGCCTCATAGACATGTTTGATTTGCGGCTCCGAATCGGCGGGGTTTGGCAGAAATGCGGTCAACGCAAACTGAATCAAACTTTGCTTGTCATCAGTTAAGAATTCAACCAAATCGGCCACGGTCAATCCGATGAATTTGTAGCGATTCTCTTCTTCACCAATGCTAGTCAGCAAGCTTGCTTCAAGAAATTTATCGACAATTTTTAGTGATGCGAAAGACGGCTCTTCACTCATTGGACACCTGATAGACAGCATACAATGGTGAAGTCAACTTCTTTTGTCAAAATAAGGCGAGGCAAAGAAAAACCATTCACCCTTGAGGTCAACAGCGACTGCCTTCGGTCGTGGAGGAAATTAGTATTTTCAGTAAGGAAATCGGTGAACACCTTTTCCGAAGTGTGCGAAACTTCAGCACGGTCTGAGGCTTGCGGCGTGGCACGCTGTGTATTGATGGAGACGCTCGGTGCGCCAGACGAGAAGGTTGAATTGATCTTTGAACATACACTCAAACGATTCTCGAAAGCGCGGAATTGATGGGCCGAATCGGTTGATTCACTCGCAGGCGATGCCAGCATTATCACAGTTGGACGCTTGAAGTGAAAACTCCCGAGCGGTCATTGATCAAGTAGCACCAAATCGAGTTGATCCACCAACAACCGAATGCGGTTACCCCGCGCTTCGAGTACCCTTGACAGCGTCGTGCGTCTCGAGCCAACCAACAGGCCGTCGTCTCGACTCGGATTCGCGGTGAACCAATCCACCAGTGAACCGTTGAATCCCTGCTTACGCGCCTGAAAGTAGACCACGGCGCGGCGAAACAGCTTCGGTAGAATCAACTGCTGCTGCGTGACCGCCTCGAGCGTGCTGAGGTCAAAGTCAGGCGTGGTGTCTCGAGTCCAGACGCCAAGCTTTAGCGTCCGTGCCCGCAGTGCGAGGTTGCGAAAGATCAGGCGGTGGCTCTCCGGCTGACTCGAATATATGGTCAGGTACGCATTGCCGGTCTCGAGCAACCACGTGTTCAGTGAACGCTTGAGGGTGATCGGGTCCGGATTGAGCCGTGAACCGTCAGCAGCGCTCGGTGCATCCCGCTCGAGGAAGACGTAACTGATCGGTCGTCCGTTGCCCTCAGCCGCTTCACTGAGAATCGCACCGCGAATCTGAACCGGAAGGCTCGATCTGACCTGCAATCCCTTGGGGGTGAATTCGATGTTTGAAAAGCCCATCTGAGCGAGCAAGACGTCTCTTGGTTCGCGCGAATACGGTTGCTCGAGGTTCTCGTAATGCAGTTCCGGGGCGTCGATCCCCTCGAAGCGCAGTTGGACGCTACCGTCCGAGGATATCCGGATGCGACTCGAGCGTTTAAGTTTCTTCAGGAGCGCGGGTTGATCGGGAATGAATCGCACGCTGTCGCCGTCAGGCTGCTTGCCGATGATGACGAACGCGCCACGGATGAGCAGGAACGATCCGCTCGAGGGCTGAGCGTCGCTTCGACTGAGCAACGCGGTGATGGTGACGAGGGCGAGTATCAACCGCAACATACCCTGCACTTTAATCGATAGAAAATCCATATCGAAAATCTTCCCACGCGAGATTTCAAAATCTTCGAGGGTCGGATTTGCCTGAACCCGTTGTTGCCATGCTCGATTGATCAGCGGTAACTCCATGTGGCTCAAGAGGATTCGAGGTTTTTCATATCTGCATCTAAGGGTTTAGGTTTTTGATTCCTATTCTATTATCAGTTTAGGTTGCGAATAAACTGAAAAACTTCCTCACTGACCCCATTAAATGACTTTCTCGAAACCGTAAATAATTTTTTGGAAGAACGTCTGTGTTGCTGCCTCATCAGCATTATATTTATAAATGCGCTCAAAAGGTTTTGATCGTTTCAAAAAGCCTGAGGTTGAAAGTCACGTCAAATGAACCCCAATGTGAAAAACGCGGATCGCCCGGCTGTTACGCCGATACGCATCGCGGGTCACGCGGATGTTTGCAGCGTTCAATTCTTCCTCTGGGAACGGTTGTCGCTCGTTTTTTTGAAGCTCGCAACCGTTGACTGACATCGTGTCAATCACGTTGAAATATCGTTGCCAAAATTCCTCAAAGCGCGTCCCGCGATAGTAGACCAGCATAAATACGGCGCTAAGACCACTGGGGTTGTACTCGCTCATCGCCTTCGATAGATGTGATTCGATTTTAGATTTTTCAGCGAAACCCAATACCAAGGCTTCGACAATTGCATGAGGCGTGCTGTCGAAACAAATAATCGCGTCCCGCTCTCCGGCATCGCTGCCCGCTCCCGACGAACCACCTCGGCTCTGGTCGCCGACGCTCCACCTGTAACCCAGACGCATACGCAGCAGCGAAAACAGGAAGTCATTGATATGGTTTTCATAAGAAGGCATCCTCTTGTACAGATGCCACCGCTCGAAGAACTCTTTGCAGGCCGCGAGGAGGTGTTCATATATGAACTCTTCGACCGTGTTCGGTGACCGTCCGAACACCTGGATGTACTCTAGTAGCTTTAATCTGTAAATCCGTGCCAGCAACGTCGAAATGTCAACAACGCCGCCCATTTCAACGGCCGTCACCGCCGTGACGATTGGTTCAGAAAAGCCAACGCTTTGCACGCTGGTTTCGAACGTTAACCACAACGGTGCAACCGTTCCGTCGCTTAAAACCTGCAAGGTTCGGACGCTCTCGATGAGCGCTCGAGCGCGCTCCTCTTGTCCGCGTCGTCGCGCGTTTGCAACCGCAACCTCGATGTGTGCAGCGTAGCGACGCAACTCTTCGGGCGCGGCGTTCCACGTAGCGTCGAATTCGAGGTCGAGCTGAAGCGCATCGTCGGCGACCAGGATTGAGTAAAAGATGTGCCGACGTGCCGTCTGCAGCCAAGCGTCACCGAGGGTTAAGCTTGCCGCCTTCCAACGCTCAAGCGCCCGTTCGAACAAGTTGCGCTGGTCCTCCGGGTTTTCATGGGATTTGGCGACGGCGATGTCTGCCGCAAATCGGTTCACGGCGGCAGATCCAAGACTCGGGTCCACCTTTAGCAACGCGTCAAAGATGCTCGCTGCCTCGCGGGGCTGGTCGGTCAAGAGCAGCGCTCCCCTAAAAAACTGTCGCGTGGTCTCGAATTCGCCTGCGATTGCTTCTGGGCTTCGGTTTTCGACAGGTTGCGTAATTCTCGGGGCAGTGACATTCTCGAGAGTGGTGAGGTCGTTGGAGTAGTAGGCAAGCGCGAGCTGCATGCGGCTGGAAAGCACGTTCCACGACGCTCGAGAACCGTCGCGAACGATGGCTTGGTCTCCGCTGCGCAGCACCGCCCGCGCGAATTCGACGCGTCCGGCATTCACAGCGCCCACGAGGAGTTGCTCATACGAGTGTAATCCGGCACCACGCAAGAGTCGTGCAGGACTGACACTCTCGAGCCGTTCAAGGGCACGCTTTTTGACGGCTTCGGGCAGGGCGTGCTCGTGAAGACCGAGCAACTCGACCGCGTCGACCGTCCGATTCACCCACACCTTGAAAGCTGCCTGACACTGGAACAACGTGAAGTTATTCAATACCGCCATCGTGCGAATGGCCAGCGGTTGCCGATCGTCCCCCTCTTCGGGAAAGAGTTCGAATTGGGGATCGAACAACCCCAAGCGCCCGCGGCGTCGGCTTGGCGAGACGCAACGACTCAGCAGTACGGTGACGCACTCCTCGATCATAGGTTTGAGCGTGGGAGCGATACTCGGGGCGCGGTAGGCCCGAAGCATCAGGTCCAAGTGAGTGCGTACACGGTAACCCCAAGCGAGGTAGTACTCTTCACTGTCTTCGCGGGTAAGCGGATCGGTGAGTCCGCTTGCCTTCCCGATGTTGTGGAAAAATTCGGTGTCGTCTACGACGCGTACTTCGAGCATCGAGTTTTGTTTGGCAGCGTCGGAAAGTGTTTCGAGAACAAGGTGCCAAGGAAATTGCGCAATTTGTGCGCTTCGCCTGGACCAGTACATCAGCTTTCCATCCGCAGCGAAGCGCCACCGATCTAGGACTTGAAGATACATGCCATTGAGCGCTCGAGCCAGCGCCGTTTTCTCCACCGGATCAGCGGCATGTTCGATGAGCGCAAAAAGCGCTTGCAGATGGTTGTGCGGAATAGCGTCGTAACTGCTTTTCGGCTCGAGACTAGGGTCGGCGAGGATCGCAAGCCGAATCAAGTCCGAAAACCTTGCAGCGGTCTTGCATACGACTGCCTTGCGGCTGGCGCGTTGACCCGCTTCGTCGGAACCACGTCGGTAGGGTGGCTGGCACGTGAGCAGCAAGGTGTGGGCAAGGACGCGCCCGATATCGTCGGGGTTGGTGTCGTGTGTCAGCTCGCACGTTCGCACCAACACCTCGAGCGCGTTCTGCCAAATCTCGGACTGCAAACGTCGGGTGTCGTTTGCATCCTCGTCGCCAAAGCTTGGGTAGCGCAGTGTGGGGCGAACCTCGATCGCGTCGATCAGGTGCATGCCCAAGGTCGCTGTGCGCAGATCGCATAGCAGCAGTGCCGTGTGTTGACGCAAACGGTAGGTAAAATGCAGCCCGATCTCCAGGAACAACCAGGGTCGGTCCACGGCGGCAAGCAGCCACTCGAGGACATCGGCACTGTGCGGCGGCTGCTCAAACACGTCGTGTAGCGCTACAAGCAGCAGTAGCCTGAGCCTTCCGCGGCAGCGCGAACGGTACTGGTAGTGGTCGAACTGCAGCCAGAAACGGTGGTGATCCAGCAGTGTACTCGCGGGTCCGGGAAGGGCAATGTCGAAGTCGTTCGCGCGAAGACTTGGGAACTCCGTTCCGATCCGTGCGCCCTCCCGCTGTGTGTCGAGCAGGCTGGGTTCTTCGATCACGGTACGCTTGGCGACCGCGACGAGTGAAACTTGCAGTGTTCCGAAGAGCCATATAGGTGCCTCGAACCAGTCCTCGAGATCGCTGGCACGATCAAGCCACGAAGCGAAGTGAGCCGATTCGGATCCGTTCGGCTTTTCGTGTAGTGCGTTCCAGAGGGCGGCCGCGACCTCGCCGCCAATCGCTGACCACAAACAATCTCGGTTGTACCTGTCGATCGTCAAGCGGAAGTGGGGTTGCCCCTGTTTTGTGGACTCGAGTCGTCTCAAGCCGCTCGGCTATTCTCGAACTCGGCTGGACTTTGAAAGTCTAGGCTCGAGTGTAACCGTTGTCTGTTGTAAAACACCTCCATCCATTCAAACACGATTGCTT
>JANYHH010000002.1 GCA_025359505.1 Deinococcales bacterium
AAGCAATGGTTTTTGAGTGGATGGAGGTGTTTTACAATCGGCAACGGTTACACTCGAGTCTGAACTATTTGAGTCCAGCCGAGTTCGAGAATAGCCGAGCGGCTTGAAACTGCCCGAGTCCACAAAACAGGGGCAACCCCACACTGTGTTCGACTCGAGATGTCAAGCTCAAAATGCGATGTTCAACGATTGATGAGGCTAACGGCAATACCGATTACAACGAACGGCAACCAAATCGCCACGCCGAAAACCCCAAGCCCATAAGCGAACCGCGCTCGAGTCATTCCAGTCAATGGTTCGCTCGAGCTTCGAATGATCTGCATGGCTCGGCGTGCATAGCCAATTGCTCGATACGAACCGATCCCACAAACCCAGACGACCGCGTTGAACCACGCCCGCCTCAATAGCCAGTCCACTTCACGCTGGTTGTCAGTAGGCACGGAGGTCATTGGCAGCAGCATAGCAAACAGGTGTTCACGCCGCGCTGATCTCGCTCGAGCGACCGTCTGGGCGTTTGAGCGCGAGTTGCCCGCACGCCGCGCCCGCATCGCGTCCACGTGAGCGGCGCACACTGACCGGAATCCCTCGAGCTTCCAGAATGTCGTAGAACGCTTGAATGCGCGATTCGCTCGAGGAGGTGAAGTCAGCGCCAGCCCACGCGTTCATTGGGATCAGGTTGACGTGGCTGATTAAGCCTTTGAGCAGGTCTGCCAGCAGTTCCGCCTGCCACAATGCGTCGTTGACGCCGCTGAGCATCGCGTATTCAAACGTCACGCGGCGTTTGCTGCGCCGCTGGTACTCGCGGGCCGCCTCGAGAATTCCGTGGATCGTGTGCGCGTGGGCGGTCGGGATGATCGTTTTGCGGGTTTCCTCGTCTGGCGCGTGTAGGGAAATCGCCAACTTGACGGTCACGTCTTCGCCAGCCAGTTTGACGATCTGTTTAGGCAATCCCACGGTGCTGAGCGTCACGCGGCGCTGACTCATGCCCAGCCCGTCCTCGTGCAGCATGATGCGGGCAGCAGTAAGCGTGTTGTCGTAATTCAAGAGCGGTTCGCCCATGCCCATGAAGACGAGGTTGCGAATCGCGCCGGGCGCGATGCCCTGATCCCTTGCCGCGTACAAGATTTGCTCAATCACTTCGCCCGCGCTCAGGTTGCGTCCAAACCCGAGCTTGCCAGTCGCGCAGAAACTGCACCCAGCGGGGCAACCGACCATGGTTGACACGCAGATCGTTGTGCGATCCGCGTAGGGCATCAGCACGGCTTCCATCTGCCGCCCATCCAGCAGCGTGTATAAATATTTGGTGCTGCCGTCGCTCGAGGGAAACGTCTCGACCTTACTAAAGGCGCTCAAACGGTAATCCCGCTCGAGGTCATCGCGTAAGGCTTTGGGCAAGTTATCCATCTCACCAAAGCTGCCGACGCCGCGCTTGAACACCCACTCCAATAACTGGTTGCGGCGGTAGCCGGAAAGCGGGTACTGGTCTGGGTGCAGGTCGAGCAGGTACGGCTTCACGGGTTGATTATCTCATGGCGTGCAAGGCGCAGGGTCACAGTCGGTTCGAGGCTCGAGCATCAGGTTTGCTTGACCGCACTTCTTACCGCTTGAGCCACGGGCAGCGGCCCTTCACGCATGCCGCGCAACCACAGCGGCAGGCTGGCGTTGTCCCAGATCAGCAGCGCCGCGAACGCACCGTAAATCGGCAGGTGGCCGACCAACTCAACCCAATCAAAGACTGTCAATGTCAGGTTGATCGGCAGCCACGCGATGATGATGATTTCGCGGGGGAAGATGTTGAAAGTCAGGCACAAACCGACCAAGAGTTCCACGCCGCCCGCCAGTCGGAGGAACACGTCGTCTGGGATTGGTAGCCCGAGGCTCGAGGTGAAGTTCAGCGGGAATTGTTGCAGGAAGGCTTGCGCCAAGGCTGGATTGGCGAGTTTCTCGGTGAAGGCAGCGCTCAGCAGACTGACGCCAATCCCGATTCGCAACGCGCTCATCGCGTGGCGCATCAGGTTGGCTGATGGCTCCAAACGCGGGAAGATCAGGCGATCCACGCTGATTGGGCCGCGTCCCGCGAGGAAGAAAAACGCGGCGAAACCCAGAATATAGGCGTTGTCGAGCATCCCCTCGAGTCCGATGAAGACGGGCGAGATCAGCCACAGCCACGCCAGCAGCACCGCGCTGATGCGGGTCAGTCCACCGTAGAACAGGGATAGCGCGATGCCCGCTTGCAGCAGTCCCAGAATGTACGCCCAGCCACCGGGCAGGTGGTTGTCTGGCGAGAAAAGCTGCCCTTGCACGCTGCCGACAAACAGCGGCACGGCGAAGTGCACGGCCAGAATCGCGGGGATGAAACTAAACAGCGCGGCGCGATGATCGTCGGACGCGCCGAACCAGCGCATCGTCGGGATGAGGCCATGACCGCCTCTGAAGCGTTGCAATGCCGCCAGTGCTGCGACGAGTACGACCACGCCACCAATCACCACGAGCGTGATCGGATTCAGCAATGCGTCCCACTGCACGGGCGGTCGTTCGCCTTTGTAGAACCATTTGACGTGCGCTTCGGCACTGCTCCCCAGCAGCCATGCGACGACAATCCAAATTGCTTTCACTGTAATTCCCCCAGCGCCCACGCAACTCGAGTCTCGAGCCATGCTCACGGTCGCGCCTCGAGTGTAATCTAGTTTGCTGAACGCGGGTTGCTTGTCCTCGCTAGCTTAATGCGCCGAGGCGGGCGTGCGAGCGAATGTAGTCTTTGGTGTGCGCGTCCAAATCGCGCATCAAGCGCGTGACCACTCCTCCGACAGTCCCATCACCGACGAGACGCTCATCCACTTGCGTAATCGGCATCACGCCCCGCGTGGCACTGGTCAAAAACAGTTCCGGCGCGGTGTGGAACTCCTCGAGCGTCACCGCGCGGCGTTCGACTGCGGCGAAAGTGGTCGCCAAGCGCAGGGCGCGGCGCATTGTCACGCTCTCGAGCACGTGATCCAGCGGCGAGACAATCGCGCCGCTGGGCAGCACCACGCCGAGCGCCGCTCGCGCCCCCTCGAGCGCGTGGGTGGACGTGGTGAAAATCACTTCGGTGGCACTGGCGGCTTTGATCGCGCTGGAGAGTCGCACGGCGGTCAGGTAATCCGTGGTTTTGGCGTGCGCCAACTCGCGGGTGTGCTGGTGCGTGATGACCTTCGTGCCAAGCGTGAACAAATCAGTCGGGTACGGTTCTCGGGGGGTTTCGATGATGATTAAATTCGGCTCGGTTGGCGTGAAGTTGTCCGGGGAGTACCCGCCGGTCAGGTAAATGCTGACGCCGCTGTAACTGGCGTGATTGACGCGCAGCAAGTCCAAAACCCGCAACTCGAGATCATCGGGCGGCGTCAACTCGAGAACAGCGCAACTGCGGATGAAACGCTCGAAGTGATCCTCAAAAAAAACTGGCACGCCATCGTCCACGCGCAGGAACTCGAAAACGCTGTACGCACGGCGCAACCCGAGGTCTGAGACGTGCAGCTTCGCGTCACTTTCTGGGACGAGGTTTGCATTGAGGTGAACGAAGCGCGGCACGGGCATCAGTGTACTCAAAGCCTGATGGGATGATGTGAACCGCGTTTCTGGCAGCGTAATCAGCTTCGTTCAAAGCAGGTGTTGTACGAAACAAGCCAGTGACTTTAGCACCTCGAGTTGCAAATATTTGCCCTCGGTATAGCTCGAGAATAGCGTGTGACTCGAGCGCTTGTCCACTCTGCAATTCGTGCAATCAATTGCAAAAGTGTTTTATTGCCAGAAATCTATGATTATGTAGTAAAAATAGCATTAGACAATTATTTACATGCTATTATTGCTGGCGAAGGTAGAGGTTTTTTATGACGCTCCAATTTGTGATTCTGGTTATCGGTTACATCGCCTTGATCGCCCTTGCCGCCAGCGCCGTGCGCCACTTCGCACCGCCAAGTGAGTCCAAGCTCGAGATCAAGCGCTAAACGCAAGTCAAGTTTTCTCGCATCCCGCTTGTTGGTGACAGGCGGGTTTTATATTGCTGCTCGAGCGGCAAAGTCAAGGGCAACTCGCTGACGTTCGTTCCCTCACCCGCTGCGTTGAACCCATGTTCACAAAGTGCAGCGCAGCGGCCTCTCCCACGGGGAGAGGCGAACAAGCCAAAACGTTTCTGTCCTGCCAAAACTCAATATATGTTCGAGCTAGAATGTACGCGATGAAGCCGACCCGCTCTAGCATCAACGGCGCGTGGGCGGAAGGCTTAGCCGCGCAGCATCTCGAGGCAGCCGGACTGTGGGTGATGCAGCGCAATTACCGCGTGCGCGGCGGCGAGATCGACTTGATCGCGCTCGAGGGGACGGTCACGGTGTTCGTTGAAGTCAAGCAGCGCAGCAAGTCGTCGCACGGCACGCCCGGCGAGTACATCACGCCGCGCAAAGCGAGCCTGATTCGCCGCGCTGCCCTCGAGTATCTGGGGCGCGATGACGTGGCGTGCCGCTTCGATGCGGTGCTGATCGAAGGTGACGCTCGAGCGTTCAATATCACGTGGCTCAAAGACGCGTTTTAAGGCCGTCTATTTCTGGCAACTCGAGCAAACCCGCTCTCAGCAGATGTGCGACGATTCCAGCGATGTTCCACGCATCGTCCGCGCCGTTGTGATGCCGACCCTCGAGCGGGATGCCGAGCGCCGCCAAGGCCTGGCTCATGCCGACCTTTTTGCCATCAGCTTGTCCCCGAGCGAACTCGACCTTGGCGTTGATGTGCCTCGAGCCAAACGGGTACGCGATGCTTTTGGCGCTGCATTCGCGCGTGAATTGATGGCAGTCGTAATCGCCCCACGAGAGCCACGTGCGTGAACGCGAACGAAACTCGGTCTCGAGACGGTGCGCGGCTGCTTTGAGCGTCACACCCTGAGCCACCGCTTCCGAAGTCCAGCCCGTCAGATGCGTGCAAAACGCACTGATTTCGGAACGCGCGGGTTTCACGACGAGGCTGTGCTTGGCGACGCGCTCGAGGGTCGCGAGTTGCAGCACGCACACGCCGATTTCGATAATCTCGTTCGTTTGGCCGTGCGGCGGCGCACTCTGCCAGCAGGTCGCTTCCACGTCGATAATGTTGACAAATCCGTCCATAGCGTAAGTTTGACGCACGGGCGTCCCATGCGACAGCGCAAGTTGGCTTACGCCGAGACGCGCACGCCGTCCTCGAGATACCACGTCTCCCCTGCCGTGAGCGCACCGATGGCGCATTGCAAGCGCCTCGCCATGCGCGGCAGCAGTAGCGTAGGCAGATTTGAAGGCGGCACGAATTGCCAAGCCTCGAGTTCATCGGCTGGCAAACGAATCTGTGCGATCTGCTGCGGCTCGAGGATGCCACCGTCAAACACGAAGATCAGCGCGTCGGGACGCTCGTCGGTCGCGCTCAAATGCTCCATCACCAGCAAGCGCAGTGGTGTCAAAGCCAGACCAAGCTCCTCGAGCGATTCGCGCCGCGCACAAGCTCGCGGCGATTCGCCCGCTTCGACGATGCCGCCGGGAATCTCGAGCGTCAGTTTATAGGTCGGCGTGACGATCAGCACCGCGCCGCTTGAGTCGCGCACCAATAAACCTGACCCCATGTACTTCTTTGGCAGCGACGCGAAGTACGCTTGGTCGTTCACCCCTCGAGCCTAGCAGGACGTGGGTGAGTCGAACCTCATGAGGCTCAGTTTCGTTCGTCAAGCTCTTGGGTTGAACCGTATTCACCAATCTCGTGCGCGATACGACACGGCTTCCGCGAGGTGCGCCTCGGTGATTTTATCCGCCCCGCTCAGATCGGCAATCGTGCGAGCGACGCGCAGCACGCGGTCAAAGCCGCGCCCGCTCAAGCCGAGTTGCTTGGCGGCGGCGCGAATGAAATTTTCTGGCCCAACCTCGAGATGCGCGTGTTGCCGCAGGGCTTTACCCTGCAAGAACGCGTTCGCCATGCGTTGCCGCCCCTGCATCCGCTCCCTTGCGGCGACGACCCGACCGCGCACGATGCTCGAGGGTTCGGCTTCGGGGGCTTTGGTCAGTTCGTCTGGCGTGAGCTTCTGCACGTTGACCACGAGGTCAATCCGGTCGAGCAGCGGGCCCGATAACTTGGCTAAGTAACGGCGCTGCGCTGGGCTGGACGCATCCATCCAATCCCCGCTCGGGCTGGGATTCATTGCGGCGATCAGTTGAAACGCCGCCGGGAATGTCACCGATGCCCGCGCTCGAGAAATCGTCACTTCCCGATCCTCGAGCGGTTGGCGCAAAGCCTCGAGCGCGTCCCTCGAGAACTCCGGGAACTCGTCCAGAAAGAGGATGCCGTGATGCGCCAAGCTGACCTCGCCGGGTTTTGGGATGCTGCCGCCACCGATCAAGCCGGCGTCGGAAATCGTGTGGTGCGGCGCTCTGAAGGGCGCAGTCCGCAGCAAGCCCTTGGGCATCCGCCCAGCCGCCGAGTGAATGCGGGTCGTCTCCAAAGCTTCGGTACGACTGAGCGGCGGGCGCAGTCCACTGGCGCGACGGGCGAGCATGGTCTTGCCGCTACCGGGCGGCCCGATGAACAGCAGGTTGTGATGCCCAGCAATCGCAATCTCGAGCGCCCGCTTGCCCGAGGCTTGGGCTTTGATGTCCGCCAAGTCCAGCAGCGTGTCCTCATCCGGCTCGAGGCTGACGGGTTGGGCAGCCTCCAAAGTCGCCACGCCTGCGAGGTGGCGCACCGCCTCGAGCAAGGTGCGCGGCGTGTAGACGGTGATGCCCTCGACCACGGCGGCTTCTGGGGCGTTGTCCACGGGCAGCAGCACGCTTTTATAACCGTTTTCACTGGCCGCCAGCGCAATGTTGATCGCGTTACCGACCGGACGAATCGCGCCGTCGAGCGCCAATTCACCCGCGACCAGCACCGTTTGCAATACCTCGAGCGGCAGGAAACCCTGCGTGGCCAGCAAGCCCAATGCCATTGGCAAATCGAAGCTCGAGCCTTCCTTGCGGACATCGGCGGGCGCGAGGTTGACGGTGATGCGAGCGGCTGGGAAGCCGAAACCGCTGTTTTTTATGGAAAACTTCCCTACTTGACATTAAGCCACTTGTATATTACCCTACTGGCTCTTAATTGACCTACTTTACATCGTTTAAGCGATGTGTCAAGCATCTCACTCGTTCTTGCACAACCAAGAACAGTGTTGCTGTGATCCTTGAAAATTGAGTAATGCATCATGCCAACGCTGCAACGTTGGCATGGTTTTTTGGCCACAAGCATCGTTCTCGACTTGTTTCTCGGGAGAATTTATGCTGATACGTGTCTCGTACGTTGATTTAGCTCGCACCCTACACGAGAAGCGTGCAATCAACGAACTTCCACCCCTGAGTAAACTGACCCCTGTGCGTCGACGCTGGTCGTCTGGCCAGCAACGCCACACCCCGGGCTTCTACTATTTTTCGACGCTGAAAAAGCACGTGTTCTACGAAAGCTACCTCGAATCTAAAATCCTCTCACATTTTGATTTCGAGGGGGAAACACAACGCTTGGTTGAGCAACCATTCGCTCTGCATTACAGCAAGAAAAAGCATTATCCCGATTTTGTCATGCAATCAACGTCAGAAAAGATCACCGTGGTCAACGTGAAACCGGCGGCGTTTCTCGATTTGCCAGCCAACATTGCTGACTTTGAGATCGCTGACGAATTTGCTCGTGTACAAGGCTGGCATCACCGCATCATGACGGAACTCAATCCGCAGTACATCGACAATTTGCAGTGGCTATCCGGTTTTCGAGCAACACCGTTTGAGTTAAAAGGCATCTCAGAACAGGTCTTCAATCTCCTCGAAGAGTCCATTTCGCTCAAACACATCATCGACGAAATCGGCAGGGAAATATTCGTCAAGCCCGTCATCTTCCACTTGCTCTGGCATCGCCGACTGAAAACTGATCTCGAGCAGCGCTTTTCGCTCGAGATGCCGATCTGGCGGGGTGAGGGATGAACCTTTGGAACCTCGAGGTTGGCAGCACTTACCTGCTTGGTGAATCATTGGTGCGCGTGGAGCGTTTCGTCGGTCACGAAGTTTTGCTGCGTGATGAAGAAAATGTCATCAGCAAGCTTTCGATCACCGAGTTTGTGAGGCAAGCAGCGCAACCCGCCGATTCAGCAACGAAAAAGTTAGCGATTCCGTTACTTGAAGACATTGTCGGTCCACAAGCGATTAAAAAAGCTCAAAAGCTACAGCATCACCTCGAAATTGTCTTGCATGGGTTTGATAGTCAACTGGAAGATGGCCCAAACGATCCTGACTACAATCCTGAAACCACCACGATGACCGAGCGCATCAAGCGCAAGGCTGCGGAACTCGGTCGGAAGCCAAGTGCGCTTTTCAAAATGAAACGGCGTTACAAAAACTCAGGCATTGTGGGGCTGCTCGACGGACGCTCGATTCGCGATCACAGCGCCGAGCGACGAGACAGCAGTCCGCTGTACCTGAGCATTGCGCAAGTACTTAGAGACACGCACGATGCCTCGAAGAAAAACAACAAAACTTTGTACGAATTAATAGAAGCTACGCTTTTAGAACACTACCCAGAAGCGAAGTTACCCTCTGTTTCAACCCTGAATCGCTTGCTTAGGATCGTCAAGCAGGAACTGAGGTTTCAGGGTTCACCACGCCAACGGCAGAAACGTGCGCTCGAGCCACGGATGCCGTTCGGTCAATTCCGAGCAATCCGTCCCGGACAAGTGGTTCTCTTCGACGCCAACTCGTTCGATCTGCTGTGCTTCGACATCAAGTCGATGCAGTGGGTCAAGGTTGTTCTGGTTTTGGCCTTCGATGTTTACTCCCGTTCAATTGTCGCTTGGCGTTTTATCCCGCAAAGCGCCAAAGCACTCGACGCGGCACTGCTGTTGTTTGACCTGTTAAATCCCAAGCCCGCGCTGCCAGACTGGCCGGACTGCGCTCAATGGCGCTACTTTGGGGTTCCAGCAGATATCTGGGTGCTGTTGCGACCAGAAACAAATGTGGCTGCCCCCGACGCAGTGGGAAAGGTCATCGCTGGAATCCCGGTGATCACACCGCAGACCGTGGTCACCGATCACGATAAAATTTTCGTCTCTCGCTCCTTTCAGCACGTGTGCGCCACTCTGGGAATCACCATTCACCGAGCTCGAATTCGTCGTCCCACCGATAAGTCGATGATCGAGAACGTATTCGGGTACATCAATGAGAATTTCGCCGCTCGGCTTCCCGGTTATAAGGGCGCGGATGTGGCGTCGCGCGGTATCGACATCGAGAAGTCTGCTTTTTACTTCCTCGAGGAGATCGACGCGATGTTCGCCGAGTGGGTTGCCACGGATTGGCAAAACCACGTTTCTCGCACCTTGATCCTCCCTGAACTACCTGCCCTACGATTGTCTCCCAACGATGCGTACGCCGAGGGACTCGCTAAATCTGGGATCATGCCCATTCCAACCCAAGTGTATTTTGATTGTCTCGACACGGAGTACCGGGTCGTCGAATCAAACGGGATCACGGTCGATTACCTCAGCTACGACAGCGTTGACCTCAACTACTACCGCTTCAAGAAATCGAGTCTCACCGAGGATGGCAAATTCGCAGTGAAAGTCGACCCTCGGGATCGCAGCCAAATTTACTTTTTCTCAGAACACGAACGTGAATGGTGGTCAATCCCATGGCGTGGAACGAAGATCTTCCCGAAACCATTCGGCGACATCGCACTCGGTTTCGCCAAAACCAAAGTGATGCAACGATTCAACGAGACATCACCGAACGATGATGACATGGCTCGTGCTCTGAAAGACTTGTACAAACGCTGGCGGGAGAACCGCTTTGACAGCAACCGAGAGCGCCGCGCATTTGGTCGCTCTGAAGCGTTAAGCGAGCAGGCCTCGCAAGATCGTCAACGGGATTCAGCAAAAGCCAAAGCAACTCAGCTACCGAGCCCGGAAAACGATCTGTGGGTCGACCAGGGCGAAAATGTCAGCGATGCCCTTTCCTCCTCCGTTAGATCAGAAGGGTTTAGCACCTCGAGGAGCGTGTATGAATCGTTTGATCACCTCGAAGAAGACGTCTCAGAAGAGCACATCTCAACCGCCAAGCAAGATCAACCGTCCAGCCAAAGCCGCCGCAGACGCGGAGGATGATGACACCGCGCTGTTCCAGCAGGCTGTCGGCGAGTCACCCTACC
Organism: Deinococcales bacterium; assembly: GCA_025359505.1. Lineage (GTDB taxonomy): Bacteria > Deinococcota > Deinococci > Deinococcales > JAAFIG01 > JANYHH01. The sequence goes on from JANYHH010000002.1 coordinate 10,198, forward strand.
CAACTGAAGACCTGATTGTCACACACGACGACTGGGTACGATTCGTCGCCACCACGCCTCCACCCTGCCCAGCCGTTCCAACGCCTGCAGAGTGGGAATCGATGTCTCTGGCAGACAAAACATCGTCACGTAAAATGCGCAGCGCCTACAACGCGGCGTTTGATTTGATTCTCACGCCCAGTCGCAAAGAGATCCGCGACGCGATCATTCGGCTGACGACCATCAACCGCAAATCTCGAGATTCAGCCCGACTCGGTGCGGTGATTCAGGGTTCACCGACAGTTGGGAAAACCACGCTGGTTAAATACATCGGCAAAAGATACCAAATCGTCGCCTGCCGTCTTCACGTCAATATGTTTGGTCAAGATCAGACCGTAGCGGGAACGGCGTTTCGCTTCATTCCAGTCGTATTCATTTCCCTCGGAGCGCACAAGAACCGAGAAAAAGTCTCACTCTCGGGTTTCCTCAAGAAAATCTGTAAATTCTACGGCATTGTCATTACCAAAAAAATGAACGAAGACGATGTCATTGAAGCCATCATCGGCAAAACTCGTGAGTGCAAAACATCGCTTTTTATCCTCGACGAGATCAGCAACCTTGACTTGCGCTTCATCGGAGCCGAAATCATCATCGAGACGATCAAGGACTTGATGAATCACATCTCGGCCACGTTCATTTTTGCCGGAATCGCCACGAAAGCCGGCGAGATTTTCGCGGGATACGACCCTGAAAACTACAAAGATTTTGACGGTCAAATCGTCGCGCCTAACAAGCCCAAGCGAACTCGCCGAAAAAAAAGTGAAGACGACGAGATCCTTAACGATTCACAGTTTTACCATCGGTTGCAAAACTTTCCAATGTTGCCGTTCAAGGACAAGTTGAGCGAGGAGTTCGATGAAATCATTGACCGCATCGACCGAGAAATTCGCCTCGTCAATCACCGGGTCGGTAACCTTCGAAAACTCACACCTTACCTAATGCAACGTACCGACGGGTACATTGGCGCCATTCAGACACTCGTTCGACACGGTTGCGAAATCGCCATCGCAGACACAACAGAGAAAATCACCAAACCATTGCTCGACAAGGTTCGGGTAGATTTCGCAGCCGAAACCCAGAAAACGAAGCGTCAGGCGAAGTAATGCCCGCCTCTCACCACTCGTCTACACAACCATTCCCTTTTCGGTTGCGAACTCGATCAGGCTACGCCCTCATCCCCGAACTCGAGCAGTTATCGTATCTGACCAGCACCCCGATGGAATCACTGGCGCAGGCGTGCGCAATACCGCTCGAGCAAAGCCCTTGGCGTTTTGACCGCCTGACCGTACTGCACACCCCCGAAATTCGGATCATGGCCGCGCGATTTGGCGTTGGCGAAGAGGCAATTCGAGGCATGACCGCGGAGTATTTCACCCCTCTCCTCTCCTCGCGCTCGAGGACTACCCGAGACTCGGAGACCGCACAGCGCGAGGTGTTTAATGCCCTCAATCCGTTTCCGCCTCAACTGAAACTCTGCCCCGCTTGTCTGCATGAAGGACGCAATGTGCGCCTTGCTTGGCAGACCACTTGGACGTTCATGTGCCTGCGACATGGTTTGATGTTGATTGACACCTGTCCGCACTGCCAGTGCGGACTCGCCTCGAAGCGGGTGTCAGCACCTGGGGTAGCCCAACTGGGTACGTGTCAAAACCAAATCGACGGTGAGGAGTGCCCGCAACAATTCGCCGACCTACCTCGAGTCCATCTCGAATCGATGCCCGAAGCGCGAACAGCACAGATTGCCTTCGAGCGAGCCTTAACCGGGCGCATCAGTCCTTTATTGGGAAGACCCCAGATTGCTCAACGCTACCTCAGAGGGATCACCAGCTTGTTCGAGCTACTCTGGATTATCTTGATCCCAAAGCACTTCACTCCCCGCGAACCGTGTATTGATCAAGCCTTTGCCGATTACTGCTCAAGTCGAGACACGCTCCTCGCTCTCGATGATAAAGAACCAGACGCAAATTCGCGGCATCAAACTCGCAGCCCACTGATGGCGCTCACCAGTCCACTGGCATTGCAATTGGCATCTTCATCTAGCCAGCACGCAACCAGCGATGGACTGATTCATCTCATTCAGCGCACCCTTTTCTGGCAACCCGAATCCAGCATCTGGATTGCCCGTCAGCTACTTCGCCTGCGAGACCGACCTGATGTGTATTGGCATCAAGCGTTCAACCAAACCCTGCACTGGTTGTTCAAGCACGATCCAGCCGCTCGAGAGGAAACCCAATATGCTTTCCCAGACCATCATTAATTTAAGTCCGAACGACAGTGAAACGCAGCGGCTGCTCGAGTATCCTTACCGCTTTCACCACGTCCTCGAAGACATCAATACGGCACGTCAACGTTTGCTGTGGCGATTTGCGCATCAACGGTTGTTGATTCGCCACTCGCAACCGCTTGACTGGAATCGTCTCGATCAACGATTTCCAAGACTTGGTCAGCGAACCCACAGTCATCTTCAAAATACGCCTAAAGTTGGCGATTATTTCGCCTTCAATCTGCTCGCTTATATCCGACGTAGACCAGTGACGGGGCCGTGGATCGTGCAAGAACCGGATCAGTATCGCGAGTGGCTTCAACGCCAATCGGCAGCCGTGGGTTTTGATGTTAAAGAAATTTCGAGAATGTCCCAAAGCTCGACGTATGTGAGAACTTCATCAATGGGTTTAAACATACAACCTGTGGAGATCATCGGGCAGTTAGAAGTTAGTGATGTCGCTAGCTTTACACAGACTCTCGAGAAGGGGCTGGGTCGAATGCGTGCATTTGGTTGCGGCCTACTGCTCATCAAATGAGGCTAAAAGCTATTTAACTCGTCAGGACTGTGTCTCAGCCAAGTGTCCTTCCCACGTGTGTGGGGATCAGCCGAGTCCGACATAGATCGCCGGCATCAGCAGCGCGTCCTTCCCACGTGTGTGGGGATCAGCCGAGTTCCGGGAAAATTTCGTTGGGCGTGGCGAAGTTCTTCCCACGTATGTGGGGATCAGCCGGTTTTGCCCGTCGACATATCGGCTACCAGCCAGTCGTTCCCACACAAGTGGGGATCAGCCACTCGAACCTTCGTTTCGAACGTCTGCACCACTTCCCACTAGTGTGGGGTTAAACCTTTAAGTCACATACAACCCTTGGAGGACGCGTGAACCTCTTATACGATCCTTGGATTCCGACCACCAATGGCGAACGTGGGATGCTCGAGGTACTCGAGAACGCACGCACGATCAACTTATCCTCTGGCGGCATGGCGTTTCTCAGTATTCTCCGCGTGTTGCTCGCTGCTTGTTATCGCGGCTGCGAAGACAGCCGTGGATTGCTACGACGAGGCGTAGGCCTTCGCACGCTTAAAAATCTCGAGCAACGGGCAGCAGCATTTGATCTACACGACGGGTATCTCACCTGCCCAGATCTCACCGCTCGCGTAGCAACCCTTGCCACGATCATGAACGAACGGGCGGCGGGCAGGACGATGAGCTTTCACCATCATGGGCGCGACGACCGTTCACCAGTCATCACCGAGGGTCAATTGGCGCGACGGGTTCTCGAGTATCACGCGTTCGCGCCAGCCAGCGGTAAATCGGTGACGGGATATCGCACCGTCAGTCCGTGCGCCAATGTCGCTCTTGGAGTAGCGAGCGGCTCTAACCTGCTCGAGACATTAGCCCTCAATCTCGTGCCTGACAGTTCACCTCCAACACCATCATGGGATTTACCGCGAGTTCAAGAGTCCGATTTGATCGCGCGAACGCGGAGTAAAGCCGGTAGCATTGCCGAGTTGTACACGTGGTTGGGACAGGCCGTGCGGTTGTGGCCTGAAGGGGTCGGCACGGCACGCGGGTTCACCCATGCGGGGCTGCGCGATCCAATGGCCGCCCTTAGCAAAGGCAAAAGTGTGAACAGCCAGTACCCATTGCAAGGCAATGAACTCGAGCCGTGGGCGCTCGCGTGTCGCTTGAGCGGCTGGAGCACGCTACCCGCAGCGACGCTGGTACACGCTGCTGGAGTGGGTGTGGCGTTTTCGGTGCGCGTCATCGCTCAGGTCAGCGATAAGAAAAATAAGGTCAAAGTTCTCGAGCGGACAGATTCCTGTTTTTCGTCGGCGCTCATCTGCTTCGATTTGGCTCAAATCATCACGAAAATGCGCACTGTCCTCAAGAAAGAGTCCCTGTACACCGCTCGGGTGTTCGTCTCCACCTTCGAAAATGCACTGATAGAGCGAGCCGGAGCATTTCGATTGAAAGAGTTCATCGATTCTAGCGATCTGCCGCTCAGCGCGAAGCAAAAGACCAGTCTGCGCGTTCTACTTAAAAGATCGGCACTTGGAGGCAACCATCATGAAGTATGAGGTACACCTGATTCAGCCAATAGCCGTAAACCGCATGAACACCAACGGTGACAAGCAACCTAAAACCATTGACTTTGGTGGCTACACCCGAGCGCGACTCTCGAGTCAAAGCCAGAAATACGCCAGCCGCAAGTACACGCAAGAGTTCGGGCTCCTCGATCAAAACGAGATCGCCCTGCGAACCCGAAAGTTCACGCAGTTGATTCAGGCGGAACTCGAAAAACAAGGGTTTTCACCCGACGATGCGATTACACTCGCTCAGTTCGCAATGTCCGCGATTGGGATGAGTCACAAAAAGGGAGAAGATAAAAAAATTGAGCAACCACTGCTGAACGAGTACATGATCCTGTGCTGCCAAGCCGAGATCGACGCGTTTTTAGCAGCGGTGATTCGGCATCAGGATGCGATTCGCAAGGTGTCACTGGCCAAACCCATTGCTGCCGATGAGGAAACACCCAAGCCTAACGACTCACCGGTTAAATCAAAGTCGAAGTTGACTGCGAAGAAAGCTCTAGCTCGGCAATTTCCAGAAGTGGTTCGCAGTGATTTGGCGAAGGCCTTCATCGCTCACCGCAATCTCGAGGTGACGCTGTACGGCAGGCAACTTGCCGATTTTCCGGAAGGCACGGTCGACGGGCAAGTGCAGGTTGCACACGCCATCGCTGTAAACTACGCGCCTCGAGAACTGGATTTTTTCGTATCGATTGACGACTTAGCGGCTCCCGGGGAAGCCGAGGCGGGGATGCTGGATGACCTCGAGGTGACCGCGCCCACTCTCTACCGCACGGCGGCGGTGAACACATCCCAGATCGCTCGAGTGCTGGGTAGTCATGAGGCAGCAGTACTGGGCACCAAAGCGTTTCTCGAAGCGTTTACCGCATCGCTCCCAGCGGGCGGCAAGAATTCTTATCACGCCACGACCGCACCGACCTTCGTGCTTTTTCGCGAGGTTCAACGGGGCTCACCCCTATCGTTTGCTCCCGCGTTCGAGAACCCCGTCAGGCCAGAACGTCATCGTAGCCTCTCGGAAATGGCGGTTGCACGGCTAGATGAATACATTCGCAAGTTAGAAACGGCATTCCCATCGTTTAAGTCCGAAAGGCAATGTTGCATCAACCTCACCGGTTACGAATTTCAGAACGCGCCAAGCGTGAAGAATCTACGTGCGGCGCTCGAGTACATGCTGCAAGACAGGCACATTGATGGCTGAGCTGAAAATGCGATTGCAGGGACCGATGCAGGCTTGGGGTGTGGACGGAGCAGGTCAGATCAGACGCACCCATGCCGCGCCGCAAAAGCGGGCGGTTCTCGGTTTGATCCGCGCCGCCAAGGGCTTATCGCGCGATGAGGAATGGGCAGATCTCGAGGATCTCGAGTACCGCTGCGAAACCCTGCGGTCAGGCGTGCGGATGTGGGATTTCGCGACGATGTCAAACGTGATCAGCGCCGACGGGAAGGTAACGCACCCCCGAGGAATTCAGGAAAAGGAATACCTCGCAAATGCTGATTTTCTCATTCATTTGGCAGGGAGCGACGATCTCATTGCTGAGGTCAGGGCTGCTCTCGAAGACCCAGTGTTTTTGATCGGCTTGGGTCGCCGCGATTGCCCGCCGAGTGCACCCTTGCTTGCCGATTTGTAAAGCCGTGACTGACTCAAGAGGTAAGAAGAAATTTGCACATCGGCGCAAATTTGGCAACCAGCTAACTTCAGTTCCTCAAGCATCGCGAGATTTGGGGAGAGATACCCCTTGGGGTCGCTAAGTTTCGTGAACACGATATCGGGGCACGAACAACAATCGCAAGACATGCAAATTTTAAGTGCTGAGATTGCCGTACTCGGAATTCGAGGTGTGAACTCTTCAGACGCGCACCTCAAAACGTTCCCGAAGCAATTCTTCTAAGGATCGCCATCACAGTTTCGTACCCGTCAATGCTGATCAGCATCTCGAGTGGACACTGACCGCCGAGAGCGGGCAAGCTCGACCTCATCCAAATGCTCGCATTGTCCTCACCGCCAAGGACGGTGGTCGCACGTTCGAACACTCGGCTGACCATTTCGACCTTCAAACCTTCAGCTCTGTCATCAAAGCGTTTAGCATACTCCTGCGCAGCTCGAGCCAGACGAGCGTTGGCTGCCATGGGATGCAGGACAGCGGTGCTGAACGCTCTCGAGTCCGCGCTGCTCAGCGCCATTGATTCGTCCATCTGAATGGTACGCACCGCCGCCTCCATTGCCGCTGTCACGACGAACTCGGTCAGTGTGATCCCACGCAGTGCAGCCGCGCGTTGCAGCAGTGCTTTGCGCTCGAGCGGAACGCGCAACCGCAGGCGCGTCATGGATTCGGTGATCAGTTGGGCTTTACGCATCTTGAGCCATCCTCTACTTCAAGCGTGTTTTGTCAAAAACGAGCTGAGAAATTCTGTTCCACCAAGCCTTGTGAGTCTCCATCAGCACGTTTTGAGAGCGCGTCGATATTGCCAACATGGTTTGACTCAACGTGCGCAAGACGCTTGGACAGTGGGTCACGCTCCGTGTTGAAACGCTCACAGCACTCAGTCTCGAGAGCCCGCATAGCGCATGCCCAACCGCTTTTGGTGCGCGGCGCAGACGCGTGGCTGATCGAGACGAATCTGCCGATGAATTCGGTCGGTCTTGGCGCGGTGATGCCGCTGGCGGAGTGCACGAGTCGTGGCGCGATGAGATCGTGCCGGGTTAATCCTGAAACCACACCAGCAATGCGCTGGATTCGATCAGTCGACGCGTTCGCGGCGATGGTTTCGACTTTTCATGCTCACTGGCGTTCAGCGCAGCGTTCATCGTGCAACTCCGCGCTGAGACTGGTTCCTTCGGCGTACTTGCCGCGCAAACCCTCGAGCGCGATCACCCGGATTTGCCCGGGTGTGGCGTCGCTTGTTGGTCTGAAAAACTCGAGCAGTTCACCAACAGGGGTTTCGAGTGCCGCCTCGAGTTTGAAGAGTGTGCTGACCCTCAGTCGCAGTGGGGCGCGGTTCGAGATGATCCTGTCAACCGTGGATCGGGCCATGCCAGCGGTCCGGGCGAAACTCCCAATGCTTTTACAGCCATTGCGTTCCATCGTGCCTTTGATCAGTTGGACGATCGGGTGATCGCGGATGGTGGTCGGAGTCGCACTGTTGGCTAACTTAACGCATTCTATTTTGATGATCGCTCACCACCTGTCAAGATTCTCGAGCGTCTCAGCGTGTCACCACAGATTAATTCGCAGTGAAGATTCATTTTCCGTCTGAGGAAAACCGCTCGGCGCGATTAAGCTTCGCCATTACCCACTAACCCGCGAGGCGATTTCGAGCAATTGCCCGAGCGTCATCAGCCAGCGAGTCACATCCGAACATCAATCCCGACCGTCAAAGCTGCCCGAAAACCACATCCAACCGGTCACGCTTTTCGTGCATCAAACTCATTCGTCAACGATTCGAGAACCATTTCCTTTGCAATCTTTTGTTTCCGAGAAGTGCAGCTTCAGCGCGTGCCATTTATCGCCCAAAGCTTGCTGCGCAGTCGTGACCACCGTCACCTCCCCGTCCACATGCACAATCAGCCAGAATTTGAGTTCCATCCATGGCGCTGTCGACGACCCTCCCTCGCTTTTGAGCGTGTTGACCGATTCCAGGGCGACCTCGACAAACCGCGAGAGATGCCGCGAGCGCCGCCACTCCCGCGCCGTCGCTAAACCATAAAATGGCGCTTTTTTCGATGCGATCATCTGCTCGTACATCACAGATGGGTCCATTACTAGCGTCTGTGCCACCCCGCGCTTGGGAATCGTTTCGCCCTGCACCAGCACTCGAGCCAGCAAGCCGCCGCCCTGCCCGGCGTGAATCCACAGGGTCAACTCCGCGAACTCGATCTGCCACGGCAGCGCCCCGTGATCCATGATTGCCTGCTCGAGTGCGAGTTCCACCCGTTTGATAACCTGTGCCGCCGTTGATTTCACCTGACCCCCACACCCTTCGCTTTGGTTTTCACACCGATAAGATTGCCTGCTCGAGCGGGCAGGTTGCGACGCAAGCGCTCGACGAGCGACAATGCGATGAACTGCCCATTGCCCTCGCGTTGCACCGCGCCGCGCTCGAGCAGGTGCGTGATCACGACCCGCCACGGCGCTAATTCCCCCGTGAGACTCGGAATATCCTTGACCTTGACGCGATACCCGTCGAGCCGCACGAGGTGCGCCATCAACGCGCTCGAGAGCCGTTCAATATTCGCCGCTTGGCTCGGTGAAACGGCGAGTGACGATGAGCGGTCCGAGGCGCGAGCATGAATTGGTTCACCTCGAGCCTGACGAAGTGGATTGTCATTGCCAGCTTTCTGGCGCTCGAGATAGCCTTTGACCTTCGTCCATTTCCCAAACAAGGCCTCTTTTTCAGCTTCGACAGTCAGCAATTGCTGTTTCAGCTCGAGCCGCTCTCGCTGCCAATGCGCCCGCTCGACTCGCAATAACGGCTCGAGGTTCGCCTCGAGGAATTGCGCTGGGTCTGGTTCCTCGAGCGGATCACCAGCCGATGCGGGCTGACTTGCCGGGACTGGTGTTTGAGTGATCGTCGCACCAGCGATTGCGTTGGGAACGACAGCCGCATGACCTCGAGATGTTGCCGCCGATTTCGCGTTGTGTTTCGCGGCGCGTCGCGGATTGGCTCGAGTCGGCTTCACAGCGTTTTGCGAGCGGTTCAATCCTCGAGAAGCGAGTGGCAGCATCGGCTCGAGTGGCGGCGTCATGCTGAAATCAGTGAACGCAGTCGGAAGCGTCTGGCTCGAGGAGAGCAGGGTCTGGAATGTGGCGTTCCACTGGAGCGACAACGCCAACTCGAAGCGTTGCCGAGCGCGGATGTACTCGCGCAGTGCTGGGTCTAGCTGCTGCCACACGAGTTCTGCCAGCATTGGCTGCTCGAAGGATTGACTGGCGCGATGAAGTTCTTGTTGTGCAAAAACGGTGAAGCCCTGCAAACCCGTTGCGCTCCAGTCGCTCGGCAAATCCAACTCGAGACGATGATGCGCCGAAGCTACTGCAGTCGAGTTCGTAAAGTTTGCGGTTCTCGAGTCAGCGTTGATTGCCGGTGTGCTCACTGATTTATCCGCAGTCACAGTTTGGCTTTGATTGCGTGTGGCTCGAGCTTGACCTGCTCGTTCGAGAAGCGATTTCCTTGAGTCGAGCGGTTGGGGTGCGAAGCGATGATCGGTGAACTGGTGATTGCAGGTCGGGCAGCGCCGCATCTGCACCCGCGTCTGCTCGAGTTTACGAATTCGCGTACCAGCGGAGTGCGTCCGACTCGCACCGCACTTCGGGCACGGTGTGTTTGCTATGACCGCTCTGCGTGCTGACTGAAAACCAGTGGTCACGTTACACCCTCAGGCTTTGAGATTTCGTGCTGCCATTGGTTCATAGACCCTCCGATCGTGTGGTCTGGTATCGGTGTTGCTTTAATACTCGAGCCGTGTGTAGATTTGCGGCACTGGTCACACACGATCACGCTGACCCTCAATTAATTCCTGAACCTCACGACGGCCCTGTGCTGGTTTCCATGCCGCCCATCGGGCTGGAACCGTCAACGCCACCTGCTCGAGTTGTTGCGCGACGAGTACATTCCCCCGCAGCGTGCCGCGCATATGCACGGAGTTAGCATCTTCAAGGTTGGCGAGTTGCTCGAGTGATGCCTCAGCCGCAACGATGAACGGCTCGAGTTTGGCGCGTTCGGGGTAGACGCGCAGCACCGCGAGCCGGCTGGTTTGATCGAGACGGACGACTTGACCCGAAGCGCTCCAAATCGTCTCGTTATCGTCCTCTCGAGGGAATCGCAGGTTGACCATCTTGACGGGGTTGACGAGTGACCCATCTAAACGAGTGCGAAAATGTGCTGTCAATCGCCAGCGTCCCGACAACGCCGTGCCGAGACGCAATGCTTCGGGGCTAGCAGTGCAGCGCAAGCGCGTACCATCGTCAAGCTCGAGTTCGACAAGTTCGCCGCGTCCCGGATCGTGAATGATGGCGGTCACAAGTAAGAAGGCGTGGTGGCTCTTCGGGAGGTTCGGTGGTGACTTGGTGGGGGTGGCGGTCGGCGGCAAGGTGGAACCTCCTCGAAATGCAATCGCCACCGCTTCAGCCTGTTGGCTGGTGAGGAGGACGTCCTCAGCGGTGGCGTAATGGTGCGAACCTAGTTATGACGAACTGGTTGTGTGTCACTTCAATCTCGAGTCTTCACTTCACACGGTCTTAAGGTGTGAGTCATAAAAGACAACGAAAAGCCTGATAAGTATAACACGTCAAGTTATTCTAAGACAAAGTTTAACAAGTCGCTTTAGGACGCTCAAACCTCGAGTCTGAAATAGTGAAAAGCACTGGGAACCGTGTGCCTCGAGACGAGGGAGCGCTCGTGCAACTCGGCGCGAGAATCCGCGAGTTGCGCTTAATAAGGGACGAAGCGCAAGACGTGTTTGCTTGGCGGGCGCAAGTGCCTCGGGCTCACATCGGGTTGATTGAGAATGGCAAGATTGACGTGCGTTACTCAACTCTCTCTAGGATTGCTGGAGCGCTCGAAGTCAGCCTCAGCGAACTGCTGCTGTTTGAGATTTCTAGCTAAAGAACTCCATTTCTCGAAAAGTTTTTACTTGATGGTGGTCTGCCCGTTTTTGGTGCAACGTCAATTCAATGAATCGTGGTCTAGCCGCGCTGGAGCAGTAGTTTGACAAATACCAACTAAACCAGTAGGTTTAATACAGTTCGACTGTTGAAGTTTACAAACAATTGGAGAATCATGAAAACGAAACACATCGCTGCCGGTCTCGCCGCACTCGCCCTGATCGCCACACTCAGCCTCTCGAGTCACGCCCAGCAAAGCTCCGTGACTGTTTACAGCGGACGCAGCAGCGGTCTGGTCGATCCAATCGTTAAAGCCTTTGAGAAAGACACCGGCATCAAAATTAACGTTCGCTACGGCACGGATGCTGCGCTGTACGCCGCGCTCCAAGAAGAGGGCACGCGCAGTCCAGCCGATGTCTTCTGGGTTAACACGGCGGGTGCGGTCGTCACTGCCGCCAAGAACGGTTTGTTCCAGAAACTGCCGGCCGCGCTGTTGAAGCGCCCGGCCGAGTTCGTCCCGAAGAGCGGCTTGTGGGTTCCGTTGTCGGCTCGCTTCCGGGTGGTGGCGTTCAATCCCAAAACCGTCAAGGACAGCGACTTACCGACTGGCGTGCTCGAGATGCCGAAACTCGTCAAATTCAAGGGGCGCGTCGGTTGGACGCCGACCTACTCGAGCTTCCAAGACTTCATCACCGCACTGCGAAAAGTCCACGGCGAGAACAAGGCGCGGCAGTGGCTGCTCGACATGAAGAAACTCGAGCCGAAAAGCTACGCATCGAACACCGCGATGCTCGACGCGATGCGGGCGGGGGAAATTGATGTCGCACTGACCAACCACTACTACATCCAGAAGATCATCGCAGGCGTGCGTGAAGGCGAGTTCGAGGGTACGGCTGAGGAAAAAGAGACCGCGACTCAACCGCAGGGCAACGTGATTGGCACGCATTACTTCGCGGCCGGCGATGTCGGCAATTTGGAACTGGTGACCGGCGCGGGCATCCTCAAGACCAGCAAAAACGCGGCCGCCCAGCGATTCCTCGAGTACCTGCTGTCCACGAAAACGCAGCAACTGACGACGACGACGATCCTCGAATACCCGGTGGTCAGCGGGTTCGCGCTGCCGAAAACCCTGTTGCCGCTAAGCGAGGCGATCCGCCGCAGCCCGAAACTCGATTTCGAGCAGTTGTCTGATTTGAACGGCACACTGAAACTGCTGCGCGACGTGGGCGTGCTGTAACAGCCGTGCGATCTCAACCGATTGGCAGGCAGACCCGCTCGAGCGCATCGCTCACCAAAGCTCGGCGGGGTAGCGGTCGGCGTACCCCGCCCGCACTGCTGGCGCTGGCCAGCCTGACCGCGCTGGGCGTACTGCTTCCACTGCTGTACCTATTGCTCAGGGCCACCCAAGCCGAACCAGCGGTGCTGCTCGAGATTCTGTGGCGCACTCGCAACCTCGAGCTGCTCGGCAACACCTTGCTGCTGCTGCTCGGAGTGTTGGTGTGTAGCACGCTGATCGCGTTGCCGTTGGCGTGGCTGCTGACCAGAAGCGATCTGCCACTGCGCCGCTGGCTGGTTTTTGTCGGCGTGCTGCCGCTGGCCGTCCCGGGCTACGTCGGCGCGTACGCGATGCTGGCCGCGACCGGTTCCGGCGGCGTGATCGAGCTGCTGACCGGACTGAATTGTCCGCGCCCGAGCGGTTACTGGGGCGCACTCGGGGTGTTGACGCTGTTTGGGTTCTCGTACCTGTTTCTGAATTTCTGGACGACGCTCAGCGGTTTAGACCCGAGTCTCGAAGATGCCGCCAGATCGCTGGGGCTGCGACCGTGGGCGGTGTTTTGGCGCGTGATCTGGCCGCAACTCCAACCGGCGCTCTACGCGGGCGGCTTGCTGCTCGGATTGCACGTACTGGGTGATTTCGGCGTGGTCAGCTTGATGCGCTTTGAGACGTTCAGCTACGCGATTTACATTCAGTACTCGGCCGCCTTCGACCGCGTGTATGCGGCTTGGCTGTCACTGATGCTGCTGGTGCTGACTGGAGCGGCACTGGTGTTGGAGGCACGCTTGATGCGAAACGTGCGGCTGGCGCGGGTCGGAATCGGCGCGGCTCGAGCATCGCAAGTTGTACGGCTCGACTGGTGGCAAGCGGCGCTGGCGCTCGGGCTGATTGGGCTGATCGCTGGAGCATCGCTGGTCGTACCACTTGGCACGGTGATGTACTGGTTGACGCGCCACGCGGTCTCGAGCGGCGGGCTGCTCGAGGCGGGACTAAACTCTGTGCTGGCGGCGGGGCCAGCCGCGCTGCTGGCGGTGCTGCTGGCGCTGCCACTGGCCTATCTTGGCGTGCGCTTCCCGAGTTGGTCATCGCGGCTGCTCGAGCGCACCGCGTACCTCGGATATGCGACCCCGCCGCTGGCGCTGGCCCTCGCGTTCGTGTTCTTCAGCTTGCAGACCCTGCCGCTTTTGTACCAGACCCTGACGCTGCTGGTGATTGCGCTGGCGCTGCACTTTCTGGCCGAGGCCATCGGCCCGATCCGGGCCGCGCTGCACCAAGTTCCCGTGCGGCTCGAGGAGGCGGCTCGAGGGTTGGGGGTATCACCCGGAGCGGCGTTCGTGCGCGTGACGCTACCGCTCGTCTGGCGCGGCTTGGTCTCGAGTTTGGCGCTGGTGTTTTTGTCGAGCCTCAAAGAGCTACCGATCAGCTTTTTACTCTCACCCGTCGGTTTCGACACGCTCGCCAAGCGCATCTGGGGGTACACGAGCGAGGCGATGTTCGCCGAAGCCGCGCCGTACGCCTTGGGCATCGTACTGATCTCGAGCGTGCTGGCGGGCATGGTGTTGGTGCGGGAACGCAGATGAGCGATCAACCAGCACCGGTACTGACGGTCAGCGGTTTAACCAAGAGCTTCGGTGCAATGACGCAGCAGGTCGTAGACGAGGTGAGTTTTTCACTCGAGGCGGGCAGCATCGTCGGCTTGCTGGGCCCCAGTGGGTGCGGCAAAACCACGACGTTGCGCTTGATCGCGGGCTTCGAGCGGCCGGACAGCGGTCGCATTGAACTCGCTGGGCAGACGCTGTTCGGGGAAGGCGTCGATTGCCCACCGGAGCGACGCGGCATCGGCTTTGTGTTTCAGGATTACGCGCTGTTTCCCCACCTGAGCGTTTTTGAGAACGTGACTTTCGGTTTGGGTCACTTGAAGCGCTCAGAGCGCCTGCGTCGCGCCGAGGAAGTCCTCGGACTGGTCGGATTGACGATCTTCCGCGACCGCCAACCGGCGCAGCTCTCTGGCGGTCAGCAGCAGCGCGTGGCGTTGGCCCGCGCCCTCGCCCCGCACCCCAAACTGATTCTGCTCGACGAACCGTTCTCGAGCTTGGACGCGGGCCTGCGGGCCGCGACGCGGCTCGAGATTCGTAAAATCCTCAAGAGCATCGGCGCAACGGCGCTCCTTGTCACGCACGATCAGCAGGAGGCGATGTCGTTCAGCGATCACCTGATCGTCATGCGCTCCGGGCGCATTGAGCAGCAGGGCCGCCCCGAGGCGCTTTACTCGAGACCGCGCACTGCGTTCGTGGCGAGTTTCTTAGGGCGCACCAACCTGATCGCGGGTCACAGCGCTGGCGGCGTCGTGCAGACTGCGCTTGGGCCAGTGGCCCTCGAGACAGTGACTCTAGAATCGGTATTGCCTGACTCACTCTCACTCGAGCAGACCAGCGACACTGGCGCTGTGATGCTGAGCGTGCGCCCGGAGCATCTGCGTTTGAGCGCACTGGACAGCGGGTCTGGAGGCATCGAAGCGCTGGTCAGTGCGCGGGAGTTCGAGGGTCACAGCGTCACTTACACGGTCGAAGCGGCTGGCTTGCATTTAACGGTACAGGGTGATCCGATGCAGCGGGTCGAGGTCGGTCAGCGTTGGCGCGTGACGATTGATGGCCCCGTCGCACTCGTCGGCTCGAGTGCGACGACCTGACCAACGGGCTGCGACATTGCGCTCAGTGCCGACTGTATGTGTCTCGAGACCACCGAATGACCAGCGTGGCTTTGCGTGCTGCTGTGACTTTCGCACCGCTGGCGCTCAATTGGTTGGGCGCGACATCGCGAATCTCAATCGTCGCGCCCACGCACCTTGCAATCAGTGCTGCCCCAACCCGCTCAAGTCCTGCACAAAGCGCTTGCCACCCGCCTCGAGCGTAAATGACCTCGAGCCGCGCGGCACGGTGAATTCGATCACTGCTGGAACCATGTCTGGTAACTCGAGTACCGTTTTGCCTTGTGCATCGCTGATTTTCGCGCCACCCCAAAACGCTGGGATGTTCGCGTCCAGCAAATGCGCTACCAACTCTGGCAGGTCAGCCACGCTGTCGGCTTCGGCGTGACACCAGATGTCGCGCCCGGAGTAAAAAGCGGGCGTCGCCTCCTCGAGCTGCTCGAGTTGCTCTTCGTCGACCTCTTTGCCGACGCCGACGATCACCAGATTCGTGCGCGGGAACTTCTTGTCTTCAATGGCGCGGGCCAGCGTCGCAGTGTATGCGACGCAATCCTCGAGATCGTGAATTTCGCCGTCGGTGACAATGGCCGCGATGCAGGCTTTGATTTCCTCGCCCGCGTCGCGGCAAGTATTGATGTACGCAACGAAGTCGCGCACGGCGGGCAGCAGGTTCGTGCCACCTCCGTAGGTTCTGGGGCCTTTGAACTCGGCTTCGCTCGCCGTTGCGCCCATCTCGCTGATGACTTCAATTTGCGTACCGCCACTGCCCGTTGCCCAGTACGCAACGCGGCACTGACCGTTGGCATCTTTCTTGGCGAGATACGGAACCATGATCCGCATCGCCTCCTGCACGGGATTGCGCGGCGTGCCGAACAACCCGAAGAACCCGCCCTCGGTGCGGCCATACGCGCCCATCTGCTGCATTGAACCGCTGCCGTCCATGTAGAAGGCGGCCGCTAGCTTCTCGATGGTCGGGTCGAGCGCGAAGGTCAGCTCGAGGTGCAAGCCCTCGGGTGTGTCCTCGGCGTGAATTTCGGCGTAAGGTTCGAGTAATCCGTTTTCGCGATGTAGTTTCATACGTCTCCTGTATAGCCTAATCGAAATCGCTGGCGTGATCCGGTGTTACGGCTTTTTTGCTGATGCGCGGTTTGGATAACGTTTCGATGCCGATGGCATTCGGCGCAAAATCGCGCCACCAGCCGCTCTGCGTGGCTCGCTTTGGTGGAGGCTTATGGGTGAAATCCGATGTCCAAGCGCGTTCTATCCTCTCCGTGCTTGCAATCCGAGCCGCCTCCGCTCGCGCTGCGACCCGTACAGGCTGGCTTGGCGTAGAGTACGCGCTTGGCGGGGGAGGCGTTCCCGCATCGAACTCTTTTTCTTGCATCGCCGATACTAATTTGCTCGACTCAAGCACCACATGAACTTCACCGATGCTTGACTTCAGGTTCCCCAGCGACTGGCGGGCTTCCGAACGCAGACAGTCCTCGAGCGCATCTGCCAACGGGTCGCTCGAGGGTGACGCGGCGATGTCGGTCTCGAGCCTGCGCTGCACGGCGCGATTGTCCGCGCCCTCAAAGAGCGTCGGATCGGGCATCGTGTAGATCAGCAGCAAACCCCGACCGCCCCGCGTTTGGAGCGCGTCCGCAGCGGGCAGCCACCAATGATGCGTGACCTCGCCCGCCGCTCTGGGGTTGTCAAACGCGCAGGTTTGGCTGTGGGTCAGCGACACCCGCGCCACGGCGCTCGAGACGATCACCTCGCCGCGCAGATGAAGCGGCTCGAGAGTCACCTCTGCATCCGCGACGCGCACCCAAACCATCGTCCTCAGCCACATCCGCCAGCCGCCGCTCGAGGTTTCAAAAGCGTCCATCGTGCAAAGTGCGAACTGTTCAGCGCTTACGAGCCGCAGCGTCCGATTCTGCACCTGTGCCCACGCCTCGCGCAGCAATTTGGGCAGGTGATGCACGTGCGATTCGGGAACGAGCCTCAGCTCACCGTCGACGCAGCCGATCACCGCGAAACGCAGTTCGCTCGAGCCAGAGCGTGCAAGGCGAAACGCATCGAGCAGCAAAATCGGCACGAGCGGACTGGGATCATCCTCCAGTGGCGTAAACAAGGTCAGCCACGTCGGACGATTCACTCTTTTAGCCTACCGCAGCCAAGTTACTCGAGCGCGGCTTTCAGAGCCACCTCGAGATCACCCGTGGCTTTTAGCTCGAGCAGCTTGCCATCCAAGAAGAACGTCGGTGTGCCCTTGACGCCGCTGGTCACGCCATCAACGCGGTCACGTTCGACTTTGGCGGCCCATTTGGGATCGTCGATTGCCTTCTCGAACACCGCGAGGTCGAGGTTCAGCACGCGGGCGTACTCGAGGAAGCGCTCGCGCTGCGGCGCTTGCTTTTCGCCCCACTCGGTCTGCGTGCGGTAGAGGACATCCAAATACTCCCAGTAACGCCCCTGCGCTCCGGCCGCCTCGGCTGCACTGGCGGCCAGCACGCTATTGCCGTGCAGCGGCATATAGCGCACGACGAGTCGGAAGCGATCCTTGTATTTGGTTTTCAGGTCTTTGACGATGGGGTGAATTGCGCGGCAGGCCTCACATTCTGGATCGAGGAATTCGACCAACGTAACCTTTGCGTCGGCTGGCCCGTAGACGGGGCTGTCAGCCTGCACGAGGCGGGTCACGTCTATTGCGCCGCTCGAGGTTGCGGCCACGGGCGCGGCACGGTTGGCGAGCGTCAGCGCGGCGATGGTGGCGATGATGACGACCGCACCGACGATGCCCATGATGGCGACGGGACTGAGTCTAGCTGAGCTGGGTTTGGCTTGCATGGTGAACCTCCGTGGATTGGGGCTTGGACAGCGCGAGTAAAACGAGCAACAGCGTGAACGCGGTCAGCGAAAGCAGCGGAATCGTGATGAAGCCCAGCCACTCGAGCTGACGGCTGGTGCAACTCACCCCGCTGGTGCAGGTCGTGAAGCCCTCGGGAATGATCTTGTAGTACAGCAGGTTGTGATACGCGGCGATGACCCAACCCGTGATGGCAAACGGCAGCGCGTACAGTCTGGCTCGAGCGTCGCTGGTGGCGATGCCGATGCCGAGGATGAGCACCAGCGGGTACATGGCGATGCGCTGATACCAGCACAGCGTGCAGGGCGGCAGGCGCATCACTTCGGAGAAGTACAAGCTGCCCGTCGTGGCGACGAGCGCCGCCGCCCACGCCGCGTACCCGAGGCTCGAGCGCCAAGCGTGTGGTGCGGCAGGGATTGGCTGAGTGGTCGTCATCGCGCCGCACCTCGAGCGCTGGCTTGCAGCACTTGGCTGCGCGGCAAAATGGCGAGTGGGTTGAGCATGGTTGAGCCGCTGCGAATTTCAAAGTGAACGTGCGGCCCGCTGCTGCGCCCCGTGCTGCCGACTCGAGCGATCTGCTGGCCTTGCCGCACGGGTTGACCGCGCTTGACGGTCAGGCTCGAGTTGTGCGCGTAGTAGTAATCGCGTCCGTCCGACCCGCGAATCACGATCAGATTACCGTAGCCGTACACATTCCAGCCCGCAGACTTGACCGTGCCAGACAGTGCGGCGTAAACGGGAGTGCCGTGCGGCGCGGCGATGTCTAAGCCGCTATGACCGTTTTTCGGGCCCTTCCACGCATACGTTTGCGTGATCGTGCCGCGCAGTGGCCAGAGGACGTGTTCGCTGGCGGCGAGGACGCTCGCGCTGAAAAGAGCCACACTCAAAATTAGGGCGATGTGATTCACAGGTACTCCTTCACTTTTTGCTCGAGTGTTTCAAAGGTGATCGGGCCAAAGTATTTGTGGCGGATCACGCCCGCGCGGTCAATGATGTAGGTCTCGGGAACGCCTGTCAGTCCGAACATCACGCCGACCCGCCCGTCAGCGTCGTAGAAATTGGGATTGGTCAAATTGAACTCTGATAAAAACCCCCGCGCATCAGCCGGTTTATCTTTGACGGTGACGCCGATCAGCACCGCACCGCGATCCTTGTAACGAGCCGCGAACTCGCGCAGCGCGGGAGCTTCAGCGCGGCACGCACCACGACCCCCAGAAGTTCAGCACGGTCACGCGGCCGCGGTACGCGCTCAACGATTGCCGCCCGCCGCCCAGCAACTCGAGCGTGAATAGCGTGGCGGGTTTACCGACGAGCGGGCTGGGGGCGTTGCGGCTGGTTGGCGTCAGCAGCGCTGCCAGTAGACCCGCGAGCAGCACGCCGAGGATGGCGAAACCCGCGATGCGTTTCCACAGCGGCACGGCTGGCTTGATGACTGAGCGTTCGGTCATGAATCTCCACGATAATAAAGTCTGAGCGGATGTTCAAGTATCTCAGCACGCACTTGCGGGTGACAGGCACTCATCTCGAGGGCAGCACGACCCGCCACTCCGCCTGCGGAATTTTGATCACCGCATCGAAATCACCGGTCTGCCCAAAGAAGCCGTCACCCGCGAAACGCCCCGCGCCTAGCCGCTCGAGATTGAGGGTCAGCGGGCCCATGCCGTGTGAGGACATATCAAAAATTCCCTCGACCCGCACATCGTCAGGCAGCGGCGCAGCCTTCGCATCAGTGAGAGTGAACTCGAGCCGCGCCCCGCCGAGCGGCGTTGGGCTGGCCACACCTTCGAGCGTGTAGCCGTTCTTGGATTGCTTGAACGAGACACTCCTTTTCAAACCCGCGCCTTGCTCCGGCGGCGCGGTCGAAGTCAGGGCGCTGGTCGCCATCAGCACCACCGTCAACAGCACCGCCTCGAGCCGCATCACCCGTTGGAAGCGCGGCAGGCGACTTGGAATGCGGCGCAGCAGCGGCATCCACATGAAGCGGTTGATGCCCGCCAGTGCCAGCACAGCCGCGACCAAGGTCAGCTTGAAAACCCACGTCTGACCGTAATTGGTGATCGTCAGCAGCGCCGGATGCCACAGCCGCACGAGGCTCGAGAACGCGCCGGTCAGCGCAATCGCCCCAACGGACACCAGCGCGACGGTAGACACCCTCTCCAAGACATTGACGCCATCTCGAGGCTCACGGAAGGTGAACAGCACCGTAAAGAAAACCGAGCCAACCCAAGTCAGCATGGCGAGCAAGTGAACGAGATCGCTGATGATCGGCCACAGCTCGCCCCGCGATCCGGCGTGACTGGTCATGCTGACCGTCACGGCAGCGACTATGCTCAGCACCACGAAGACCGTGCGCTCGAGCAGTGCAGCGTGACGACCGATCAGTGTCTGCCAGTCAACGCGCGGGCGCAAGCTCAGCCACAGCAAACCGAGCGCGATGATGACGCGCAGGATCACCCACTGCCCGTTCCACGTGCGCGTCAGGTAAGCGAAATACAGGTACGGATTGATTTCACCGAGCGCCCGCCGCGCCGTGAAGCCGACATCGAGCAGACTGACGGCGATCAGCAAGCCCGCGCCGAGGCGATGCAACCACGTGAACAGCCGCGCCGTCGCCGGGGAGACCGCGCCAGCTCGAGACTCGAGGAAGCGCACGAAGCCCGCGCTGCCGACCAGCAGCACGAGGCTGACGAACAACAAGAAGCGAAAGACCGGACTCTCGAGCGAAGCCATTAGCGGTTCAGGTAACGAAAGTACGAGTACGCCTCGACGGTGTGCGTGTCCACGCCGAGCACGCGCCACATCACGACGTAGACGCCCGGCTTGAGGGCGGGTTTCAGTGCAATCGCCACTGTCTTGGTCGTGCCACTCGAATCCGCGCCCGCATCGGCTCGAGCGCTTGCGTCGTCTTTCAGCGCGATCTTGGATGTGGCAAACGCTTGCAATTTCGCCTTCGTGACTTCTCCGGCGTAGACGTACACCTTGAAACTGCTGAATGCGCCCTCGATGGCTTCATCGAAAGTGATACGAACGCTCTTGGGCATGGTCTTCACGCCCGCGCCGTTCGCGGGATTGGTTTCAAACGGTTCAGAGTGCGACAGGGCAACGCTCAGCAGCAGCGCTGCAAGAATGGCGAACAATGTTTTCATGGGAGAGACCTCGCTCAAGTTGAAAGAGAGTGCTGACGGACGCAGACTTCTCAAGCGGGCGGCGCATGGGCATCTGGCCAACGTTCGCTCGAGCGCAGTCCGTGGTGGATCGCGCTGGGAAACCAATGCTCGAGCTGGAAGGGTGGTCGCTGCAATTGAAACGCGCCAGTCGGAACGGCCGCGTCGACGCGCACTTGAGCGCAATCGGCATGACCGTGATCGAATGTGGCGGCACTCAACTCGGGCGACGAGTCTGGCTGGCCATGACCAATGTGCGCCGCGCCGCCCCACGTGAGCGCGTGGCTGGCAGTCAGCGCGATCAAGCACGCTAGCAGCCAGCGCATCACGGATAACCTCAAGCGCAACGACACACCGCGCATTTTAACCGCAGGTACGAACCGTCCATTGAGGAATTTCCGCTACGGACGCGCCGCTGTCGTGGCAGGCGCTTTCGGTGCGACTCGAGGGTCGAGCGGGTTAACCGCGAAGATCGCGCCCCACGGCACATACGTGCTGCGCGTCGTATCGGTCAGCGTGCGCCCGTCCTCGTACCGCACGGTGCGAAGCTGGCGCACGCTGATGCCACCGACCGCGCCGTCAATCTGGCGGCTGCGTCCGAGCGGCACGCTCGCGTCGGCTTGGAAACGCGCGGCGGGCGCGGGTTTGACGCCGAAATACACGGGCTTGGAAACCGTCACGCGACGTTGCGGGGCTGCGCCGAACAGGTCTACGCGCATCGTCATGCGACTCGAGTTGACGCTGAGTTGCATCAGCAGGCTCGAACCAGAATCGTTTTTGAATTTGAGGTTCTTGTACGGCGCGTAGACCGTGGCTTCAAAGCCAATGGGCGGCGCGAAGCGCGGCGTGGCGAGTTCGTAGTACGACACTCGGTACGAGTGGTTGCTGCGAGCGGTGATCGGCAAGCCTGCTAGATACGCGGCTCGCCAGACGGTCGTGCTGACCTGACAGATGCCGCCACCAATTTCCTTCTTCAGTGTGCCGCTGGCGATGATGTACCCGTCGACGAAGCCTTTGGCTGCGGTCAACTCGCCAAGCGCGGCGTTGTAATCGTATTCGCCGCCCGGCGCGATGATCGCGCCGTCCAGAATGCGGCTGGCGGCGACAATGTTCTGCACGCGAAAGCTGCGCGAGCCGTAAAACGCGCTCTCGCCGCCACCGAAGCGCTGCACAATGCCTTGCGCTGCCCAATCCTCGAGATTGCGCTTCGGGCGCGTGACCGTGAGCTTGATGTCTGCCGTTTCGCGCCCTTCGATAATCGCTTTGACCAGCGCCTCGCGGGTGGTTTCAGCGTCTACTTGCCACGCGCTCTGCTGCCGCGCTTCCCAGTTGCCGTTCGGGAGCTGCGCGAAGCGGGCATCCACCGCCTCGCGCTCGAGGGCGTTGAAAATTCGCTCGAGGTCAGCTTCTAGGCCAGTGGCGATTTTGGCGAAGTTGCGGCTGCGCTGCACGAGTTGCGGATTGAGCGCGTAGCGTTTGGTGATGATCTCCTGACGCAAGCGCCCGCCCGCGATGCGCGGCTCGAAGGTCTCGAGTCGCAGCGTGAACTCTGGGAACGACTGCGCTAAGGCGGAACTCGAGGTGAAGACGAGGGCGATTCCCAACAGCATTTTGATCATCACAGACTCCAAGGGTAACGCAAATTCAATGGTGAGCGGTGGCTACGGGCGGGTTCGTAGAGAGCTGCGTAACACGAGGGCTTATGCGTTTTACGGACGTTATGAATCCTCGGACGAACTCTCTTTAGCAACGCCGTCAGTTGACTCGAGCGTTGCATCTGCCATTGCCTGATCTTCGCGTGGTCGAGTGCGGTCGCGATTGAACATGACGAAAATCATTGTGAGTAACAGCCCCACACCATTGCCGAGGAGCAACGCCAACTCGAGGCTCACAGCAGACTGCCGATCACGTTGAGCGTCAGTGCCAGAACCGCAGCATTGTACCAAAACGAGACAATGCCGTGCCAAAGCGCTGCCCAGCGCAAGCGCGGACTGGTGATCTGCACATCGGAGACCTGAAACGTCATCCCGAGGACGAAAGCGAAATACGCGAAGTCGCGGTCACTGGGCGCTTTACCTCCGGGAAACTCGAGTCCGCCATCCGGTTCTCCGTCAGGATCGTCGCAACTGTAGTAAAGATGCGCGTAGCGAAAGGTGTACACCGTATGGGTCAGGAACCACGCGCTGACCACGGCGATCACCGCGATGGCCACGGCAATTCCGGGGGCACTCGGCATCAGTTTCGCGGCTCGCTCCAACACGAACGCGGCCGCGATCAGACTGACGGCGCTCGAGGTCAGCGCGACGAGTCCGAGGCCAGCCCGTCCCGGGTCTTCGCGCCCGGCCCGTGCGTGGGTTTGCTTGCTTGTGGAGTGAAGAATCGTCCACCACGCGATCCCGAGCAAACTGATCGAGGCAGCGTCCCAACCGATCACGACCCGCAGCAGCAGACTTTCCACGGGGAGCGCGAGGGTAGTCACCACACCGATCAAGGCGACCGCTACGAGGCGACTCCAAGAGTTCAACCTCGAGCCAGCGGGGTTTGGCAGGTCGTGAGGATCAGCCATGCGACGCCCCGCAGCTTCCCATATAGGTCACTTTGATCACGATTTGAGGGTATGGCACGACTCAGACCACCATGTCGATTAGCAGGAGCGCCAGAAACCCTGCGAAGAACGTCGCCGTCAGCAGCGCCGTCTCGGGGACCTCGTGCGCTTCGACCAGCAACTCCTCGGTCACGAGGTAGAGCAGCGCCGCCGCGCCGAACGACAGCACGATCTCGAGACCGATGCCTTGCAACCCAGTCAGCAGACCACCGCCGATCATCGCACCGACCACGAGCAGCCCAGCCAATAAAGCAACCACCGCGAACACTTTGGCTCGAGACGCACCGCTCTTCGCAAGGCTAGCGACGGTCGAGAGCGATAGAAACAGCAACTCGAGCGTCAACGCCACCGTCAGCAGGATACCCGTTCGCGCTCCAGCCGCGAAGCTCACGCCGATCAGCAACCCATCAATCAGCACGTCGAGCGCGACGACGGTGACGAGGCTGCCCGAGCCGCTGACCGCCCCGAGGTCGCCCTCCTTGGGTGCGCTTTTTGGCAACAGGTAACGCAGCCCGAGCATCACGCACACGCCGATCACGAAGCCGATCACCACGCCCAGCGGCTCGTGACCCTGCTTGATCTCGGGGATCAACTCTGTGGCGATGGCCGCGAAAACCAAACCGCCAGCGAAGTGCTGCACCGCGCTACGCAGCGCCGCGCTCGGTTCGCGCCACGCGGCCAGTGCCCCGCCGATCAGCGTGGCCAGAACCGGAATGGTCGTAAAGGTCAGCACGGAAACGAGGACGGTCATGCCTGTTTCTGCCTCACCGATTCGGTACGCGCACGGTTGCGGCTCGACCACAGCAGCAGCGCCACGCCGCCGACGACACCGACATCGGCGAGGTTAAACACTGGGTATTCCGTGCCAAAAATCGGGCGGTACAGTGCGGTCAGCGTCGGAGACAACAGCATGTCCACCACGTAACCGCGCGTCGCGCCGTCAAAAGCGTTACCGAGTGCGCCACCGGCGATCAATCCAATCGCCATCATCAACCCGAGCCTAGGCTTAGGTTGACGCATCAGCCACCACAGCATCGCCACGCTCGCCACGGCACGCAAAATAGTGAGCGGCAGCGTGGCATTGGAAAATAAACTCCACGCCGCTCCACGGTTCTCGGCGTAGCTCAGTGCAACCAGTCCGGGGATTGGCTCGAGCCGCTGTGGGTAGTGCGGCACGTGATCAATCGCGTAGCTTTTGAGGCTTTGATCGAGCGCGAACCAAATCAGCGCGATGCACAGGGCGACGATCAAAGCCCGATGGGTTGACCAATACCCCCGCAATGATGCGGTCGTCTCGTTGGTCATTGAGTTGCACGGTCATGCGGTGCGCCCCCGTCCGAAGCCGCGTGCAGCAGCGCCTCGAGCTGCGGGCGCTGATCATCGAACTCGCCGTAAAAGACCTGCCCGTCCAGCACCGTCACCGGCGCGATTCGCACGTTAGTAAGGGCGAACATCTCCGCTTTTGCGGTTTCGTCCGCTCGCACGTCGCGCTCGGTGTACTCGACCCCGTGCGTCTCGAGCAAGCGTTTCACGGCCGCGCAATCAGCGCAGTTGGGCACGGTGTACACGGTCGCTCGTGTCACGCGGCTTTCGGCGTCGCCGCGATTGGTGCGACTGTTTGAGCTTGTGGGCGACCCTTGAAGCCCAGCAAACGCAGTGCATTGGCAGTCACCAGCACCGTCGCGCCGGTATCCGCCAGAATCGCCATCCACAGGTTGGTGATGCCCAGCAAGGTCGTCACCAAAAACACGGCTTTCAAGCCGAGCGCAATGGCGATATTCACACGAATGTTGCCCATCACTGCCCTCGACAGCACCACCAAATCCACCACGCCCATGACGTTCGATCTGAGGATTGCGGCGTTCGCCGTCTCGAGCGCGACATCCGTGCCGCCTCCCATCGCAATGCCGACATCGGACATCGCCAGTGCTGGCGCGTCGTTGATGCCGTCGCCGATCATGGCGACCTTGCCAGACTGCTTCAGCTCGCGGATGATCTCGAGCTTGTCCTCGGGCAGCAGTTCAGCCCGCACCTCGAGTCCTAAATCACTCGCAATTGCCAGACCAGTGCGGGCGTTGTCGCCCGTCAGCATCACGCTCGAGATGCCCAAGTTTTTCAGTTCCGCTAGCGCCGCCCGCGCATCGGAGCGCGGCTCGTCGCGGATAGCGAACAGCGCCAGCGGCATCGCACCCTCCAGCAGCAGCACGACGGTCTTACCGCTCGCCTCGAGTGTATTGATCTGCGCGGCTAAAGTTGGCTCGAGCGGTGCGAGTTCGGCTGCGTACTTCGGGCTGCCGACGGCGAGGGTGCGCCCCTCGACCGTGGCAATCGCCGCCTTACCCTGCACGGCTTTGGCGTCGCTGTTGCTAGGCGCGTTGACACCAGCAGCTTTGGCACGATCAGTAATCGCTTTAGCCAGCGGATGCGATGATCCGTTTTCAACGCCTGCTGCGAGTCGCAGAATTGTCCCCTCCTCGCCCTGCAAGGTCACAACGTCAGTGACGAGAGGTCTGCCCGCCGTGAGCGTGCCAGTCTTATCGAACGCAATCGTGTGGACGCTGCCGATATTCTCGAGCGCAGCGCCACCCTTGATAAGCAGTCCGCGCCGCGCTCCGCTCGAGAGTCCGCTGGTGATCGCAGCGGGCACGCTCAGCACCAAAGCGCACGGGCAGCCGATCAGCAGCAGGCTGACGCCTTTGTAGAGCCAGTCGTGCCAGACGCCGCCGAACAGCAGCGGTGGGAGCACCGCGACGAGGCTCGAGACCAGTACCACGCCGGGCGTCCAATAGCGGCTGAAGCGGTCGATGAATCTGGCGGTGTTGCCCTTGCCGTTCTCGGCTTCCTCGACGAGTTTGATGATCCGCGCAATCGTGTTGTCGCCTGCGGCTTTGGTGACCTGCACGTCGATCACTGCGTCGCCGTTGATGCTGCCTGCGTAGACGGCGTCATTGACGGTCTTGTTGACCGGTACGCTCTCGCCGGTCACGGGCGAATCATCCAAACTCGAGGCTCCTTTGACAATCATTCCATCGCATGGCACGCGCCCGCCGGGTTGGACGCGCACGAGTTGCCCGACCGCCAGACTGTCAGCGGGCACTTCGTCGGTGTGTTCTCCCGCGTGCTGACCATCGCCACCGCTGTGAACGACGAAGGCGGTTTTCGGCGCGAGGGCCGCAAGCGATTTGATGCCCGCTCGAGCGCGACCAGCGGCCACACCCTCGAGCAGTTCGCCGATCATGAAGAAAAACACGACGACGACCGCCTCGGCTGATTCGCCAATGCCAATCGCACCGATGGCCGCAAGCGTCACCAGCATTTCTATCGTCCACGGATTGCCGAATCTGGCAGCGGCAAATGCGCGTCGAGCCAGCGGGTACGTGCCAATCAATGTGGCGACGACAAAGCCCCACGTGGCGATCTGCGGCTCAAAACGGCTGAAAATCCACGCTGCACCCGCGAGCGCACCGGTCAGGAACACCAGTTGCGCTTGCCGCGTCGCGTACCACGGCTTACCCTCCTCGAGTGCGTGCGTGTGACCTTCCGCGCCGTGACCGTGGTCGTGACCCTTTTTACCGTGGTCTTCCTCGTCATCGTGCCCGGCCTCGCCATGTGCCGAGGGCTTCACGGGGGTAGCAGCAGTCTCTGCCCGCAGCGTCGGCACGTAGCCAAGTGTGCGGATATTGGACTCGAGCTTCGTGCGCGGAGTGCGGGATTCGTCCAGCTCGAGGGTCAGAATCTGCGAGGTGAAGTTGACTTTCGGGGCGGCGGCACCGGGCAGGCGCGTGACCATATCCTCGATTTTGCGGGCGCAGGACGCGCAATCCATGCCGTCTACGAAGTAGCGCAGGGTTGCAGGGTTGGCTTGATTGGTGGGTTGACTCATGTCGTGCCTCCTCGAGCAACGTATGAACTGCTACTCAGTTAACTTGAGGATAGCACAATACCTGAGCATTTGCTCAGTAATGAGTTTGGCTTCTCAATGCGCCTCGCCCGCGTGCGACAGCAAACTCTCCACGAGCTGATGCACGTGTTCGTCCGCCAAACGGTAATAGACCACGCGCCCGCGCTTATCGCTCACAACGAGGCTGGCATCGCGCAGGTAACGCATCTGATGGCTGACCGCACTCTCGGAAACCTCGGTCAACACTGCCAGATCGCAGACGCACAACTCTGTGGCTGCAAGGCTGACGAGAATCCGCAAGCGCGTCTCATCCGCCACGGCTTTGAGCATCAGCAGCGCCCGCTCGAGCCGGGCCGCACCTCCGAGCGCGGCTCGAGCGAGCTGCACGGCTTCGGGGTGAATCTGTTTCAGTTCGCAAGGCTCGAGTTCTACCGTAATGAGAGACATACTTATTTAATTTACGCTTTTGACGGCTGGCGGCGTCACTCGAGCAACACGATGCTCCGTCAACATCCTATGCAGTTTGATCGTTTCTCTAGAGTACACACATGTATGGCTTCACTCTAATGCACTGGCGTGATCCTCGCTCGAATCGGGAGTTTAATGAATGTGATGATCGTGCTGGTCAACCCAAACGGCCTCGACGTGGATCGTTTGAAGCTGCCCCTCGAGCGGCTGACGGATCTCGAAGCGGCCCAAGGTAAGCTGGCCGCTTACGTCTCGCTCAGTCACTTCAGCCCGCCGCGCCAACCACGAAGCCGAGCAAGCGTCCACGCGGTGACGGTCAGCTCATGCGTAAGAAAAAATTTCAACGCGCCGCAGCGGTGAGGGCGCGGTAAGCGCTAAGCGGGCCATCGGGAACGAAGCCAGCCGCCTTGTAAATGGCGTACGCTTTGCGAATCAGCCGTGCGCCGTCGGCGGCTTTGCCCTGACGCTCGTAGACCAGCCCGAGTACGTAGGTGGCCAGCGGGTTCTCAGGCGCGAGCGCGACCGCCTGCTCGAGGAACCGCGCTGAAGCCGCGCGTCCCTCAATGGTTTTGGGTCCATTGATGAAACCACCGGGGTAGCGCTCGCCGCGGTAGTAGAAATACTGCGAGCGAATGTAATTCCAAGACAGCAACCGCAGCGCCGCCGGGACGACCTCGCCGCCGCCCAACAGCCCGTAGCTCGAGATGGTGTTGTCGGCGCTATAGCGTGCCTCGACGAAGCGGTACTGACCATTCACGAGCGTGAACAGCCCAGGGTGCGGGTAGAACGGCGTCGGCTCTGAAGCGTCGGTGAGCACATCGCGCCCATCGGCGAGGCGAACCACGCTCACCATGTGCCCGAGATTGCTGACTTTGCCCGTCGCGTTTTTCCAGACCATCACGATGCCCGCCTCGACCCCCATGCGCTGCAACATGCCCGAGATCAGCGTTGATTGCAGCAGGCATTGACGTTCGCCGTTGCGCACCGTGTAAGCGAACTCGTAGCCGCGCTCGAGGCTGAACTTCGGGATGACGGCTTTGACGAGCTTGTGCAGCCAAGCGGCGGTACTCAGCTCGAGCCGCGTGCGTGCAGCGCGGTCACTGAGTTTGGCGATTTCCGCGCCGCGCTGGTCGAGCGCCTGACGCAGCGTCAGCGCGGGGAATCCCGCTAGATGCGCCGCCGGGGTTGCGGCGTACTGCCGCTCGAACCAAGGGTAAAACGCGGGGGTGGTCGCGCCGACAACGCCGTAGCTTTCGCTGACCAGCGCTGTCAGTGTTGCGGAACCGTAGACGAACTGCGGGCTTTGTCCTTGAGCGGCGGCCGTGCCGATGAACAGGGCGAGCGCAGCAACAACCCAAAGTCGAATCATGCCGCGAGTATACGTTTCACAGATGAAAGGCGGAAGAAACATGTGAGCCAAGCGCGGTTCAATGATATTAGAGGGCGTAGCGTCAATTGACGTGATTCGAGGCTGGTGGCGTTTTCCCCAGAACAACAATTGCTCTGTTTAAGTTCATGGCAAGACCAGCACACCACGGTGCTTGGCTTTGCCCTCGGGTTCGACGTGAATCGTCACGAACGCACCGTCCACCGCGCCTCGAATTGCGTCCTCGAGCCGGTCGCAAATCGCGTGCGCGTCCGAGACGCTCAGGTTTCCCGCAACGATCAGGTGAAACTCCACGAAGGTCGTGCTGCCCGCGATGCGGGTTCGCAGATCGTGCGCCTCGAGCGCCCCGCCCGCGTGTTCAGTGATGACCGAGCGCACCGTGTTTACGATCTCGAGTGGTGCAGCTTCGTCCATCAGACCGTTGACCGAGTCGCGCACCAGTCCCCAGCCAGACCAGAGGATGTTCACCGCCACCAGCGCCGCAACGGCCGGGTCAATCGCCGCGATTCCGGTCAACCACGCCAGTCCCAATCCAATCAGCACGCCAACGCTCGAGATCACATCGGTCACGAGGTGCTTACCATCTGCCAACAGAGCAGGCGAGCGCCAGCGGCGGGCATTGCGAATCAGGTTCATCGCCCACAGCCCGTTCAGCAGCGATGCGCCCACGCTGACCAGTATTCCAATGCCCGGAGCCTCGAGCGGTTTCAGGGCTTGGAACGCGATGTACGCTTCGCGCAGAATCGCGAGCGCCGCCAGCACGATCAACACGCCTTCGATCACGGCGCTGAAATATTCAGCTTTGCTGTGACCGAACGGGTGGTTGGCGTCAGCGGGATGCAGGCTGATTCGCAACGCGACGAGCGCGGCGATGGACGCGGCGACGTTGATGATGCTCTCGAGCGCGTCTGAGTAGAGGGCGACACTACCTGTCAAACGGTACGCGAGGTATTTCAAACCCAGCACGACGACGCCCACCGCGATGCTATACGCAGCCGTGGCTATCGTGCGGTCGAACTGCGGGCGTAGAAGCATGGTTTCAGCACTTTACACAGTCGGCGACGATAGAAGAAGGAGTATCGGCTGCGCGTCGCAATCTCGAAACGTCCGCGTCTTCATCTGCAAGCACTGCGGTTGAGGCTCGAGCAGCGTGACCTCAATGACTCGAGAATATCAGCGTCGCGTTTAACGCATTACGCCGAGGCGTTCGGTATCGGCAGTCGAACTCGCGCCGTCGTGCCCACCCCGCGCTGGCTCTCGAGCGCGATTCCTCCACCCATCGCCTCGAGCAAGTGTTTGGCGACCGTTAACCCAACCCCGATGCCCAGGCTCGGATCGTCGCCCCGCGAGCGCGACTTATCGGCGCGGTAAAAGCGCTCAAACACGTGCGATAAATCCGAGTTGTCAATCCCCTCGCCGGTGTCTGTCACCTCAAGCAAGCCGCTGTGATGGTCAAATCTCACGCGCACGGTCACGCTGCCCGTTGAAGTGTGGCGCAGCGCGTTCGACAATAAATTGTGCAGCACTTGTTTGAGGCGGTCGGCATCGCCGATCACGGTCACGGGTTGGGTATCGCAGTGCAACTCGAGTCGCTTTGCGGCAAATCGCGACTCGAGTTGCACACAGACCTCGCGGACGAGCGTATCGAGCTGCACGAGATCGCGGCGCACCGTGACGGCTCCAGCTTCGACCGCGCTGAGGTGCTGCAAATCCCCCAAGAGCCGCTCGAGGCGGTCCACCTCACGCCCAATAGATTCAGCCGCATGGGGAACGCTGAACACGCCGTCCAGCATTCCTTCGGCGTAGCCTTTCAAGCCCGAGAGCGGCGTGCGAAGCTCGTGCGCGACCGTACCGATCAACTCCACGCGGCGCTGTTCAGTTTGCTCGAGCACCGCCGCCATGCGGTTGAAATTCGCGGTCAGTTCGCCGAGTTCGTCGCGCTCAGCCGCGGGCAGGCGTTCCTCGTAATGACCAGCGGCAATGCGGGCTGAGGCTGATGACACCCTCGAGACGGGCGCGACAATCCGTCGTGAGATCGCGGCGCTGACCACCAGCGCCAGCGGAATGGTGATCAGCGCTGCCAGCAACAGTGATTGCGACAAGGCTTGATTGAAGCCGCGCTCGAGGTCGTCTTGCAAAGTGTGCGCTGGCGTTCCTTCAATCGTGATGTCTCCGGCTGCGTTGCCGCCCATCGCTCGAGCCATTTCAACGGCGTGGGTGCGGTAAAACGCGGGCGCGACCAATTCGAGGATCACAACCAGCACAATCCCAGCCGCTAGGATCACCGCGAGGAATGCGGCGATCAGCTTTGGACGCAAGCCCCAGCCGCTCACAACGTGCCCTCGAGCAAGCGGTAGCCAACGCCGCGCACGGTCGCCAGAAATCGAGGTCGCTCGGCATCGTCACCGAGTTTGCGCCGCAAGCCCGCGATGTGGACATCAACGACCCGATCCACACCGGTGAAATCGCTTCCCCAGACGCTGGCGATCAGCTCTTCGCGCTGATAGACCCTCCCGGGTTGGCGCATCAGCGCGTGTAACAAATTGAACTCGAGCGTGCTGAGTTCGATGCCCTGACCCTCGAGCGTGACCTCGCGCGTATCGGGGTCGAGCCGCAAAGCGCCGTGACGCAGCGCGACGCTTGCTCCTCCATCACTCGCACCGCCACGCCGCAGAATCGCTTTGACGCGAGCCACGAGTTCACGCGGGCTGAAGGGTTTGGTCAGGTAATCGTCCGCGCCGAGTTCTAAGCCCAGCACACGGTCGAACTCATCCCCTCGAGCGGTCAGCAGTAGCACTGGAATGTGCCCCTCGAGTCGCAGTTGTTTCAGCACATCCAGACCGTTGATTTTAGGCAGCATAATATCTAAAACAATCAGCGCCGGGTTTAGCTCGAGCGCGATCCGCAGCCCATCCGCTCCGTCGTTGGCGGTTCGCACCTCGAAGCCTTGTCGCTCCAAATACGCGCCCGCGATTTCGCGCACGCTCGGTTCGTCATCGATCACTAAAATCGTTGGCACGCGCCCATGCTACGCGGCTTGTGTAAAGCTCCGGTAATTGCGGGCAATTCTCCGTCCTCACCTCAATTGCACAGTGGCTCTCTACAGTCGCCTGTGGAGGTTACAACCATGATGCACAGCGATATGAACCACAATGATGCGAACCACCACGCCCATATGGATGCGGCGATCAAAATCTCCCTCGAGTGCCACGCGACTTGCGAACACACCATCCAGCACTGTTTGGAGAAGGGCGGAATGCACGCCGCAGCCGCTCACATCGCGGTGATGCGCGACTGCGCCCAGCTCTGCATCACCTGCGCCGATTTCATGGCTCGCAGCTCCACAATGCACGCGGGCGTTTGCAAGCTCTGCGCCGATGCCTGTGAAGCCTGCATCAAAAGCTGCCAAGGCATGAACGATGACGCGCACATGCAGGCCTGCATCGACGCTTGCGCCGCGTCTTGCCGCGCCATGTCGCAAATGAACTGAGTACGCATTTGCACTGACCGCCCACAATTGCGGGCGGTTTTTTGATGCTGAAGGCTTTACACCAGCTTTACATTGCAGCAAGTTCGCGTCACTGACAGGCTTGCTCGCCCTCAAAGGCTTTGTCATAGGTTCACACGAACGGCTTACGCTTTTATCTCGAGAGGGCATACCAATGAAAAAATTACTGTTGATGATTGCGCTGGTTTTAGCTCCGTCGCTCGCCACTTCCCATCCCGCGCCAACCACGGTCATTAAGACCGCTGCTGGGCGCTACTATCAGCTCGAGCCAGCGCAACTGAGTATGCAACTTAAAAGTAAGGACTTCGTACTCATCAACGTCCACACGCCCTACGAGGGCGAAATCGCACAGACCGATTCATTCGTGCCGTTCGACGCGATCTCGAGCGCCAAGAATCTGCCTAAGAACAAGGCGAGCGAAATCGTCATCTATTGCCGCAGTGGTCGCATGAGCGCCATCGCCGCTCCCGCACTGGTAAAGCTCGGCTACACCAACGTCCGCGAGTTGCGCGGCGGCTTCGAGGCTTGGGTCGCAGCGGGTTATCGCCTCGAGCAGCGCGGACGGTAGCCGAATGCCGGACGCCGTTTCAGTCTTCGGATTGCTGATTCCCGTGGTGCGCGGCGCGGTGATTCTGGCGCTGCTGCTGGCGAGTTGGGTCGCGGTGCGCTACGCCCGACAGTCGGGGCTGCCGCTTGATCGGGTTGATCGCGCCGCCAGCGCGGTCGGCATTGCTGGGGTGGTTGGAGCGAGACTGGGATTCGTGGCGCTCAACTGGGGCGCGTTTCAGGGCAATCCGCTCAGCATCTTCTTCATCTGGCAGCCGGGTTTTAACCCGTGGGCTGGGCTGCTGGTCGGTGGCGTCTACGGATTGTGGCGTTTCGGTAGACAACGCAACCTCTGGCGACCGCTGTTGGTCGGTTTCGGCGTGGCTGCTCTGCTGCCCATGCTGGCATACGGAGCGACACAGACGCGCTTTGCCGCGCTCGGTACAAGCTCGGTTCGCATCGGTGATCCCGCTCCAGCGCTGCGGCTGATGAATCTCGAGGGCAAGTCCGTGAGCTTGAGTCAGTTGCGCGGGAAAACCGTGGTGCTGAATTTCTGGGCAACGTGGTGTCCACCGTGCCGCCGTGAGATGCCGATGCTCGAGTCCGTCCAGCGCGAATACGCCGGTCAAAACGTGGTGATCGTCGGGGTGGATGTCGCCGAACCGCTCGAGCGCGTCACCGCATCGGTGGCGGACATCGGCGTACGTTACCCGATCTGGCTCGAGGGGACGGGCAGTGACTCGAGTCAAACGGCGTTCCAACGCTTCGGTGGGGTCGGCCTGCCGACGACGGTCTTTATTGACCGCGCTGGCATCGTGCGCGGGCGGCAGATCGGTGAGTTGAACCGCGCCAGCGTGACCTCGAATCTGAATGGGCTAGTGCCACAGTGAACAGAAAGAGGGTTCTATGAATGACATCAATCGCAGGCAACTCCTGACCGCTGGCGCGGCCGCGCTGGCCGGTGCAGTTCTTCCGCGCAGCTTGTTCGGCGCTCGAGCCGCTGGTTCTGAGACACTGCTGCTCGAGACACCACTACTCGAGACGCGGCGCAGCGCGGGACTGATCGAGGCGCGGCTCGAGTCGGTCGTCAAGCCGCTCAGCGTTGCTGGGCAACAGGTGTCGCTGATGACGTACAACGCCAGCGCTCCGGGGCCGATCCTGCGACTGCGCGAAGGCGACGCAGTGCGCCTGACCTACACCAACCGCTTGACGCAACCCAGCAACCTTCACCTGCACGGTTTGCACATTTCGCCGCAGGTTGATCTACCGCTGCTCGAGGTCGCTCCGGGGGACTCGCACGTCTACGCCTTCGAGCTGCCAAAAGGCTCGAGCGGCACGCACTGGTATCACCCGCACGTTCACGGCAACGTTGCCGCACAGATGGCGGCTGGGCTGTCGGGCGCGATGATCGTCTCGGGGCCGATGGATGCGATGCCGGAACTGGTCGCGGCCGAGGAACACGTTTTGGTGCTTAAAGACCTTGCCTTGCAGGGCAGCGCCATCAAATCGCACGACATGATGGACTGGATGAACGGGCAGGAGGGCGAGTTGCAGCTTGTCAACGGGCAACTCAAACCGACGCTGCGGGCACAGAAAGCCACATTGCGGTTGCGGCTCGTCAACGCCAGCAACGCCCGCTATTACCGCCTGAAACTCGAGGATCACCCGCTCTACCTGATTGCCACCGATGGCGGCTTCGTTGAGAAACCCGTGATGCTCGAGGAGTTGTTGCTCGCGCCGGGCGAGCGGGCTGAGGTGATGGTGCAACTGACCCGCGAGGGCAGTTTCAAATTGCAGAACCTGCCGTACAAGCGCGGCACGATGATGATGGGTGGCATGGGTGGCATGGGCGGGATGAGCCGCGGCATGAACATGGGCGGCTCGAGCGCGGACGCGGCCCCAGTGACTCTGCTGACGGTCGTCGCGCCGAGCAACCCCAAACCCACGCCGCTGCCGACGGGCTTTGCGAGCCTCGAGCGGCTGGACGTGGGCGCGGCCGTTGCGACGCGGCGCATCACCTTCAGCGAGCAGATGATGCAGGCGCAGTTTTTCTTCAACAAAAAGAGCTTCGACGCGAAGCGTATTGACTTCAGCGGCAAGCGCGGCACGCTCGAGGTCTGGGAACTGCACAACACCTCCGACATGGATCACCCGTTTCACCTCCACAGTTACCCGTTCCAGATCATCGACCGCAACGGCGTCCCTGAGCCATACCGCGCTTGGAAAGATGTTGTGAACCTCAAAAAGAACGATCTCGTGCGGATCGCCGTGCCGCTGCGCGACTTCACCGGGCTGACGGTCTACCACTGCCATGTTGTCGAGCACGAGGATCGCGGCATGATGGGCACGCTCGAGGTGCGGGCGTGACTCCGGCGTTCCTACGGTGCATTGCCGCGCTCACCGCAGCAACTTGGCTGGCAGTCCCTGCGATGGCTGCGCCGAGTGAGGCCTTCAACCTCGAGTTGCGGCTCGCAGAGCGCGAGATTCGCAACGGCGAACTGCGAACGCTCGTGATTGTCAAACGCTTCGCATTGCCGGGGCGAGCCGTGCAACGCAGCCGCAACTTCGGCAAGCTCTCGAGCGCCCTCGAGCCGAGCCTGCGCGACGTGTTCGCCCGCCTCGAGCGTCCGGCCGTGGATGCCCGTTGGACGCAGACCGTCAACGGTTGGGTGGCGACACAACGCAGCGCGTGGACGCTCGACAAGGCAGCGACCCGAGCGCGGCTGACGAAGGCGCTGATCGAAGGCAAAACCTCGAGCAGCGTGTCGGTTACCGTGAAACCACCGCAGCGCAGTGTCGAGCAGTGGTACGCGCAGGGCGTGCGCGGCCACTTCGCGGGGGGCGAGAGCGCCTTCTACCGCTCCGCCTCGTACCGCTTGCAGAACATCCGCGTCGGCTCGAGCCTCGTGGACGGCGTGACAATTGCCAAAAACGGGGTCTTCGATTTCAACGGCACGGTCGGCGACATCAACCCAGATCGCGGGTTCGTGGACGGTTACGTGATCAAATCCGGCACGCTCGCCAAAGAGGTCGGCGGCGGCATCTGTCAGGTCAGCACGACCGTGTTTCGCGCTGCCTATCTCGGCGGGCTGCCGATCGTGCAGCGCAACTTTCACTCGTATCGCGTGTCCTACTACGAGATGGCGACCCGCGATTTCGCGCCGCCGATTGGTTTTGAAGCCACCGTCTACGCGCCGTACAAGAACCTCAAATTCAAGAACGACACCGGCGCACCGATCTTCGTGCAGGTTTCGGTGGACGCACGGCGCTACACGATGCGGGTGGATCTGTTCGGCGCGAAACCCGACCGCCGCGTGAGCCTTTCTAAACCCGTCTTCGGCCCGAGCAAACCCGCCCCCGAGCCACGCTTTCAAGCTGACGCGGGCGTCGGGCTGGGTCAGCAACGCCGCATTGACGGCGCGGTGAACGGCGTTAGCGTCTCGCAGACGCGCACCGTGCGCTACGCCAACGGTGGCGTACGGCTCGATAAGCTCTTTTCAAATTACGTTCCGTGGGGCGCGATTTACGCCGTCAACCCGCAAGACCCGCGTCTCGAGGAGGTGGCAGCGCGGTGAAGACCACTCTGTACTGGTTGCGCCGAGCGGCGATTCCGCTCGCGGTGGTCGGGCTGCTGATCGGTCTGGGCGTTGCCGTGACGGTGCGTCCGCTCGACCCCAACGCCCGCAGCAGCCCGTTGCAGGGTCGTCCCGCACCGGGGTTCGCGCTCGAGCGGCTGGACGGTGGGCGCTTGCAGCTCAGCGACCTGAGCTGCAAGCGGCGTGTCGTGCTGAATTTCTGGGCCTCGTGGTGCGTGCCGTGCCGCGACGAGGCCCCGCTACTACGCGATGCTCAAATCAAATACGCCAAGCGGGGCGTCGTATTTGTGGGCATCATCTTCAACGACAAACCGCAGAAGGCCCGCGATTTCGTCGCCGAATTTGGCCTGACTTACGCGAACCTGATTGATCCGAGCGGACGGTCAGCCGTGGAGTACGGCGTGACCGGGCTGCCAGAAACCTACTTTATCGGCGCGAACGGCATCGTGATTTCCAAGAAGATCGGCCCGGTGGACGAGGTTGACCTCGAGCGCCGGATTCAGGAATTGCTCGATCCCAAGCGCGGTGGCGGGTGAGCGTCGCGCTGTTCGAGTCCCCCGCCCGTCCGCTCGACCGGATCACGACCCACGCGCTGAGCGTCGTGTGCGGCGTCGCGCTGGCGCTGCTGTTCGTGCCGTTCCCGTGGTCGTGGCTCGCACCGCTGCCGCTGGCGGGCCTGTTCTGGCAGATCAGCCGCTCCCGCGACGCTCGAGGCGCATTCGCGGCCGGCTTCGCGGGTGGTCTGGGGTTTTTCGTCGTGCATCTGCTTTGGTTGCCGGTCTCGTTCGCGGGGCTGTTCGGGCCCGTCGGCGCGTTGCCGATGCCGTTTCTGGCACTGATTCTGGCCGCGTTTTGGGGCGCGACCGCCGGGCTGACGCGGCTGCTCGCCGGGCGCTCCACACTGGTGGCACTGGCCTTCGCGTGGGTGCTGCTCGAGTGGCTGCGCGGACTCGGGCCGCTCGCGTTCACGTGGGGTACGCTCGGTTACGCGCTGCTGCCAACGCCGGTCGCACAGGTCGCTGACCTCGGCGGCGTATACCTGCTGAGCCTGCTGGTGACGCTCACTGCCAGCGGCCTCGCCGGATTGCTGCGAGGTCGCTGGGAGGGGCTGGCGCTCTGCGTCTCGCTGCTGGGCATGGGAGCCGCCTATGGACTGACGCGACCAACACCGCCAGCGCCGATGCTCGAGGTGCTGCTCGTACAGGGGTCGGTTGATCCGGTGCAGCGGGCCCGCGCCCGCAGCGTCTCGGAACTCGAGCTGTACGAGCGGCTGACCCGCGAGGCTATGGATCGCGGGGCGCGACCGGCGCTTGTTGTCTGGCCCGAGGGCGCTGTCCCGAGCGCTCCGACGCAACCCGAGACCCGCGCGGCGCTCGAGCGGCTCGGCGCGATTCCCGCCGTGATCGGTGCGCCGAATTTCGCCGCTGATGGGGTTCGCAACAGCGCCTTTGGCTGGAACGGACGAGCCGTCACGGGGCGCTACGACAAAGTTAAACTCGTGCCGTTCGGCGAGTTCTTTCCTGGGCGTAACCCACTCGGCTTCATCTACAATCCGATTTTCAATGGCATGGGCCTGTCAGGGCTGCGCGGCACGCAACCGGGCGCGACCTATCCGGCGCTGGGACTGGGCAACATCCGTGCGGGCGCGTACATCTGCTACGAGAGCACCTTCGGCGCGGTCTCGAGGGCGCTCGTGCGGAACGGCGCGAACCTGCTGGTCAACATCTCCAACGACGCTTGGTTCGGCGCGACGCTCGGGGCGGAGCAGCATTTCCAGATGGGTCGGCTGCGGGCCATCGAGACGCGACGGTGGGTGGCCCGCGACGGTAACGATGGCATCACAGCCGTGATCGATCCGTCCGGGCGCGTCACCGAGCGCTTCGAGCGCTTCGCGGTGGCCGCGTTCAACGCCCGCGTGGGCTTGAGCGACGAGGAAACCCCCTACGTGCGCTTCGGAGATTGGGCGGTGATACTGGCGCTGCTTGGCGTCGGGGTGGTTGTGTTCAGTCGTTGGCGCTTTGACGAATCGGAAAGGTTGTGAAGCGTG
The DNA here is from genome assembly GCA_025359505.1 of Deinococcales bacterium. Lineage (GTDB taxonomy): Bacteria > Deinococcota > Deinococci > Deinococcales > JAAFIG01 > JANYHH01. Next base: position 49,252 of record JANYHH010000002.1, read on the forward strand.
CATCCAGAACTGATTGACCTGTTCGGTTTCAAAATCGCGTGGTATGGCGTGCTGATCACGGCCGGAATCGCGCTCGGCTTGGCAATCGCCACGAACATCGCCCGGCGACGCGGGTTGAACGAGCGCCTGCTCTCAGACATGACGATCTCCGCCATCGGCTGGGGCATTGTCGGGGCGCGGCTGTTTTACGTGCTGACTTCACCGCGCGAGTTTCAAGGCGCGAGTTTCTTGCAGCTCATCAACATTCGCGGCGGTGGTATCTCGATTCACGGCGGCGTGATCTTCGGCATTGCGGTGATCCTCTACTATCAGTGGCGCTACCGCATCAACTTCTACCGCTACGCCGACCTGATGGCTCCGGGGTTGGCGCTCGGCATCATCGGCGGGCGGCTCGGCAATTTCTTCAACGGCTCGGACACGATGGGGCGAAGCACCGGATTGCCGCTCGGCTTCACGTGGCCAGAGGTCGGTACGCCGATCCTCGGTGTGTTTCAGTCCGCCCGCAACTGGGTCGGGATGCCGGGCCTGTGCGTCACCAGCACCCAGACGTACGTCTCGAGCCTCTGCCCGGACGGTCAACTCGTGCGCGGGCCCGTGCATCTGACGCAGATTTACGGCGTGCTGATCGGCGTGGCGCTGCTCGTGGCTGCATTTTACTGGTTGCGCTCCAACCGTCCCGGCTGGGTTTTTTGGCAATTCATCCTCTGGTACAGCGTTTTGCGTGGCGCACTCGAGGAGACGTTCCGGCTCAATCCGCTGTGGTGGAAGGTCGTGCTGCTCGAGGGGCCCAATCAACCGGGGATCGGATTGTTCACCGCTACGCAACTTTTCAGCGTTCCGATTGCACTGCTGGCACTCTATATGCTCTGGCGGATCGGCCGTGCCCCACTCGAGTCTGGTAATGGGACACGAAGCTCAACCGAGGCAGTGGCGTGAACGTGACGGTTTGGCTGGCCATGCTCGCGGGCGGCTTCTCGTTTTTGTCGCCGTGCGTGCTGCCGCTCGTGCCCTCGTACCTCTCGGTGGTCGCGGCAGGTGGCTCGAGGCGCATGGTGCTGCGCAACGCGCTGGGGTTCGTGCTGGGGTTCTCGCTGATCTTTCTCGTGTTGGGTGCTTCGCTGGGCTTGCTCGGTCAGGCACTGCGCGAGTACCGGGGCGTCGTTACAACGATTGGTGGCGGCTTCGTGGTGCTGTTCGGGTTGCAGATGCTTGGCGCATTGCGCCTGCCGTGGCTCGGCAGCGGCTGGGCGGGGATTAACCTCGAGCGCTACGGTGTGGCCGCCCCCATCGCCATCGGTGCGGCCTTCGCCACCGGTTGGACGCCGTGCATTGGGCCGATCCTCGGCACGATTCTGACGCTGGCCACGGGAGCTGGAGATGCGGCGCAGGGGATCGGGTTGCTGATGGCGTACAACCTCGGGTTGGCGATTCCGTTTCTGCTGACCGCGTTTGCCGCCACGCCCGTGCTGGCGTGGGCGCGACGCCACCGTAATGCCCACCTGTGGTTCAATCGCGTGGCGGGCGCGGTGATGGTGGTGATGGGACTGCTGGTGGTCACGAACACGATGACCGCGCTGAACGGCTACCTGATTCAGATCACGCCCGCGTGGCTATGGCAGCGGCTATGAGCCACATGGAGGCAGCACCCGTGAACGACGCACTGACCAACCTGCTCGAGCGCTGGCGGGCCGACCCCGGCAGCACCTACAACACGTGGTTTCTGTGGGAGCAGCGCTTGAAGAACTTCCGCTCGATCCGGCGCGGTTTGGAAACAGTCGTGCAAGAGATCAAAGCGGGCACGTTCGGGTCGCAGTACCGTGGCTCGTCGCTCGAGACGGTCGTGCATTCCATCGCCGAGCAGCGCCAGATGTTCAGGGGCGCGGATCACGCGTTTTTGTGGAAACCCAAGTTGCGAATACCAGACATTTACGAAAACCGAGGAAATCAGCTCGCCTTCGCGCATTTTCTGGACACCTGCGCTTGTTGTGACAGGGAGTCGGAAGTGCTAGGCGCGATTCGACAACTCGATAGCCACGCGATCAAAGGTTTGGGGCCAGCCGCCGCCAACCCGCTGTATTTCCTGCACCCGACGCTCGTCGTGCCGTTCAACACCGCCATCGTGAATGGTTATAACGCGCTGACCGGCGCGAAGGTCAAGCTCGGGCGCTGGTCGGAGTACCTGGCGATGCGCGAAGGGGTACTGCGCTTCAACGCGCAGCACCGCCACCTGCTCTCGAACGACTTCGGAGCTGTTGCCGGGCTGCTGTTCGACATCGGCAGCGGGCGCTACGCGCCGCCGCCCTCGAGCGACGCGCCCGATGCCCGCGCCACGTGGGAGGCAGACCTCGAGCGGGTGCGCTTGGCGGGCGCGAGTGAAAAGCAACTCGAGGCGAGCCGCGATGTGGATCGCTCGCACAGCGAGGTGCAGGGCTGGCTGCGCGACCTCGGACTGGCGCTGGGGTTCGCGGTCTGGATCGCCAGCAACGACCGCAACCGTTCATACGCCACCGGCAAACTCAGCGATGGTTGCCTGACGGTACTGCCCGACTGGATCGCCGCGCAGCCCGGAGCCGATGCGGTGCGGCTGATCGATGTGCTGTGGCTCGAGCCGGACGGTTCGGGCGTCGCAGCCGCGTTTGAGGTTGAACACAGCACGTCGATTTACTCGGGGATCGTGCGGATGCTGGATTTGGCGCTCGGTGCGCCCGAGCGGGCCGTGCGCGGGCTGTACCTCGTCGCGCCCGATAAGCGCGAAGCCGAGGTGCGCGAGCAACTGGGTCGCCCGGCATTCTCGCAGGTGCGTCACCTCGGCGTGCGTTACCTGCCCTACGGTGAACTCGAGCGCAACCGCGAGGCGATGGCGCGATTCGGTCAGGGACTTAAGGCGATTGAAGCGGTCTCAAAGCAGTTGGTGTGAAGGAGTGCGTATGAATCCAGATTCGCAAAATCAAGCCAAAAACCAAACCCCCACCCCAAGGCGGCAACCCAGTTTCACGCTTGTATTTTTCATCATTGTTGGACTGGCGCTCGGCGTGTTCGCGTGGCAATCGTTGACGCCGCGCACGACGAATGGCGCGATGCCGGGCATGGACATGTCGGGCGCGAACACAGCGACACCGCCAGCGGCAACTCAAAGCGACTTGAGCATGGCGGGCATGGACATGGGTGGCAACTCGGGTGCGGCGCAGACGGCCAGCGCCCCGAGCAAGCTCGCCATACTCGAGGGTGACCTGCACGCGCTGATGGTGGCGAGCGACGGGCGTCTGTTCTACGGTCAGCACGCGGGCGTGCAGGTCTCCAAGGATGGCGGCACGACGTGGAGTGCGCCAAGCGGGGGCGGTGACGCGATGGGCATGGGCGGCGCGGGCGACAAGCTCTACCTCGCGGGTCACGATTTCTTTTCGGTCAGCAGCGATGGTGGCGCGTCTTGGCGCAACGCAGGCTTCGGCAATCTGCCCGGTACGGACATTCACGGCTTCGCGGTCGCGCCGAACGGCTGGCTGTACGCCAACCTCGCTGGCAAGGGGCTGTACCGCTCGACCGATGGTGGCGCGATCTGGACGGCCGTGACGCAAGCCACGATGAGCGCCATGACCTTGCAAGCCACGACGGGCAGCCCGGTGACCCTCTACGCCAACGCCCTCGATCAAGGGGTCATTCGCAGCCAAGACGGTGGGCGCACGTGGCAACCGTTGACGGCGGCGCTCGACGGGCGTGCCTCGAGCTTCGCAGTTGAACCGCAAAGCGGCGCACTGCTGGTCGCCACGGGTGAAGGCAAACTCCTGCGCTCTGACAGCAACGGCGACGCGTGGACGGCGCTGAATGCCCCTGAAGCGTTAGCGCTGCTGGCTGTTTCGCCAAGGAACGCGAAGCTGCTCTACGCGGTTGGCGGCAGCGGTCAGGCGTACCGCAGCAGCGATGGCGGTCAGACGTGGAACGGTCGCTGAACGCGTGCCACACCAGCCACGTTGCACTGTGAGAACGAACAAGCTCGAGACCCGAGTGCCGCGCTCTAGGAAAGGCTGAACGTGGCGCAACCCACGGCTCGAGGGGAACGTTTCCAGCGCACGGTCTGGATTGGGCTGCTGTTGCTGAGTGCGGTGGTGGTTTTGAATTGGGCCAGCGTCCTGCCGGTGCTGCGCGGTCTCGCGTCGCAACTGTACGGCTTAGGTGGCAGTTTGTACGCGCTGATCGGTCAGCCACTGAACGAGATGCGGCTGGCGCTCGGCACGAACCCGTTCGCGCCGCTGCTACTCGGCATCATGGGGGCGACCGCGCCGTGCCAGCTTTCGACGGGCGCAATCAGCCTTGCCTACGTCGCTCGAGACCGGCGCGACGGCGGGGCGCTGCAACGCGCCCTCGCGTACACGGCGGCGCGGGTGCTATTTTACGGTGTGGTCGGCGGCGCGGTCGTCGTATTGCTCGGCGGCACAGGTGGCACGGTGGAGGCTCCCGGCGAGTTTTTCACTGGCGTGCGGCGTGTGCTGGGGCCACTGACATTGCTGGCGGGACTCGTGACGCTCGGCGTGATCCGAGTGCGCTTTCAGATCGGTGACGCCCTCGGCGCTCGGGTGCGGAACTTCGGCGAGGCTCGAGGTGGACTGGTCGGGGCGTTCGCGCTGGGGTTGGCGTTCAGTCTGGCGTTCTGCCCGACGCTGTTCCTTCTGTTTTTCGGGGCGACATTGCCGCTAGCCGCGCAATCCCCGCTCGGCTGGGTTTTTCCGGCCCTGTTCGCGCTTGGCATGAGCCTGCCGATCCTGATGCTCGCGGCGCTCGTGCCGGGTGGTGAGGAACGGCGCGGCGCGATGCGCGTCCTACGCGGTTGGCATCGCTTCGCTACTCCGGTGGCTGGTGCGGTGTTCGTGCTGGTCGGGTTGTACGACGTGCTCGTGTACTGGTTTTTGTAACAGCGGTGATTCAAAGCGACCAACCATTTTCAAGGAGACCCGATGCAACCCATAGAGTCTGTCCCGCGCCGCATCACCCCACCCGTGCTGATTCTAGTTGGCGTCGCTGCTCTGATCGGCGTCGCGCTCGCCGTGCGGGCCGCGAACCGCGCCGCCAGCGAAGCCCCCATCGCCGAGGTTAAAGTTTCATTGAGCGCACTGGCTCGAGATCACCGCGATGACCCACTGACCTACCCCGAGCAGCCGCCCGTCGGCGGGGTTCACAACGGCGCGTGGATCAACTGCGGGATTTACAAGCAGCAGGTCGCCACGGAATCAGCCGTGCATTCGCTTGAGCATGGCGCGGTTTGGATCAGTTACAACCCAAACCTCAGCGCGGCTGACATCGCCACGCTGCGCGAAGCCGTGCGCGACCACCCGTACACGCTGCTCGCCCCGGCCCGCTATGGAACACTTGCAACACCGGTCGCGGCGGTCGCTTGGGGCACGCGCTTGAACCTGCCGAGCGCCAACGACCCGCGCTTGGTGCGCTTCATCGCTCGTTACTCGAGCGGCGCTCAAACACCCGAGCCGGGTGCAGCCTGCACGGGCGGGGTCGGAACGCCCAATGGGTAAGCGAATACTGATTGTCCTCATCACGCTGCTGATCTCGAGCGGCGCACACGCGGCGACGATCCTCGAGACCCGCGATTCGCTCGCCTCAGCCCGCCTGAGCGGTGTGACGCTCGAGCAATCCCGCTGGCTGCGGGCGACGCTGACGCCGGGCAGTCGCACGGGAGTAATCGAGACGGCCGCGATTTCCCAGCCAGCATTTGACCGCGCCGTCGTATCGTGGAACGCGCTGACGCCCACGGGCGCTGCGCTCGAGATCGCCGTTCGCGCCCGCATCGGCTCGCGTTGGACGCGCTATTACCGCGTGGCGCGGTGGTCGTCCGACCCGCTGCTCGAGCGCCGCTCGTTCGCGGAAGAGCGCGATGCGGATGGATTTCTCGACACCGACACACTGAAGTTGACCCGCCCCGGTAACGCCGTGCAAATTCGCGTGACCCTCGAGGCAACCGCTGCCACGCCGACCCTGACTCGGCTGGCGGTGACAAGCTTCTCATCCCGAACCGCCTATAACGCCGTGGACGCGGAGTCTGACCGCCGCGCTTGGGGGATGGACATCGCCGTTCCGGTGCGCTCGCAGATGATTTACCCGAAGGGTAGCGAGGTCTGGTGTTCACCGACGACGATGACGATGCTGCTCGAGTTTTGGGGCGCGAGGCTTGGACGACCGCTCGCTGACACTGTGCCAAGTGCGGTCGGCGCGATCTGGGATCCCGTCTACGATGGAGGCGGCAACTGGTCGCTCAACACCGCCTACGCGGGCGGCAAGGGCTTGCGGGCTTACGTGGATCGACTCTCGAGCCTCAGTGCTGCTGAAAGCTACATCCGGCGCGGTGTGCCACTGGTCGTGTCCATCGCGTGGAAACTGGGTGAACTGCGCGGCGCGAAGTTGCCGCGCTCGAACGGTCACGTGCTGCTGCTGCGCGGCTTTACGAAATCCGGTGATCCGATCACCAACGATCCGGCCGGAAAAACAGAATCTGCCAAAGATATTGTCACCGTCTATGACCGCGCCGAGTTCGAGCGGGCGTGGTTCGGGCATTCCGGTGGCGTGGTTTACGTGATTGGTCCCTAAACGTGAATGCACGGCTCGAGGTGGGAGCAGTTGGACAGCGCCGACGTGCGCTGGTCTGGCGTGTACTTTTGTTACTGGCTGTGACCGCAGGATTGTGGATCGCCTCGCGTTCAACTGCGCCGCGCTTGACAACGCAAAACGAATTAAACACAGTCTCAGTCGCGGGCGCACTCGAGTCCGTTGTGAAAATCGCCGCTCGGTCACCGCCCGAACTCGTCGCGCCCGGTCAAAGTCCTTCCGAGACGGGCAGCGGCTTCTTCGTGGCTCGAGGTTTGATCGTCACGAACGCCCACGTCATCAGCGGTGCGGTGACGCTTCGCGTCACCCTCAGAGACGGCCGCGAGTTGCCCGCAGTGGTCGTCGGCGTGGACGGTGGCTATGACCTCGCGTTGTTGCGTGTAAGTACCAATGAGATCGCACCACTTGAATTTGCGACCACCAATCAAAGTGGGCAAAAGGTCATCGTGCTGGGCGAACCGCTTGGCTACCGCAATTTTGTCGCGGTCGGGACGCTCAGCAGCGTTTCATACGTTGCTCAGGACAACGCCGACGGCATCGGCTCGGAATTGCCGCAACTGATGCTGACCGACGCGCAGGTGTTGCCCGGCAACTCGGGTGGGCCGGCGCTCGACTCGAGCGGACGGGTGCTGGGCGTGGTCGCCGCGCAGTTTCGGAGCAACTCGAGCGGTGAACGCGCGTATGGCTTGGCGATTCCGTACTGGTTAGCCCAAACGGCCATCCGCGATCTCGAGCAGTTCGGACGTCCGCGACGCGCCTCGCTTGGCGTGCGCCTGTTGGATGCTGCCGACCTTAGCCCGTTGACCCTCGAGACGCTGAAACTGGATTCGGCTCGAGGGGCCCTGATCTTGAGCGTTGAACCGGAATCGGTGGCTGAACGCGCCGGGCTGCGCGGCTCGGACACGGATGAAAGCGGTCGGCTCAGTCAGCTCGGGGATGTCATCGTCGAGTTGAACGCTGTGCCGATTCGCGGTCAGGAAAGCTTGCTGCAAGCGCTGAGCCGTGTCCGCATCGGGCAAACCGTGACGCTGACCATTCTGCGTCGGGGTAAGTTGCTGCCCCTGCGAGTGACGCTGTGAGCGCCGATGATCTCGGTCAGCTTGCACAGGCGCGAATCGCGCCCAGTCATGCGGCGCGAGGTTCGCCTGCAATCGACATTGAACTGCATTGCTCAGCGGCAGAGCGGCGCTCGCTCGAGCTGGAGTTGCAGCGCGGGGGTTGCGCGTTGACGAGCGGCGCGGACATCGTGGTAATGATCGATCCTCGAGCCGCTGGCGTTCGCACGGCGCTCTCGCGCATCAACGAACGTCACGTGGTGGCCGTAACAGCGAATCCCTGCCCCGAGTACCGCTTAGATTTCTGCACGCAGCACCGTCAATCGACGCTGCTTGCCAGCCGTGACCCTGACGAGATCGTGCAAGCCATACGGAGGTTGCATGACAACCCCAATCAACCCGCGCCGACGCTCGAATCTCTTTCACCGCGCGAGCGAAGCGTGTTGTACGGCGTGGCGCTCGGCTGGTCAGACCACCTGATCGGTGAGAATTTAAGCATCAAAAGCACGGTCGTGCGAAACCACGTCAGCGCGGTGATGAAGAAACTGCGAGCCGCACACCCCGAGTTGCGACTGGACTCGAGGTTGCGACTCGCGCTGTACTACTGGGGGTACTGGAGGTGGCTCAGGCGCTGAGGGTGAAGTGCAACTCCGTTCATTCGAGCGCTGACCGCTCGCGTTACTTCAGCCAAGCCTTGAATTGCTTGATTTCTTTGGATTGCGCGTTGATGACCGCTTGCGCGAACTTTTTCAGTTCGGGTTTATTGGCTTTTTTCAAAGCGTCTTGGCCCATCATCACGGCCATTTCGTGATGCGCGGTCATGCCCTCCAAGAAGCTCTGATCAATCGGCATGCTCATCCCCGCCATCGGAGCCATGCCAGACTTGGTGTCCTGCATCATCTGTGCATTGTCCTCGCGCATCAACGCCATCTGCTTCACGTCAGGCTTAGCGTTGTACCAAGTTTTCAGCCAACCCTCGAGCTGCTTGATCTCCTTGGTCTGATCGTTGATGATCGTTTGCGCGGCTTTTTTGACCTCAGCCCGCTCGCAGGCCTTGACGCAGTCTTGGGCCATGACGAGTGCGCCCTTGTGATGCTCGATCATCTGCGACATCCAGGCGATGTCGTAGGTCTTGCCGCTGAGTTTCTTGAGGGCATCGCTAGCTTTCGTGCCCATGCTGCCCATGTTCATGCCTGTCATCTGTGCGGAGGCCGCACCGAGCGCGAGACCTGCAATGCCGACCATCAGCCATTTGGTAAATGTTTTCATACGCCGGTGATTATGCTCGTGGATTGTAAAGCCCGTATAAGGCTGAACAGCACAGGGTCACGTTTGAAGGTGAGGTTTACAAACCCAGAAACGCCAGCGTCCCTCGGGCGATGCCAGCCGCGATGCGCTGTCGGTAGGCTGACGTGCCAAGCCTCACGCCCTCCTCGGGGTGGGTCGCAAAGCCCATCTCGACGAGCACGCTCGGGATGCGCGGTTTGCTGATGACCCAGAACTCTGCCTGCTTGACCCCTTGATTGACCGCTTTGGTTTGCGCGATCACGTTGTTTTGAATGCCGTTGGCGAGGCGGCGCGAGAAAGTGGCGTTCAATCGTCCGAGCTGATCGTTCAGTAAGCTTCGAGCGATGCCGCTGGCCTGCGCGGTCAGCACCTTGCCGGTGCTGCCACCACCGTTTTCGCGCTCAGCCTGCGCGAGCGTTTCAGGATCCGGTGATTTGCCAAACAAAAAGGTCATCACGCCCTGCGCGTTGGGGTTGGCGGCGGCGTTGACGTGGATGCTGATGAACGCGTTGCGATCCGTGCTGCCCATGTCGGCGCGTTTGTCCAGATCGCAGCCTTTGTCGCACCCACCCACGCCCTGCCACGCGTAATCGCCGGTGCGGGTCATCTTGACCGTCACGCCCGCCGCCTCGAGCAGCTTCCTGACCTTGAGCGCCACATCGAGCGCCGTTTCCTTCTCGGTCACGTACGCCACGCCGCCCGGATCAATGCCACCGTGACCCGGATCGAGTACGACTGTCAAGCGCGGTTTCTGCGGCGCTCGAGTCGAGGCGGGTTTTGAGGGTGAGGGTGCAGCACTGCTCGAGCCGCTGATGTCCGCGACGATCCGCGTCGGCAGTCCGTCGGCGGCCGGGAGCGCGAATAGCTTGAAGTTTCGTGCGCCCAACTGAACACGGGTTTGCAGGGTCAACACGCCGTAGCCGTTTTTAGGCTCGAGGCTCCACGATTCGACTTGCGGCGTGTTGACTAAGCCTCGCTGTCGCACCGCGTTAAACGGCTCGAGGCGAATCGTCAGGGTTTTGCCACGGCTGGTCGCGGTGTAGGTTCGATTGCCGGGCGCTGCGAGGATGACGCGGGTGAAGTCACCCTCTGGGTGGTACGCCAGCCTCAGCGCGTCACTGTTGGCCGAGGCGAATAAGATTGAGAGGGCGAATAGAGCAATTAACACCAGTCCCAGTTGCGGAATAGGCTGCCGCTGATTCATTTAGCGTCCACGGTACGAGGCTTGAAAGGCTTGGCTCGAGGGCAAAAACGCCATTGGGTTGACGAGCGCCCCGCCACCGCGTATCTCAAAATGCAGGTGTGGCCCGGTGCTGTTACCTGTGTTGCCAACCCGCGCAATCGGTTGCCCTTGGCGCACAGTCTGCCCGACCCTCACGAGCAGGCTCGAGTTGTGAGCGTAGTAGTAATCGCGGCCACCCGCGCCGCGCACGATCACGAGGTTGCCGTACCCAAAGACGTTCCAGCCACTCGAGGTGACCGTTCCGCTGACGGCAGCGTAAATGAGCGTGCCGCTCGGAGCGGCAATATCCAGCCCAGCGTGACCGCAGCCTCTGCCGCAGTACGAGTAGCGTGTGGTGATGACTCCGGCGAGCGGCCACAGCACGCGCTCGGCGCTGGCAGATGCGCCGCCGCTCGAGGCAGGCGTGACGCGCGTAGTCGCAGTGCTTGGCTTCGCGCCGAGGATGTGCAAGGTCTGTCCGAGACTCACGGTGTCGCCTTCAATTTGATTGTCGCGCTGCAAAGTGCTGACCGCGACGCCGTTTTGCTTGGCAATGCCCCACAGCGTGTCACCGCGCTTGACTATGATATGGACACCATGTGCCATGACAACCGATGCGGTAAACACGCCACCACACATCAGTGCTGTCAAGGCGATCCGTCGCGTTTGTTTAAAGATTTCTATTGTGTTCAGGTGGCGTTCAGTGGGCACGAGGCATGATACTCAGATTACTGTTAAGGCTTTGTAAAGTTCGCACTCGGGACGTTGTCTTGACCGGAATCCGGCAGTCGTTTCGATGATGCACCGCGTTTTGAACGGTCAGTATGGTCTCGCATATTACATCAATTCATTCGGATACTCGAATATGCTTCTTTCTAGGTCAGTACCTTCGGTTCTCGAGCCGTACCCCGTGAACCCCGAGTTGTGCGGCGCATAGTCCTCTCGAATCTCGCAAAATAGAACGTTCACGAAGGGTTCCTATGTCTCAAGCCACGCGCCACCCAAACCAAACCTCCAGCCCGCCGCGCTTGCTCGAGTTGATGACCCGCGAGCGTTGGATCGAGGTCGCCCGCATCGTCATCACCGCGATCATGATCCTGCTCTACTCGCAGGGGCTGCTGCCGCTACCAGTGCTATTCGTCGCACTGGCCTTCGGACTTTACCCGCTCGTCAAGATCGGCTTACTTGACCTGATTCACGAGCGCAAAATCGGCACGGAACTCTTCGTCACCGTCGCCACGAGCATCGCCATGCTCGGCGGTGAGTACACGGCCGGATCGGTGCTGCTAGTGATCATCCTGATCGCCGAGTTCATCGCTGACCTCAACACCGACCGCGCTCGAGCCTCGATCAAAGCCCTGATCGGCTCCGTGCCGCAAACCGCGCTCGTGCGCCGCGCTGCCAAAGAGCTGACGCTGCCCGTGGCGGAGCTGCGCGTGGGCGAAGTCGTGATCGTGCGAGCGGGCGAGAAAATCCCGGTCGACGGCCTCGTCAAAAACGGTCAGGCGTCCGTTAACCAAGCCCCGATCACCGGCGAGAGCCTGCCCGTCGAGAAAACCATTGGCTCGAGCGTCTTCGCGGGGACGATCCTCGAACTCGGGGCTTTGGACATTGAAACCCAGAAGCTCGGGCAGGACACGACGTATTCAAGAATCATCGCGCTCGTCGAGGGCGCTGAGGCGCAACAAGCGCCGGTGCAAAAACTGGCGGATCGCGTGGCGGGCATCCTGATCCCGGTCGTGTTCGTCTTCTTGCTCGGGGTGTTCCTCGTCACTCGAGACGTGCGGCTGATTGTGACCCTACTGATTTTCACCTCGCCTGCCGAGTTAGGACTGGCCACGCCACTGGTGATGATCGCTGCGGTGGCTCGAGCGGCTCGCAGCGGCATTCTCATCAAGGGCGGAATTTACTTGGAGCAACTCGCCAAAGTCGACGTGGTGGCGTTCGATAAAACCGGCACGCTGACCTACGGCCACCCTGAAGTCACCCGCATCCAGCTCAGCGATGCGACGATGGGCGAGGCTGAACTGCTGCGGCTCGCGGCGGGCGTCGAGCGACGCTCGAGCCACCCACTCGCCAAAGCCGTCGTGGATGCGGCCAGCGCTCAGGGCTTAGTGTTGAGCGAACCGAGCGATTTCGAGGTCGTGGCCGGGCGCGGCGTGCGGGCGACGCTCGAGGGTCGCAAGCTGCTGGCGGGCAACGCGGCCTTCCTGCTCGAGAACGGTGTGACCGTCGCGGCCGCCGATGCGGGCGAGGGTCAAACGGTGATTCACATCGCCGCCGACGGTCAAGCCCTCGGGGTGCTGCATCTGGCGGACAGCTTGCGCCCGAACGCCAAGGCCGCCATCGCCCAGCTTCGCGCCAACGGCATCAAGCGCATTGTGATGCTGAGCGGTGACAACGCCGCCGTCGCCAAACGCATCGGCGCGGAACTCGGTGTGGACGAAGTGTTTGCTGACCTGATGCCCGACGATAAGCTCGGGATTATCAAAGGCTTGCAGGGGAAAGGGCACAAGGTGGCGATGGTCGGTGACGGCATCAACGATGCTCCCGCGCTCGCCATCGCCGATGTCGGCATTGCGATGGGCGCGGCTGGAACGCAAGCCGCGCTCGAGGCGGCCGATATCGCGCTGATGACGGATGACCTCGCCAAGATCAGTGAGGCTCGAGCCATCGCCGGGCGAGCGTACCGCACGATTCAGGAGAACCTCTTCGTCGGGGTCGGCGTGGTTCACGTGCTGGGGATCACAGCGGCGCTGCTGCGGCTGATCGGGCCGATTGAGGCGGCCGTGATTCACTTGGGGCCCGATATTCTGGTGTTCCTCAACTCGGTTAAGCTGCTCAGCGTTCGCATCATGCCCAATACGGCTGTCAAATCAACCTAAAGGGTGAACCCGATGAAACACCACGCCATTCCACCAGCACCCAACCCAGACAGTCTCGAGGCGATGGTCGAGACCTTCAAGGCGCTCGCCGATCCGACCCGCGCCCGCCTCGTGCTGCTGCTGTCCGCGGGCGAACGGAGCGTCGGCGAATTGGTCGAGCAACTCGAGCAACCGCAAAGCACGGTCTCGAGGCATCTGTCGCTGTTGCGGGCAGCCGGTCTCGTCAGCACCCGCCGCGATGGAGTGCGCGTGTACTACCGATTGAAGGACGCGCACGTTGGCGATTTGGTCGCGCAAGCCTTCGCTCACGCTGAACACGAGCGGCTCGGGCTGCCCGATCACAGCGCCAAACCGTCACAGGCTGAACTCGAGATGCGGCGATGACGGCTGCGTTTGCGCCGTTCCGCAGCCTTCGCAACCCGACTTTCGCGCGGCTGTACCTCGCGCAAACCACCAGTTTGCTCGGCGACGCGCTGACCTGGGTCGGGCTGGCATTGCTGGCATTTGAACTCGCGGGTAGCAACTCGAGCGTGATCCTCGGTGGGGCGCTGACGCTGCGCGTGACCGCGTTCGTGCTGCTTTCACCCATCGCGGGGGCGCTGGCAGACCGATTTGACCGCAAATTGATTCTCGTGATCAGCGACCTCGGGCGGATGATCGTGATCGCGCTGATGCCGTTCGTCACGCAAGCGTGGCAGATTTACGGGCTGATGTTCGCGCTCAACGCGCTGACGGCGTTTTTCACCCCGACCTATCAAGCGACGATTCCATTGGTGACCGGTAAGGACGATTATGGTCAGGCAATATCGCTCTCGGGCGCGACCTACGAAACCCTCGGCGTGCTCGGGCCCGGCATCGCCGGTGGGGTGGCGGTGCTGATCGGGGCGCGATCCATTTTCTATTTGGATGCCGCGACGTTTCTGATTTCTGCACTGCTGATTCTGACTTTGCCGCGCAGCCTCAACGCCCCTCGAGACCCAACGGAATCCTCGAGTGCAACGACGACGTGGCGCGACGTGCGAGACGGCACGGTCAGGTTGTGGGCGGATGCACCGATGCGCTACGCGCTGCTGCTCGAGTTCGTCGCCTCGGTCACTGGGGCGCTGGTCTTGGTCAACACCGTCGGCTTGGTGCGCGGTAGCCTAAATTTGGGCAACCTCGAGTACGGTTTGGTGATGGGCGCGTTTGGCATTGGCGCGACGCTGGCGGCGCTGGCCGCCGGGGCGCTCGAGCGTCGCTTGCCGCGCACGCGCTTCGTGCTGCTGGGGGCAATCGTCACGACGCTGGCGGTGATTCTTGCCAACTTGGTCGGGTTCGCGCCGCTGCTGGCGCTGTGGCTCGTGGCGGGCGCGGGGCAGAACTGGGTCAACTTGCCGACGCAGGCTTTGATTGCGGATCGCACGCCCGTGGACGCGCAAGGGCGCGTGTACGGGGCGCATTTCGCGTGGAGTCACCTGTGGTGGGCGCTGGCGTATCCGCTGGCGGGCTGGTTGGGCGCGAGCTTCGCGGCTCGAGACTTCCTGATCGGTGGCTTGGTCGGGCTGGTCGCATTGATCGTCGTGCAGGTGGCGCTCGTCCCCCGCGACCTCGAGCGGCACTAACTCTTGATTAAACGCATGCAACCGCTTTGGCAAAGCGATTGACATTGTGCTGACTGTTGCCTGACACACTTCCGTATGCGCGTTTTTACTGTCTGCATCATCGTTCTCGCACTGACCACATTCGCTTTGGCCCACATCGCGAGCAACCACCCGAAATCGCTCTCCACGCTTGAAACCTTGCAGAGTCAAATCTTCGACCTCGCTTGGGTCTCGCAAGTCATGGCGTTCGATGATTTGCTCGAGCGCGGCAGTCAGACCGTTTATGGTGAGGTGCAGCGCCCGGTGGTTCGGGACGCCGTGTGGGATGTCGTCGTCGCCAGCCGCGAGCAATCCAAGTTGCTCGAGGCGTGGTTGAAGCGCAGTGGCATCCCCCGCCCTGATCCCGCGCGGATCTCATTGGTGAACAGCGATTTGCAAGACACGATCAACCAGTTGACCGGGCGCACCGTGCCGAACCACGACATGAACATGAGCGGCGACGCGGATCGGGCGTTCCTCAGAGGCGCAATCCTCGCGGATCGTTACATGCTGGAACTAGCGCAAATTGCAGTCGCTGAGGGCAGTGCAAAAGCCGAAGTGCGCCAGCTCGCCAAGGGATTCGCCGACGGTGCGACCCAGCGTATCAAGCGCTTCACTGGACTGCTCGAGGCATTGCGCTAAACCCGTTTTAACGCAGGCGAATCGCGTCCATCAGCTCGTCCACGATTTCCGGCGTGTCCCCTCGAGTTGCGGCTGTGGCGACGTGCGCCTCCAAGTGACCGCGCAGCACGACCTCACCGACGCCGCCGAGCGCCCCTTGCACAGCTTTTAATTGCACCAAGACATCGACGCAGTAGACGTGTGGGTCTTCCAGCATCCGAGCGATGCTTTCCAAATGTCCCTTGGCAATGGCGATGCGCCGCGTGGCCCGCTTGCGGGCATCATCAGGCATACACAGGTGTTCGCGCTCGCTCGAGGGTTTCTCCCTCGCAGCTTTCGTCATTGCGCGGCGGCTGCGCTGTAGCCTTCATCAGCAACGGCGGCAACCAGATCCTCGAGCTTGACGTGTTCGCCAGTGACGCTGGCTTTGCCCGCCGCCAAGTCAACGTTGACCGCTTTCACGCCAGAAACGCTTTTCAATGCGCTTTCGACCGCTGACTTGCAGTGACCGCAGGTCATGCCGCTGACATTCAATTCGATGTTCGTGTTCATCATTCGCTCCTTATCCCCTCTATGGGATTTAGAATAGCTTACTCGAGTGCATTTAAATTTTCAAGTATTGCTACCGACAGAGACACCGTATTCTCGACAGCTTGACGACTTCTTTGCTCAGGTCTATAGTTTAAACGAGTTATCCCCCCTAGGGGGTCATGTGAAAGGAATTTACCATGACGGCGACTGAACGCATCACACCCGCACCAGCCCACACCCCCAAAACCCTCGAGCTTGGCATTGGCGGCATGACCTGCGCCGCTTGCGTTGGGCGCGTCGAGCGCGGCCTGAAAAAAGTGGACGGCGTACTCGAGGCGAATGTCAACCTCGCCACGGAACGCGCTACAGTCAACTATGACCCCGCGAAAACCGCCCCGACCGCGCTGCTCGAGCGCGTGCGCGAGATCGGTTACGAACCCTTGACGCAGAGTCTCGAGCTGGGCATCACCGGCATGACCTGCGCCGCCTGCGTCGGGCGGGTGGAACGGGCACTGAACAAAGTGGACGGCGTGTTGTCGGCGAGCGTCAACCTCGCCACAGAACAGGCGACGGTCACGTTCGTCGGCGCTCAAGTGAGCGCCGCTCACCTGAAACGCGCGATCCGCGAGGCGGGTTACGGCGTGATCGAGACGGCCGCCGGTGAGACCCGCGAGGATGCCGAGCGCAGCGCCAAAGAACACGAGACGGCCCTGCTGCGCCGCGCCGTGATCTTCTCCGCTGCGTTCGGCGTGCCGCTGTTGCTGATTGCGATGCTGCCGATGCTCTGGATGCCCGCGATGGACGTTCAAATGCGCTTGATTCCAGACATGGGTGTCTGGAACTGGATCATGCTGGCGCTGGCCGCGCCGGTGCAATTTGGTCCCGGCTTGCGTTTTTACCGCAACGGCTGGAAGGCGCTGCGTTCTGGCAGCCCCGACATGAACAGTCTGGTGATGATCGGCACGAGCGCCGCGTTCTTTTACAGCCTCGCCGTGACGCTGTTCCCGCAAGTGTTTCCGACCGCCGCCCGCCACGTCTATTTTGAAAGCGCAGCCGTGGTGATCACGCTCGTACTGCTCGGCAAGTACTTTGAAGCCATCGCCAAGGGGCGCACCTCGCAGGCAATGAAGAAACTGCTCGGGCTGCAAGCGAAAACCGCCCGCATCATAAAAGACGGCGCGGAACTCGAGATCAACATCGACGAGGTACTCCCCGGCGATTCCGTCATCGTGCGCCCCGGCGAGCGCATCCCGGTGGACGGCGAGGTGCTGAGCGGCTCGAGCTTCGTGGACGAGAGCATGATCTCCGGCGAGCCGATTCCGGTCGCCAAATCCGCCGGCTCGAGCGTCGTCGGTGGCACGGTCAACGCCAACGGTGCGCTGACATTCCGGGCGAGTGCGGTCGGTGCGGATACCGTGCTGGCGCAGATCATTCGCCTCGTGGAAACCGCGCAGGGCAGCAAACCCGCGATTCAAGGCTTGGCAGATCGTGTGGTCGCGGTCTTCACCCCGATTGTATTGGTGATCGCCGCTTTGACCGCGCTCGTCTGGCTGGTCTTTGGCGGACAGAGCGCCGTCAGCTACGCGCTCGTCAACACCGTCGCGGTGCTGATCATCGCCTGTCCGTGCGCGATGGGCTTAGCCACGCCAACGAGCGTGATGGTCGGCACGGGCAAGGCGGCGGAACTCGGTATCCTCTTCAGAAAAGGCGAGGCGCTGCAAACATTGCAGGAAGCCCGCATCGTTGCACTCGATAAGACCGGCACGCTGACCCAAGGTAAACCCGCACTGACGGAGTTCACCGCACTGACGGGCTTTGACGAGTCCGAGACCCTGCGTCTCGTGGCGAGCGCCGAACGCAGCAGCGAGCACCCGGTCGCCAACGCCATCGTCGCCGCCGCTAGCGCACGCGGCATTAACCTCGAGACTGCGACGGATTTCGAGAACCAACCCGGCTACGGCGTGACCGCTCGGGTCGCGGGGCGCTTGGTTCAGGTCGGAGCTGACCGTTTTATGCGGCAACTCGGTCTCGAGGTAAGCGCCTTTTCAACTGAGGCGGGCCGCCTCGGGGATGAGGGCAAGACGCCGCTGTACGCCGCGATTGACGGGCAACTCGCGGCTGTGATCGCAGTTAGTGATCCAATCAAAGAAGGTTCGCTCGAGGCGGTCAGAGCCTTGCACGCTCAAGGTTTCAAGGTCGTGATGATTACCGGCGACAACGAGCGTACTGCTCGAGCGGTGGCGAAGGGCTTGGGGATTGACGAGGTCATGGCCGAGGTGCTGCCCGCGGGTAAGTCAGATGCGGTCAAGGCGTTGCAAGTCGGCGGGCGCAAAGTCGTGTTCGTCGGCGACGGCATTAACGACGCGCCCGCGCTGGCGCAAGCCGATGTCGGCATCGCCATCGGCACGGGCACGGATGTTGCCAAGGAAACGGCCGATGTGATCCTGATGTCCGGCGATGTGCGCGGCATTGTCAATGCCGTCGCGCTCTCGAGGGCGACGCTGTCGAACATCAAGTTCAATCTGTTCTGGGCGTTCGCGTATAACATCGTATTAATTCCGGTCGCGGCCGGTGCGCTGTACCCGCTGACCGGCCTGACGCTCTCGCCCGTTCTCGCGGGCGCGGCGATGGGACTCTCGAGCATTTTCGTGCTCTCGAACGCCTTGCGTCTACGCGGGTTCAAACCGCCGATCAGCCAGCCCAGCGCCTCGAGTGCCCCCCGTCAAATTCAAGCCGCCTGACCCCGCTCAAGGGTTCACCAAAGGATCATCAATGCCTAAAATCGCTGTCGGCCCGTGGATCGCCTCGCAGAAACTGCCTAACCCGAAGCTCGCCCGCGACCGCGCCGCGTTCCTCGAGCGCACGCGCTTACGTGAGGAACCCAAAGCCATCGTGGGGCTGCCGCTGGTCGGCATGGGTGGCTCATGCGGAAAGCCCTGCTTCGCGTTGCCGTACTTGATTCGTTGGAGTGAAGAGAATCTGAGCGCACTCGAGGAGATTGCCCACGAGTTCCAATGTTTCGTCGAATACGGCTTGTACCCACACTTAAAGCTCGAGGTAGACGGCGTGGAAGTCGCGGCCGTGCAGGACTGGACAACCTTTGGCATGGTCTACGTCCGTCCCGGTTTTGAACACGGTGAGGAACTTCTCGAGCGCTTGGCGGTTGCGTTGCGTCCAGCCGCGCCAGTCGTCTGACGTAGCGTCTTAACAGCGCAGTCATCGGAGAATCTATGCAGTATGATCACACGCAGCACGCGCTGCCCATCAACGCCCCCGTTCTCGAAGTCAAGCTCGGCAATTGCCACAACGCGGGTGAGCAAGCGGCGCTCGAGTCGCACCTGCGAAAGCTCGAGGGTGTCATAAGCGTGCATCTGGATCGCACGCGGGCCGTGGCGCACTTGAGTTACGACGCTTTGAAGACCAACCCGCAAGCGCTCGAGGCGCAGGTCAAGGTGGCTGGGTATCTGTGTGAGTGCCGCGATTGCAAGGCTTCAGCAGCGCAACCCGGACATCCGAGCGTCAACGCTGACGATCACGCGGCGATGAGTCACACCTCGAGTCCAGCAATCGGCTCGAGTCAGCTTTCGCTGCCAATCGGCAACGCGAAGATCAATCAGTCGAGTGCCGCCGCGGTAGATCACAACCAGATGCCGGGCATAGATCACGCCAATATGCCCGGAATGGATCACAGCCAGATGTCGAGCGCCGAACACGCTGGTCACGGCTCGCCGGATGACATGCTGCGGCGCTTCGTCGTGTCGCTCATCATCACGCTGCCGATCGTGATCTTCTCGCCGATCGGCGGAGCGCTCGGACTGCCGTCAATGCCACCGTTCGGCATCGGCATGGGCTGGTGGGGCTTGGTGCTGGCCACGCCCGTCGTCGTCTGGGGCGGCTACCCGTTCATCTCGAGCGCGTGGCGCAGCTTGCGTCAGGGCGAGGCGACGATGATGACGCTGATCGCCCTCGGCATCCTCGTGTCATACACGTACTCGGTCGCGGCGACGCTGATCTGGCGCTCCGATGATGTGTTCTTCGAGGCAGCCGCGATGCTGACGACGCTTTCCTTGCTCGGTCACTGGCTCGAGATGCGCTCGCGCTTTGCGACGGGCCGCGCGGTCGAAGCACTCTTGAAACTCGCGCCCGCCACGGCTCGAGTGCTGCGCTCTGGCGTGGAAACCGAAGTGCCGCTCGAGCAGGTGGTCGTCGGTGACGAAATCATCGTCAAACCCGGCGACCGCGTGCCCGTTGACGGCGAACTCACGAGCGGCTCGAGTTACGTCGACGAGAGCATGATCTCCGGCGAGCCGATTCCACTGGAGA
Source organism: Deinococcales bacterium (assembly GCA_025359505.1). Lineage (GTDB taxonomy): Bacteria > Deinococcota > Deinococci > Deinococcales > JAAFIG01 > JANYHH01. The sequence goes on from JANYHH010000002.1 coordinate 69,404, forward strand.
AAACCACTGGCTCGAGGGTCACGGGTGGCACGGTCAACCAGACTGGCGCGTTTATTTTTAAGGCGACCGCCGTCGGTGCGGACACGGCATTGTCCCGGATCGTGCAAATGGTGCAGAACGCGCAGGCGAGCAAAGCCCCCGCGCAGCGCTTGGCGGACACGGCTGGAAAGTACCTCGTGTTCGTGGCGATTGCCGCTGGGCTGCTGACCTTCGCGGGTTGGATGCTGTTCAGTGATCGCGGGGTGATTTTCGCGCTGTCGCTGGCGGTCAGCACGATTGTCATCGCCTGCCCGGACGCGCTGGCACTGGCCACGCCGACCGCGATCACCGTTGGTGTCGGCAAAGCAGCCAAGGCGGGCGTGCTGTTCAAAAACGCCACGGCGCTCGAGCTGACGGCTGGCGTCAACACCGTGATCTTTGACAAGACCGGCACGCTGACCGAGGGCAAACCGGCCGTGACCGACCTCGAGCCGAGTGCGGGCGTCAAGAATGAGGATTTGCTCGCAGCGGCGGCGAGCGCCGATCAGCCATCGCAGCACCCACTGGCTGAAGCCATCGTCCGTGAGGCGCAAAAGCGCGGGTTAGCGGTCGTTGCCCCAGAAAAATTCGATTCCATCCCCGGTCACGGTGTCGTGGTGACCATTGAGGGCAAGAGCGTGCTGATCGGCAACGCCAAACTGATGGCTCGAGAGAAAGTGGACATCAGAGCGCTCGAGGCGAAAACGCTGGAACTCTCGAGCGAAGCGAAGACCGCAATGTATGTGGCGCGGGACGGTCAGTTGCTCGGCGTGATCGCTGTCGCGGATGTGATCCGCCCATCGGCAAAATCAGCAGTCGAAGCCCTGAAAAATCTTGGTGTACAGACCGTGATGCTGACCGGCGACAACGCACGCACCGCGAATGCAGTCGCTCAGCAACTCGACATGGACACCGTGATCGCCGACGTGCTGCCCGAGGACAAAGCCGCCAAGGTCAAAGCGCTGCAAGAGGGGGGGCGCAGGGTGGCGATGGTCGGTGATGGCGTCAACGACGCGCCCGCACTGGCTGAGGCAGAGGTTGGCATGGCGATTGGAGCCGGGACGGATGTCGCGGTGGAGACGGCGGATGTCGTGCTGATGAACAGCGACCCAGCGGCGGTCGCCATGAGCATCAAATTGGCTCGAGCGGTGCGCGGCAAGATCGTACAAAATCTGTTCTGGGCAGCGATTTACAATGTCTTGGCGATTCCGGTCGCGGCGGGCGTGCTGTACCCTAGTCTGGGGATTCTGTTGCGCCCGGAGTGGGCGGCGCTGCTGATGAGTGCGTCCACGGTGATCGTGACGCTGAATGCACTACTTATCAATCGAATTCGGATCTGAGACTATGCACTACTCGCGTTGGCAAGTTGTGAGTAAACGCTTTAAAACTTAAGTGATGACGCCAAGCTGCTCAAGCAAATAGTTTAAGCCATCAATCGTAACGCAATCGATCATAATAGTCGTGCCAGTGATCGTCACACGCGTTCCGAGCGCTCGCGTCGCCTCGAGCGAAAGCCAAGCGAGGTCTGCATCAAGCACCACCTGCTCGCGTTGCGCACTTCCGTACATGGCAGCGTATAACTCACGCTGGGTCATGCCTCGTCGGATACGCTCACTCAGCTCCCTGCGGAGCGCGGTTTGCTTGACCCGCCCCAGCAACAACGCTTTGCTCGGCTCGAGTCCTTCCCTGACGAGCTGTTTGAGGTCTTCGGGCAGGTGAAGGAGCGGCAGTTTGCGGTCAACGGTTTCGCGCAACGTCCAACCGGTTGTCTCGAGCATCCGCGTGATTTCGGCGGTACGCATGCTGCCGACACGGGTGCGGGGCGTGAACGTCGGATCGCGTCGGGCGCGATCACGATCACGGCGGTCACGATCCAGCGTGCCGACGATGCGGGCTGCCGTGGCTCGATTGCCGCTGCCCATCCGTGCAACCAAGGTGTCGCAGAACGCCTCGATGCGCTCGAGTTCGCTCGGGCGTTTTAATATGGTCGTGGGGCTTCGAGGGCGTTTTCGGGGCATCTTGTGTAACGAGTCCAAGTCGAAAATTCTGCCTGCTAGACAAAGCGTAGCCTATGTCATTGGTTTGCGCCATACCAGCATCGTTGCCGGAACTTCCTCAGTTATATTTAAGTGAAGTGACATTCACTGCAATCAAGTAAAATCACGCCAAACCATGACTGTAGAGCTGCAACTCCACGAGAAAAGCCGCTGGGCAAACGCGGGCAACCGCAAAGTCAACGCCGCTCGAGCGATCCAAGATCGCGACGAGGTTGCGCTGTTTAGCTTGCTCGAGGCGTATTTAAGAGCACGCTCGAAAAAACGCGCCGCGATCAGTCCGCGCACCGTACTGCGCTACACGCACGCACTGAAGCACTTCTTCGACTTCACTTGGCAGCCCGGCTCGACCATCAACCTGTTGCAGATCGGCGAGCCAGCGCTCGAGGCGTTTCTCGAGCGGCTCTCTGAACGCGACCCTGCAACGCTGATCGGCACGGGGCGGCGTGTCCTCTCGCGCAGTGCCATCGACTTGTGCGTCGTCGCTACGAAAGCGCTCTTTCGCGCCCTCGTCTGGACCGGTGTGATGATGCGCGATCCGACGACCGAGCTGCGCTCACCGGATGTGTCCCGCAGTGAGCGGCAACCGGTGCTGGCCGGTGACCAGATTGATGCTCTGAAAGCTCTCGAGCCGCACCGCGACCCGGTGATTGCCGCACGGGACGCGGCGATGCTCGAGCTGGGGTTGAGCACGATGCTGCGGGCGGACGAGATTGTGCGCTTGGATGTGCAGGATGTCGATCTCATTCACGGTGTGGTTCAAGTCCTCGGCAAAGGAAAGAAGCCACGCTCGCTGCCACTGACCCGCGCCCCTCGAGCGGCGGTCGAGCGCTGGCTGTGCGCGGTGAATTGGTCACTCGACGCAGCGCTTCAGCTTTGTTTCTGAGCGCCAGTCACCGCAATCGCGGTGCGCGAATTGGTTACGGTGGCGTGTACGCGTCGCTGCGCACGGCGTTCACTCACCTCGAGGTGGGGCAGGATGGGATGCACCTCGGTGGGATGCACACCTTGCGGCGCAGCGGGGCGACGCGGTTTCACGCACGAAACCGAGACCTGTTAACCCTCGCACGGTTGCTCGGTCACGCGAGTTTGACGACGACTCAACGGTATGTGCGGCTCGAACTCAGCGCACTCCGCGAAGCCCTCGAGGCAGTTGAAGAGGGTCAAAGAGATGAGTCAGGGAAAATGATTACCCCTCCCATGAATCATTCTGGATCAGCGTCACCGACGACCAGTGACCGATTCGACAGGACGATTGATCAGATGGTCGGGAGCGAACAGTCTTGAACCCCAGTTCAAAACATACAAATGTAGCAGATTGGTTAGCATTACCCCTTAGACGTCAAATCATCAATAATGCCCTGAGCCAACGCTACTGCGTTTGCCTCATCGCCCGTGACCGCACCCCGCTCGAGGATCGAACGAATCAACGTTGAATGTCCCTCACCCTGCACCCGTCGCACCGTTGGCATTGCCTTTAAAAAAAACTCCGATTCGACGCCGCGACGGGCAAAAAACACCTGACGATCCATCGAGCCGATCAGCGACAAAATCAACGGCGACAATTCATCAGCCCGCATTTCCCGCATAGCATCGACGTACTCGAGTTCCTCAGGGAAGACCGCACTGTCGACAAGGATCAGCAAGTGCTGCGGACCCAGCGGCAACGAGAATTTTAATCCGAATGTCTCCTCGCCAAAATCCAGTTCAGCGTTGCTGTCGCGCGTTTTGATCAGCGCCAGCGACGCCTCGAGCCCGTTTCTCGAGGTATCGATCAGCAGTGGAGCGTCGGTTGTTGGAAACTGGAATTGTGGCGGTGCCCGGACGATCACCCACGTCCGCGAGACCACGAAATCGAGGAAGCGCTCGAGATACGTCGGCTCGAAAAACGACGCGATCTGCATCATCGTCTCAGCCTTCGGCAATCCCGTGAAGGGACCCACGCCCAGACCATCGCGGAATTTGCGCGTCCGCAACCACTGCACCCACAGGTAGTAGCCGAACTCGCGTTTAAACGCAGTATCAATACCCGTGCCGGCGGTCGCCGCAGCGAGCAGCATCTTCAACGACTTCTGGTATTTCCCCTCGAGTTCTGACAGCAGCCGCTCGATGAACTGCGCCCGGTCGGGATCGAGGAAATCGTCGATCGGCGTGTCATAGAAGTAACTCTTACTCGCCACGTTTTTGATGTTCGAGAGAAAAAGCTTGCCGGTGGGCGCGTCGTACACCCAAATTTTCTCGTTCGTATCCGCCCAGCGTCGCAGATAGGCTCTCGGCACAAAGTGTTGGTTCTTGACTTTGGACATGCTGAAAGAGATTTTAGCGCGAATGATCAGCCGCCGGGCATTGGGGAGCGACCAACCCTAAAGTGCAGGAGTAGCGTAAATAAAGCGGTTTAGTCGTCCACCAGCGATATCCTTCCACGTAAACTTCAAAACCTGAGTACCTGACAAAAGTCGAGGTAGCAGTCCCACACACGAAAAAGTAAAGTGGCAGGTTCTTCCAGGAGCCTGCCATGAACAGAATACTCGAACTCGCCTCCGCCCTCAAATCCCAGTTCACCCTCGACCCGCGCAGC
>JANYHH010000031.1 GCA_025359505.1 Deinococcales bacterium
GAGAAGCTGGCGTGTACTTGACATACCGTCAGCTTCACCGTTTTACGTGAGTATCCCCTAGCACTCGACGTAATTTGGATTGCGTGGACAACCCATGACTTATGCAAGAGGTCTAGTGGATTGTGACTGGTTGCAAATTGATCGTCAGAGATGTCGGTGCATGGCAGCGATGTAGCTCGCACCGAGGTTCACCAAGCTCGTCTCGGCATAAATCTGAGTGGTCGCAATGCGCTTGTGCCTCAAGAACTTCTGCACCTGATCCAGCAGCATCCCCGCATCCAACAGCAGCGTTGCCACACTCGCCCGCAGGCGGTGCGGCGTGACCCTTGCCCCGATCCCAGCGCCTCGAGCGGCTTCTTTTATGATCAGTTGCACCATCCTCGGGGTGTACCGGTCAAAGCGCCGCGACTCGAACAGAAACCCGGATTTGCGGCTGCCCAGGTGCGTGCGAAGCTCCTGCGCCAATGCGGGCAGGATCGGCACGAAGCCATCACTGCCCATCTTGGCGTGCGACAGGTAAATCTGCGGCGGCTCGAGACCGAGATGCAAATCACTCACGCTGATGTTGACGAACTCGCTGACTCGAGCGCCGGTGTAAAACAAAGTTTTGACCATCAGCCCGTAGCGGCTCGAGCGCTTGTAAGCGCTCGTAATCAGCGCTTGGATCTGATCACGGTCGAGGCGTTCCACGGTGCGCTTGCGCTGCGCGGGCGGTTTCAAGCCAAGTTCGCGGCGCACGCGTTCGACCACGTGCTTGGTCGCGTCGTAATCGAGGTGGTGCTTACGCCAGAGTTTCGCGGTGGCTCGAGCGATGCCCGCGAGATCAGCCGCTAATTTCGCGTTGCTCGCTTGACCGCGAAGTTCGCTGGGTTTCATGGGAGTCTCGCGGGTCTTCATGCCCCAATGTAGACGTTGCTGGTTCGCAGTATGGTTATTAGGCGAACTTCGCCCTCACCGCATTTCGTGGAGGTCACGTGAACGCCGATTGGCAAGCCGATCAACTCGAGCGCCACTTCACGCTCAGCGCCCCAGAGCGAGCCTTGCTCGGCAACAAAAGCGGCGCGACGCGGTTGGGCTTCGCGCTGCTGCTCAAATCCTTTCAGCTCGAGGGGCATTTCCCCGATTACGCTGGCAGCGTGCCCGAGCGCGTGGTGCAGTTCATCGCCGCGCAGTGCGGTGTCTCAGCGCTGCTGCTCGAGCAACTCGATTGGCAGGGGCGCAGCGCGAGGCTGCACCGCGCTGAGGTGCGCGAGTACCTCGGCAGCGCCCCGTTTCGCACCCGCGATGAACCCGCGCTCGTCGAGTGGCTGGCAGCTCACGCCACGGACTTCGATCCGAGCAGCGAATCGCTCAAACACGCGGGGTTGACCCACCTGCGTTCTTTGAGGGTCGAAGCGCCCGGTGTTGACCGACTCGGGCGCTTGGTGCGCGAAGCGGTCAGGAAGCGCGAGGCGCAGTTCGTGCGCGAAAGCGCCGGGTTGCTGAGCGTGGACACGCGGCTCGCGCTCGACGCGCTCGTGGCGACCGATCTGAGCGCGGGCGAGGACGGGTTGCAACCGGTGCTGTTCGCCGCTCGCTCCGAACTCGCTGTTCTCAAAGATGACGCGGGCGCAATCAAAGTCGCCACCGTCATCGAGCAACTCGAGAAGCTGCGTCAACTCCGCGCTCTCGGCTTGCCGAGCGCGTGGTTCAGCGGTGTCCCACCGACGATGATCGCGCAGTACCGTCGTCGCGCCTCGAGCGAAGCGCCGAGCGAGTTGCGCCGCCGCCCGATTGAGACCCGCCTAACGCTGCTGGCCTGCCTGTGCTGGCAACGCACCTTCGAGATCACCGATAGCCTCGTGGAGTTGCTGATCCACATCGCGCACCGCATTGGCACGCACGCCGAGAACCGCGTCGAAGCCGAGTTATTGCGCCAGTTGCGCCGCGTGGCCGGGAAGGGCAAGCTGCTTTATAAACTCGCCAAAGCTGCGAGGGGCACTCCCGATGGCACGGTCGAAGCGGTGATCTACCCGGTCGTGCCCGCGAACGTGCTGGACGACCTGATCCGCGAGACCAAAGCCGAGGGGTCGTTCGAGTGCAACGTGCAGCTCGTCACGCGCAACTCCTACGGGCATCACTACCGCCGCGTCGTGCCGCTGCTGCTCGAGGCGCTCGAGTTTAAATCCAACAACGACCGCCACCGCTCGGTGATGCGGGCACTGGAATTGCTGAAAAAACACCGCGAGCGCAAATCGCCAACCTTCCCGAGCGACGAGGACGTGCCGCTCGAGGGGATCGTGCAGGACGATTGGCACGATCTGGTGTTGGACGAGAAAGAGAACGGTCGCGTCAACCGCATCGCGTTCGAGATGTGCGTGCTCGACACACTGCGCGACCGCGTGCGCTGGGAGAGTTGGGCAAAGCGGTCAAGACCGCGTTTTTATGCGATTACCTGCGGCTCGAGTCGTTGCAGCGCGAGATTCACGAGGGGTTGAACGTGATCGAAACGTGGAACGGCGCGAATGACTTTCTTCTCTACGGCAAGGGCGGCGATTTTGCGACGAACCGGCTCGAGGACGCCGAAATCTCGATGTCGGTGGGGGTTGGCTGTTCGGCCGAAGTTCGGGTTTTGGGGTCTCGCACTGGCGTCTGAGTGCGGTGAAATCGCGCTGGCTCGAGACCCAACGCCGGGCGCACCCAGCGCTTGGAGCGCACCAAAACACAGAACATGCTAGAGTGTTCAACAGTCCGCGAGGGTTGCTGGACTTTTCAAGAAAGTCCGACCGTGAGCAAAGCCAAACCGAAGCCCACCCCGACGCCCGCCGCAGAGCCACCTCCCGCCCGGCCACAACTGTTCAGCCCGTAGCATCCCGACCGCCTCGGGGAGAAAAACCCACCGATCATCGCCGACCTGCTCGAGCTGGTCGAGCGCCGCAAAGTCATCTGCGTCCGCAAGATGATCGAGATGCTGCGCGACCTCAGAAACCACGGCTTAGCCAGTCGCTACAGCAAGCACCTGTTCAATGCCGTGTACGAACTCAAAGACCGGACGGCCGACGGCGGGGCGCGGGTCTACTTCCTACACGGCGACCGCCAACGCCTGTTCATCGTTCACGCCGAATGCAAGAAGGAAAGCCAGTCTAGCGAGTGGATGCTGGCGCACTGCCTCGAGATTCTCGAGGCGCTCGAGAACGCCACGCCGATCTTCCCACCGGGCAGCCGCCCGAAACGATTTTGAACCCTCGAAAGGATGCGACCATGACCACCCAAACCGTGCGACCCAGCAGCCTCGAGAAGCTGCGTGCGATGCGGAACGACCCGCCCCGCGAGGCTCGAGTCAACCAGCCAGACAGCCAGCTCGAGGGCTTGCAACTCAACTTGACCGCGCTCGAGGATCGGCTCGAGGCGGCGATCACGATGGGGCGCATCGGTGAGGGCTTGCGCGAAGCAAGGAAGCGCCGCAAGCTCAGCACGCGAGCGCTGGCGGATCGCTTGAACATCAGTCAAACCCGCGTGGTGAATGTCGAGCGGGCGAGCGAAACCCTCGAGCTGCAAACCATCGCGCGGTTCGCGGCCCAGCTCGGGTATCGCTTGGCGGTGCAGCTCATTCCCGAGGATGCCAATGACCCGGCGATGCTAATTCAACTCCCCACTTCTCGCCAAGCGTCCTAGCTCGACCGAGGAAGCGACTCGAGCGCGGCGGGGGGCTGCGCGTTGACCGTGTTGTCCGTTCCGTTCTTGCTGTACAGTGATTGAACAGTCGGTCGATTTGATAGAGGTTGGGAGACCTGATTCCAATGGCTGAACGCGAATTGCTGACCCGCCCCAAAGAGGCTCGAGCCGCCCAGCCCGAGCGCTCGCCACCAGCAGCGGCTCGAGCGCCAAACCCGTCGATGTTCGGGAGACAGGCTCCCGCGCCGCAGGGGTACAGGTCGATCTTCGGAGACGAAGGTTTTATTGAGCAAGTCAACCAAGGCGCGGCGATCAAAGCGGCTTACAACGCCGTGAAAGACTTGCTCGACGCTGGGAATTTCAAGGGCGCAGCCGAAGCTTTGAAACAGCTCAAAGGCGCGACGCTCAAAGGGGTGCTCGAGAGGATTCTCGGGTCAGCGGGCAAAGCCACCAGCCCGAGCGTGACCGTGGAGCAACTGACCGGGATTGTCGAGGGGTCGCTGAAGCAGATCGGGCAAGCGGCGCTCGACATCATGAAGGGGCAAAAGGGCTTTAAGGCTGGCAAGTGGGAGCCGAAGAATCAGCCCAAAGGCATGTATGTTGGCAGCGAGATTCACCGAGCAATTGCCCGACGCTACACCAACCTCAACCCCGGCGATGCGGTGTTCACCAATGACATTTCGGTCGGTCGGATTCTCAAAGATGGTTTCAAAATTAACCCAAAGAGTTTGAACGCTAAGGAAGCTGGACTTCAACCGGATATTTTCAATGTCACCAAGAAACACTTGTATGAGATCAAGCCCGAGAACCTGATTGCTAACGCGGTGATTGAGCGCGACGTTTACACGAGCACCTTTGCCAATGCTGGCGTCACGGTACAGCACGGCCCTATGACTGCTCTTGGGGCGAACGGTGTGGTAGAAGCTCCCGGTGGCTACGCAATGTATTACTCGCCACTGCCGGGCGTGATTCTCTACCGTAGGAAAACCGGTGACTTTGATCCTGCTAAGGTTCCGCTGCCCGTCGCTGGTCGCGCTCCGGTGGAAGAGACCTCAGAAGACCTCGAGCCGCAGCAACCCAGTCGCACAGGGGTTCCCGCTCCAGCGCTCGCCAGTGAAAGCCAAGGCGATGTCATTGATTACTTCGAGCGGGCGACCGGACTGACCGGAGTGGCGCTGCTGCTGTACCTGATCGTCAGTGAAGGCAGTCGAGTCTTCCCGCCGCGCAACCTCATCCCACTCCCTTAACGAGAGCGAGGCACTTATGTTGATTCCCCAAGTGCTGTACGGAACCTACAAAACCGTTCGCAGTGACCTGCGTCGGGTGGTGGCGAAGCTCAAAAAAAGTGGGATGCTAGATGCCGTCTTAGGTTCGCAGTGCATCGATGTTAGTGCGTCTCTGGGTCAAATCTTTCTCGAGAATCCGTATCCGGGAGTAGGAACGGTTCCAGCCTTCTATGTATCGGTTCTGGGAGACCTACTGATCGACTCGACGGCGACAGGCGAGGTCTCCCCCGAGCGAGAGGAAATGCTGTTTCAGGAGTTGTTGCTCACACCGTGGGGGATGTCTGCCATTCTCGGGCGCAACAACGCGCAGTTCTGGTTAATGAACACACCATGGCGCTTGGCTCCCTATGTTGAAGCCGTCGAGCATCACAGGGCGGTTCTCGATGCCGTGGGGCTGCGTTTTTGCGGGGGAACAAGTGGCGACTCGCAGAAGCCGTGGTGGAATTTTCCAGGTGGCCCGGTATACGCGCTCGCTAATCTCGGCGTGCAGAGCGCAGACTTGGACGGATTGATGGATCAGGGTTTGATGCCAAACTGGAAAACGCTCGCGCGTCCACTCGAATTAGTCTGAGGCTGAACTTACCCATGAGTGCTGAAGACCTCGAGCCGCAGCAGCCCGGTCGCACAGGAGTGCCCGTTCCAGCGCTGGTCAGCGAAGCCCAAGATGACGTGATCGGTTACTTCGAGCGGGCAACCGGACTGACCGGAGTGGCACTGCTGCTGTACCTGATTGTCAGTGAGGGTAGCCGGGTCTTCCCGCCGCGCAACTTAATTCCACTGCCCTGAGAAGCGAGGCGTTTATGTTAATTCTCAAGATTTTTCACGGCACGTACAAAGCCGTGACGCAGGAGTGCCGCAAGGTCGTCAAACGATTGGTCGCTGGGGAAAGCCTCACTGCGGCTGTGCGAACTGACGACGCGCTCGAAAGCACCCAAACATCAGACGAAATCATGCTAGACCACCCATACCCCGGCAACGGGGCTACGCCCGCTTTCTACGTTGAGCCGCTCGGAGAAATGTTGGGTGAGGGTATCAGCTCCGACCGTCGGTTCTCCCTCGAGCGCGAACAAGCGCTGTTTGCGGAGTTCCTCGAGCATCCTTGGGGACTGGTCACGATTTTGGGGCGACAGAACGCGCAGAGTTGGCTTGTAGAGTCACCGAGCCGGATGCGTCAGTACCTGCAAGCAGTCGAGCGCCATAGATTAATCCTCGACGCGGCCGGAGAGTGTTTCGTCGGGGGCACTCACGGCTCGCCGCGCTCGTGGTGGAACTTCCCGCACGGCGTCGGCTTTTCGCTGGTTAACCTCGGCGTACCGATTGAGCAGGCTCGAGCGTTCGGGCATACCGGGACGATGCCCGAGTGGAGATCGCTCAGCTCACAACTCGAGCTGGCATCTTAATTTACCCATAAACTGTGCTGAGGTAAGCCTCCGCATAGAGCAAACTCCCGAAGTCGGGTTAGTCACGAACATCACAATTCCAGCTTCTAAGCTGAGACGGTGAATCCAACCACAGACGAAGCGAGTATCGAATCAACCACCGAACCGATCCACCCCTTCCGCACGTACGGGCAGTACACGGGCGACCCCACCGCCGAGCAACTCCGAACGTATTTCACGCTCGAGCCGCGCGACCTCGAGATCATCGCCACACGCCGCCGCGACGACACCCGCCTCGGCATGGCCCTGCAACTCTGCACGCTGCGCTTCCTCGGCACGTTCCTCGATGATCCGACCGCTGTACCAGAAGCCGTTCTGAGCAGCCTCAATCAGCAATTGCAATTGCGGGACGTGAACCTCGAGCGTTACCGCGATTCCGATGACGCCCGCCTCGACCATCGGCGGTTGCTGACCCAGCACCTCGAGTACCGCGCCTTCGAGGGCGCACCGTTCCTGCGGGTGGGTAGAATGCTACTGCAAACGCTGCGGGTCAGCTCCGAGTCCACACCCGTGCTGATCGATGCGATCACCCGCGATCTCGAGCGTCACCGCGTCGTACTGCCGGGCATCAAACGGATCATCGCGCTGATCGGTCACGCGCGGCGTCGCGCCAGTGCCGCGCTGCACCGCGACATCGACGCTCGCCTCACGCATACCTCGTCGCCGCTCGGCTCTCGAGCTTCAAACCCGACGAGCGCAATAAGTTCTTGGTCAGCTTACGCAGCGTCGCCGGGCAGTTTCCGCAGTTGCAAGCGCACATGGCCAGCGCCCGCGAACTGCTCGAGGAACTGCGCTGATGCGGCTCTACCAAGTGCGCTTCGCCACCGAAGTCAGCGACAAACACCTGTGGTTCGAGTCCGTCGACAACGACACTTTTGAAGACTGGCAGCAAATCGTCAAAGACGGCTACAGCGCCCTCGAGCAACTGATGCTGCTCGAGGAGTCCCAAAAGCTCAGCTGGCTGCTCGGACGGGTGTGCTCAACCAGCGGCGTGCCGCTCGGGCGACTCGAGCGCGTTCCGCTCAGCCGCGCCTACCCGGAACTCTCGAGCGAAAATCAAGACGGTCTGCTTGCCGCGCAACTCGAGCGCTGGCACCGCCTCGAGCCTCGAGTGCTGCAACGCGGGCATCCTGAGCAAGCACCGTACTCCTGGCACGGCAATGACAATGAAATCATCCAAATCAACCCGGCCAACCCAAGAACCGCCGTGACGCTCGTGTGCATCTGCTCGAGCAGCATGGGTAACCTCGACCCGCAAAAGCTCAGCCAGCGCTCGCTTGGCGCTTGGCTCAAGCATCACCTCGACACGCTCGAGCGTGAAAAAATAACTGAACGCGAGCAGAAAGCAGACAATCATGTCAGCAGCCGCCAGCCTTGACCACCTGCCAGCGCACATCCAAAAAGAAATCATCGCCATTCGCAACGCCCCATACGCCCCTAGAAAAGGGCCGAGCGAAATGGAGATCGAACTCAAGTACATGTACTCCCAGGAACCACGCAAAACCTCGATGGGGCGAACAGGACCCCGCGAACCCAGAAAACCAAAGCCGAAACCAGTGCTTGCAGAGGTCACGCTCGATCTCGAAACCGCAATGGACTGGCAGCAAGCAAAGCAGCTGAGTGACCAACCGGCGCTCCAGCTCGCGGCGTTCGCCGACGCGCCGTGGATTGCCGTCACCGGTGACCAGAGCGGTGAGACGTTGACTTGGAGCAAGCTCGAGTTGATGGATCTGGTCAAATATCTGCGTGAACACACCGTTACAGGCTGGAACATTAATAATTTTGATTTGCCGATCATCGCCCTGAGCGCGTTTCGCGCCCGGCAGAGGCAGTGGAGTGCGGCAATTCAGAGCATCGATCTGTTCGAGCTGATCAGACGCGACACGCGGGTGATGTTCAAACTCGAGGATGTCGCACAGCTCAATCTGTTCGAGGGCAAACTCGGGGACAGCGCCGCGATTCCAGCGCTGTTCAGGACGCTGCCCACCGGGCAAAAATGGAATCAACTCGAGCAGTACAAACAAATCGTCGCGCACTGCCAGCGCGACGTTGAGCTCGAGCGGCGATTGCTCGAGAAAGCCCGCAGCCAGGGCTTACGGCTCCCGAGCGTCGCGCCGTCCAAGCACCTGCCGAACGGATTGCCAGAAAGCTATTGGACATTCCCGCAAGCACCCGCAACCCCCTGAGCCACCGCTAAACCAAAGGACGCCACCATGCACAACCGCGAGACCACCATCACCCATTACGATCCAAACATTCGCTGGGGCAGCCACAGCATCCAAGACGACCTGTGCCACTTTGGGTACAGGGGCACGTACACCCTCGAGCCGGTCAGTGGCAACTGCCGCGCTGGACATCACCTCTCGGACGCGCCAGAACGCTTCCACGACGCCATCGAAGAGGCGCTCGAGCAGGGCGGAACGCTCGAGCTGACCAATGCCGAGGGCGATGTTTTAGTTTTTGGCAGCAACAATCTCGATGAAGATCGCGATTTCGAAGAAATGGTTGTTGGTAGCCGGATCATCAACTTCACCGAGGAAGCAACACCGTGAATACCGTCCCAGCCAACACCGTCCCAGCCAACACCGCCGATCCCGATTCGCTCGAGCCGATCGACGCCCAATTCGCCGCAGCGACACCCAGCCCTTCGCGGCACGAACCAATTGCCGACCGCACGAACATCATCCCGTTTCACGTCGAACAACCGACTTGGCTCGTCGATTACGGCGACATGACATATCTGGTGCGCGGCAACCAACTGCTGGGCTCGTACTGGCAAGACGAGGTCAGTTTCGCCATCGTCGATCACATCGCCCGCCAGCTCACCCACCGCGTACGGCACGCCGATGGCTCGAGTCTGTTCAGAGATCGCCTCGGCAACGAACCGGACTCCGAGGGCATACTTCTCAGCGAGTGGCTAACAAGCGAGGGTGCCGCGCTGCTCGAGCCTTACGAAATGCCGCTCGAGGATCAACCATGAACGACGCCATGCTCGAGCCACTCGAGCCGCTGCTCAAACGCTGGGCTCAAATCGAGCCGGACGCCATTCAAGCGCAAATCGAGTACGGATCGCGCTGGCAGGTGAGCGTCCTCACCGGTGGCATCAGTCGGTTGACCATCGGCTCCCCGCAAACTCCAGCTAAACTCCGCAACGCCATCATCTCCAGCGCCGCCCGGCACGGCATCCGGCTCGAGCCTACGCTGCCGCTGCCGGAGCTGCTGAACGGGCTGCTCGAGCGGCTCCCAGTCTCGAGTGGGTACCGCCCGGCAACGGCAGAAGAACTCGAGGCAGCCCGCGTCAATTACGGCGGTGACGATGTGCAGTTCTACGACGATGCACTCACCAACGTTGCCGACAGCAGTGGAGTCTGGGTGCAAGGCTGGGTCTGGATCGCCCGAGACGGCTGAGCTTTTTGCAGAAAGCAGGAAACATGCATCACACCCGCAAACCAAAGCAAGCCCCGCCCAACGATCCCCGCTGGATCCAATGGCTCGAGCGGATCGACGCCGACCTCGAGTTTTTCGAGACCATTCTCGCAATGGAAAGCAGTCAAGACGCCGTAAAAATCGAGCGGCACCGCAGCGCCGTGCGAGCGCTGCGGCTAAAACGCGAGCGCAGCCTGCACCTGACGGGTCTCGAGCAGCACCTGAGCTTGCGCGAAATCAACGGCGAGCTGCTGGAACACTGGCGGGCACTGCGGGCGCTGGCCAGAGTTGGCGGTCATTACCGACTCAACTACGGACTGCTCGGCGCACCCAGCGGCGTTCAAGATTCGAGGGGATTGTGAACCTAAAAACACGGCATTTGCGTGACTTGTACGACCGCGCCAGACGCTTGGGAGTAGTCAGAGACTGTACGCTGTACTGGTACATCACAAGTGAAGCCACTGAGTTGATTTTCCACAGCGACACCAACATCCTCGAGCGGCAAAGCGGACTCGGCGGGCAAGACCTGCCAATCGACAATCGACGTGCCAAGCAACTCTTGAAGCGCACGGAGTTCGCGGGATGAGCCCCGAATTCGAGCTTGCCCTGCGCGGCAGCCAAGCCCGCATCCGCACCCGCGCACCGTTCTTTGCAACGCTGGCCTTGTTCGCGCAGTTCACCACAGGCCCGCACCACGCGACGGACGGTTACATCATCCAGCTCGAGCCGCACGGGTTCGTTGCACTCCCTCGACTCAAGCGCGATGCGACGCTGCTGCATTTGCTGCTGCACACCGCGCTGCAGCACAGCGCCAGACGCGGTGTGCGCGACAAACAATTCTGGTCGGCAGCGGCCGACGTGATCGTCAACGGCATCATCGCTAAGCAAGGCGGCTTCGTCCTCCCCGCAGACTGGCACCGAGACGAACAGCTCGAGAACTTGAACGTCGAGGAGGTCTACGCGGTGCTGGCCCAACAAAGCGACCAGCAGCAGCTTCGTGACCAGCAACAACCGCAGCCCGCGCTCGAAAACGACCTGCTCGAGCCGCCCAAACCCCAGTCAGGCAGCGCCAAATCAGACCAGAGCAACTCTTCTGAGCCGGCCAAGTCACCCGGCAAATCCGATAATTCGGGTAAACCCGATCAATCATCAGATTCGCCAGACATAAACGACGGTAAACAACCCCAACAAAACGCCCCAGAAAAAGGTGACGCTCAAGAAGGCAATGCCGAGACGGGTGACTCCAAAAACGGTGAAGCCAACAACTCATCGCAGGGGCAAGGCCAGTCTCGAGACGCATCAGATCAACCAAATTGCTCGAGCAACCCATCAAATAATGGCGATCCAAGCGAAGGCGCTGACACCCAAGGTGACAGCGGTGAAGCTGCTCACGGCAACCAGCCCGACAGCCGACCCCGCGATCTCGAAACGTACTGGCGCAACGCGCTCAGCAACGCCATCACAATTGAAAAGCAAAGCAAAAGCCAAGGTCAGAACGCGCTTGGTGCGAGCCGAGAACTGGCCAGCCTGCTCGAGCCGCAAATCTCGTGGCGCGACGCGCTCGCTCGGCTGGTGTGCCGACGACCTGTGGACTTCGAGGGTTTCGACCGCCGCTTCTTCTCGCGCGGGCTCTACATCGAGAGCTTGGAGGGCATCAGCGTCTACGTCGACATCTGCATCGACACCAGCGGCAGCATCAGCGACACCGTGATGAACCTGATGCTCGGTGAGGTGGCGGGCATCCTCACCAGTTATCCCGGCGTCAAAGCCACGATCTCCTACGCCGACGCGAGACTCTACGGCCCGTACGAGTTCGAGAACTGGGACTCACTCGAGAAACCGTGCGGCGGCGGCGGCACGAGCTTCAAACCGTTCTTCAGGCACCTCGAGACGCTGGACGACATCGCTCACGGTGAGCGCGTCGCCATCTACCTGACCGACGGCTACGGCGACTTCCCGGTTGTTGAGCCGGACTTTGAGACCGTCTGGGTGGTGATTCCAGGCGGCGCGGGTGACGAGACCTTCCCGTTTGGCGAAGTCGTACGCATGGTGGACTAGAGAAAAACCGACGGCTGAACCTGAAAGTAAATCGCTAGTTTTCGTGCCATGCCTTTACTGATCTCGCGCTCGCCGTTTAAGACTTTTGAGATTGCGGGTTGAGTCGCAATGCCCGCCCGCTCGAGATCGGTTTGCGTTAAACGGCGCTGTTGCATCAAAAACTCGAGAACATCGCACGGAGAAGTTGATTCCCCAAGGGACACGTGCTGTTCTTCCCAGTCGCCAGCGTATGACAGGGCAAGCTCGAGCAGACCGCTGAGTGGTCCACCCTCAAGATCATTCATGGAGTCCGTGACGTGTTCAATCAACGCGATCAAATCGTTGTATTGCGCTTCGCTGTTCGGGCGGGAAACGGCGTTGAGTACCGCAGCATTCGCGGCCCAAACGGTGGTGACCTGTGCGACGTTAAGCATCGTGACCTTTCTTTGCCTTTGATTGAGATCCTGCGTTTTTCCTCTGTCCGATTTTTGAGGGCTTTTTTGACCCTGTTGTTTTTGGTTTGGATTGCTGCTTACCGCTCCACGGATCATCCTCAGCCTGCCAGCGGTTGTACTGATCGTGCGTCAGTACGTTTCTGATAAACACGCTATGGAGCCTGTAGATCACTCGAGTGATGATTCTGAATTTATTCCCGCCAACATCAAAAATCGTAAAATTATCGCTTACATCAGCCGATCCAAAAACATTTTTCAGTGCAGCGAAATGCTCAAAATCGTGCGACAGCATCAGTTTGTACCAAACCAGTAACGACTTTTCGGCTTCGGGATGTTCAGCGATAAAAAGTGTCAATGCCGGTTTCGCAATGACCCTCACGACCAAATTATGACATTTTGCCATACTCAACGTCAAGCAATTAGAAAGCAGGTCATATGTCAAAGCTCAACCCCGAGCAGCAACGCGTTGTCGAGCATCAACTCGGGCACGCCGTGGTCAGCGCCGCGCCGGGCGGCGGCAAGACCACGATTCTGACCGAACGCATCGCCAAACTGATCCGCGAGGGCGTCAACCCGAGCGCGATCACGGCCATCACCTTCACCAACAAAGCCGCCAAGGAAATCCGTCTGCGCGTCCATGCCCTGTGCGGCGACTCGAGCGAAGGCGTGACAATGGGCACGTTTCACGCACTGGGACTCTCGATCATCAAAGCCCACGGTGTTCTCGACGGACTGCCCGCCAAACCCAGCATCCTCGACACCGACGACTCGAGGGCGCTGATGCGCCAAGCCCTGCGCAACCTCGGCGTCGAGGTCAGCAAGAAAAGCGCGACGCTCGAGCACCCCAAATTCCTCGCGGCCGTGATCGACGAAGCCAAGCGCGGCGGTATGAACGCCAAGATGTTCAGTGACACCGCGCCGAAGTTCGGGTACTCCCACGGACTGCCCATTCAGCTTGCCACGGCCGCCTTTCTCGAGTACGAGCGGCTGTGCCGAGCGCAGAACGCTTTTGACTTCGATGACCTGATCCTCGTGTCCACCAAACTGCTGCGCCATGACCCCGTGCGCGAGGCGCTGTCCCAGAGCGGCCAGTACCTGCTCGTCGACGAATTCCAGGACACCAGCGAGGCGCAGTACGCGTTGATGCGGGCCGTTCACAGTGAACAGGTGATCGTGATCGGCGATCCGCTGCAAAGCATTTACGGCTGGCGCGGCGCGACGCCCGCGATCTTCGAGCGCTTCGCCGGCGATCACGCGCCATGCTCGAGTTACACCGTCGGCATCAACTACCGTTCATCATTGAGCATCCTGACCGCCAGCAACGCCCTGATGCTGCCCGTCGAGCGCGTCGGCATGACCGGTGTGGGTGACTTGGGCACACCCGTGCGCCTGCACACGGCCAGCGACGCCGATGCGGAAGCCAAATTCATCGCCGAGGAACTGCAGTTCAAAGCCCTCACCAAGCCGCTCGAGCAGTTCGCCATTCTCGTGCGCAGCGCCAACCTGACCCGCCCGCTCGAGCGGGCCCTCGCGCAAGCCGGGATTGCCTACAAGCTGATCGGCGGCGCGACGTTCTGGAAGCGCATCGAGATCAGGGTGGCCGTGGCGCTGCTGCGGCTGGCCCTGAACCCGCTGCATCAACCGGCGCTCGAGTACGCCATCGGCGAGGGGCTGAAATTCGCCTTCGTCGAGGGAACCAGCAAACTCAGCCTCGGTGATACCAGTTTGGAAAAACTCAAATCCCTCGCGCACACCGATAACCTGCCGCTGCTCGAGGTACTCAGCCCCGAGTACCCCCACGAACTCCTGCCCAGAGCCGCCCACGCCGCCGCCTGGATTTACACCGTCGGCATGCCGGGTTTGTCCGACAAAGACTCCCCGAGCGCGTTCGTGCGCCACGCGCTGACCCTCTGGGGATACTGGCCCGCGCTCGAGGCGGCCGCCAAAGACGGTGATCTCGAAGCGCTGGGCAGGCTCGAGGCGCTGTATGAACTGCTGGCGCTCGCCCAGAGTCACGAGCAGGGCGGGGGAGACCTCGAGACGTTCGCCGAAGTCATCACGCTCGAGCGCAGCCAGCAAGCGCTCGCGCAAGGAGAAGCGGCCAGCGCCGTGACGATCTCGACCATTCACGCCGCCAAAGGACTCGAGTGGGATGTCGTGATCATCCCCGGTCTCGAGCAGGGCGTCCTGCCGTCAGGCGGAGCGCTGCGCGACGACACCGCCCATCTCGAGGAGCGCCGCGTGCTGTTCGTCGCCATGACCCGCGCCCGCGAGGAGCTGCTGCTGACCAGGGCGCTCGTGCGGCGCGTTCACGGGGAGTTGCAAAGCACGACGCCGAGCCAGTACCTCGAGGATCTGCACGCGCATCTCGTCTCCGTGGACATGAGCGCGATGGTGGCGCTGATGGGCTGAAGCGGTTTCTTTGAATTCCCGCGATTGAAGTCACGAAATCCGTAGAGACGCGCTCTTGAAATCCATCTGCCAATATTGTATAAATCTCAGACAAAGTGGCAAAAGGAGATCAATATGATCACTGAACCGCATTCAAAACCTCAAGCAAAACCCAACCTCAAAGCCAGCAAAGCAGCCGCTCAACCCGCAAACACAGCCTTCGCCACGTTGATGCAACTCAGTCAACAGCTCGAACTCAGCCTGCCTGAACTCGGCAAGCAACTCGACATCTCAGAGCGCACCCTGCACCGCAGACAGCAAACCAAACGGCTCGAGCCGCTCGAGCAAATGAAAACCGAAATGGTCAACCGGGTATTCGAGCGGGCCACGAGCGTCCTCGGGAATCAAAGCAATGCCAAGATTTGGATAAAATCTGAACTCCCGGTACTCGACAACAAAAGCCCTCTGGAATTACTGACCACCATTGAAGGGTATGAAACCGTCAAAACCATGCTCGGTAGAATCGCCTCGGGGACGTTCTAAATGCGCGTCTGGAGACTGCACAATCCAAACGCAGACTATGCCAAGCTTGCCAATTACGATCCGCTCGACGGGCGCGGTGCGAGTTACGACCCCGGGCGCTGGAACCTCGAAGGTACACCCCTGCTGTACACCAGCCCCAACCCGGCGCTCGCCGTGCTCGAGGTGCTAATGCACGTGCCGGTGAAAGCATTTGGACTCCGCGAATTAATCGAGATTGAACTCCCTGATCACACGAGCGAAGACGCCACAGCCGCCGTAACGCAAATCGCTTACGGCAAGAGTGACATGTCCACACAGCAACTCGGCACAACCTGGGCGGGCAACAGACGCACGCTGACGCTGCGAGTACCATCGGCACCAATGCCAATTGAATTTAACATCATCATCAATCCCCAGCATCCACTCATGCGGCAAGTGCGATTGATTCGTACGGTTCCATACGCACTCGACTCGAGGCTACTGTGATCATTCCTCGGCCCATCGTTCACCTAAACCCCTCGATCCCTCGAGGGGTTTTTCAGTCAATTACCCACGACTAAAGTCATTGCCAACAGCGACTAAAAAGGACAAGCGATGAGCCTAGACTCGCACGATCCGCCCGTCATCCTCACCAACGAGTACCTCGAGAAGCTGATTCAAGGGCATAAAGGCCTACCCCCGCACGAAAGCCGGGCACTCAGCAATGCCCAATTCTGGGCGGTGATGACATCACTTGAATCACCCATCACTGAAGTGACGGGATTCCCAGTTCAACGACCGCTGCGCCGTTTGACAGGCGTCTGACACGATCTCCGTGGGCGTTTAACGTCTCGGACAAACCTGCCGCGACGATTCTTAAAGCTTCATCCCTGATGTTCAGTGCAGCATTCAGATCGCGGTCGTGCGACTCACCACAGTTAGGACAGACCCAGTGACGCACACTCAAGTCTTTGACGGCAGGGTTCTTGTGACCGCAGTCGTGACACATCTGACTGGACGGAAACCACGCACCAACTTTCTGAAATGTGCGTCCGTACCACAGGGACTTGTACTCGAGTTGGCGCACGAACTCGCCCCAACCGACATCCATCACACCCTGCGCCAGACGATGATTCTTGACCATGTTCGTGATCTTCAAATCTTCCACACCAATAAATCCAAACTGGCGTACAAGGTTGGTGCTGGACTTATGCAGGAAATCTTTGCGAAGATTGGCGACTCGAGCGTGAATGCCAGCAAGCTTGGTTTTCGCTTTCTGACGACGCGCACTGCCTTTCTTGCGTCTGGAGAGGGTGCGTTGCGCTTTCTTCAAGCGCTTCAAGGCGGATCGGTAGTAGCGGGGATTCTCGAGGGGTTCTGCTTCGGATAGTACATAGAACGTTTTCAACCCAAGGTCTATGCCGACCGCTTTGGTGTTGACGGAGTACGGCGTAACCTCGGTTTCGCAAAGCACGCTGATGCTGTACTTGCCGCGCCCGTCTCGGGCAACGGTCACACTAATAATCTTGCCGCTTGGATCACGGCTGTTGACAAACTTAACCCAACCAAGTTTTGGCAACTTGATTCGGTTTCCTTCAACGGCGATGTTGCCATTGGTCAGGTTGGTGCGGTACGAATGGTCGGGGTTGTGCTTGCTTTTGAAGCGCGGGTAAAAGAACTTGCGCTGCTCCTCGGGTTTCTTGGCATCACGAAAGAAATTGGTAAACGCGCGATCCAAGTCTTTAAGGCTATTTTGCAGCGCGAACTTGTCCACATCCCGCAACCACTTCGTTTCCTCGGCGGCTTTGACGCCTGTCAACTCGGCGCTGGTCGCATTGTAGGTCAGCGATTTGCCGTCAGCCTTATACGAGTCGCCGCGCCGCGCAAGAAAGCGATTGAAGACAAATCGAGTACACCCGAAAGTGCGGCTGATTTGCTCCGCTTGCTTTTTGGTGGGTTTCAATTTGTATTTAAATGCTTTTTGTCGCAGCGCCATGTTCATCCTCAACGTAGTAATATATTTAAGAAGTAGTGTAACATATGTTTTCACTTAAAGCAAAACCAAGTAACGGCTCTTCGTCGCTTCGCGCCGAGGAAACCTTACCCACGACTGAAGTCACGGGTTTGCGGTTTCCATTCATCAACACGCAAACGAGCGCATCGCCGAATTGCAGATGCAACTGAACACCCTGACAGGCGCAGTTTCGCTCGAGCCGCCCAAGCCGCAGGCGACGCTCGTGCGCGTACTCGAAAGCTCAAAGTTGACGCATCTGCACGGCCAAATCGGCAGGCTCGAGCGGCAAGCGAGTGGTCTGGTGCAATTCACACTCGGTTGCACCGAAAACGGCTCGAGCGGCTATATCAGCGAGTACGCGCACGTCGAATTGCTGAGCGCCGATGAAGTCGCCCAGATTCGTGCGTGCGACCGCGTGCGTCACGAATTACCGTTCGGCGCTCACGCCATCAGCCGGGTTGTCCGCGTCAACAACGGCAACCCAATCAGTAATCTCGAAAGCTGGACGCTCGAACTCAGCAGCGGCGACGATCAGCAACCCGGAGCGACGTACAGCGAACTCGCGGAGCGCTGCACGCTCGAGCCATCTGACGCACCACTCGGACTAATCTCGAGCAGTTAGTCAACCGTCAATCAATTCCAATCTGTTCACAACCCCCTTTGAGCGGCTCAAAGGGGGTTTTCTCATGCCCCAAGGAGACACCATGACCGAAGCCCATCGTCCGCGCACGCCCTATCAGCGCGTCACCGCCAACACCCAAGCGCTGGCCACGCTCGAGGCGCTGCAATCAGGGCAACCCTTGAGTGCCATTGATGCCCAAATCCTGCGCTCGTACACCGGGCGCGGGTCACTCGAATCCGGTGGCGCGGATCACGCACTGGCGGCCATCAACGAGTACTACACGCCGAACGGATTGACCAACGCCGTCTGGAACGTACTTCATGGGCTGATGCTCGAGAAAAGCACGCCGCCGCGCTTTCAACTGATCCTCGAACCGAGCGCCGGGACGGGACGCTTCATCGACGCGGGCATGGCGTTCGTGTCCCCGGCGCAGATCACGGCCGTCGAGATCGACGCGACGGCCAGCCACATCCTGCAAGCGCTCTACCCGGGGCTGCGCGTGGTGACCAGCCCGTTCGAGGCGTTCTCCAAAGAGGAAACCTTCAACGTCGCCATCGGCAACCCGCCGTTCGGACCGCGCGGCGCTCAGGGTTTGAGCGACAAACGCTGGCTCGAGGAGTACCCGATGTACTTCCTCGAAGCGGCACTCGACCGGCTCGAAACCGGCGGGCTGCTGGCGATGATCGTGCCGAGCGGTATCGGCAGCGGCGCGAAACACGCTGGTGACCGGGCGGTGCTGATGGCCCGCGCCCGCCTGCGGGCCGCGATCCGCCTGCCGTACAGTGCGTTTTCCGACGCGGGAGCACGGCTCGAGACTGACCTGCTGATGCTCGAGAAGCGACCGCGCGAAGTCGGTGACCTGCTCTCCGAACTCGCCCGTAGCCACGGCGCGATTGCCGTGGCGGCCAGTCGCGCCATTCAAGCCGACGAAGCGGCCTTCTTGAAGGGGCAATATTTCGAGAGCTGTCCCGAACACCTGAGCGCTCCGATCGTCAAGGAAACGCGTTACGGCAAGCTGGTCTGCGACACCGACGATCTCGAGGGTGCGTGGCAGCGCATCGCGCAAATGCAAGCAATCACCCCAAGCCCAGCGCCCAGTACCTACGGTCAGCTCGAGCAGATGTTAGGCGCGAGCCAGTGGGCCAGTGGACGCAGTGCCCAGCTGCTCGAGAGCGCCCTGAAAGCTTTGCAGACGAGGGGCGCACCGATCCCGCACGGCGCGATCCGCACGCTCAGCGACGGCAGCGACGAGCGCTTCACGATCACCTTGAGCGGCACGACACTGACCCAAGTCTGGAAGCCCGCGCCGCGCGAGGCGCTGATCATCCGCGATGCCAAACTGCTCAGCCACCAACTCGAGGCGTTCCTCGAAGCAAGGCGCAGCCGCATGGAGAACCCAGAACGGGCCGACGCTGCCCGCCTGACGGCCCGCGACGCGGCCGCCGCCTTCGTCGAGCGCCACGGATCCCCGCACGACTCGCTCGAGTTCAAAGCCGCACGGGAAGCCATGCCGCGCCTGCACCTGGTCAGCGGGGCAATCCTCAACACCGGCAGGCTCAACCCTGACCTGCACGCGCCGCTGAAAGCCAGTTTCGAGATCACAGCCGATCCCGAGCAGGCAATCGCGCACCTGCTCGAGTACCAGATGCTGACCGAGGCGTCGCTCGCCCAGAAACTCGGTATCGCCCCGAGCGCCGCGCTCGAATTGCTGCTGGGTTCAAAACTGGCGCTGACCATCCAAGGCAAGTGGGAGCACTGGAACCGCTACGCCGGTCAGAACCCCCACGCGGTGGCCGCGCTGACCCGCCGCCAAGCTGAGCACGCCAGCGAACCCGTCAAGAGTCGCCTCGAGCAGCAAGCCCAGACGCTCGAGGCGAGCGCTCCGTGGCAGACACTCGAGCAGTTCGAGCTGACCGGACGCGAGGGCTTCGTGCCGCCAGCGTTCATCCAGACGTGGGCGGCTGAAAGCTTTCCAGCCGTGGCGCTCAACGGCACGCACGGCAGCTGGAGCGCCATCGCGCACGAGGACAGGAACAAGCGCAACGGCGTCACGAAAGCCGACGCGGTCAAACACGCCAAGCAACTCGAGCGCTTCCTCAACTTCGAGCACGTGGCTGCGCCCATCCAAGGCGCGAGCGGCATGAGTGAAAGCGCTTACCTCGGGGCCCGCAAGAACGCACTCGACATCGCGCTCGAAGATGAAGCCCGCCTGAAAGCCAGCTTCAAATCCTTCGTCGCCACCGACCCAGACATGCGCGAGGAGGTGGAAAAGCGCTACAACACGCTCTACACCAACGCCGCACCGCTCGAAGCGGAACGCCGCATGAAACTCGCCATCTGGGACGGACCAGAACCGCACGATTACCAGTGGCGCGAGGCCAGCCTGCGCCTCGAGCGCGGACAGGGTTTAACGGCCTTCGGCACGGGTTTGGGCAAGACCATCACGGCCGCGATGATCCTCGAGGGCATGCTGGCGGGCGGTCACGCGTCGCGCGTGATGATCGCCGCGCCGAAAAACCTGATGACCAAGCACACCCGCGAGATCGCCCAGGCGCTGCCGCACCGCCGCATCGTCACGATCGGCATCTCGAGCAGCCTCTCCTCGGGCTCTGAAAACGGCGGCTTCACCGACGATTCACCCGCCACGGTGCGCGAAAAACTCGGCAAACTCAGTTTCGGCGCGTACGACGCCGCCATCCTCAGCCACGACACGTACCGCCGGTTGCAGATCGGCGAGGAAACCCTGAAAACCCTGATGAGCGAGGAAGCCAGCGACGCCGCGCTGGACAACACCACCAACGATGAACGCACAGCCACCGCCTACAGCCTCGCTAGAAACCTCGCGCACATCGAAGGCGATCTGCTCGAGCGCATGGACGGGCATCACCCGATCGAAGGCGTGACCTTCGAGAACCTCGGCATCGACGCGTTGATCTGCGACGAGGCCGGCGTGTACCGCAACCTCTACCCCGCGCCGGAGTACTACGGCAAGCGCCTCGCGTTCATGGGCGCGGGTGGCGACTCGAACCGGGCGATTGACCACTTCCTCAAATGCGAAATCATCAGCCAGACGCACCACGCCCGCACCCCGTGGATTTTTGAACTGACCGCTACACCAACCGACAACTCGCCGCTGGAACTCTACAGCCTCCTGAAACCAATGGCCCGCAAGGCGTTCACCGACATCGGCATTCACGGGCCCGAGAGCTTCGTGGATCGGTACTGCGAGGTTGAGAGCGTGGTCTACCCCGACTTCGCCGGCAACCTGACCGTGCGCCCGGGCGTCGTGGCGTTCAAGAACCTCGACGAACTGCGCGGGTTGATCAGTCGCTACATCACCCACGCCACGGCCGCCAGCGTGGGCCTGAAAATCCCCGCGCTCGAGATCAACGAACACCTGTTCAGCATGAGTCCGCAGCAGCAAAAAAGCTACGAGTACCTGCGCCGTCAGGCCAACGAACTGCTGACCTCCGATGATTTCAATAAAGGGCCCAGCGTGCTGAAAATCTTCGGCGCGATGCGCGGCCTGGCGCTCGACCCGGCGTTCCACACCCAAGACCCGTACACCTACAACCCGCGCTTCGCGGCCGCCGCCTACCTCGCCAACGAAGCCGTCAAGAAGGGCGGCAAGGTGCTCGTCTTCCTCGACTGGGTCACGCCGAGCGAGCGCGACGATCACGGACGCGCCACCGGCAAGAAACTCGCCGGACCGGATGCCTTCGACCGCCTCAGCGAAGAACTCGTCGGACTGGGCATCTCGAGGGAGCGCATCGCGATCGTGACGGCCGACCGCGCCCCGGGCGTCAAACGCCAACAGATCAGCGACGAGTACAACGCTGGTCTGTACGACGTGCTGCTGGCCACGCGCGGCAGCATGGGCATGGGCGGCGATCTGCAACACGGCACGACCGATATCATCCACGCGGACGTGCCACCCAGCCCCGGCGTGTGGGATCAAACCAACGGGCGCGGCGTGCGTCAAGGCAACACCAACGAAGCCGTGCGGGTCCACGTGCTGCTCGCCAAGGGCACGCTCGACGGGCTCTTGTACACGATCATGCGCGGCAAGTCGAGCTGGCGCGATCAGCTGTTCCACTCCTCGGAAAACGCCACCCGCAACTCTGAAATGCTGACCTACGACGACATGCTGATGAGCCTCGCCCCCGACCCGGAACAGGCGCGGCGCGACATCGAACGCCTGCGCCTCGACATCGCCCGCTCGAGCGACGAGGCCCGCGTTCGAGGCGAACTGCGCGATCTGAGCGTCTACCTTGCAACCTTCGTCAACCAACTCGCCGGCGAGACCCGTGCGAAGGGCCGCAAGAAAGGTCCCACCGAGAACGACGCGAAGGTCAAAGCCAGCCTCGACAAGCAACTCGAGCGCCTGAAACGCGAGATCAGCGCCAAAACCGGGCAGCTCTACGCGGGCGCACTCGAGAACGGTGGCTTCATCAGCGATGGGCGCGTGCTGACCATCGGTGACACCGTGCAGCTCAGGGGACGCAAGCAACCCATGACCATTCACTCGTGGGAGTACACCCGCGCCGAGGGGCTGCTGGCCCGCTTCGCGGGAGGCCGACACGCCCACCCCGTGCGGCAGCTCGAGCCGCACGTTCCCGCTAGCTCCTGACGACTTCCCAGTTGACCCGCCGACCGTCGCCACCCACGCACGCCATTCTCACCAGCCGCTCGAGCCACGCGCTTGAGCGGCTGCGCCCGTTCGAGGAGCCAACCATGAACCCAGCCACGCCGCACACCGCCATCCCCATGATCGCTCTGCTGACCCCGGCCGCGCTCGAGGCGCTCTACACGGCCGAATACAACCTCACGGACGACTACGGTCACTTCCCCGCACCGCCCGAGAACCGCAGCGACCGCGACGCACTGAACGCCTTCCTCGCCGGTCACCTCGCGCAGTCCAGTGCAGACGAAGGCGACAGCCTGCTGAACGGCTTCGAGTTCGCCGACGCGAACGACGCGAAGGCTTTTGAAGTCGTGCTGACCACCGTCAGGGCCGCGCAACCCACCGACGAGATCATCTTCAACACCGCGAGCGTCGGCTCGAAAGACAACCTCGCCACCAAGGACAAGAAGCCGCTGAACGTCCTCAAACTCACCGAGACCGCCCAACACATCCCCTACAGCGCGATCCGCGCCACGCCCGGCAACAACCCGCGCCAGAAAACCAGCCGCAAGGGACTGCACGCGCTGGCGCTCTCGATCATCAAAAGCGGTCAGCGCCACGACTTGGCCGTGCGCCCCCACGCAACCGAGCCGGGCGCGTACTCGATCATCTACGGCTACCGCCGCCACGCCGCGATCGGCTACGCGATCGAGCAAGGCTGGGCCAAGCTCAATCACCCAATCGGCACACGCGTGATCAACGCCAACGACGCCCAAGCGCGGCTCCTGGCGATCGCCGAGAACGACGGGCGCGAAATCGTCGACCCGCTCGACGAAGCCGAAAGCTACGCTGTACTAATGGCAAGCGTCACGCTGGACACGCTCGCCAAGCAGACCGGTCTCGAGCCGCGCGAACTCAAAAGACGCGCCCAACTGGCCTTCAATCTCAGCGACAAATCAAAAGCCGGTTACCGCCGCAGCGACTTTGATTTCGAGACGCTCAAAGCCCTCTCTGGCGGCACCGTCGCGCGTCAGGACGAGTTCCTCGCCGGCGCGAATGAGCAACAACTCTCGCGCCCCGGACTGGTCTTATCTGCAATGACCAACACTGACTTCAAGCTGTCAAGTGCGCTGTTCACGCTCGACGAATACCGCACGGCCGGCGGCGAAGTCGAAGAGAACCTGTTCTTCCCCGACTCGAGCCGCCTGCTGTCACTCGGCGTCATCGACGGGCTGCAACGCCAGAAGCTGACCGACTTGAGCAGCGACTTCAGCCGCCAGGGGTACGGCGAGGTGATCGTACTCGACGGTGAGACCAAACAAGAGCGCGAGAATTTCGCGCGCGGCAGCATGACCACGCCGCTCGAGCGCCGCGCCGTCGTCATGATCCTCAACGCCGACCTCTCCGTCACCGTGGACAAGGACCTCGTGCGACTCGAGGCTGAAGTTCCCGAACCGGTCAAAGCCCCGTGGGCACCCAGCACACCCAGCACACCCAGCGCGGGCAACTCGGGCGCGGGCGGCGCAAACACCGGCCACAGCACCAACACAACAACACCGCAAAGCAACACCCCGCCCGAGGCAAAGTTCACCGACAGCGCCTCGGCCCTGATCCGCACCACCCGCACGGCCGCGCTGCACAACGGACTGCTGCAAAACGGTAACCCGCAGCTCTGGCTGGCGCTCACCAGCTACGCGCTGCTGAGCGGCGGTGACACGCTGCTGAAACGCGCTCCGGGCAACGAGCGCGACAAGATCACCTCGACAACGCTGACCGACGCCATGACAAGCTGGGCTGCGCGACTGCCCGGCGTAACCTGGAGCGCCACGCACGGCTTGAGCGGCTCGAAACTCTCCGGCATGGAACTGCTCGAGACGCTCGTCGCGCTGCCCATCGAAGACCTGCAAGCGCTGCTCGGCGTGATCCTCACCTCGAGCCTCGGAGACTGGAACGTCACCCCGAGCGGAAACTCGCGCACCGGCACCATCGAAGCCGATCCGCTGGCCAGCGTGATCGCCAACCTGCTGATGGTCAGCGGTGCCGAGGGCTGGACACCAACGCCCGAGTACTACGCCTCGGTCACGTATTACAAGGCCGCGCTCGAGCCGCACGTCGAAGCCGCCTTTGGGCAGGCCAACACCAAGAAGATTCTCGAGTCCACCAAATCTGAGATCGTCGCGGACATCCTCAAAGACCCCAGCAAACTCGCTGGCTTCCAACCGCCGGAGCTGTGCTACCCCGATGTCGGCGTTCACCTCGAGCCGCACGTGCCCGTCGCAGCCGTTGCCTTGGTCGGCACCGCACCGCAGCTCGAGCAGCTCAGCTATCAGAACTTCGAAGGCGACTTCGGCGACAGCATCGCCGCCGACTGAACGCAACCGCAACGCCACACACAGCGCTCGAGCTTGGCGGCTCGAGCGCCTTTTCAAAGCAAGGCGAAAGGAAACACCGTGCAGTACTTCTACCACCCCGATCACGGCTGCATCGACGAGGTCATCGTCAAAGACGGCCTGCCGCTGAGTTTACTCAGCCTAAAAACCCATGCTCAACTCGAGCAACAGTACGGCGCGGGCGTCACGATGCTGCACGAGTTAAGCGCCTGGCAGCGCCACCACGACCGCCACCGCCAACCACCGACGCCCGTGACGGGTGACGAGTACCTCGCCGCGCTCGAGAACCTGCCACCCGAGGACTGGGTGCAACGCCCCGGCGAGGCCAGCTTCAAAATCGGCGAGTACCGCAGCGGGCACATCACCCGCATCTACTGCCGCATCGGCAGCAATCACTTCACGCTCTGCGATGAATACACACTCACCCACGAGCAGATCACCGCGCGTTGCCGCGCGAGATTGGCGTCGCCGCCCGCCCTCGTGGCCACCAGCGTCGAGCGCGGGGAGCTGACCCTGACGCAGTTCGACAGCCTGCAGGCAGCCGCAGAAGCCGTCGCGGATTTTCACGATTACCTCGCGCAGCAGCGGCTCGAGGGGCAGGCGACGATCATCGCCACCGGTCAGATTCTGCAAACCCCAAACCTGACCGACTGCGTCCAGAACGCTGACTTGAACATCGCGGTGCTCAAACAGCACGGGTACACGCAACTCAACGGGCGCTGGACCGCGCCCTCGCGCACCACCCAAGCGCTCGCAGGGCGCAAATGCACTGACCTGTCACTCGCCCAAGCCCTCAATCTTCACCTGCTCGAGTACGCGCCGTGAACGCACCCGCGCACGTCCGGCAGCGCTTCGACGCCCTGACCGGCTACCCCGGGGCGCACCGCGAACCCGAGGCGCATGATCTACTCGAGCGCTACCCCGATCTGGCGGTAATGCTGGCCGCCAAAGCCCTCCGCCCGGTCAACCCCGACAAGCTCGAGCGCCGAGCGGCCATCACCCAGCAGCTCACGCGCAGCGCCGGACAGTGGCTGGAGCTTACCGGGCAACGCGGCGCGTGCCTGAACACCTGCAATGATCTGCTGCTGGCCCTAGAATCCGAGGGCGTGCCGTGCATCGGCGTGACCGGCAGCCTCGAGATCTGGCCGCGCACTCCCGGGGTGGACAGCGTGATGTTCGCCGCGCTCAACACCGAAACACCCATCGGTCACACTTGGGTGATCGCCGCGCCATACCTGATTGTCGACCCAAGCATCGGCAGCAACGACTACGCCCCAAACCTCAAGGCGATCATCCCGAGCGTCATGCTCGAGCGAACGGTTCAAACCACGACTCCGAGCCCAGAAGCGGTGTTCAGTGCGGAACTCAAAGACCTGCTCGGCGGGCAGATCGGCACGCCACTCGCCAGCGACATGCTCGGCGTCAACCTCGAGCAGCTCTGGAGCTTACTGCCCAGTCAGCAGATTCGCACCGCTGAACTCGCCCTCGAGTACACCCCGGTCAGGCTGATCCCGAGTTTTGACCCGCACGCGCCAAACATCTTCATCCCGAAGATCTGGCAACAAACGCCGTCAGCTCGAGCAAGCTAAGGAGAAACAACAATGGGCATCAACATCAGCGGTTTCCTCGTCATCGCCCCCAAAACCATCACCGAAAGTCAAAAAGATGCCGCCCTCGAGCGCGTCACCGCACTGACCGCTCGAGCGGCTGCTCTCCAAGAGGCTAAAGAACGCTTCGAGGTCAGCCAAAGCATCGTGCCGAGCGCCTGGTTTGACACTCGAGCGCAACTGCTGCGCGAACTCGGCTGGACCGAAGAAACCCTGTCAGACGGCGTTGACGAGGACAGCCTCGATCAGCAAGAACAGGCGCTCGAGCAGTTATGTGCCATCGAAACCCACACGTTCCTCGCTGACCTCACCGAATTCATTACCGGCAATCCCCGCGATACCGCGTGGCGCGAACACCCCGACAACAGCGAGGAGATCATCCTGTTCTGCGGCGAGAGCACGTGGGGTGACGAACCAGACGGACTCGGTTACAGCGTGATGAAAACCATCACGCTCTGCCGGCTCGAGACGATCCTCGGCATCCGCTAAAACAACGCTATTTGAGTTTCAAGAAAGCAAAAAAAATGAACCCGTTCGCCACCCACACTTGGCTGATGTACAACGCGCAGAACGCCCTGATCGGCTTGGAAGTCGACGCGTACTCGCACGATAAAAACCTCGAAATCGACAGCGCGGACGATCTCGAAAGAGGTGACGCACACGACACAATCCTCGAACTCGGCGAGAAATGCAGCGCGTTTGACAACCTGCTCGAGATCATCCGGGCGGGTGGACGCCTCGAGTATATGACCATCGCCGAGGGGCGCACTCGAGCCAAAGACATCGGTCAACCCGCAACGCGTGTCGCTCCACCCACCGTTGTCGTACACATGCTCGGCGGCTGCATCACATCGCTCACCCACAACCTCGAGCGACCGCAATTTGTTGTACTCGATCACGGCTCGGACAGCGAAAACGAGCGCGACGAAGCAATCCTGCTAGACGGTGACAGGGTGGACAGCGAGGTCTCAAGCGGAGACTTTGACCCGCAGGCCTGCGCCGAGATCCTCGAACTTGCCCAATCCGCCGCCAAAGCCGCCGCGCAGGCGGCGCTCACCCCGTCAATCATCGGCTGGGAACGCGAACACCCGAACCACCCGCTCAGCAACTGGCGACTCGAGGTGCGAGACCACAACACGCGCCTCGGGTACGACGCGTGGCTCGAGCATCAACTCGACGCGAAACGTTGAAGGCAACTCGGGCAGACCCCACCCGCAACTGACGCCAACTCGACAACCCCGCAAAAAAACCAGTGTGGTGTGAGACGCAGCGAACCACGCAGAAAGCAGATCCAATGCAAATGCTAGCCACCCCAAAAACTCAGCCTTGGTCGCAGCAACGCACGACCCGCGACACGCCCCCATCGGCAACCGTCAAGCTGGAGCGCAAAAGCTTCGTGCAGGCCCTAACGATGCTCGCGAGGATCACACCGAAAAACCCGTCAATGGCGGTTGCCGGCTACCTGCACATCACGACAAAGGCTGATGTGGTGACCCTCACCGCCACCGACTTTGAACTGACGCTGACCACCCACCTCCGAAGCCTCGAGTGGTCAACTCAAACCACCGAGATCGACTTGTTGGTTCCCTGCCTCGAACTCGAGCGCGTACTGAAAACCAGTGAAGGCAAATACGTGCTGCTCGAGCAACTCGAGCAACGTGCGAGAATCAGCTGTGAACAGGTCAGCTTCGAGCTGCCCTGTCGAGCACCCTCGAGCTTCCCGGGTCTCGTACCGCACGGCGCTCCCACCGTGAGACTCGATGCCGATCAGCTTTCAAAAGCCCTCGGACGGGTGCTCTACGCGGCTGACAAGCGCAGTTTCGGTGGCATGGCCGGCGTGCAACTCGAGCTGTCAGCACAGCGATCCCGGGTGGTCAGCACCGACGGGTACCGCTTGGCACTCGCTGATTTCGACGCACCACGCAGGCAATCACCAACTGCCAATCTGCAACCTGCCGACCTGCTACCCGCCAAATACCTGATCCTCACCGCTGGCGCACGAACACTCGGGCGGCTGTTCAAATCGGGCGAGGTCAGTATCGCCGTGACAAAAAACCACCTCGTGTGCTCAACCGAAGCCATCCGGCTCACATTGCGCCTGCACGACAGACCATTCCCCGATTACGCCCAAGTCATTCCGGCAGCCAGCGAGTTCAAAATCACCACCGACCGTACGGCCGTGTTGGAGGCAATCAAACATCTGCGAGTAAATCACCGCGAAGCGTCAATCCTCGCGCTCAGCATCAACGCCTCGAGCATGACCATGCTGCTGCACGATGGCGATCGGACAGAACACCAAATCGTTGCCGTTGAGAGCAACGCGCAAGACGCAATCAGGCTCGAGTATGACCTCGCCCGCTTCACCGAAGCCGTCGCCAATGCCGATGAGCGGTTCGACATGGCGTTCAGTCGCAAAGGCGTGACCGTCATCAGCAACCAAGGTCAGACGCTGATGGCGCTGCTCAATCCCCGCAGGTTCTAGCGCCCTCATCACCCTCGTCACGCCAAGGAGCGTTGCTTGACCTCTACCCTCAACCTCGACTGGAACTACCAGCCGCTCGAGCAACCCGTCGCGGTCACGCTGACCGACAGCGACATCAACGCCAGCCTCAGCGTCAAATGTGGAAGCAGTGAACTGCTCGAGATCCTGATCGAAGTCGAAGCCCTCGCCCCAAACGCGGGACGGCCGATCATGCACGTCTACCTCAAAGATCAGATCGGTGGTGAGGACGAACCGGCGTTTTCAACCTGACTCGACACCGGCGAACTCAGAACAAACTCCGTACACCAGCAGCCTAAGGAAAACACATGACGCAGTTCATCGCAACCCCGCCCGCCGACCCGCTCGAGCCAATCACCGTCACGATCGCCCCGCGCCTCGTCGCGGAATTGCCACGCTTCTTCGGCGGATTCAAGCCGATGTTGCGCGAACTGTTCCAAAACGCTTTCCGAGCTGGCACCCAGCGCGTCACGATCACCAGCAGCGCGTCTTTTCTGGTCTTCGCCGACGACGGGCGCGGCATTACCGACCTCGCAATTTTGTTCTGTGCCGGCGCGACCGGCTGGAACGAAACCGACGTGAAAAACCCAGCCGGGCTCGGCGTGTTCTCCCTGCTCAACCCCAGCATCGTTTCAAACCTGTCAATCCGCAGCCGCAACTGGGAGGTCAGCACCACCCCCCCCGCGACGCGCTGGCGCTCGAGCCGATCACGCCCCAACCCGCAGCAGAAATCGCTGGCACGCGAATCACGCTGGTGTTCAAAAACCCGCTCGATCAGCCGACTGAACTCAGAAACGCGCTCGAGGATGCCCGCGGTCTGTACCCATTTGAGGTCACGTGGAACGATGAGTTGCTGCCCGCGCCGAACCACCCGCACGATCAGCCCCGCACCCTGACGATCACGACACCAGACGGTGAAGTCAGCCTGAGTGACAGCCTGTTCGGGCTGGGGCGGATACTGATCTGGGAACACCGCGTGATCAATGCCGCTTACAGCGACGACCGTCAGGACGCGCTGGGTCACGCCATCACCAACAGCCACATCATCTTCACCCCCAATGCCGGCTGCGAGGTGCGCCCTAAGTTGCCTGACCGCAGCGGCGTCGAAAACAACCAAGTCTGGACGGAAACCAAACACCGCGTCGTCGAGGCGCTCAAAGCCGAGATCATCGCCCGTGCGACGCTCGAGGCGGTGAACTGGAAGTCCGAAGCTGCCCGGCCTGCGGTCTCGAGCGTCTTGACCATGGTCGCCGCCACAACGGGTTGGACGAAAGGGCGCGTGTTCGACGATCACGTTGATGTGGCTCCTGCCAATTCTAGGGGTGGATCATACGTTGTGCTAAACACTGTCGAAGTGAGGCGACTCAACCAGACTGATACATACACCGTCTCTGCTGGTGGAGACAGCGGCGGTGCTTGGTTCATTCGCAATGCCACCAATATCAACGATTTTAATGTCAGTCTCGCTGGCATCCACTATGCGGGCGACGGGGCGGGGCGAGCGGTTTTTGCGCCTGTGGAAAACATCCGACTCGATTTCACCGGATTGGGCACGTTCACGTTCTGCCCGTCGGGCACATCGGGCTGCTGAGGAGGTTGCTACACAATGCGCTTACCCCCGTGCCTGTTTAATTGTTTGATCGCCATGATCGCCGCTTCCACTGCAAACGGTGTTGCTACAACGCAGACCGCAGTGCCGATTCAACCAACGCCCGTCATTTTGTTCATCCCCGGACGCATCACGATAGGCAGCACGTCTGAGTTGATTGTCCGGGTCAAAGGTCTGGAAACGCCGGGCCGGTCCTTGTTCACATCCCCCTGTCAAATCAAGTACACGGTATT
Organism: Deinococcales bacterium; assembly: GCA_025359505.1. Lineage (GTDB taxonomy): Bacteria > Deinococcota > Deinococci > Deinococcales > JAAFIG01 > JANYHH01. Next base: position 30,789 of record JANYHH010000031.1, read on the forward strand.
CACGCGTGACGGCAAGGGGGTTCTGCTGTATCCGAAGGCGGGTACTCTTTGTGCTGACATCGCGTACGGCTTCAGCACGCGGCGAGGCGCATGGAAGCAGTTTTCGCTGGACCTTCGTTGGGTCAAACAAGCTAACCTCCCAACAGGCACGTATTGGATTACCGCGAGCATCGCTGCATCTGAACAAATGGGCAGTTCGGCGCGACTGCCTGCGTTCGTGTCTAACACGGCGCGGCTCCAAATCCCCTAACTCGCGCACTAAGCGCTAATCATCACAAAACTGTATTCGGCTACGTCGCGCATGATTCGCATGCGCGACGTAGCCTGTTTTTCGCTTAAATTTCGGAAGTTTCAATTTCCCAACCACATGTACAATTTCCAATAGGGTTTCCCGCACTGAGTCTTGCGGCGTCACATGCACTACAATGCAATTCTCAAAGTAAGGAAGTCCAGTTCATTGTGTGAGTGAACGTCCACATAAATTCGTAGTACCCGGTCGCTGGAACGAGCGCCCGTCTCGAGCGAAACGCTGTGCGAAACGATGGTTTCTCGAGCACCGTTTCACTGCGGGCATTGATCAGTGGTCTGCCCTGCACGGCTAGGAAGCCCCAACGCAGAATGATCGCCTCGAGTATACCGTCCGGATCGGGGCGCAGCACGGGCGCGGGCTGGGTCGGCGCGATGTTGAAGCGCGGCGCAAACCCAAGCGGCGCTTGCACGCCGTAAGCAGC
>JANYHH010000033.1 GCA_025359505.1 Deinococcales bacterium
GCTGCGCGGGTCGAGGGTGAACTGGGATTTGAGGGCGGAGGCGAGTTCGAGTATTCTGTTCATGGCAGGCTCCTGGAAGAACCTGCCACTTTACTTTTTCGTGTGTGGGACTGCTACCTCGACTTTTGTCAGGTACTCAGCGGCTCGTCACGGAGCAGCTCGCTAGAAACGCTAGACTGCGCCCCCTGCCTACCGCACGAACTCGTGGGGTACGCGCAGAGCAACAACCGTGACCGAAGACTTGTCGGTAACGCACTCGAGCTGTTCTGGATCACCGCTACACTGAACCCATTATGGATCGAACGTATCTCGAGTTGACCGATGGCGCGAGCCACAAATTCTACGAAGTCAGCGTGGACGATCAGACGCTGACTGTGCGTTACGGACGCATTGGCGACGCCGGTCAGAGCAGCACGAAAACCTTTGAAACGCCGCAGCAAGCCCAGGCCGAAGCGCAGAAGAAACTCGCTGAGAAACGCAAAAGCGGCTATGCGGAAGCCATGCAAGGTGAACGCGAGAAAATCGCTGTCCCCAAGCCCGCTCGAGTGCCGAAACTGCAAATCGTGGGGTTCACGGAAACGACCGAGCCGATCACCGAGGCAATCACGAAATTCGGGGGGCAACCCGTCTGGCTCGAGGAACCGCGCTGGCCCCTGTGTCCTAAGAACGGGAAGTTGATTCCGTTTCTGGGTCAGATCAGGCTCGAGCCTGCTATCTTCGGTGAGATTGAAGCAAAGATGGCATACATATTCTTAGGTTCAGATGACCCGGGGGGCGCAGATGGTTGGCCGACGGATCATGGCGATAGTGCAGTCGTGCTTCAGCCGGGAAATCGCGTCTTCACCGGGTTATACGATGGCGACTCGAGCGCATCCGACTACATTGTTCAAGCAACCGGGCCAACAACAACGAAAAGTAACTCTAGTGTTTCTGTGGAGTGCGCTGTTCAAACGCAATTGGGGAGCGATCCTACTTCCTACGACTTCGTTCAAGATGATTCAGGAGATGAGTATTGCATTCAGGGTAGAGGACACAAAATTGGCGGCACTCCAAACCCTTGGGGTGGAGACATTCACATAAATGATTCAGAGAGGCGGCTGCTTCAAATGGAATCCATCGATGAAACAGATACCCCTATTCCATTCGGCGTTTACTACGGCGATGGTGGCTGCGGCTGGTGGGTTATCTCGAGCGACGGCAAGCGCGTGTGGTACACATCTATGTGCGGGTGAGGCAAAAGAAGAAGGAACGGATTGACAGTCCGTTCCCTCGAGTCTCGAGCCTTTGGTTACGCTGTTGCAGTGACTTCGACAACCTCGGCGCATTCAATAACATCGCCGACTTCAAACTCGTCAAAGCCGTTCAAGTTGATGCCGCACTCGTAACCTTGCAGCACCTCGCGCACGTCGTCCTTGAAGCGTTTCAGGCTACCGAACGTGCCCTTCCAGATTTCCTTCTTATTACGGAACACTTTGGCTTTGCCGTTCCTGACCATCTTGCCTTCGGTGACGTATGACCCCGCAATATTGCCACCAGCTTTCGGCACGCGAATAATCATCCGCACTTCGGCTTTGCCCAGCAAACGCTCCTCGAAGACGGGTTCTTTACCGCCGCGAATCAGCTTCTGCACGTCTTCGACGAGTTCGTAGATGATGCGGTGCGTTTTGATCTCGATTTTTTTGAGGTCAGCCATCTTCTTGACGCTGCCCGGAGGCGTGGCGTTGAAGCCCAGAATCAGTGCGCCCGCAGCGGTGCTGGCCAGCAGCACGTCACCCTCGGTCGGTGCGCCGATGCCCGCGAACATGATGTGAACGTCGACTTCCTCGGTGTTCTCTTTTTGCAAGATGCCTTGAATCGCTTCTAAAGAACCTTGCGTGTCGGCGCGAACGATCAGGTTGACGACGCGCTTTTCGGGTTCTTGGGTCGCGCCGGGCTTGCCGAGGATACTTTCGAGCGAGAAGTTCGTTTCGCGTTTGACGCCGCGCTCGCGGGTGCGCTGCTCGTCCTCGCGGGTGTCTTTGCGTCCGGCGATCAAATCCCTCGCCTCGTGTTCGTTTTTGACGTAGCGCACCATCTCGCCAGCGGTCGGGGTTTCCGAAAATCCCAGAATCTGCACGGCGCTGCCGGGCGTGGCTTCGGTGACTCGAGCACCGTTCGCGTCGGTCATGGCGCGAATCTTGCCGTAACGCTCGCCGACGACGAGGAAGTCACTGACGCGCAACGTGCCGCCTTGCACCAGCACCGTCGCCAGTACACCGGCTTGCTTGTCAACTTTGGCTTCGATGATGACGCCTTTTAACTCGCCGTCCGGGTCAGCCCGCAGATCCTCGAGTTCGGCGATCAACAGCAGATTCTCCAAGAGTTTGTCGATGCCTTCGCCCGTGCGGGCGCTGATCGGCGTGACGATCGTGTCGCCGCCCAGTTCCTCGGGGATCAGTTCGACTTGCATCAGGTCGTTGCGAACCTTGTCGACGTTGGCGTTTGGCAGGTCGATTTTGTTGATGGCGACCATGATCGGCACACCGGCCGCTTTGGCGTGCGCGATGGCCTCGCGGGTTTGCGGCATCAGGCTTTCCGAAGCCGCGATCACGATCACGGCGATGTCGGCAACCTGCGCTCCCCTGGCGCGGATGCTGGTGAACGCCTCGTGCCCCGGCGTGTCGATGAACACGACCTTGCCGCCGCTGGTGACGGCCTCAAATGCGCCGACGTGCTGCGTGATGCCGCCTGCTTCTTTCTCAGCGACTTTGGTCTTGCGGATGTAATCCAATAAGCTGGTCTTGCCGTGATCGACGTGGCCCATAATGGTCACGACCGGCGGGCGGTGCGGCAGAATCTTGGCGGGCGCGACATCGGCGACGCTCGAGGCTTCGGGTGCGGTCTCGGCAGGTGCGCTCGAGGCGGCTTTCTTTGAACCAGTGCCACTCGAGCCTGTCTCGCTCGAGACATCAGCGGCTTTGCTCGCAGGGGCGGCTTCGTCAGCGATCAGCGTTTTGACGATCTCGGCCGTTTCCTCGTCGATCGTCGAGCTGGCGGTTTTGGCTTCGACGCCCATGCCGTGCAGCAGATCGAGCATTTTCTTGCTGTCTACGCCCAAATCCTTGGCGAGCGCGTGAATTCGTATTTTTGACATCGTGACCTCCGGGTCAATCCTCGAGTGTTGCAGTATCTATCAGTTAAAACTTAGATCGTTCGTTGAAGTTTGAGTGGAGTTGATGCTGTTGCACACACACTTTTTGAATCTAAGATTTTAACATTAAGGGCAGCTCGAGGGTCGTGCTTGGGCTTATCAGTTCATAAGAAACCCTGTGGTGCAGTTCATCTAGAACCTCGTGGGGAGAGGGCGGATTCCAGTGGGTCTCGAGGTCGGTGGCGAGTTGAGCAGTTTCGACTCTCGAGACGCGCAGCAAAGCTTTTTCAATACGGCAGGTTGGACTCGAGCAGATGTAGAACCCGCGCCCGACAGCTTGTCGCTTTTTGTCGAGCGCGACCGCGCCGCTCAATCCGAGTTTGACGAGCCGCACCAGCGCAGCTTGGTGAAAGCGCTGGCGGCAGACGACGCAGCTCCGCACGGGAATGCGCTTCCCGTCGTCACTGAATTGCCTGTGCGCTGTGCGTTCGACCTTCGCCATAATCTCCTCGAGCCTAGCCGTATATCCCTCGAGCAATCGCTCGAGTCTTAAAAATCACTCTTTGATTTCTCTAGCGTCGGTCGTTTCACCGTCCGGCGTGGCGCTGAACAGCGCGGCGAAGCGATCAGCGGCGCTCGAGCGCTTGCCGTCCGCCCCGCCCTTCGCGGCGTCCTGCATTGCCGCATCGAGGTCGCTGACCGAAGCGGTTTCTTGCAAGTCGATTTTGAAGCCGGTCAATTTGGCGGCGAGGCGCACATTCTGCCCGCCCTTGCCAATCGCCAGTGACAACTGATCGGCCGTCACGGTCACTCGAGCCGTTTTCTCATCAACATCAATCTCGATGTTGCCGACCTTGGCGGGCGACAGTGCGTGCTTGATGAACTCGCGGGTGTTGCCGTCCCACTGGATCACGTCGACGCGCTCGCGTCCGATTTCGGCGGTCACGGCTTGGATGCGGTTGCCGCGATGCCCGATGCACGCGCCGATTGGGTCAACGTTGCTGTTGCGGCTGTAGACCGCGATTTTGCTGCGCTGACCAGCTTCCCTTGCAATCGCCTTAACCTCGACCGTGCCGTCGGCAATCTCGGGGACTTCTTGCTTTAAGAGATACTCCAAGAGTTCCGGCGCAGCCCTTGACGCCAAAATGCTCGCGCCCTTCGGGGTCATGCTGACTTCTTTGAGGAAGATCTTGGTGCGCGTGCCGCTGGCTAAGCGCTCGCCGGGAATCTGCTCCTTCGGCGGCATGATCGCCTCGCCGCGACCGAGTTCCACGAAGACGTTGCCCTTGTTGTCCACCCTCGCCACCGAAGCGGTCAGCACCTCGCCCTGACGGTCTTTGTACTCGTTGAAGACGACCGCGCGTTCCATGTCGCGCATTTTCTGCGTCAGCATCTGCTTGGCGTGTTGCAGCGCAATGCGGCTGAAGCTTTCGATCGGCACGGGAAATTCCATTTCCATGCCCAGCTCAACATCCGGGTCTAGCTCGAGCGCGTCCGCCAAGGAAATCTGTTTCTCGCTGATTTCCGGGTCTTCGTCCAGTTTCTCCACGACCTCGCGGATGATGAGGACTTCGATCACGCCCCTGTCCGGGTCAATGTGAACCTCGGTGCGCTTGCCCGGCTCGACGCGCTTGGTGTACGTTTCCTGCAAAGCTTCCTCGAAGGCCGTGATGAGCGCCAACTTATCCATGCCCCTTGCGACGGCGAGTTCCTCGAGTGCGGTAACGAATTCCCTCTGCTGTTCTCTGTCCATGTTGTTTGCGCTGTTGGGCTACTAGCTTCTAGCTACTAGCTTCTAGCTGCCTCCTTTTTTGATTTCTCGAGCCTGCCGTTACGTTAAAATCTTGGATCACAAATACAGCGTTTGGAGCAAGTTAGATTTGATTTCTGCGACAACCTAGGTGATCCAAGTTTTAATTCCAAAAGCTGCCTAGCGATGTCCGTCTGGGAATTCGGCGAGGTTGGCGGTGATGCCCGCCAGATTGAACGTCTCTATTCTGCCGCCGTCCGCCTCGAGCGTCACCGCTGTGTCCGTGACCTCTTTAATGACGCCGACCGTGCCGCCGATGCCGGGGACTTTGACTTTGACTTTCAAACCCAGCATCCGCTCGAAATGGCGTTGGCGCAGCAGTGGCCGCTTCGCACCGGGCGATTCCAACTCCAAACGGTACTCGCCCTGAATTGGATCAAGACGGTCGAATTCCAAGCCCAGCACGCGGCTCGAGCGCTCCAGATCCTCCACGCCGACCGGTTGCTCGTCCAGACGGTCGATTCGCACCAACACCAGACTGGTGCGCTTCCCGCCGCTCGTGACGACTTCCAGAACCTCGTAACCCAGCGGCTCGAGCACGTCTTTGGCAATGGCTGTGATGTCCGCGATCCTCACCCACCTCTCCGCCTCGAGAGCGCGGGGAGTGAAGCACTTTTATTCCCTGAACGCGAACTCGAGATCACCCCAAGCAATCGGGGCGGGTAGGAGCACCCGCCCCGAAAATGACTCGAGGAAACAACTGGTGAAGAGTGTACACCGATTGGTGAGAGACCAGCAAGTCAGCGGCTCACACTCGAGCCATGTAACTGCAACCTCCAATGCTCAAGTCCGATTGGGGTTGAGCAGCAATAATTTTAGGTTGAGCCACTACCCAAAACTAAACTTTCTCGAGGCACTCGGCTAATACTTTTAGAACCCCGTTCTTTTCTACTGTCTCGTAGTCGTATCCGCTCAAATAAGCCGCATCATTAGATGCCTCCTGAGATATATAATTAGCGGTTCTATACTCATTTATTTCAAGTTTGGTAGACTCAATAGATTTTATTACATTATCGATAACTACTATCCTCGCCCAGTTTCTATAGCCACAATAAGTACAATTCCACGTGTCTAATAAGACAATTTTCTCGTGAGGCTGTGAAATTTTAAGATAGCCATCAGCTTCATTGACATGTTGCCCAATTAGCGATCCGATCTTTAAATTTTCTAGATTTGGCACATCTCTTATATAAGTTTGCATGTTTGTTGATTCATCATCAGGAGAAATACGTTCACAATTAAAACATTTCATTTTAGCTACGAAGAAATCGTAAGAATATCCCATGTTCACCTTAATTTCTTAGGTAATGGCAAAACTCGTATTGTTCTCCCCTGTATGGTTACGTCAAAGCCATTTGGAAATACCTCACTGACTGGCTTACCAAGTGATCTTGTATTTCCACCACTGATTTCATACAGTTTGTTATAGATACCTTTGTCACCTGTGGCGAATGTAGCTTTCACATTTGGTTCGACTTTTGCGAAGAACGTATCAGCCACAATCATTCGATCAGCAATCCCCTTGGAACCCCCAAGGTTTTCCTGCTCGAGAATCTTTAGCAAATCCTGATACGCCTTACTTGAGCGGGCAACCTCGAGTGGGAAACCTTTGAAAGTAAGTTGCCCCGCGCGAATCTCTGCGACGGTCGTACCCGCCACGCGCAAATCCACGTTCCCCATCGCTTTGAGGCGGTTGACAATCGCTAGTTCACCCGCCTGCAACGGCAATCCCATCGCTTGTTTTTGCAGCGCGATAGCCGCGTTAGAATCAATCACCAATGAGGTCACACCCAGCGGTTTGAGCGGGTCTCTAATTTGGGTCGCAACCGCTCGAGGCGTAGTTTCTCTCAACCCCTGCTGGATTCGCGCTGTTTGCGGCGTCGACCCCGCCGTGCGATTCACCGCCTCGAGCTTGCCCTTCAAAAACGCAGTCAATCTTGGAATGCCAATCGCCTTCCCAAACCGCGTATTCGCCAAGCCCCTCGTTGCCGCGCCCAGCCCCTTGGCAATGGCGAGCGTCACCAGAATCTGCAACGCCGCCACCGCCAGAATCGCCAGCGCATCTGCCAAGGCAACGCCCGCTTCCTTCAACTTCTGCTGATCCCCGTTCGCATTCCAGACCTTCGTCACGAACGACCCGAACGCACCAAACACCTGCGTGAGTTTCCCAGCGCCCCACACCACCAAGAAGCCCAAGCCCAGCCACTCGAGCAGCCACGTACCGACTTGAAAGCCAATCGCTGCGCCCGGAGCGGTGGCGACCCCACCAGTCGCCACCGCTCCGATGATCGCGCCGATTACGGTGCTACCCACGAGGATCGCGGCTGCGCCGACCAGCGCGGTGACCAGCCCCTCGAGCAGTTCCTTCGCGCCCTCCTCGAGCCGCTTTTGGAAGACTGCGCCCATCGCTTGACCCGCGTAGGTTTGCGCGGCTTGGAAGTCCTTGACTTTTTGCTCAATGTTTTTGCCGAGCCGTCGCGCTTCACCGCTGACCGTGCCACTGCCGACGCTGTTGTCTCGAGCGGCGACCACAAAGCTTGGAATCCACAAATCGGTGTTGCCTTTCAGCAGGACATTGTTGGCGTCCGCGCCAGCAACCATCGCGTTCTGCGCCGCGTCAGCCCAACCCAAATCTTTGAAGCCAAACGCGCTGGCTTGATTGCGTTTGCGGATCGCATTCAGGAAATGCCAGAGGTTCTGATCCTTGCTGCCCTCCGCGCCCGTGATGCCGTACGCGCGTCGCACGAGTTGCATTCCCGTCTCACCGGGTTTGACTTTGAACAATCGCAAGCCCGGATCAGCCTCGAGCAACGCCTGATGTGAACCTTGTAACCCGTGAATCTTCGCAGCGAGCACATACCCACTTTGACCGTTCTCGGTGGTCACGCGATACCACGCGCCGTTTTGACTGCCGACCAAGACTCGAGTGCCGAACGCGAGCGTGCCGAGGCTCGAGGCTTGCTGATCGGGTTTGGAGCGCAGGTTCAAGCCCTCTTCGCGCACGAAGGCACGCTTGCCAACTGGGGTCTCATCGGCGCTCGCCAAGCGCTGAATCGCTCGAGTCGTCGCGTGCATAGCGCGGAAGCGTTGCGTGGATGCTCGAGGTGCGGTGGTTGCTGTGGGTGTGCCGCTGACGGGTTTGGGTGTGTGGTTGCTGATGCCCTTGGCTTTTAGATTCGATTTGCTTGAAGCAGTTTGCACATCCCCGCTCGAGAATTCCGCCCCCTTACCTCGCGCTTCCACCTCGAGACTTTGACTACGATCAATCCCCGCTTGCACCAGTCCATTCGCTTGTTGCACCGTATGCCACGCCTCATGCGCGATCAATTGCAGCCCCTCGAGACTCGTGGGATTGAACGTGCTCGCGCCAAAGAAAATATCCTGCCCCGTCGTCAGTGCCTTGGCATTGAGCTTCTTTGAGATGTTGGCAGCGCTCGAGTCCGTGTGAACCCGCACCTTGGACAAATCCGTATTCCATTTCGCCTCGAGCAAGTTGCGGATGTTCTCCGGCAGTGGTTGACCACTCCCTCGAGCGGATTCGATCATCCCGGCTGCGCCCTCACCACTAGCATCCTCGAGCGCCTGCCTCTGAGCGATCGGCTCGAGTTCACGCTGCCACGCCTCGCGTTGCACGTTGAGTTGTGAATCTCGCTGCTCGAGGGCGCGTTGCAATTGCTTTGGGTAGGTTGGGTGAGATCCAAACGCGGCGTACACCGCTCCCTCGACGGCCGCACGTTGCATTGGTTCGCGGAAGCGCCCAATTGCACTGGCGAGTTGCGGGATGGTGTGGCTCGAGCCGGGCGTGCGAAAGTTCTTCACCAAGCCCGCGCCAGCGTTCTTGAACCCCGCGTAGCTCGAGAGGCGATCCGGGTCTCGAGCCAGTTGCACGGCCGCTTGGCTGCCGAAGTGATCCGCGACGTGGGAGAGCGTCAGATCAGCTTGGCATTGCAGGCTAGGCAGGGCTGGGCGAACTTCCAGCTCAAAGCGTTGCGCGACCAGAGACTCGAGGTGTTCACTCGAGCGTTGCGCGACGAAAGCAGCTCTGGTGTGACTGGCGTCTCGAGCGCTGCGGGCGTGCTCAGCGACCGCGCGTTGCACACTCAGGGTTTTCGATCCTCGAGCGTGCCACGAAACCTGTGCGGCTCGAGCCTGCGTGAAGCGATCATCGTGAGCGCGTTGGATTGCGGCGCGTTGCCCCTCGAGATCAGCTTGGCGCTGCACCTCTAAATGCTGGGCGCGTTGAATCTCGAGTTGCACTGGCGTGACTGGTTGCGCCTCGAGCGAGCGCGGGAGGCGAGCCAGTGGTGCGGGACGGCTCAAAGCTCGAGTTTTTGGGGCGGCATCAGGGGCGCGTTGCAATGGGGCAACGGGTTTGGGCAGACGCTCCCGAGTCATAAGCGAAAGTGTAGCAGATGAGCACCTGTGGGAACAGCCGACGTACACCGCGAGGTGTACCGCTTCCTGACGCTCGGCATCGCCCTACTGTGCTTGTTCGCTGCAAGCCTCGCCCTGGGATTGCCACGAAAAAGTGGACTTGATGCAACTCGAGTCGCTCCGAGTCAGAATCGGGAGCGAAGATGCCAATCAAGAAACGCATGCACGAATACCCAAGAGAGGCTGCTGCATACACGCTCTAGCTGCTGCTCGAGTTTACTGCGACTGACTATTCAGCCCTGATCGGTCGGGCGAATCAGAATCTCGTTGACATTAACTCTAGGCGGCTGCGTCACCGCGTAGAGAATTGCCGCTGCGATGTCCTCGGACTCGAGCCGCTGCCATTTCTCGGTGACGCTCAGGTAATCGGTTCTCGTGGCCTCGTGGGTCATATGGTCGGTCAGTTCAGTCCTCACGACGCCGGGTTCGATGATCGTCACGCGAATTTTGGATTTCGCCGAGAGTTCTTGGCGCAGCGATTCGCTGAACGCGCCGACGCCCCATTTGGTCAGGCTGTAAACGCTCGAGGTGGCGGACGTGCCGCGCCCGGAGACGCTCGAGACGTTGACGATGTGACCGCTGCCTTGGGCTTTCATGATCGGCAGCGCCGCGTGGGTCACATACAGCAGCGCCATCAGGTTGATGTCCACCATGCGCTTCCAGTCGCTCAATGTCGCCTCGGCCGAGGGCCCCAGCAGCATGATACCGGCGTTGTTGACCAGCATATCCAGCCGACCCAGCTCGGCCTGCGTGCGCTGTACCGCCTCGAGCGCCTGCGCCTCAATCGTCAGATCGGCGGGAATCACCAGCGCCTTGCCGCCCAAGTCAGCGATGCGCGTCTCGAGGGCTCGCAGCCGATCCTCGCGGCGGGCTACGAGCGCCACGCTCGCGCCCTGCTCAGCCAGTTGCAGCGCGGTCGCCTCGCCGATCCCGCTCGAGGCTCCGGTGACGAGGGCGACCTTTCCCAACAGTTTCTGCGACATGGGTTCTCCTTGGTGATGACGGTTGGTGCAGGGTGGACGAACTCGAGCCTCGAGCGATCTCAGCGGCTCGAGTGAACGGCTAGACGGGGATGCTCGAGGCTCGCGGCTGACTTGGCTCAAGCAGGTGACAGGCGCTCAGTTGCTCGGTTTCGCCTCTGGGTTCCAAATGCGGAATGTCCACGCGGCAGCGATCAAAAGCCTGCGGACAGCGGGGGTGGAAGGCGCAGCCGCTCGGCGGACTGAGCGGGCTGGGTAACTCGCCGCGCACGGCTTCCACGACCGACTTCTTGGCTGGGTCGAGTTCCGGCGCGGCCGCCAGCAGCGCCCGCGTGTACGGGTGCTGCGGGTTGGAGAACAGCGTCTCGGTGTCGGCGAGTTCCACGACGCGCCCGAGGTACATCACCGCGACGCGGTGCGAGATGTGACGCACGAGCCGCAGGTCGTGGGCGACAAAAAGGACGGTCAGGTGCAGGCGCTCTTGTAACTCGAGCAAGAGATTCACGACCTGCGCCTGCACGCTGACATCGAGCGCACTGACCAACTCATCGGCAATCAGCGTCTCTGGCTCGACGGACAGCGCCCTTGCGATGCCGATGCGCTGACGCTGCCCACCCGAGAACTCGTGTGGCAGGCGGTGTTGCGCCTCGAGCGGCAGCCCGACCAACTCGAGCAGCTCGCGGATGCGTTCCGGGACTTGCGCTGGCGTTCGCAGACGATGCACCAGCAGCGCCTCAGCTAGGGTCTGGTAAACCGTCATGCGGGGGTTGAGCGAGCTGAACGGGTCTTGAAAAACCATCTGCACGCGGCGGTTGTAACGCCTCAGATCAGCGCCGCGCAAAGCCAGCACGTCCGCGCCGTCGTACTCGAGGCTGCCGGAATCGGCGTCGTAGAGCCGCACGAGGCAGCGGGCGAGCGTACTCTTGCCGCAACCGGACTCGCCGACGATGCCGAGCGTCTCGCCGCGCCGGACTTCCAAGCTAACGCCGGTCAGGGCCCGCACGGCTCGAGGGGGCAGCCCGCGCCATCTCGCAAACGGCTGCGCCGCGACCGGGAAGGTTTTGGTCAGGTTCGTGGCGCGTAAAATCACCGCCGATTGCGTTGGGTTCATACGTGACGCTCGAGTTCAACTACGTCACCCGTGTGCTCGAGGCGCTCGTGGTGGATGCAGGCGCTCAGGCGCGTCTCGGAAATCGCTCGCAAGGTGGGACGCTCGAGGTCGCACTCTGTAGTGGTGTACTCGCAGCGCGGCGAGAAGGCGCAGCCGGGCGGCAGCGCCCGCAGGCTCGGCGGTGCGCCGGGAATCGGAATCAGCGGGCGGCGCGTGAGGCTGGGGCCGAACGCGGTTTGACCGGGGACGGAATTGAGTAAGCCCAATGTGTACGCATGGCGAGGTTGCTTGAAGAGTTCGCTGGCGGGCACAACTTCGACGATCCGCCCGGCGTACATCACCGCGACGCGGTCGCAGGTCTGCGCCACGACGCCGAGGTCGTGCGTCACGAGGATTATGCCCATGCCGAGCGTGTCTTTCAGGCGCAGCAGCAATTTTAAGATCTGATCCTGAATCGTCACGTCCAGCGCCGTCGTCGGCTCGTCCGCCAGCAGCAGACTGGGGTTGGAGGCAAGTGCGATGGCGATCATCGCCCGCTGGCGCATCCCGCCAGAGAACTGGTGCGGGTAATCCCTCAGCCGCTCTTTGGGTGAAGCGATGCCGACCAACTCCAAGAGTTCCACCGCTCGAGCCTGCCGATCCCGAGGCGCGAACTTGGTGTGTTCTTGCAGGGTTTCGGTGATCTGCTGCCCGATGCTCAGCACCGGGTTCAGCGCTGTCATCGGCTCCTGAAAGATCATGCTGATCTCGCCGCCGCGCACCCGGCGGAGTTTTGATTCCGGCAGCTCGAGCAGGTTCTGGTCGCGCCATTGCACCGTACCCGTGACCACGCCGGGCGGTCGCACCAGCCGCAGAATGGAGCGCAAGGTGACGCTCTTGCCGGAACCCGACTCACCCACCAAGCCCAGCACCTCCCCGTGGTTCAGCGTCAGGTTCACGCCATCCACAGCCGTGAACGAGCCTCTGGGCGTGTCGAAGACCGCCCGTAGGTCGCGCAGCTCGAGCAGCGCTGACTGACTCGAGACTGAACTGCCCGAGACTCGATTGCCCGTCATCCCCTCGGCCTCAGCAGGTCAGCCAAGCCATCACCGAGCAAACTGAACCCCACCCCCGCCAGCGTGATCGCCAGTCCCGGATAGGTGGCGATCCACCACGCGGTGGACATGAAATTCTTGCCGTCGGCGATCAGCACGCCCCACTCGGCGGTCGGCGGTTGCGCCCCCAGCCCCAAGTAGCCCAGACTCGAGCCGAGCAGAATTCCCAGCGCCATGTCGGTCATCAGGTAGACGATCACCGGCGTGATCGCGTTCGGCAGCAGATGCCGGAAGATGATCCGGCTGGCGGTGTAGCCCATCACGCGCCCGGCCAGCGCGTACTCGGCGCGTTTCTGCGTCAGAATCTCGCCGCGCACCAACCGCGCGTAAGTGATCCAGCCGACGGCGCTGACGGCGATAAACATGTTGATCAGTCCGGGCCCCAAGAGCGCGACAATCGCAATCACCAGCACCAGAAACGGGAACGTCACGACGACATCCACCACCCGCCCGAAGATCGCGTCGCCCCAGCGCCCGTAGTACCCGATCAGTGCGCCCAGCAGCGTGCCGAAGATCACCGGAAACAGCGTCGTGAACAGCGCGATCTGCATGTCCACCTGCGCCCCCCAGACGACCCTCGAGAACATGTCGCGCCCGAAGTTGTCCGTGCCAAATAAATGCTTGGCGCTCGGGGCTTGCAACACCGCGTTGTAATCAAACGCCGTCGGGCTGTACGGCGCGAAGACGCCCGGCAGCAGCGCCAGCAGCACGAAGCCGCCGATGATGACGATTCCGGCGATCAGCGTCGGTTTGAGGCGCAGCTTCGCGGGCGGTCTCGAGGCTGGAGTCACGGTCAGCGCGGGCGCGGCCATCAGCCGACCGCCTCGACGAACCGCCGCTCGAGCGGTCTGATGCGGCTCGAGGATTGCTTTGGAACTGTGAGGTTCACGCGACCTCCACTCGAGGGTCGAGCTGCGCGTGAACCACGTCCGTCAAGATGAAGGTCAGCGAGACCAGCACCGCGAAGGTCAGCGTCAGCCCCTGAATCACCGGGTAATCGCGCCCGAAGATCGACTCGACCATCAGCCGCCCAACGCCGGGAATGGCGAAGACGCTCTCGGTGATGACCGCGCCGCCGATCAGCCCGCCGATGTTTAAGCCAAACAGCGTCACCGTGGAGATGACCGCGTTTCGCAACACGTGCCGCCCCAGAATCAGGCTCACTGGCAACCCCTTGGCTCGAGCGAAATCCACGTACTCGGATTGCAGCACCTCGAGAATTGAAGCCCGCAGGTTTCGCATCAGAATCGCCGCCAGATTAAAGCCTAGCGTCAGCGCGGGCAGGAACAGATAGCGCAGATGCTCCCAGAAGCCTTCGCCATAACCGCCGACCGGAAACCAGCGCAGCCGCGCCGCCAGCACGGTCAGCAGTTGCAAGCCGATGTAAAAGACCGGCATCGATAGCCCGATTTGAAAGACGCCGCGAATGATCGCGTCGGTTAGCGTGTCCTTCCTGAGCGCCGCCACGAAAGCCAGCGGAACCGCCAGCACCACCGCCAGAATCGCGGCGTAGAGCGTCAGAAACAGCGTGACCGGCATCCGCTCGAGGATCAGCCGGAAGACCGGGACTTTCAGGTTGATCGACTCGCCCAAGTCGCCGCGAAAGAAGCGCCCCACGAAAATTCCGAATTGCACGATCACGGGCTTGTCCAAGCCGAGTTCCTTGTTGGCTCTGGCGATCAGCTCCTCCGTCGCCCGCTCGCCGAGGATGGCGCTCGTCGGGTCGCCGGGCAGCAGGCGCACCATCACGAAGACCAACGCCATCACCACAAAGAAGGTTGGGATGACCTGCAACACGCGCACGAGGATGTAAGACCAGCGGTTCATCGCACTCCAAATTCGGTCAGCACTGCGGTGCAACTCGAGCCAGCGGGCGATCTCGAGAGCCAGACTCTACAACTCAGCTCAAGTTTTGAGCGTCGTCGCCTCACTTTTCAACATACGTGCCGGAGAAGACGTTGTTGCCCAGTGGAATCTGCACGAAGTCGCGCACGCGCTTACCAAGCGCCACCGGGTACGGCGTCTCGTAGAGGTAGACCATCGGCGCGGTCTCGGTATGAATCTGCTGGATGCGCTTATACATCTCGGCGCGTTTGGCGGGGTTGACTTCCTGCTGGCTCTGCGCGAAGAGTTTTTCGACCTCGGCGCTTTTGAAGCCAGTCTTGAACGACTCGGCGCTTTCAAACACGGCCGCGTAGGCGGTCAGCTCGTTCGGGTCGGCGATGTCGTCCGTCCACGAGTTGAACGACAGCTCGAAGTCGTGCTTCTGGTATTTGTCGTTCGAGGACGCGCTGTCGAGCTGCACGATGTTGAGCTTGACGCCAATCGCTGCCCACATCTGCTGGAGCGCCGTCGCTAGCGCCGTTTGATCGGCGCTGCCAGAGAGCGCCTGCACGGTCAGCTCGAGGTTGGCCGGTGCGCCCGAATCGGCATACAGTTTCTTCGCCTTCTCGAGGTCGAACGGGTACATCGGCTGCGGTGCGAACAGCGGTGTACTCGAGGACATGTAGGACTTCATCTCCCGACCGATGCCGAAGGTCACGAGTTTAATCAGCGCCTGCTTGTCGGTGGCGTAGTTCAGCGCCTGGCGCAGTTTCTGGTTACTCAAGGGGTTATCGGAGCCGTCGTTGAGCTTGGTGCGGTTGTTGATGACGACGAAATTGACCTTGGTGGACGGGTAAAGCTTCATGTTGAGCTTGGTGTCCGCCTGCAACTCCGCGACCCTCGAGAACGGAATGAACTCCGCGCCGTCCAACTCGCCGCTTTGAAGTTTCAAAATGCGGGCGCTGTCGTCTGGCACGATCTCGAAGCGCAGCTCATCCAGATACGGCAGGGCTTTGCCATCTGTACCCTTGCGCCAGTAGTACGGGTTGCGTTTCAGCACCATGTACGAGCCGCGCTTCCACTCGGACAGCACGAACGGCCCGCTGCCAATCGGCTTCTCCGCGAAAACCTTACCTCGAGCCTTCTCGTCGGCTCCTTTGGCGGCCGCGTAAAGCTTGGCGGGCATGACGCCGCTGTTGAAGGTCGCCAGCGCCGCCGGCAGGCTCGGGTCGGGGTTTTTCAGTTTCAGCACCACTTGATTGCCCTTGACGGTGACGCTGGCGATTGAACCCAATAAGAAATTCCACGCGCCGTTCTTCGGGTCACGCGCCCGATCCAGTGAGAACTTCACGTCGCTCGCCGCGATGCTCGAGCCATCGGCGAACCTCGTGCTGGGGCGCAGCGTCAACGTGAAGCTCAAGCCGTCCTTGGAAAAGCCGTAACTCGAGGCGAGTCCCGGCACGAGACCCTTGCCGCCGGGGCCGGGCTGGATCAGCGTGTCGTAGAGATTGGTCAGAATCCAAATGTCAAGGTTCGCGTCGGTGAACACCGGATCGAGAAACAGCGAATCGGCGTAGCGCCCGTAGACCATCTTGCCGCCTCGAGTCGGACCCACGGCGTCACCCACGCCCACCGTCACGAGTCCCGCGATGAGTAGCGCCCGAAAGACTTTTCGCATACACGACCTCCGAGTTGAATGAACGCCCTGACCAATGCCCCTCGAGCGTGAAACAGAAATTGCTTTCTCGCCTCTCCCTGCGGGAGAGGCCGCCGCTTCAGCGGCGGGTGAGGGGGGCGAGCGCCAGCGAGCTGCCCTTGACGTTGCTCTCGAGTACCCCCGTTTGGCTCGAGGTGATCGCTCTCGAGCTGCTTGTACGAGGGTTACTTCTCGTTCGAGGCGTTGACGAAGATGTTGTTCCCCAACGGAATCTGCACGAACCCTTTGACGGACTTTTGCAGCGCCACCGGGTAAGGCTTCTCGAACATGAAGATGATCGGCGCGGCGTTGTAGTAGATGCGCTGAATCTGCTGGTACAACACGGCACGTTTGACTTGGCTCGGTTCGCGCTGCGATTGCTCATAAAGCGCCTCGAGCTGATCGCTCTGAAAACCCGTGTGCAGACTTTCGACGTTCTTGAAGATCGCAAAGTAACTGGTGATCTCGCTCGGATCGGCGATGTCGTCCGTCCACGCGCTGATTCGCATCTGGAAGTCGTTGGCGCGGTAGCGGGCGCGGGCGGTCGGTGAGTCCAGCAGGTCAATTTTCAGTTTGACGCCGATTTGCGCCCACATCTGTTGCAGTGCCGCCGCGACGCCTGCTTGGTCGGCGTTGCCGGAGACCGCGAGGGTGCTGGTCTCGAAGCCGTTCGGATAGCCGGCGTCCTTCATCAGCTTTTTGGCTCGCTCGAGATCGAAGGCGTACCCAGTCAGCGAGTTATCCACCAGTGGTGTGGCGCTCGACATGAAGGACTTCATCGGCTGACCGTTGCCGTAAGTCACGAGCTTCACGAGCGCGTCCTTGTCGGTGGCGTAGTTTAGCGCTTGCCGCACCTTGACGTTTGAAAGCGGGTTGTCAGAGCCGTTTTTCAGTTTGGCTCGAGTATTCATGATGACGAAATCCACCTCGGTCGAGGGGAAGAGCTGCATGTTGAGTTTCGGGTCGGCCTTCAGCTCCGCGACCCTCGAGAGTGGGATGAACTCCGCGCCGTCCAGCTCGCCGCTTTGGAGTTTCAGAATGCGCGTGTTGTCGTCCGGCACGATCTCGAAGCGCAGTTCGTCCAAGTACGGCAATGCCT
Source organism: Deinococcales bacterium (assembly GCA_025359505.1). Lineage (GTDB taxonomy): Bacteria > Deinococcota > Deinococci > Deinococcales > JAAFIG01 > JANYHH01. The sequence goes on from JANYHH010000033.1 coordinate 17,179, forward strand.
GCCCGTCTTCACCTTTGCCCCAGTAATACGGGTTGCGTTTGAGCGTCATCCTCGAGCC
>JANYHH010000071.1 GCA_025359505.1 Deinococcales bacterium
GTCGTTGCCTCCACCCATGCCGCTCCCGCGCTTCCTGCCCACGGCGTCGATCTCGTCGATGAAGATGATGCACGGCGCGGCTTTGCGGGCGTCTTCAAACAGACTCCTGACCCTTGCTGCGCCGACGCCGACGAACATCTCCACGAAATCAGAACCGCTGATGCTAAAGAACGGGACTCGAGCTTCGCCAGCCACAGCTTTAGCGAGTAAGGTTTTGCCACTGCCGGGAGGGCCGACGAGGAGCACACCTTTGGGGATGCGAGCGCCGATGTCGTGGTAGCGGGCGGGGTTCTTTAAAAAGTCGACGACTTCGGCGAGTTCCTCTTTGGCTTCATCGCAACCCGCCACTTCACGAAAACTCGTGGTCGGCTTCTCGACTTGTTTGGCCCTCGAGCGGGTGAATGCACTCGCGCCACCATCGCTGCCACTGGAATTGCTTCTGGCGCGTTGCATGAAGAAGAACAGCGCTCCAATCCCGACCAGCACCAGCAGTTGCACCCCGAAACCGAGGTATTCGCCAACAGGGGCGCTGCGCTCGACGCGGTAGCGCGTGTCGTACTTGGAAGCCGCCACCTCGAGCGCCTTGTACAAACTGGCTTCCAAAAGCAGTTGCACCTCGTAATTGCTGTCGGTGGTGACGCTAACCCTAGCTTGCCCATTCGGGTTGATAACCACCGACGCGACTTTGCCGGTCGCTAAGTCTTCCAAGAACTCGCTGGCGCTACGCTCAGTCGCCGCCAGTGCGATGCTCGAGAGCGCGACGGCGATCACCAAGAAGCGCGTGAGTGCGGAGCGAAAGGACACCCACATAATTTATCACCGTTTCGCTGAAAGCTTTGTGTGCTGACCCGCCTGCGAACCGTGATCTCGAGGCAGCCATCCCCAGCCGTACTCACTCGAGATCAGTAACGCATGAGGTTTCGCACATTCGTCCCGGATTCGCAACTTGTACAGTACAACTCATGCGAAGCTCGCGGCGCGTCACCAGAGCCAGCCTGCGTCTATGGTGGACGCTGCTGCTCGTGGTTTTCAGCGCCCATCACGCCGCGCCGGATGCCCCGATCTGGCACGGCGCTGGTTTCCAGAGTCATGCGAGTCACCACAATCACTCGAGCGAACTCGCCTTCACCGCCCCTCACACCGATCATCACAGCCATTGTGAGCTGTGCTTCACCAACGCCTTCGCGCCGGTCGCAACCCTGCGTGACCTCCCTCGAGTCACATTGCTGAGCGCTCAAAACTCGAGTGACGGACTCAGCTTGGGCTTCGCCCGCGATCAGCGCTTGCCCGAGGCGCACGCCCCACCGCGCACCTGAACAGATGCCGACCTTGAGTCATGAGGTCACAAGATGATGCGTCCCACCTCGAGCTTCGATGCTCGAGCGTGTTTGGTGTGGAGTGAAGATGAAAAAAGTGTTGTTTGCAATCGTCGTACTGACCGCGTTGACGGTGGCTGCCCTCGGTAACGCCCAGAGTGGACTCGTCAACTTTGAACTGAAAGCCAATATCAATGTCGGTGACGCCCCGCTCGAGCTGGGCAAGACCTACAAGACCCCCAGCGGTACGGAGTACACCGTCGACATGGTGCGCTTTTACACCAGCAACGTGCAACTCGTCAAAGCCGACGGCTCGAGCCTGAATGTGACGGGCGTGTCGCTGCTGAACCTGATGTCAGACGCGCCAGCGGCGGGCAAATTGATGGACGGTGGGCAGGTCAATAACGCGACTGCCAGCAAAGGGGCGACGTTTTTCAAGCTGCAAGCCCCAGCAGGCGAGTACAAGGGCGTGCGCTTTGAAATCGGCGTCCCCAAAGACCTCAACCACCGCGACGCCAGCACTACCTTGATGCCGCTGGGTTTGGAGAGCGGGATGTTCTGGGCGTGGAATCCGGGTTACATCTTCTTCAGGCTCGAGGGGAAAACGCTCATCAGTGACAAGTCCCAGCCTTGGCTGCTGCACATGGGCACGGACAATTGGCGCATGAATGTCAATTTGTTTGACCTGACAACCAACAAAGTCAAGGTCGCCGTGACCGAGGGCGGGAGTTACACGGTCAACCTCAACCTCGCCAAACTGTTTGAGAAGGGCCCGAACTCTCAGGCGAGCTGGGACTTGACCAACCCCGCGCAGCGCGTGATGCACGGCGGGCCCAATGTCGGACAGGCGTACCTCAATCTGCTCGGCGCGTGGAGCGGACAGTGAAAGCGCTGATTTTCGCCTCGAGTCTCGCCGCGCTGCTCGGTGCGGCGCTGGCGCAGGGTGGCGGTGGCAGCATCACGGGTTTCGTGACTGTGCCCAGCAGCGTCAAAAGCACCGAGAAACTGATCGTGCTGGCCTGCGCCAGCGCTGACGAGATGTGCGCTAAACCCGTCCAAGTCGTTGCACTGGGCGGCAGGGAGGGCATCAAACTGAAATCAGGCGTGAAGATTCCGTACAGCTTCGTGCGCTTACCAAGCGGCGAGTACACGCTGTATGCGCTCAACGACCTCAACGGCAACCGCCAGCACGACCCCGACACCGAGGAAATCGGTGTGTACTTCACGCCCGGAACCTTCGATTCGATCCTCGTCACACCGCCCGCTCGAGGAGTCAACCTCGAGCTGATCCCGCTCGAGTAAACCCATGCGAGCCACGACGCTGATCTCGAGCTTCATCATCACCATTGGGGCGGCCATCGCCGCCTCGAGCCTGCCTTCGTATTTTCCTACTCTGCCCGTGCCGAGCGACAACCCGCAGACGCCCGCCAAGATCGCCTTGGGACGCCAGCTTTTCTACGATGCTCGGCTCAGCGCCGACAACACGATCAGTTGCTCCTCGTGCCACCAGCAGCAATTCGCCTTCTCCAACGCGGGCAATAAGGTTTCCACAGGCATTCGCGGGCAGCGCGGCTCGAGGAACGCGCCGAGTCTGGGCAACGTCGCGTGGCGCAAGAGCTACTTCTGGGAGGGCGGCAGTCCGACACTTGAATTGCAGGCGATGGGCCCGATCACCGCGCACGACGAAATGGGCATGGAGCCGAGTGTGCTGACAAAGAAGCTCTCGAGCATCGCTGGGTACGCGGGGCAGTTCAAAGCTGTCTTCAGCGACGGCGTGACGATGCTGAACGTCACGAAAGCCATCTCCGCATTCACCCGCACGCTCGTGACCGCTGACAGCCCATACGACCGCTACCGTGCGGGCGATCTTGAGGCGATGTCTCCAGCGGCGCTGCGCGGCATGGAACTCTTCTTGGGCGAGAAAGGCGATTGCTTTCATTGTCACGGCGGGTTCAACTTCACCGACGAAGCCTTGCACAACACGGGCGTCAACCTCGAGAATAAAGACATCGGACTGGCGCGGCTCACCGGCAAGAAAACCGACGAAGGCAAGTTCAAAACGCCAACCCTACGCAACGTCGCGCTCAGCAAAACGTACATGCACGACGGCAGCATCCCCACGCTCGAGGCGGTGCTGGAGCATTACAACTCTGGCGGCAAGGACAACGACAACGTGGACGTGCTGATGCGTCCGCTGTATTTGACGAAACCAGAGATATCGGATCTGATCGCGTTCCTGAACGCTTTGACTGACAAGAATTTCACCACGGACTCCAATTTCAGCCGCCCCAAATTGCCTTGACTCGAGCGTTTCATCCGCGCATCACGCCCCAAGTTCAGACTGGACGTTGAAAGGACACACCATGAAAAAACTCTTCACCGCTGCCGCACTCCTCGCCACCGCTAGTTTCGTGCTGGCGCACAGCACCGTGAAAACCGCAATGCCCGCCGATCACGCGCACGTCACGACCGCACCAAAAACCGTCACGGTCGGTTTCGACGAGAAATTCGCCGCCAAAAGCGCGATGTTCAAGGTTTATTACTTGCCACCCAGCAGCATGATGAAAAACGGCAAGATGATGAACGCAGGGCAGATGGACGATGTGGCCGAAGCGACGATGAACAAATACGTCACCGCCAAAACCGACACTTCGGCTCGAGTGGACGCGGGCGTGGTCAAAGCCCCCGGTGCGGGCGCGGTCGTGGACAAGGTGCTGATTAACCTGAAACCGAATTTGCAGCCGGGCGTCTACGTGACGATGTGGCAACTGAAAGCCAGCGACGGCGATGTGGTCAAAGGCTTCATTCACTTTCACTTGGATAAGATGAAGATGTGAGTATGAAAAAACTTTTACTGAGCTTTGCATTGGCAATTTTCGGTGTTGCATTGGCGCACTCCGAACTCGCCTCGAGTACGCCCGCCAATGGCGCGGTGGTGAAGGTCATGCCTGCGACAGTCAAACTCAATTTCTCTGGCGGTATCGAAACCGACTTCAGTACGTTCAAGATCTACCAGTACACTGGCGAAGTTACTCGAGGGCAACTGCGCTACTTCGCCAAGCAGATGATGGCGGTCAAAAACGATGCGGCTAAACGCAGCGACGCGGGGACAAGCACCACTGGAACCTCGAGCAATGTCACGATTAAACTCAGATCCGCTCTGAAGCCGGGTGTCTACGTCGTGATGTGGCATCTGCTCAGCGTGGACACGCACACCGTGGACGATTTCGCGTACTTCACCTACAAACCCTAAGTGTTCACACAGAAAGCCGCCGCTTGATTCCGTCGCTCGAGACCCCAATTTTTCGCTTCGCGCTGTTCGCAGCCCTCGTGCTGCTGATCGGCACGGGCGCGTATGCGCGGTATCTCGAGCCTCGAGTGGCGGGTGTTGCGATGTTCAAGCGCCTGCACCTGTTCGGCGGTCTGCTGCTGATCGTCGGGAGCTTACTCGATGTCGGCTTCACCGCTGCCAGAGCACTCGGTGAACTCACGCCCTACCTCTACGGCGCGTATTTGACGCGCACGTGGAATGGGCAGTGGGTGATGCTGCGCGTGGTCGTCGCGGCGCTGCTGATGTGGCTGGCATTGCAACCCCGCGCTGAACTCAAACTGATTCCTCGAGTCTCACCCGTGGTGCTCGACCGCGTGCTGCACGTTGTACTCTCGGGTCTATTGGCACTGACCCTGAGCATGACCAGTCACGTCGGCTCGAGGGGCGAACCGCTGCCGATCATCGGCGATTGGCTGCATTTGACGGGCATGTTGGTCTGGGTCAGCGCGATTTTGTACACAGCACTTTACAAATTCCAAGCCCCTCGAGACGGCGTGAACGTCTTAGAGCGAGTCTCGAGCCTCGGCGTGCTGGCAGTCGGGTTGCTGTCGTTGACGGGCGTTTACGCCAGCCTCGTGCGCTTATGGGCCCCAGAGTTACTCTCGGTCACGCAGTACGGTCAGACACTGGTGCTAAAAATCGCTTTGGTCGCCGTGACGCTGGTGATCGCAAGCTCCAACCGCTTTTTGTGGATGCCGATGCTGCGCCGCATCCCCAGTCGCTTCCCTAGATTCCAGCGCGTGCTGACGCTCGAGGCAGGGATGCTCAGTGCTGTGCTGATCGCCACCAGTGCCTTGGGCACGACCGCGCCGCCAGAGCGCGGTGCGGGCTTGAAACAGATCATCAAGTTTAACGAAACCAAAAACGCCGTGACCTTGGCTGGCACGGCCAATCCGACTGCGCTGGGCGGTGTGCGATTGGAGTTTGCGATCACCCCCAATCCAGCCCCGGATGCTCGAGTCGATGTGGCACTCGACATGTCCTCGCACGGCATGAGCGCGATCCCGTTGACCCTCGAGCGGCTGGGCAGCAACCGCTACGCTGCCAACGGTTTCTTTGGAATGACCGGCGATTTCGATGTCGTTATCAGTAGCCAGAACGCCGCGTGGCGCGTGACCTTGCCCTCGAGATAATCAGCCCTCGAGATAATCAGCCCTCGAGATATGTGCGTCGAACTCGAGCCGCGACGTTCACTCGACCCTCGAGCGCACGCAGCGGTGGGCGAAGCATGCCTCGCCCCTACGATTGAATCGTTCCCCCAATAAATTTCGGACTCGAGATGCGACCGATGCTCAAGCCGCGCTTTATCATGGTTGCCTGAAAGCCTTTGGCGGTTGACCTGCTAGAATTTGGCGCATGAGCAGCAACCTCTACATCGTCCGTCACGGTCAGACTTCCTTCAACGCCAGCGGTACGAAGACCTTCACGGGCTGGATCGACGTGGACATCAGCGAGGTCGGCGTGAAGCAGGCGATGGGCATCGCGCAGACCCTCAAAGACATTCGCTTTGACGTGGCGTACACCAGCCGCCTGAAACGCGCCTCGCACACCTTGGAGATTCTGCTCGCGCCACACGAGTACGGCGTGCCTGTAATTGTCGACGACCGCATCATCGAGCGCAGCTACGGCGATCTGTCCGGGCAGCTCCACACGGATGTCCAAGCCAAGCACCCGGACATGTACAAAATCTGGCATCGCAGTTACGACGTGCCACCACCGAACGGCGAAAGCGTCAAAATCGTCGAGATGCGCGTCTACGGCTTCATCAACGAATTGCTGCGCGAATCAGGCGACGACAAAAATATTCTGATCAGCGCTCACGGCAACAGCATCCGCTGCCTGCGGGCGTACCTCGAGCGGCTAACAGTTGAGCAGGAGATGTCCGTGGAAGTGCCGCAGGACGATTACTTGCATTACAGCTTCCAGAGCGATCCGAACGGTTTGTTCGGTGGTGAAACGAAAAAGCTTCACCCAGCTACGTCCTGAGGCAAGTAGCTCGAGATACGGGTTTCCGGCTAGCTTTTTAACCAATCGTTCGGATCGCTGCGTGTGTGATAACACTTGATGATACGCACGACTTGAATGTCGGGTAAAACGGTGTAGATCAGACCGTAAGAAAAGTCCAGAATCAACGCACGACGAACCACCAAATTCGTTGTAACTCCAGTCACTTTCAGTAGCGGAAACGCATCTGGAAACTCGAGGATGGTGTCTGCGATGTCCTGAATGCGAGCGCGAAAGACAACACTGCGCTCAGGGTCTTTAATTTCCTCGAGTACGGTGATGATTTCATCGTGGGCGCTGTCATCAACCCGCAGTAAATATTTCAACGTTCCGATGCTACAGGGGCATTCAAAGAAATCATCAATCCTTGCAAATCGCGCCCCGACAGCGGATTACCTTCAGCCATCTCGAGGCGTGCTTTGAAGTCTTCTCGCTCAGTGGGCGATAGCGTCAATACCGATTCGACCTGCTCGGCGGTATGCACGCTCTCGATCAGCCGTTGCGCCAGTTCTAGACGCTCACTCGGCTCAAGTTGTAGAGCAGCTTTGGTCAAGCTTGAAACCATACTTTCAAACTATCACAACCCAATTTGGTTTGCCGCAGGCTCATCACCTCGAGCCAACCAAAGTCGCGTGTACTTGGGTGATGTGAACTGAGTTGTTTTGCTCGTTGTACACTCCAGCCATGCCCAGTGTGCCGATCAAGTTCCGCATCGTGTTGTTCGGACTGGTGTTTATCGGTTCAAGCGTGGGACTTTCCTTGCTCGGTCAGCAATTCCCGTTCATGGCCAAGGGAACGTTGGTGGCGACCGTGCTGCTGTACGTTTGGGCTGCACTGATGTGCTGGCTCATCTACGCGTTTTTCGTCGTGCCACTGCTGAAACAAATGAGATCAAGGCAACCTTGACTGCGTTAGTCTGCACTCAGTTGCATCGAACAATCTCATCTGAAACACTCAGACCCTAGAGCGCTCGAGGGCTTTCTTGAACGCCCCCACCGCAAACTCGAGCATGTCTTGGGTCGTCTCGCGCCCCAATGAAAACCGCACAGAGGCTCGAGCTTGCGCTGGACTGCGCCCCATCGCAATCAGCACGTGGCTTGGCTCTAACGTCCCCGCGCTGCACGCGCTGCCGCTGGACGCCGCAACGCCCTCCAGATCGAGGTTCATCAGCAGCGCCTCGCCGTCCGCACCGCTGGCGGTGATGTTGACGTGACGCGGGCTACGCTGCGTGACGGAACCGTTCAGCGTCACGCCGTCCACCTCGAGTAGCTTGGCGCTAAAGAAATCGCGCAGCTCCTCGAGCCGCGTGCTTTCAGTGGGCTGTATCGCGTGAGCGATTTCGGCCGCCGTCGCCATGCCGACCGCGCCGGGCGTGTTGTGCGTGCCGCCGCGCAGCCCGCGCTCCTGCGCCCCGCCGTACAAGAGCGGCGCGAGCTGTTGGCCCCTGCGCCCCTCGAGCGCGTGCGCGACCCACAGTGCGCCGACGCCTTTGGGGCCGTAGAACTTGTGCGCGGTGATCGTCACCAGATCGGCAAACTTCATCACCTCTGTGAGCGGCACGTACCCGGGGCTTTGCACCGCGTCGACGTGCAATGCGATTCCCTTCGCCTTGCAGATCTCGCCAATGGCTGCGATGTCCTGAATCGTGCCGACCTCGTTGTTAACGTGCTGCACACTGACCAGCACCGTGTCTGGGCGCAGTGCCTCGAGCACGGCTTGCGGGTCGATCCAGCCCGCGAAATCTGGCTCGAGATACGTGACTTGCGTGCGGCCCGCTGCCTCGAGCGCACGGGCCGGTGCGAGGATCGCGCTGTGTTCTACCGCTGTGGTGACGATGTGCCCGCCGCCCAGCCCGAAGGCGAAGATCACCTGATTGTTGGACTCCGTACCGCCACTGGTGAAGATGATTTCCTGACTTCGCACGCCCAGCACGCGCCCCAGACGCTCACGGGCGTCTTCTAAAAGCTCACGCGCCTTCGACCCCTCGCGGTGCAAGCTCGAGGGATTACCGGGCAGACCAGCCACATCACGCATCGCCGCTTCGACGGTCGCGTCGAGCGGTGTGGTGGCGGCGTAATCGAGGTAAACACGCATAGTTTTAGGCACAGGGCTAAGTGCAGAGAGCTAAGGGCAAAGGCGGCTCGAGCCTCGAGCGAGGTTCAGGGTTTAAGCGCTCAGCCCTCTGCTCTCCGCCTCCCTTCAATCGTTCGCCATTTGCAGCAGTTCGCCATGCTGCGCGATTGAGGCTCGCATTTTGGCGGTTGCGGTGGCGAATTCCGCTTCGCGCATCAGGTCAGCCAGTGTGGTGTTGCCCAGCACGTCGCGGATCGCAAAGTCCACGCGTCGCCATAAATTTTCCGTGCCACAGGCGCTGATGTGAGAGCAACTGCTCGAGTCTTCGATGCACTCCACCGGTGCGATGCTGCCTTCCATCGCCTCGACGACATCGAGGGTGCTGATCTGTTCGGGGGGCCTTGCCAGCTTGTAACCGCCGAACGCGCCGCGCACGCTGCGGATGAAGCCAGCGCGACGCAGGTTACTGGCGATCTGTTCCAAGTAATGCTGGCTGATGTCCTGCGCCTCGGCGACGTGCTTGAGCGCCATCGGCTCGCCATCGGCTTTGGCAATTTCGACGAGGGCACGTAGCCCGTATTGTGCTTTGGTGGAAATCCACATCCGAAAGCCTCCTTAGTTGTCCAGCACGTGAAATCAAACTTTGAGGGAATACTTATCTCATTGAAACTCGAGTGGTTGAAAATCTCGGCGTTGCAGGCGGCTCGAGATTTAACTCTTTGTCCCTCGAGTGTTGCGAATGATTCCTAGTTTAACACGGGTAATCCGTACAAAAAACAGGGATTAATTACCCTTGTTTCACGAAGCGCGGCTGCTCGAGTCATTGCCTGATCTCGAGTCACTGCCCGATCTCGAGGTACGGTCAGCTCGAGCCGCCTGCCAGTCGCGCTGCAAGATGCCATACAAGTGGTGATCGACGAAGTGATCGTACAACCACTCCGGCTCGCGGCTGATCCCCTCGAGCTGAAAGCGGCAGCGTTGCAGCACTGCGTTGCTTCTGATGTTGCCCAAGGCAGCGGCGCTCGAGACGCGGTTGAGGTTCAACTCAGAAAAGCAATGCTCGAGCACCGCGTTCACGCTGCGCGTCATCAGCCCTCGCCCCGTAAAATGAGCGCCGAGCCAATAGCCCAGACTGGTGCTGCGATTGCCCATGTGAATCCAGTGCAAACCGATCACGCCCGCCAGTGCACCGCCGTCAAAAATGCCTGCATCAAAGCTGCCGTCTCTGGCGTAACGCTGCGCTCCCGCCTCCCGAAATCGTTTGGTGTCTTCCACGCTTTGCGTGCCGTCCACGAACGGTAGCCACTCGCGCAGGTGAGCGCGGCTCGAGTCAATCAACTCAAAAATCTCGGGCGCGTGATGGGGTTGCAGCAGCTCTAAATGAGCGCCCTGCCCGAGATCGGTGAATTGCATGGGCGTCACTTTAACGCACGTAGAAAAACGGTCGCCGATCCACCCAGACGCGCTCGCGCTCGAGTACTTGCTCGATCTGGCGTTGGTGCGCCCTGAGCCACGTGCCGTGACCCTGCGCGATCAGCCAGCGCCGCGCCGATGCGCCCAGACCCGCCAGCCACGCGCTGGCGTAATAACCGCTCAGCAGATCATCGCCGGTGATGTTGTTCCAACTACGCTTGGCGATCAGCGCCCTGCGGTACTCGAGCGCCCGCCGCATCTGAAGTGCTGGGAAGGCTCTGGTGGCGTCCACGAAGCGGTCGCCGCGCCACTCGAGTACCAGCCGCGTGCTTGGGCCGTGCGTCGAACCGTTGACGAAGTTAATCGCATCGTTCTCGAGCAGTAGACGCGGCGGCCGACTAACTGATTGAACTTTGCCTTTGCCGAGGTTCGCCAGCCGACCATTAAAGACCAAGACGTTTCGCACGCCGGTTTTGGATTGCTGGAACAGTAAATCCGTGTAGCAGCAGTACGCGCCGCCCGACCACGCCAGCAGGTGCAACTCCGGCTGACCATCGCCCGTGAAATCCTCGAGCGCCTCGCCTGATTCGCCCGAGTCCGTGCCGCTCAGCAATCCCGTGCCGCGCACCTCGAGCAATACGCGCCCATCGCGGCGCGTGACCTGCACGCTGTCTGCCAGCTTGGGATTCAGGAAGTGCCGCATTGTCACGGTGTACGCGCCCCACGCGAAGCGCCGCACCCGCGTCCCATTCTCGAGCGTCAGATTTTCGAGCGTCGCGGCTTGCACCGTCACTGCCAACACGCTCGAGATCAGTAGCCAGCGCAGCGCGTTCACGCTCCGACCTCGCCCACGACCACGCTCGGCAAGAGCGCGGTGATTGCCTCGAGCGTACACAATCCCGTTCCGAGCGCCGCCGCCGTCGCTGACCCGCAGGCAATCGCAAAGCGCAGCGCCTCGAGCGGCTGAATGCCTTGCGCGAGTTGCGCCAGCAAACCTGCCAAGAAGCTGTCGCCCGCACCGACCGCGCTGCCGCGCTGGACGCTCGGCGGCACGCCGTGAGCGGCAGAGTCCTTTGTGACCAGCAATGCCCCCGCACTGCCCATGCTCGCGGCAATCACCTCGAGCTGCGCGTGCTGCTCGAGCAAATTTCGGCACGCGCCCAGCACGTCGCTGACCTCGGGCAACTTGCGATCGACCAGCCGCTCGAGTTCAAAGCGGTTGGGTTTAATTAGGCTCGCGCCTGCCGCGATGCCGCGCTGCAAATCCGGGCCGTCCGCGTCCACCACGACCCGCGTGCCCTCGGATTTCGCCTGCGCGATGATGCCCGCGTAAAAATCGCTCGGCACGCCCGCTAAACTCGAGCCGCTGACCAGCAGGTAATCAGGTTGCCGCAGGCAAAAAATGCTGTCGTGTAAACTCTGCACCGCCCGAGGGTCGGCGGTTGGCCCCAAGCCACTGACGCGCAAGTGATTGCCCGTCGCATCCTGAATCACCGGATTGGTGCGCGTCTCGCCAGCCTCGAGCGGCGTGAACCACGTGTTGACGCCCTCGTCCTCTAAGCGCCGTGCGACCTCCAAGCCCGTGCTGCCCGCGATGAAGCCCAGCGCGACCGTCGGATGCCCGATCCGCGTGGCCACGCGGCTGACGTTGATGCCCTTACCGCCCGGAGCGCGGTAGACGGTGTGCGCCCGCGTGGTGTCCTCGTGACGAAATTCGTCGACCAGATACGTCATGTCAAGCGTCGGGTTGAGCGTGATCGTATGAATCATTTGCAGTGAAGTCTAAGCGCTAAACTGCCTGACATGAGTAAGCTCGAGACCTCGAAGCGCGAGATCAATGGGTTGTCTGTCACGGAACTCGAGGCTGATGCGTGAGACGTGCAGATTGAAGCTGATAGTTTGGCGGATCGGTTGGATTATTTGATTGCCAACGCGCTCGAGGAAGAAGCCGCTGGACGGTGGAAACGCGTTTAAAACACCGTCGTGTCAATCTTGCGTAGCTCGAGCGTTGCATGGGCTAGGCGCACGTCACACCCCTGTGTGCAAAGGCACAACGCCCCTACGAAAAACGTGTAGGACGCGAGCGTTTGCCTGCATCTCGTAGGGGCGATCCTCGTGATCGCCCGTGCAACGCGCCGATGACACCTGCATCACAGAAACCTGCGTTTGACGTGACTCGAGCCTTAAAACTTGCACGCCGCTCGCCGCAGCGGTGATACTGCAAAAACTGTGCCACTGATCCCCGATGGAACGCGTTTCACCCTGCCCGCCGAAGCCGCGTGGCGGTCATCCTTGCGTGCGACCCTCGAGACCGTGCTGCACCGTTGGGGCTACGCGGCTGTGCAAACCCCGGCGCTCGAGGTGTTTGATGCGCTGCACCCGCAGGCGGATAAAAGTTTCAAGCTCGTCGACCGCGATGGCAGCGTGCTGGCGCTGCGCGGCGAGTACACAGTCGCGATTGGCAATCTGGTCAGGAGCGCGTACTCTCCTGACGATTACCCGTTGCGCTTGTCCTACAGCGGGGCGCTGTGGGTGCGGACTCGAGATGCGGAACTCGGACGGGCCCGCGAGTACACGCAGGTCGGCGCGGAACTGCTCGGCGTCAGCACGCCATTGGCGGATGCCGAGATCGTCACCTTGGCGCTCGAGTGCTTGGACGCGGTGGGCTTGCCTCAAGCGGCTGTGGAGCTGGGGCATCCGGGTTTCGTGCGGGCAGTGCTGAGCGAAACGGGTCTCGAGCCGGGTGTGATCGAAGGTTTACGCACCGCGATCCACCGCAAAAACGGCCCGGAACTGAGTGCGCTGCTCGAGTCGCACCGCGTGACAGGTGAAAAGAGGGATGCGGTGATGAAATTGATTGATTTGTACGGCAGCAGCGATGTTTTGCTCGAGGCTGAGCAGTACGCGCTGAACGACGCCGCTCGCGCTGCGCTCGAGGAGTTGCGGGTCGTGGCAGCGCTGCTGCCGGGCGAACGCTTCTTATTTGATCTGGGCATTGCGCGACGCTTGGATTACTACACCGGCGTGATTTTTCAGGCGTACACGCCGGATTTTGGGCAGCCGATCTGCGGCGGCGGGCGCTACGATGGCGCTCCCAGTCCGACCCTCGAGCCGATCCCAGCGGCGGGCTTCGCGCTTGGCTTGGAGCGCTTGATGACCGCGCTCGGTGGTGAATCGCCCGTGCTGAGCGCCGTTGATGCGATTGCGCTGGATGCAGCCACGGCCAAGGATTTGCGGCAACGTGGGCAGCGCGTCATCATGGCGTGGACGACTGACCGCGCCACGCTCGAGCGCTACGCCGCCCAGCACGGCATTGCGCGAATTCTCGGCTCGCTCGAGGTCATTGCGTGAAGCGCCGTTTGACCATTGCGATTCCCGGCGGTGAACGCAGCAAAGCCTACCCAATCGAACTGCTGCGCCGCGCGGGTCTGACGATCCCCGATTTGAGCGGCTCGCGCAGCTTGAAGCACGACCTCGAGCAAGTGACCTTGCTCGAGGTCAAAGACGCGGACGTGCCCGTCTACGTGGACATCGGCGTGGCGGATTGCGGCATCGTCGGCAAGGACTGGATCATGGAGAGCGGGCGCGATGTGTACGAGCCGCTGGATTTGGGCGGGCCAGCGTATCGCCTGTCTCTCATCCGGCTGCGCGGCGCGACTGGACGCATCGAGCGCGTGGCCAGCAAATACGCCCGCATTGCTCGAGGGGTGATTCAAAGTAAAGGCATGGCAGCCGATGTGCTGCCGCTCAACGGTAAGCTCGAGCTGGCGGTCACGGTCGGTTTGGTGGACGCGATTCTGGATGTCGTGCAGACGGGACGCACCTTGGAAGACAATGGTCTCGAGGAGACCGAGGTGCTGCACAAGCTCTCGATGCGCTTAATCGTCAACCGCGCCGCGCTGAAACTGAAAGTGCCCACGATCCGCGAGTTGATTCATCGGTTGGAGCCGTGAGCATTGATGCGCGGGGCAAGCTCGAGGAGACGCCGTTCTCGTACCGGATCAGCAAAGTTGGCACGGTGTTTTTGGAGTATCGCGGGCGCGTCGTGAAAACCCTGCGCGACCGCGCCGCTCAAGCCTTCCTCGAGCGGATCGAAGCCCTCGAGCCGTCCCGAGTGCAACTGGTGCTGGCGAAGTTGACGGGCAATTTCAAACACGGCAACGAGCGCTAGCACAGCATCAACCAACGGGGATTCTCGAGCATGTGGAGTGGGTGTTTTCGTAGGGGTGAATTGAATGTTCGCCCGCAGGTCGCTGTGAATCTCAAACGAGAGAGCTGATTTTGTATTAAACCTGCGCCGCGTCTCGAGCGCGTTTCTCCTCTTCCACCAGCACGCGGCGCAGAATTTTCCCAATCAGAGTTTTGGGTAATTCACTGCGAAACTCGAGTTGCTTGGGGACTTTATACGGTGACAACCGCAATTTGCAGAACTCGAGAATCTGCTCGCTCGAGGTCGCCTCACCGCTTTTTAAGACCACGAAGGCTTTGACGGTCTCGCCTCGGTACGCGTCGGGCACGCCGATTACAACGGCTTCTTGGACGCTTGGGTGCTGGTAGAGCACTTCCTCGACCTCTCTGGGGTAAACGTTGTAGCCGCTGGCGGCGATCATGTCTTTCTTGCGATCGACGATTTCAAAATAGCCGTCAGCGTCCATGCGCCCCATGTCGCCGGTCATCAGGTAACGCCCTTTGGTGTTGCCACCATCCAAATCGTCGCGGAAAGTTTCCGAAGTTTCGGTGGGTTTCTGCCAGTACCCGCGCATCACGTTTGGGCCGCTGATCGCCAGCTCGCCGATCTCACCGACTGCGACGCTCGAGCCGTGCTCACCGATCACGCGGCAGTCCACGCCCGGCAGCGGCAAGCCGATGCTGCCCGCCCGCCGCACGCCACCCACAGGGTTGTTGTGCGTGCAAGGGCCGGCCTCGGTCAGCCCGTAGCCCTCGAGCAATTTGCCGCCGGTGATGCGCTCGAACTCCTGCGCGACCTCGAGCGGCAGCGGTGCAGCGCCAGACAGACAGATATTGATGCTCGAGAGGTCGTACTTTTTCACGTCCGCGTGGTTGTTGATCGCCACGTACATCGTCGGCACGCCGGGGAACATCGTCACCTTGTGTTTCTGGATTGCCTCGAGCACATCTTTGGTGTTGAAGCGCGGCAGCAAGACGATTTTGCCCGCGCATTTCAGCGCCATGTTCATCGCTACGGTCATGCCATAAACGTGAAAGAACGGGATCACCCCGAGCGTCACCTCAGCGCCGTCTTTTAAGTCTGGCGTCCAGCTCACGGCTTGCCAGACGTTCGCCATCAGATTGCGGTGCGTCAACATCGCGCCTTTCGGCGTGCCGGTCGTACCGCCCGTGTATTGCAGCAGGGCCAAATCATCGGGGCCGATGCTGACCTTCGCGGGACTGGCGGGATACTTGGCGATCAGGCGCTTGAAAAAGAAGATGTGCTGCTCTGGCTTGACTTCGACCCAGTTGCCCTCGCGCTTGGTTTTTAATGGGTACAAGATGTTCTTTGGGAACGGCAGGTAATCGCTGATGCTGGTGACGATCACGCGCTTGACGGGCACGGTACTGGCGATCTCGCGGTAACGCGGGTAGAACAGGTTCAGTATAATCAAAGTCTCTGCGCCGCTGTCGCGCAGTTGATGTTCCAACTCTCGCGCCACGTACAGCGGGCTGGTGTTGACGACCACCGCGCCGACCATGCTTGCGCCAAAAAACGCGATCACAAACTGCGGGCAGTTGGGCAGCATCACCGCTACGCGATCGCCCTTCTTGACACCCAGTTGCTCGAGGGCTGTGGCGAAACGTTTGGCTTGCTCCCAGAGTTGCGCGTAACTGAGTTCAAACCCCAGAAATTCCAAGGCGGGACGATCTGCGTGGCGTTTGACTGCTCCCTCGAGCAAGCTGTGGATCGGGGCTTCGGGGTAGATTAGGCTGGCAGGGACGTTTGGATCGTAATGCGCTAACCAAGGTTGAGTGACGGTCATGAGTGCGCCTCCAGTGAACTTCAAGCTGCAAATTAAACTCAGTATAAATTTTATACAGCGCAGTGCAAGCGTGACTCCAAATCAAGATAACTGCTGTCAGTCACTCGAGGATTTGAGGCAGATTAGGTTTGGCTTCAGGCAACGGATGTAGAGTGCGTCAACCTTGAGCGAAACGCTCGAGACCCTAATCCTGAGTAAAGCACTCGAGTTTGTCGCGCTTGACGCGGGATTAACCATTTGATACAACTATTTCCAAGTAATACCCACCGTGTTCACTGAGCACCAAAAGGAGATCCACATGGCACACATCATTTCCCAACCCTGCATCGGAACCAAGGACAGCGCCTGCGTCGAGGTTTGCCCAGTCGAATGCATCTACGAAGGCGACGATCAATTCTACATCCACCCAGACGAGTGCATCGACTGCGGCGCTTGCGTCCCAGCCTGCCCGGTCAGCGCGATCTTCCCAGAGGAAGACATGCCAGCCGATCAGATCAGCTTCATTGCCAAAAACCGCACGCACTTCGGTCTCTGAGAAAACTGGTCTCTGAGAAAACTGGTCTGTAAGCCAAGCAGAAATAAAAAACCGCCCCAATCTGGGGCGGTTTTTTAGATGTCTCGAGATTCATCCGTGTGAGAAACGCACCCGATCAGCGCAATCCGACCAGTAGACTGACCGTCAATGAAGATCTTGATTGTCGATGACTCCGTGAGTGTCCGCAAAGCGCTCGAGCGCCTGCTCGCTCCGCGCAACTTTGCCGTGACCTCCGTCTCGAGCGCTGAGCACGCGTTGGAAGCCGTTGCACTGGACACGCCGAGTCTGATCATTGCCGATATCGTCATGCCCGGCATGAACGGTTTTGAACTGACCAAACGCTTGAAAAGCTCTGAGCATCACAAGCACATCCCCGTGCTGCTGATCAGCGGCATCGTCGACGCCGCCGTGCAAGTCCAAGCCAAAGAAGCTGGGGCGCAAGGCGTGGTCAGCAAACCCTTCACGCCCGAAGAACTCTTCCCGCGCATCGACGAGGTGTTCCAAACCCTCTCGCTCGAGGATCAACGCGAGATCATTCCCGAAGCCGTACCAATCGCCATCGTGAGCGCCCCACTGTCTTTCGACGCGCACCTCGCGCCGTTCTTAGAGAAAGCCGAGATCGAAACCGTACTGATCGTCGCCACAACCGTGGACGCCAGCATTCTTGCGTTCAGCGGGCAAGCCGTGCCAGACGCGCCACTGATCGGCACGTACATCCGCACAATCACCAGTATTGGCAAGGGCTTGGGTAAGAACCTCAGTGTAGAAGAGATCAGTGGATTTACGCTTGAGTATGGCAACAAGAGCATCTTCGTGCAGCGCCTCAACGACACCTCGGCGCTCGCGCTGCTGGTCGCCAGTGGCAGCATCCCCAGCACCGTGCGTTACCTCGCGCAGCGGCAAATTCCAGCGTTACAGCAAATCTTCGCTTAATACGACTCGAGCCAGAAAAAAGCCGAGCAGAAATGCGCGGCTTTTTTGCAATAGAACAGGGGAGATCGCAGCCTCGAGCCAATATAAAAATCTCGAGCTTTGAGGCTCGAGCGGCTTGAACTTAGGGTTTTCTCCTTGATGTCCGAGTGGAAGGTCTTCCAATCATTACTGACTGGCTGAAACTCCTTAGAAAGGAGGTGATCCAACCGCACCTTCCGGTACAGTTACCTTGTTACGACTTAACCCCAGTCATGAACCACAGTTTAATCACCTGC
>JANYHH010000109.1 GCA_025359505.1 Deinococcales bacterium
TCGAGTCCAGCGTCCCCACAGTCCGGCGACTGCTCGAGTCTCCGCTACTGTCGTGATCGGTACTAAACACCGGTTGCCCGCCGCGAATAGCTTGCCGACCTCGCGTTGCCACCCGACGCGCTTGGCTCGCACCTGGTGCAAACCGTACTGGTCTGCTTCTCGAGCTGATGTGAAACCGGGTGGCACAAGTCCATACCTCAACAAACTCAGCTCGCACGGGGCGAGCAGTGGACTCGAGCTGCGGCGGATGATCGGTGCGGAATCGCCGGGTGCAATTTGCGCTCGGGGTTGCCAGAACCCGAAGGTTTTGATCGCGTCGAAGGTCGTCTCGAGTTGCGTGTGGGTGGTCTCGAGCGCGTAAGTCATAATGTGATTATATCGTGCTACACGGTGTGAATCAAGTTTTTCTCCTCATTGTCTCGAGCCACAACAACCCCCTCGAGCCTTATTTCACGAGCAGGCACACTTCACCTCCCCCAGTTCGTGAATCTTTTCTTGAGTTCTCTTCCCCTACACGAATTGTCCACTCACCTCACACGATCAACACCACCAATCCCCCCTCGAGACCCAACTCACGCCTCGAGCGTCCGCTTCAAAATCCCCACCGCGTACCCAGCCACCGTCCCTCGAGTCACCAGCCCAGCCCGACTCGCCTCGAGCGCCTGCCCGACGGCACTCCAGATCACGCCGTCGCCCTGCCCTGCCCGCTCGAGCCGTCGCAACACGGAAACCCAGTACGGCGTGCTGGACACGTCCGCGAGTTTCGAGGCGACGATCTCGGCTTTGCTCCACGTCGCCGCGTTCTTGGCTTGCGCTGGGGTTTTCGGCAGATTTCCGCTATGAAAACAACGTAATTCGAGTGGCCGGTGTAAACCCCGGTGTTGACCTTCGATTTGGATTGAAAGCCTTCCCTGCTTGTTGGGAACGTTATCTTGACCTGCTTTAACATTGCCTTTATTGTCAACAACAATGTTCTCGAGTTCGGCTGCCTCGAGCGCTACGCACCCCGGCAGGTCGCGGCTCGAGCGCCACGGCGTTCTGAGCGCGTCGTAGGAGGGATTGGCGGCTCGAGTGCGGTCGCTGCACGGGCGCGGCTCGAGTGAGACCCGCCAGAGCGTCCCGCCACGGCTTTTGAAGCCGTCCTCGCGCGTGACGTACCAGGTGCGTCTCGAGACCCAACAGGCGAGCCATGCGGCGCCCGCGTAGTCCATGGACAGCCAGTTACGCAGCGTGCGGGCGGTCACACCAATGTGCGCCGCGAGGTCGTCCTGTGAGGCGAAGGCGTGACCCGTGGTGGTCTGCCCTGTTGTCAGTTCGGCTTGGACGCGCAGCAGCATCAGGGCTTCGACGAGGCGGGCAGCGTTGCCGATCAGTCTGCGCCAATCGTCGGTCAGCGTCGCGCCGACAATTTCACGGGCTTGGGTCTCGAGACCCGCATCGCGCTGCTTGATCCATGCCTCGAAGGTCTCGCGCTGTTCGAGGAACAAATACTCGCTCTGCTCGAGGCTCAGGCGGTTCTCCGCGAACTGCTGGTAGTGGATGCGGTCGTGACCATCCCAGACCTCGAGTGGGACGGTGGGTAGATCAAAATTTATATTGTCTAGCACGGCGAAACCTCGTTTTCAAGGTCGCACTTTTGTCAACCAGAAAGCGGCTTGCCACAAGATGTAGAGGCAATCGCATATGGCAACACAAGTGGGAGAACTTGCGTTTCTCAGGTTTCTTCGCTATGCTCGACTTCACTTTGGGTTGAAGCATTCACGGTTGCAAGCCGTGCGAGCAGAGACGAAGCCCCTGACTGAATGGTTGGGGGCTTTTTCATGCGCCCCGCGCCTGTGGCGCGTTTTTGTTGTCGAAGGTCATCAGATAATTTGCTGACTCGTCAAACAACGCTCAATTCATTCTTACCCCTCTAATCCGATCATCGTAACGGATAGGGGAGACGAAACCTTGACGAAGTGTTCGTCAGAAATCACGAAGTGTTTGTTTAACTTTCGACTGTCTTCAGCAGTAGCTCGAGTTGGGTGATCAACCAAGCCTATTTGACCAGATTCTCGAGTTCAAGCAGCAGTGTCTCCGAGCGGCGACGTTCCTCGAGTGTCAAATGCTCAAGCCGATCTGCAAAGCGCCGCAGAGTCGTTTGAGCAAGCGTTCGCAACTGGTCACCTGTATTTGTGGGGCGCTGCGAGCTTGCCGCGACGAGCTGGCGGATTTGCGTCAACGGAAGCCCAAGCTGGAGTACCCGTTCGAGCAACTCGGTTCGGCGCATGGGGTCTTTGATTTTATTGAGTTCGGTGGCTTTGGTGTATTCGATTTCGCCGCGATTCATGACATCGAGCAGATCGCTGGGCAGACTCAGAATTGGAAGTCGGTTTTTTACGAAGCTCTCCCAAGTCATGGTGGCTGACTCGGTGAACAAGGACTCGATGGTGCTGCCAAGTGAAGTGCCAAAAACCAAGCGATCCGAGCGAACCATAACGTTATGGTTCACCTCTCTTTCCCCACAGACCATAACGTTATGGTCTAGCTGTGCCCCTTGTTTTCGCGCTTGCTGAGATTCTTTGTGAAAACGTCTCAGCACCCGTGCCGCAGCGTAGAAACTCGCTTCCCCTACAACGGTAAACGCACCGAAAGCGGGCATCGACTCGAGTTCGAGCGCCAAAAAGTCCAGCCAACCAACCGTCTCCTCGAAGGGACTTAAATTCTCGCGCTGAAGGTTCTCGGACAATCCGATTCGGCGAGCCTCACGGTCATCGAGCGGGCGAACATAAGCGCGTAATGAAGCCATACCGACAAGACTCGCAGCTCTCATGCGGCGCTCACCTACGACGACTTCAAAGCGCCCATCGAGTTGCCGAACTGTAATCGCGTGAATCTGTCCATTCTCGAGCATGTCCTTACCGAGAATACGCAGTTGCTTTTCGTCGAAGTACCGCCTCGCGTTCCACGGTGCGGGTTCGAGATCCGGCAACATGATGTCGGTCACCGGCAATACCGGTGACAGCGGCTTGATCGGCTTTGGTCGCGCCTCGAGCGCTTCGGTGTAGCGGTCAAGATTGACCGTACTCAAGCCACGCGCTTTACCCTTACTCAAGTGCTCACCGCCGCTTCATCCAACGCAAAGATGCCGATGCCGTACTCGATTTCGGCCGCGAGCCGACGATGCTGCTCCGCACTCTGACTCTTGCTATCGGCTTGGAGCACTGTTTGACCCCACGATGGCGCTACTGCGGCCGTTGAAGCTTCGTGGATGATTGTTTCAAACACCGGACCGTGTCGAGGCAAGGTCGCGGCGACCTCTTTACACAACAGCATGCGCGAGTCGTAGCGGGTTGCCAGCAGACCGAGGATACGCAGCTTGGGATTCGCTTCGCGCTTGACTTCCTCAACGCGGTTGAGCAGCGCCGCTAAACCCTGCAACGCGTAAAAATGCGTTGCAACGGGCACGACGACTTCACTCGCCGCACAAAGCACATTAAAAGTCAACTGCCCAAAGTTTGGCGGCGAATCGAGCAACACGTAATCGTAATGTGACAGCAGCTCTGGCGTGAAGGCATTGCGCAACGTGTTGTGTCCACCGAATTTGGCGGTCAACATTTGGTCAACCTCGGCCAGCTCGAGGTGCGAGGGCACAATATCCAAACCCGGGGTCTGCGTGCTGATGATGACTTCGCTCAATTTACGTGTTGGTGTGCTGAGGATTCCAACAATTGATCGCGCCGGAACCACATCGGCCACACCTAAGCCGAGAGACAGGTTAGCTTGCGCGTCGCAATCGACCACGAGAACGCGCTTGCCTCGCTCGACGAGGGCGTATCCGAGATTGGCGGTCGTCGTGGTTTTGCCAACGCCACCTTTTTGATTTGAAAACGCGATCACCCGCGCCGAGCGCCGCTGTCCATCGCGCGTCTTCAAAAACCGCTCGAGATCAGGTAATTCGACGCGCCACCCCTCGCGTTTCGTGCGACCAGCAACGCCTTTGAGGACACCACTGCGTAGCCAGCCTCGAACCGTCTCTGCGTGGACACCCGAACGCTCGGCAATCTCGTCGACGGACAAAAGTTGATTCAATTTGGTCATGGTTAACGACAATATACAACATCAATACAGTGACTGTAAAAGATGTGCAATTTGCTGCATACGATACAACAATGAAGTTTTGTTACAGTAGGGTGTGAGCATGCTTTCAAGTAATTTCAACCCTCGAGCAACCCAGACATAACGATGCCAAGCGCCGCTTAAATGCTTTTGGCTTAAGCTGTTCCGGCGTCGCTCCAAAACGAGATCGGCGCAGTGCGGCTGTTCTCCCTCAGCATTTCGCGCATGAACCCGCCGTGCTTCCGCGTGCGATACCGGTTTAGGTAGAACGCGGCGGCGCACGCGGTGACGTAACTCAAGGTCACGCACTAATCCATCAGCAGCGCGGCCTGTTCACCGTAGCCATCAACCTCGTGATGCCAGAGTTCGATCTTTTCGCGCCTTGCGTCCGTCTCGAGCAGTGCCAGCACGCAGACGATGGAGTCTTTGCCGCCGCCTAATGGGTACGCACTAGGATTCAAGACACGAATCCTAGTGCGTACCCAGCTCAGTGCCGAGCCACGCAAGCTCGACCCGGATGGGTGGCACAACACCCTACCCAGCGATGCGTTCTAGTCTCGAGACGGCTGGACGAGAACCAAACCGCCGAGCGAAGCTGACCTCAAGTACACGCTGTTCGCCGCGCACCTCGAGCGGCTCAGAACCAGCCCGAAGATCGTCACAAGCCTGTGCAGCGATGCTATCGTCCCCGGCGAACACCTTGTCTACGCTCGCCTCGGCTGCGCTGCGTGACGGTTGTCGTGCTGTTCGTCGCAAAGTGCCCCAAGGAACGTGTCAAGGATGGACGATTCGGGCCGCCACGCAGCCATCGCCCGAAACGCATCCTCGCACCAGCGTAAACGTTCCGGAAACCAACGGTCGACACTAATCCCCCGACCTCGCTGGAATGTTGTGCGTCCACGGCGCTGCTGCGTCTCGCTGCACGCTGAGCAACGGGGCCAGCCGATTCGATGCGCTCGATTGTTGGTTCGGCGATCTCGCGCACAATACGGACAACGCATTTAAAGTAAAGATGATGGCGGCTGTCAGACGCTCGAGGTGGCGACAATCACCTGTCCTTGCGGGTTCAGAGGTCATGCTGACGAAATCGTACACGGCTTATCACCGTTTTTGACCGAGAATTGACGACAAAATATATTCTGTTAGAATAGATTCCATGAAAACAGACAGTGTACCAACCAGCGGCATCCGCAACCACCCGATCGTCGGTCTGATCAAAGCAGCCCTCGAGCGCGGCGGTTATGCGAGCATCGGCGCATTTGCTGAACATGCGGGCATTGCCAGGGCTACCGCCTACAACCTCGTGAACGATCGCGCCCCGCTACAACCGAGTTTGGAAACCTTCTTCAAACTCGAATCAGCCCTCGAGATCCCAGCCAGTGAGCTGATCGAATTGTTCAGACCAATTGATCAAAGCGCCCTCGAGCAGACCCGGATCGACACGCTCGAGACCCTGCGCGGCAAGTACGCCGCTCCGCGCAGCCTCAGCGCGGAATTACACGCCGAACGCCGAGCTGAACGCGCGTGAAGTCAACGAAAACCAAGCCGCCAGCCAAATTACCCAGCGCCCACCGCCTGCTCGACGCCAGCGCCCTGCTGGCGTGGTTTCAGGGCGAACCGGGTAGTGAAATCGTCCAGCAGCAACTGGTCACGGGCAGAACCAGCATCGCCGCGCCGAACCTGACCGAGGTCATCGGCAAGCTCGTCTCGAGCGGACACGCGCCGGTGAACGAGGTCGAGCGCGATCTTGAGGCGCTCTCCTTACGGGTAATCCCGTTCGACGAGCGCTTAGCGCACGCGGGCGCGTACCTGTACGCACGGCGGCACGCGTACCGACTGAGTCTTGGCGATTGCGCCTGTATCGCCACGGGCGAGATTGAACGGCTCGAGATTCTCACGGCGGAACACGACTGGGCGAAACTCAGCGGGCTGAGAACTACCGTGCGCCTAATCAGAGACCAGACTTTCTAAGCCAAGTCGATGCGCTGGCGAGTCACCAGAAGTCGGATCGTTGGCAAAGGCCCGAGCAGCTTGCAACCAATCGCCCCACGTCCAAAATCTTGGGATCATTCCCGAAGAAATTTCGCAATTACTGATGACGGCATCTTTGGATTAACTTTTCAGCGCTGATCCCGCAAAGAAACTCTGCACCAATCCCGCCCGCGATCTAACCCTCGCCAAGCCACGCCGCCAAGCAGCTCGTAAATCACTCACGGAACGCGCAGGCAACCCCAGTAACCCCGTGCGCTTCACCCAAGACCACAGCCACTCAACAGGGTCGCATTCCGGCGCATACGGCGTGTTAACCACCTCGAGTCTCGCTTGGTTCGGCACAAACGTGGTCACCAGCTTGGATTTGTGAATCCGGGCATTATCAAACATCACAATGATTTGACCAGAGATCGTGTCCAGCACGTACTCGAGAAACAGCACAACCCCTGCACTTTTGACACTTCCAATCACTGAGTTACTGAGTACCCTGCCATCTCGAGCGATCCCACCAATGATCGAAACTCGATCCCAACAGGCTGTCGGCAAATAAACCGTGGGTGTCACACCAATCTCAGCCCAGGTCGTCCCAGTCGCTCCTTTTAAACTCGAGCCGGTTTCGCCGCAATAAAGGATTGTCGCGTTTTCCTTGCCCCCCCTTTTGACGATCTCAGGATGCGTCGTCTCGAGCCACATAGCAATCGCGGTTTCATCGCGTTCAATGGCTTTGCGCTGGGGTCTTTGCGGACTGAACCCGAGTTCGTGCGGGACGTTGCGGGCGACGTGCTGAGCTTGGTTAACCACTAGACCTCTTGCATATCGCCCCAGACTATGGCATGACGCCCGAGAGTAACCGCTGGGAACACATCCAAGCCCTGCCCGCTCATCAATTCCGTCGCCTCACCGGAGTGAAAACCGCGACGTTCACCCTGATGGTCGAGATTG
>JANYHH010000112.1 GCA_025359505.1 Deinococcales bacterium
TAGGGCAGATTTCAAAATGGTTGACCGCTTTTGTCAACCATTTTCGAGTAACACGAGTAGAAACAAAGGGCGTATTGCACACGTTGGGAGCAAATTGTTTCTGAACAATTTGTGGACAACCTTTGTGCAAAACGCCCTAAAGCAACAGCGCGGTCACGACGGACTGAGCGGCCGGTAAATCTAACCGCCGCAAATCCTTCTCAGCCGCTCGAGTGAACAGTACGTTTTCGATCACGAAATTCCGAGGCGAGTCATGATTTCAGACAGCGGAATCTTCGGCTCTGACTGCGCTTTTGCAAGCCGCGCCTTGATGCGCCTCGTATCAGTCGGTGTCAGCACCTCTTCGTCAATCGCCAATGCCTCGGACAGCACGACCTCGAGCGCTTTGGCTCGAGTGCGAATGCCGCGCTGGAGCCGCACGCGATCCAATGCGGCGACAGTTTTGTCCGATACGTTCAGCAACGTCACGCTCATCAGATTACTCCAAGCGTCTCGAGCGTGATTGTGAGCGCTGTCATCACCGCTGAGGAATAAAAAAGAGGCTCGAGGTCATTGCCTCGAGCCTGCTTCTGGCACTGTGGTGGAGGTGGAGGGATTTGAACCCACGACACCCCGCTTGCAAAGCGCTCAAAAGGCATACTCGAGCAAACCCGCTTATGCTGATTGTGCGTCTGAGACGCAATTCGCAAGAAGGGTCATTCTCGCTCGTACCTCTCTGAACCCGTCTTGTAGGTCACGGGTAGGTCACGAAACGCAACGCTCGAGGCGGAATTGGTGCGGGTAAGTATGAGCGGGGCTAAATTGTGGTAGGTTATGAGTGTGACCTCGAGAGGATGGCGCTTACGGATTTCAAGGCAAGCCAGCCTCGAGAAGTATGCAGCGTTGAAAGTGCAATCTGAGCGGTTTATATCTGTGTTTTTTATGCTTCGCGAGAAAATGCCATTGAAGTGGGTAAAAGACATCGGTGCGTTTTGCACTGCGCTCACCGAAAAGGCGCGGTCGAAGCATTTTCGCGCAGGGCAAAAAATCGACTTACGCTTTGGTCTAACAGAATCAGACGAAGACTCTTTTGCAGCTTCCGCGCTCGAGGAATTGAATCGCCTCAAAGTTTCGCTTTGGACGCTTTTGCAATTCCTAGTTTTACCAAACGCAGCAGTCCCAGACGCAATTGTCATATTCTGGGTTAACGAAACGAAAGCCATTCCACCCCTCGAGTACCGCCCACAAATATCACCGAACGCCCCCGCGCTGTAACCGTGGCTGGCTCGAGATTTCCTCGAGCCTAAGCAACGACCAGCGAGGGCTTTTTCATGACTGAATTAAAAGACGCCGCGCAAACGCGCCGTGTGTTCAATGCGTTTGAAGCGGGCAAAATTGCAGGTGTAGGACACAACCGAATCCGCGAATGGGTACGCGCTGGCACGCTCAGAGCCTTACCGGGCCGTCGCATCCTCATCCCAGAAGCCGCGCTCGAGACGTTCTTGCAAAGCGCGTCGCGGGGTGAAATGTGAAGCCCCGCGCTGGCAACGCGGGACGCTCGAGCAAAACCAAGGGCAGTGTACAACCTCGAGACCTGACGCCGATCAGCAGCGCGTCAACGATCCAATGGGATGACCTGCCCGGCGTGCAGCTCGAGGCGGGCCGTGACCAGCCGCTCGAGCTTGCCCTGACCAAGAAACGCGGTTCATAGTGAGCGCTGATACCCTGACGCGGGCCGTGAGCGCTGCTGACCTGCCCGCGTTGGTCGCGTCGCATTTCCCAGAGTCTCGAGCCATGCCGGGCAAAGTGGGGCGTGTGCGCTGCACATGGCGCTCGGACTCGGGCGACCTGAACGGCGCATTGTTTCGTGGTCGCGGCGGTGCGTGGCGTTTGCACGACTTTGTGACGGGCGAAAACTGGGACGCTTTTAGCTTCTGTACCGATGTGCTGAGCATGACGCGCTCGAGCGCCGCGTCTTACCTGATTCGCCTTGCTGGACTCGAGGGTGAACGCGACTCGAGCAAACCCCGTCACCGACCAGCAGCGATCAGCACAGCCCGCGATGACTTGCCCGCGTTTCCCGTCGCGCTCGAGTCATGGCGGCGCGTCTACGCGCTCTTGGGTCAGCCGCTACGCCTCGAGTTGCAAGGCGTGGGACGTGAAGCGCTCGAATCGCTTGCTGAGTGGCTGGCAGATGCACTCAGACCCGTCAAGGCGCGACTCGAGGGCATGGCGGCGGGCGTCACGCTCGAGCTGTGCGCGGATACCTTCATGGGCGTTGAGGCTCGAGTCTGCCCGTTTGGTCAGCGCTGGCTGTCACGACTGGCGATGCTCGAGCGTGACGCGACGGGGCGCGGGTTCTCGAGGGTTGCGTTCGGTTGCGAACCGTGCGGGGAACTGTGGACGGCGGTGGAACTCGAGGCAAGCCATGAGCGACCACGCAATTTGATGCAACAGTTTGATTTGATGAAATCGGGCAGTGCATCAAATCCTAAGCCGTGCCAAACGGCAAACATGGATTTGATGCAATCGCGCCCTACAGATCGGGGGTGGTAAGCGTGGGATTGAAAGCCGTTTCGATGATTGGCCCACTCAGACCCATTCAATTCGCCGTCCCCGATTTCATCCCAGCAGCCTTCGTGAGCTTCTTAGGTGCAAGGGAAGGTGTTGGAAAAACAACCATGCTCACGGGGCTACTGTGGCAACTGTCGCGCCCTAACGGTGGCGAGTGGCTTGGGATGCGCGTCAAGACAGGCTCGAGCATCTATGTCAACACTGACGCCCCTGACGGTGAGAGCCGCAGTGTCCGGCACTGGCTCGAGAAGCATCGCGCCGCGTATCCAGATGGCAGTGTCGAGCGGATTTACGTTCTCGAGCCTGAGAACAGCGGTTTGTCATCTCAAGACTTGATTGACCTTGAGCAGCTAGCCAGAGACACCGAAGCGCGGGTGATCGTGATTGACTCTTACATGGGCGCGTTCCCCGCGTCTGACAGCAATAGGCTTGAGCAAACCATGATCCCGATGCAGTCCCTTGTGAAGCTGGCGGCCAAAACGGGCGCAGCGGTGATCGTCACCGATCACCTACCGAAGCGGGCCGCAGGTGAGCGCGACGGGGATAGGGGCATCATGGGCAGCGTTGCAAAGAGCGCACAGGCGCGGGCCGTGATCCTGCTCACCCGCATTCCCCCGAAAGATTGCGAAGGCAAGACCGCCGTGCGGCTCGAGGTCACGAAGCAAAGCTATGCACAGCATCTCGAGCCGTTCGGTGTGGTGCTGAGGGTCACGCCTGACGAAGAAAACGCACTCGGGGCGGTTTACCTCGAGCCATTTGAACTGCCTGACGAAGCGACGCACACGGGCAAGTACCGCGCCCAGCAGGGCGTCATTCAAGCGATGCGCTTATCAGTCGGGGAGTGGTTCTCGAGATCGGCGCTGCTGCAAATTGCGGTACGCTCGGGGAACATCGGTGAACGTCAAGCGGCCCCGGCGTTACACGCGGCCCTCGGGGAACTCGGGGACGCGCTAGAGGAACGCACGCTCAAAGAGCGCGGTAGCCCGAAGGAGTACCGCGTCAAGCCGCTCGAGGTCAGCGGCGATTCACTCCCGACCGTGCCGCCTGAAAGTGCGTCGCTCTGGGATGGAGAGCCTGAATTCATCAAATCAAGTGAAGCTGTGCAGTACGCGAATGATTTGATGCACACCGCGATTGCATCAAATCAGGGTAACTTTCAGACCCCCGTCTGCGCTGTCCCCGCAAATTCAGACCCTACTTCCCTAAGTTTGCTCGACAAGGATGCAACGGCCCACGAGGCGATCCTGACGGCCCTCGAGAATGGCACGGTGCGCCGCGCTGACTTTCCCCAGACCCGTGCCTTCCGCCGGGCGTTCTCGCAACTTGTAGAAGCGAATCAAATCATTCAAGCTGACTCCAAAACCTATGCCCGCGCCGCTCGAGCGCTCGAGCCTGTACCCGGTGAGGTGGCGTATGACCTCGAATGACCTCATGGCCTTGGTGCAGCTCCTCGAGCGTCGCGGGGTGAAGTTTGAAGCCAAACCCGACGGCGGCATTCGCGTCAAATCACCCACGCCGCTCGAGCCTGAACTGCTCGAGCAAGTCCGTCTCAACAAAACCCAGATTCTCGAGCTGCTGAGTCAACCAGTACGGCCCGCACCGCCTTTGCCATTGGCAAACATCACGCCGCTCGAGCCATTGCCACTTGACTTGCACGCCCTCGTGCGAGCCGCCTCGAGTGGCGTACTTCCCAAAGGTGCGGTCAACCTCGGCACGGGCTTCACTGTTGACCTCGAGCGCTACGTCTTGGGTTTTGCAGCGCAGTACCTGACCGGCGATCAGTCGCACGCACTCGAGAACCTACGGGCCGCACTCGGGGCGTGGTTGCCATCTCGCATGGGCTTGAATTGAATGCAAGGGCAAGGTGGTCAAGTAAGACGCACGCCTTCTAAGCGTGTTGGACACTAGCGCATGGCGTTTTCCATCGAAGCCCTGTTCTTCCTGCGCGACCGCGCCAGCGGGCCCGCACGGGGCATCGGTGCAGCGGCTCAGAGTGCAGCCGCGAAACTCAGTAACGCCGGAACCCAAGGGCAAACCGCGACTGGCAAGATCGGTGCAGCAGCGACCGCAGCGGGCGGCAAGCTGCGCGGCATGGGAACGCAAGCCACCAGCGCCGGGCAGCAACTCAGCACTGGCTTAGCTCGAGGCAAGAACGCCGCCGCGACCCTCGGCACGGGACTCAATCAAGCCAGTCGAAACGCTGACCGGCTGACCTCGAGCGCCCGTCGCGCCGGAGGTGCAATCCAATCAGCGCTCGAGAAACCGATGGGGGCCGTCACGGGATTGACGGGCAAGATTTTCAGTTTGCAAACCGCGCTCGGCGCACTGGCCGCCGGGGCGGGCATCGCCATGATCGGCAAGGGCATTGTGAACGCGGTGGGTTACAAAGAACAAAGCCTGATCGCGTTCACCAGCCTCTTAAAAGATGCGGGCAGCGCTAACAGAGCCTACAAGGACAGCATTGCGTTCGCTGCCAGCACCCCGTTTGAAACAAGGGAAGTCGTCGAAGCCACCAAGAGCCTGCTGTCCTACGGCTTCGGAATCAGGAACATCAAAAGCGTGATGACCAGCGCTGGCAACGTCGCCGCTGGCATGGGCAAGCCGCTCGAGCAGGCCGTGATCGCATTCAGCGCGTTGCGAAGCGGTGATTTCGGGCAGGCGTTCGGTGTCGGGCAGGGCTTCAATCAACTCGGAATTACTCGAGAGCAACTGATGGGCAAGGGCTTGGTGTTCGACAAGAAAGGCAGTTACAAAGGATCAGTGGAATCGGCGATGGTCGCGGTGCAACGCATCATCAAAGACCGTTTCGGGAACGGCATGGCGCAGCAAAGCCGCAGCATCTTCGGGTTGGTCTCCACGCTGCAAAGCCGTCCGTTCGAGTTGTTCTCGAGCCTCGATGCGAACGGGGCGCTGAAACCGTTCAAGAATGTGCTGGAACGCATCGCGGAAATGACGGACTTTGAAAACAATCCGACGGGACGGCGCATCAAAGCATCGTTCACCGCGTTCGCTGGTAGCATTTTTAAGAACGGCTTTCAGGGCGTTGAGAGTTTCTTCACACCCAAGCGCGTCCCGACCGCGAAAAAGATCATCACCAGCGGGCATATCACCACGAAGTACGTGATGATGAGCGACGCGGAACTGATGCTCGACCGCGTGATGAACCGCATCACCAAGTTCACCAAGTGGGTGCAGACCAACGGGCCCATCATCATCAAAGGCATTCAGGAGATCGGCGCGGGCATCAGGGACGGCTTCACGACGATCCGCAGCGCGTATGAAACCGCGAAACCGTTTCTCGAGGGCATCGGTGACATCCTCGGCAAGATCATGCCCAAAGGTCAGGGCGGCTCGAGTCTCGCCCGCACAGCGGGTCAGGTACTCGTACTGGTCGGAGCGCTGAAACTGCTGAACGTCGTCAGCCTCGGGGCAAGCGCGTCGCTGCTGCGCTTTGCAGCCAGCGCCGCGTTGAAGGTCGTGTCCGTCCCCATCAAGTTTGTCGCAGGCAAAGCGGGCGGCTTGCTGGCAAGGGCAGCCAAGAACGCGTTGGTTAAGTCGCCCGTGCTGAATCTGGCGCGTCGCGCTGGTGGCGCGGTGGTCAGGGCGGGGCGCGACGTGCTCGGCAACATGGGCGAGGTCGGGCGCGGCGCGGCATCGTTCGTCAAGGAACGCATCCCGGTGGCTCGAGCGGCCGTGCGAACAGTGATGACTCGTTTTCTGACGAGTGGAACTGAAAAGCTCAAACTCGCAGGGCAAGCACTCAAGAACTTCGGTGCAGGCGCGAAGACCGTCGCGGTCAACTTTGCAACTCGAGGCATGGGAGCGCTGAAGACGGACGCGACGCTACTGGGCAATTTATCGGCTCGAGCGGTCACAGCCACCGCTCGTTTCGCGGTCAGCGGCGTGCAATTACTTAAAAGCGGTGTAATCGCGCTCTCGAGCATGGGACTGACCGCGCTCAGAAGCGCTGGGCAACTCGCACTCAGCGCCGCTCGAGGATCAGTTGCGTTGATTCGCTTAGGTGTGCAAAGCCTGCTGATGGGCGGGCGCATGGCGGCCGCGTGGCTGATCGGACTGGGGCCCATCGGTTGGATCATCGCGGGCGTCGCGCTGGTCGGCGGGGCGCTCGTGCTGGCGTACAACAAGGTTGGGTGGTTCAAGGATGGGGTGAACGCGGCGTGGGCGTGGATCAAAACCGCGACCTCGAGCGCGGCCGCGTGGATCAGCAGCGCATTTCAGAACAGCCTCGCGTTCGTGCAAGGATTGCCCGCGAAAGTCGTGGGGTTCTTCACGGGCTTACCCGGTCAGCTTCAGACCATCGGCACTCAGATGCTGCAAGGACTGGCGAGCGGCATCACGGGCGCACTGGCGGGCGTCAAGGATGCGGTGGTCGGTGCGGGTCAGAGCGCCATTGGTTGGCTGAAAAGCACGCTGGGTATTGCCAGTCCGTCGAGGGTCTTCATGGGCTTGGGCGGGTACGTCGGGGATGGTTTCGCGCTTGGCATTGGGGCAGCTCGAGACGCGTCGCGGGTGCGTCGCGGCGCTTGGCGGGTGCAGCGGTGCGCGGCGTGGGCAATCCCAGTCTGAAGCGCCGCGAGACGGGCAAGGCGCTCAGTACCCCGCCGCGTCGCGCCTCGGTCAGCATCTTGCGTCGTGGTCCAGTCGCACAACCTCGAGCCAAATCAGTCAGCACGCCCCGCTCCGCGCTTTTACCAGCTCGAGCGACGCAGGTCAGTGCGCGTCAAGCACCTTTAACCCGTCCCGTGCAGGTACTCGCTCGAGCCACGCCGCAGCGCGGATCGGCTCGGGGGAACGTGACGATTTCTTCAGGGGCGATTTCATCCGGCGCGATTGTCGTGCAGGTCATCGCCAATGCCGGGCAGAGTCCAAAGGAAATTGCGAGTGCAGCAGCGGACATTATCGAGGAGCGCTTGGAGATGATGGCCTTGCGGTTCGGGTCTGGCTTGCAGGCAAGGGAGTGAAACGTGGCTAAATTTGGTGTTCCACAGAAGAATCCGGAAGTCTGGCAGACGCTGACTTTGAACGGTAAAACCTTGCCGGGCATCGTTCAAGATGTCAGGCTCGGCGGTCAGTTATCCATGCAAAAAGAAACCGTGAACGGCAAGGACGGCACGATCCTCGCCAATGCTCAGTGGGATGAAGACACAGCAACGTTCACTGTCAAAGTCTCGAGTGAAACGGACATTGATGCGTTGTCAGATTTCACTAAAGCGTACAAAGCAAGGCCCGGTCAGCGTCCACAAGTGGTTTTTGTGCAGCATCCGCTGCTGCAACTGTTTGGGGTGTACCAGATGATCGTCTCGAGCATCGAGATTCGATGGACGCCGGAGCAGTGGAAGAACATCATCGTGGTGGACATTGGATTGACGAATATCAATCCGAAACTCGGTAAGAGGGCCCCTGATGGTGTGAACGGAACTCCGAAAGTAGCGATCACACCTGACCAAGCGGCGGCATTCGATTTTTACGATCAAACCTTCGTCGAGGGCGTCAGGGTCAAACCGTCAGATGCACCGCCTCCCGTCAAACCATAGCCCCGGTCACCGCGCACGACATCTCACAGGAGAATTCACGATGAATCAAGCCACATTGACCCCACAGCCGACCCTCGAGACTTCGCCCCGCGTGACCACGGCCGGTTACACGCACCCGCGCAACCCTGAACAGCTCGAGCCGCTGATTCAAGCCGCAAAGGCAGCCGTGCGAACCGCTCGGGATAACCTTGAGGATCTGCAAGCTGAGCGCAACAAAGCCGAGGAGTTCGCTGAGGGCCTTGCGAAGACTGGACGCCCTGACTTCAAACTCCTCGACGAGTACGAAACGCGTTTCCAATCCGTCGCCCGGGCCCTCAGAGCAGGACAAAAAACGCTCGAGGAGGCAACGACCGCGCTGGCTGACCTCGAGCATGAACACAAAGCCTTTGCTCGAGACGAGGCGGTGTGGGCGAATGCCACGGATTTTATGGCGATCATCAATGCTTACGACGCGCAGCGCGATTTGCTGCTGTCAACGGTGATGGGCGCTCGAGCGAAACTCGTGGAGCTGAGAGAAGCGGCGATCAGCAAGCATATGCAAGCGGTCGGGATGGGCGTACCCAGTGGCGACCGCACGGCCTTGAGGGCTTTGCTGAC
This sequence comes from Deinococcales bacterium, assembly GCA_025359505.1. GTDB lineage: Bacteria > Deinococcota > Deinococci > Deinococcales > JAAFIG01 > JANYHH01. Next base: position 8,706 of record JANYHH010000112.1, read on the forward strand.
CGATCAGGGCATCAGCGGTCGGGCGCTCGAGCTGCTGCTGATTGACGCTTCTAATTTCACGTTTTACGAGGAGTCACACCCGATCCTGCGCGTCAATGACAACTTGGATAGGTTGTTTGCCACTGGCAAATTGCAGTAAACTGCTCTTCAGCTAGAAACAGTGGGAAAGGGGACGATGTGAAAGACCACGTGAAGCTCAAGAAGTTGATTGATGAGCTGAAAGCCGCTCGAGCCGCTGGCACGCTCACCGCAAGCCAAGCGAGCCGCATTCGCGCTGAGGCGGAAGTGGCGGCCGACCACGATCCGCGCTTCTTAGCGACGTTCTTTCACAACGCGCCGCCGGAATTCTTATCGGGGCGGCTCGAGGTGCAAACAGCCCGGTTGGACTTCCCACCGGAAAAGCCGAATCGGTAAACCTGACCTCGAGCGGTAACGCAGGTGCGACTAGTTTTAAGCAGTCGCACCTGCTTTTTTGATAGCGGACTGTGCATTGTGTATAACGATTCTCGAGGGTCACGCAGGCCGTACAATTCACGTGAGGCAATGCGAGACGATCCGGAACTTCACACATTGCGCGGTGTCTTAGCCCGCGCTGACTGGCTGACCGCACATGGCGCTTGGACTCAGGAGTGCTTTGACGAGCTGGTCAGGGCGTCACTGGGCACGGGTGAGCAGGACAGCCTCGAGCCGCTGTTCTTGCGAGTGCCAGAAGTGCCAGACGAGTACGTCGGCCCGTACCTAGACCGCACGTTCAAACGCGGTCAGCCCATCCGGTGACGCTCGAGCGCGTCAAGTTTCGCGCATCTTGAGACCTCGGGTTTGACCTGCGGCGCTCACTTCGTACTCGTCACAGGCTAAACGCTCTTTTCACTCATGAAGCAGTGCGGCAACCAAGACAGCCCGCACGAGGTGAACGTTGTATCACTCGAGCGTGGTAAAGGGCGGCAGAAGGGCAACAGAAGGGCGGCAAAAGCAAGCTGAGTGAATTCCGAAAAAGGTACTCAAAGGGTACTCAAAAACGCCCTCGAGTATTTGGCTCAAGGGCGCTATTACTTCGGTCAGGCGCTATCTTCGGGATTATCGCGGCGGTACTGCTCGAGGCGTTTTACGTGCGGCTCGAGCAGCTTCTGAGCGGTGAGGTGGTCTCGAGGGGCGCACCAGAGGCGTGCAAGCTGTCCTTCAGCCGTCACAGCGCAGCGCACGTCACGGCGGTGCAATTCGTGCATGGTTGACATCGCTGTTCCGAGTGTCGGGGCGACCACGCTGACGGTAAAAGCTGCGAAGGCGTGTTCTTCGGGCAGGAAGATACCTTTGGCTCGAGTGGCGAGGCGTTCGGCCCAGTTGCGGAGCGCGTAAGGGTCTTGGGTGCGTTTCATGCCGTGACCTGCCTTTCGAGTTTCTTACCGATCAGCTCGAGAACGAACGGGGTGACGCGCATCGTGACGGCTTTGCCACTGACCTCGAGTGTGACGTGGGGCGTGCCGTCGCGTAGGAAGGGTTTGGCAGTCACGAGTTCACCGTCTGGGCTTGTCCAGCGCAGGCGCTTCATCGCGTCGCCCCTGCGAACTCGAGTAGGGCGTTACCGAGACGCTTGGCGGCTTCGCGGTCAAGCTCGAGGTGCAAGTCCTGATCTGTGACGCGCACCAGTAACCACAAACCCGTGACGGTCTGGGTGAGGGTCAGCGCAGCCGTGTCGCGGCTCGAGGTGCTGGTGATGACGCTGACCAGTGTGCGCGGCAGGGTGGGTGAGGGCTTCACGCCCTCACCTCTTTTTTGTGTTCGCGGGCATCCTCGAGCCGCGCCTTCCACGTGCGGGCGTCGCGTTCGGTGACGGTGAAGCTGATGGTGCTGTCTTCGCGCCGGGCGGTGATCGTGCGGCGTGATGGGTGTTCGTTGGTCATCTCGAGTTTGTACCAGTCACCGCCGTGACCGTGTGTGACGAGTACGCGACGGGTGATGAAGCCGTTCTCGAGTTTGCCGCTGTGCGTCATTTCTTGCGTGAGGGCTGTGATACTGTTCATTTCGACTCCTGACAACTTGGGATTCTCGAGACCATCCTTTCTTTGCCGGGATGGTGGTCTTGAGTGCCAATATAGTATCAACTCTTGGTAGTCTTGTCAAGTATCGGTATTTGTGTATATTGGTATTGTCATGATTAGATTGAATATTGGTAGTTACCTCCAGCAAAAGAACATCACCCCCTACCGCTTAGTCAAAGAAAGCGGTTTGGCTCCCAACACGGTTTACACGCTGGCAAGATCACCAGCTAAACGAGTTGACCTCGACACCCTAGGATCAATCGTCGAGGCACTGACGCGCCTCACGGGTCAGCCCGTTACACCAAACGACCTGCTCGAGGTCATCGAAACACCCGCACCACTCGAGACCACTGACAGCGACGCTCGAGCATGGCTCACAGCCGACCTCGCACCGAACCTCGAGCCTTACGACTGGGGAGAAATTAACCCTGACACGCTCGGTAAAGCCGTCACCAAAAGCAGGACGCACCAGTGACCACATTCAAAGCTCGAGACCTCATCATTGTCGAGTTCCCCAGTCAAACACCGCAGGGTCACGAGCAGGAAGGTAGACGGCCCGCAGTGATCCTCGGAGTTCCCACGAAAAACCGCTACCCGACGGTCATCATTGCGCCGTTCACTCGAGACACAGGGCAAGCATGGGCGCTGAAAAACCCGAGTTTGTACCCGCGACTGGCGAGTGACACGGGCGGGTTGCCACTAGCAAGCATCGTCATGCTTGACCAGATCAAAGCCGCTGATGTCACGCGAATCAGCCGCAAACTTGGCAGGCTGACCGCTGATGAGTACACACCGATTCTGAACGGCGTACTGGACTTGCTCGAGGTGGTGCGCGATGCCTCGAGCTAAAGAAGCAGGCGACAAATTACCCGAGGGAATGGACAGACTCCCCAGTGGCAAGTATCGCTGGCGCGTCACCGTCGGATACCGCAACGGTAAGCAAGTCAGGGTCACAGGCGCATCTGACACGCTGAAAGAAGCTAAATTAGACCGCGCTAAAGCCATTGCTGATTACGAACGGCGCGTGCTGGCCATGCCTGACCGCGTGACCGTCAAGGACTACGCCCTACGCTGGCTCGAGGTGCAAGACGTGCGCCCGAACACCCGCAAAATGTACGCGCACGAACTGAGTTACGCGCTCGAGGTGGTGGGCGATATGCCACTGCGCGACGTGCGCCCCACGCACATCAAAGACGCACTGGCAACCCTGAAGAATCGCGTCATGGGCAGTGCAGCCGCCAAAAAACGCGGCGTGAAGCTGCATACGATGTCAACCAGAACACTTGGAAAGGTCAGAACACGACTGCATTCTATTTTCGCAGCGGCTCAGGCCGATCAGCGCATTTACACCAATCCCGTAGAGGCAACCAAACGCATCAAAGGACAGGACGGCGGCGACGCCCGTCAAGGTGTGGCGCTGGACTTTGACCAAGCCGCCCGCTTGCACGAACTCGGAGATGCGCTACACGCCGCCGGAGTGTGCCGTTTGTGGGTGGCGATCTTCACAGCCGTGTCCATCGGTTTGCGGCGCGGTGAGGTCATGGGGCTACGCATCGAAGACGTAGACCTCGAGAAAAACCTGCTGACGATCCGGCAGAACCTTATCAGCGTGGACGGCGTAATCCAGATCAGCAAACCCAAGACGCGGCAAAGCACCCGTGATATTCCGATCCCGCCAAGTTTGCGCGTCGCGCTCGAGCAGCAATGCGCGGCGATGCAGGAAGAAGCCAGCATCAGAGGTGAGCGCTTACGGGCTGACGCGCCGTTGTTTGCGACGGTCACAGGCGAATACACGCAACCCGACAACCTGTATCGCGCCCTGAAAGGCGTGCTGGCATGGTCAAACCCGAACGGGGCAGTGAACAAACCGCGAGCAAAACGCGGCGCTAAAACTCGAGTGGTGACTGTGCAACGCAGTGAACTCGAGCGACGCCTGAAGACCGTGCCAATCGCGCACAGGGCGCGACTCGAGGCGATCATCAACGACGGTGCGGCCCTGCCGCGCATCTCGCCGCACGACCTGCGACACACAGCCGGGACGCAGATGCTACGCCGCAAAATGCCGTTTGAAGTGGTTAGCAAAGTTCTTGGTCACGCAAAAGTCAGCATCACGCTTGACGTGTACCGCCATGTCCTCGAGTCGGAAACGAAAGCTGAGATGGTGGATTTATACCCACTACGGGCCGCTCGAGTGGTGGGTGTCGCGCCGATGAATTGACGCGCTTTTTTGAGTTTTAGGTCACGGGTAGGTCACAGACCAGCGAATAAACGAGCAAAGCGATACCGCTTAAAACGAAGAATCCCGTCACTGACGGGATTCTTTTATGGTGGAGGTGGAGGGATTTGAACCCACGACACCCCGCTTGCAAAGCGGGTGCTCTCCCCCTGAGCTACACCCCCGTTCAAGTGCGGTGTGCAGGTTATCAGCCATAGAGCCAACGGTCAAGCCCCTCGAGCGTCAAGTCTCGAGGGGCTTGGAGTGCGCTCAGGCTTCTTTCTCGTCCTCGACGCCGACCTTGACGATGGTGTCGCCCTTGCCGAGTTTGATCGCTTCAAAGACCTTGGCTCGCATCTCGTCCTCCAAAGACGGCTTGGCTTTGATGAACTCGACGACTTTTTCCTTGCCCTGCCCGATGCGCTCGCCCATGTACGAAAACCAGCTTCCGGCTTTCTCGATCACCTCGAGCGACACCGCTAAGTTCACGAGGTCGTTGAGCTGGTCGATGCCTTTGCCGAAGTAGATCTGGACTTCGACCTCCTTGAAGGGTGGCGCGACCTTGTTTTTGACGACTTTGATTTTGACGTTGTTGCCAATCGCGTCGTTGCCGATTTTGATTGGTTGCCCCATGCGGCGAATATCAAGGCGCACGCTGGCGTAGAATTTCAAGGCTTTACCGCCGGTGGTCGTCTCGGGGTTGCCGTACATCACGCCGATTTTCTCACGCACTTGGTTGATGAAAATCATCGTGGTGTTGGATTTACTCAAAATCGCTGTCAGCTTACGCAGCGCTTGTGACATCAGACGGGCTTGCAAGCCCGGCAGGCTGTCGCCCATCTCGCCCTCGATCTCGGCGCGTGGCGTCAATGCCGCCACCGAGTCGATCACGATGATGTCGACCGCGCCGCTCCTGACCAGCAGCTCGCTGATCTCGAGCGCTTGCTCGCCGGTGTCGGGCTGGCTGACCAAGAGTTCCTCGGTGTTGACGCCCAAGGCGCGGGCGTACAGCGGATCGAGCGCGTGTTCGGCGTCGATGAAGGCGGCCGTGCCGCCCATTTTCTGGCACTGCGCGATGATCGACAGGCTGAGGGTCGTCTTGCCGCCGGATTCCGGGCCGTAAATCTCGGTGACGCGCCCTTTGGGGATGCCGCCGACGCCGAGCGCCAAATCGAGGCTCAGGCTGCCCGTCGGGATCACTTCGATGTCGAGCTTGGATGTGGCGGCCAGCTTCATGATGCTGCCCTTGCCGAATTGCTTTTCGATCTGGCTCATCGCGGTATCCAGCGCCTTCTTGCGCTGGGCGCTGCTCTGAACGGCGGTGTTGAGTTCCTCGGCGGCGGCGGCGTCTTCTTTACGTTTAGCGGCTTGCGTCATATAAGTCTCCTTGAATCAAATGATTGTGGCTGGTCAAACTGAACACAGAGGGCGGGAATCGGTCAATCGCGTGCTTAGAGTTGGAGCGTCCGGGTGACTTCATCTCGAGGAACATCAATGGGTGCAGGGAGATAAAACTTCTCTAAGATGGTGTACTGCGGCCCGTCGCGTTGCAAGAAGCTGCGTACCAATGCGAACTGCGAAACTTGAAACTCGAGGTTAGCGGTCTGGGTTGGTGGTTTCGGGCCGCGCTCGCGCTTGCGGCCAAGGGTCACATGCGGTTGGAATTTGTGTTCCGGGGTGAGCGCTAAGCGTTCGTTCAGACCGCTCGAGATCGTCTGCAACTGAGGCGCGTCGGCTTTCAGAAACCAGACTCGAGGGCTGCCGTCCGTGGGGTAAAAACCCGTGCCGCGCAAAGTGACGGTGAACGGCTCAAGTTGACTGGCGACACTGCGCCCAGCTTGGAGAAACGTGCTCAGTGGTTCATCAGCCGCTTCGCCCATGAACGCCAGCGTCACGTGGAGTTGAACAGCGGGCGTAGTCGTCCAGCCGATCTTCACGGGGCTTTGCAGCAGCTCGAGCGGCGGGTGCAACTCTGGCGGCACGAAGACCGCGTAGAACAAGTGGGTCTGCGGCTTGCGAAACGGTGCTTTGACGGGCTTGGCGGCTGCTCGAGTCACGCGCTCACCAGAGTCTCGAGTTGATAGCAGATTGTGCCGTCTGCGTCCACCCGCGTCTGCTCAAAACCCAGTTTCTCGAGGATGCGCTGACTGGCCTTATTTTGCGGATAGATGCTGGCAACGATGCGCGGCAGAATGGTCTGTCCGTACTCGAGCATCGCACGGGCGCTCTCCGTAGCGTAACCGCGTCCCCAATGGGCGGGCGCGAAGCCGTAAATCAGTTCGATTTCGCCCACGTTATCACCAACGACCAGCCCGCAAAAGCCGATCATGGTGTTTGTATCGCGTTCGATCACCGCCATGCAGCCCCTCGAGTGCAGGCTGTAGTTGCGTTGCGATACGTCAATCCATTGCCTCGTTTGCTCGAGCGTTAGGGGTAGCCCGTCGCCCATCAGACGCATGGTGGCGGCATCGCTGCAAATCGCAAAGAACGCGTCCAGATCACTCATCTCGAGCGCTCTGATATTCAAGCGTGCGGTGTTCAGCGTCTTCACGTTTTCACCAATTCGCGCCACAATGCCCCGAGCGCGAAGAACGCGGCGCGTTCCTTCATCGTGCGGCGGTCGCCCGCGACGGTCAGCGCCGCGTCGACGACCGAGCCGTCTGGCTTGGCGATGCTGACGAACAGCGTCCCGGCGGGCATCGTGTTGCCTAAGCTGCTGTCGGCTGCACCGGTCGCTGCCAGTGCCCAGCTCGAGCCAAAGCGGGTTTTCGCCTCGAGCGCGAGGGCGCGGGTGGTTTGAGCGCTGATCGCGCCGTGTTGCTCGAGCGTGGATTCACTGACTCCGAAATGCCGCTTGGCGGTATTGGAGTACGCGACCGCACTGGCTTGAAACGCGTCGCTCGAGCCAGCCGTATCGGTCAGCACGTCGGCGATCAGCCCGCCGGTGATGCTCTCGATCACACTCAACGTCTGCCCCTTGGAGCGCAGCAGCTCGAGGATCACGCCCGGCAGGGTTTGCTCGTCCGTGCCATAGATGAAACCAGAGAGCGCTTTTCGCACCTCGAGTTCGGTGGGAGCGGCCAGCGCTTCGGCTTCAATGAGCGTCGCGGCGCTGCTGGCGACGCGGACGTGAACGCCGTCGCGCCGCGCATACGTGCCGATGCTCGGGTTGCTGCCTTGCGTCAGTGCGCCCAGACGCTCAGCGAGATGAGACTCGCCGATGCCGACGGTGCGGAAGGTCGTGTAATGGAAACCGTTCTGCGGCAGGGATAAGCGCGGCAAAAGCTGCTCGAGGAACATCTTTTTCATTTCACGCGGCGGGCCCGGCATGGCGACAATGATTTTGCCCGTGTTGGGGACGGTGGTGAACCAGCCCGGTGCGGTTCCGACGGGGTTTGGCAGCGCTTGGGTGCTTTTGGATACCCAAGCTTGCTTGGTGTTGGCTTGCGGGAAGCTGCGCCCTCTGGACTGAAACCACTTGGTCAGCGTCTCGAGGTACACAGTGTCAATCACGGGAGTTTCGCCGATGGTTGCCAGAATCGCTTCGCGGGTCAGGTCGTCATCGGTGGGCCCGAGTCCACCGCCGAGGATCACCAAATCAGCGCGGGTCAGCGCACGGCTGATTGCTTCCTGTAAACGCGTCAGGTTGTCACCGACGGTCGTTTTCCAGTGAATGAAGACGCCGCGATTCTTCAACTCCTGCGCGATGAACGCCGCGTTGGAGTCAACGATTTCGCCCATCAGCAATTCTGTCCCGACACTGATTAATTCTGCTAACAACGTAATCAACTCCTCGTGTTTTATACCAGACAAAGCTCACAATGTAAAGAGGCGGCGGTACTCGAGGCTGAAATCACCGCTCGAGCCTTTGCGCCCAGTGTACGCCCGGTGCTCGAGCGGTAATCTGACGGCATGTTGACTAGCCTCCAAATCCGAGGAATCGAACCCGACCCTCGAGACTCGAGATTCCTGCGTCATGGGGCGGCGCGGTGGTAGGGGCGAGCGGACAAACCCGCAGATTGATCCGGCAAGCCGTTCGAGCCTCGAGCCTTGCACGAAACGAGGCAGCACGGTGATACAGACAGACGCGCAAACCTACGAACTCAGCGGCGCTGGACTCGAGACGGTCGTGTTGCTGCACGGTGAATTCAGCCAGCCATCTGCGTGGCAACGCACATTGGACGCGCTGACCCCCAAGTACCGCGTGCTAACTTACGCCCGCTCGCTCGAGGACAGCTTTGAAACGCAACTCGCCGATCTCGAGGGGCTGCTCGATCATTTGGAGCTTCCTGCCGTTCACCTGATCGCGCACAGTGCTAGCGGCGTGCTGGCCTACAGCTTCGCGGGGCAGCACCCGACCCGCGTCCTCAGTCTGTGCTTGGTTGGCGGCTTCACGCGTTTAGACGCGCCGCTGGAGCTGAAGCTTCGCAGCATCAACGCTGGTCTCGAGGCGGGCGGCGTACCCCTTGCCTCGAGCGTCGCCGCGCCGTGGCTGTGGGGCAGCGCGTACCTGTACAGCAATACTCCAGCGCCGCTGACGCTTTCGAGCGAGCAGCTTCAGTTCGCGATCATTGGGATGCTAAGCCCCGGCGATCAGCGCAAGTGGCTGCGAGCCGTGAATTGCCCCGTGCTGGTCGCGGTTGGCAGCGACGACGTGTTGACCCCATTGCGTTACAGCCACGAGATCGTCGAATGGGTCAAACAGGGTTTGGGCGTGCTGGTGACGATCACCGGTGGCGGGCACAACGCGCCGCTCGAGAAGCCGGATGAGTTCAACCGCATATTGATCGGGTTTTTGGAGCGTTACGCCAGTTTCACCTCGAGTCCGTGGGCATTGGATGACGATGAGGATGATGGGGACAGTGGTGCGGATTACGTGGATTTTAACGACCTCGAGCGCAAATGATCTCTCTAGTGTGATTTAGAATCATGTGATGTCAAAGCCTCAATTCTCGAGCAGCAACAAAATGCAGCGGCGGGAGGCCATCTGGGCAGATTTCCTCGAGCACGTGCTGCAACTGCCTTGGGCGTTCGTGTCCGATGAAAGCTGTCTTGGGGACTTCGAGGGCTTAATGGACGCCAGCGAATTGACGCGGCGCGTCCACGTGCGGTACGGACTCGAGTTGTCGAGTGAGCATCAGGCGATGCCGCTGTATCAGTTCCTCGATTTGCTCGAGCCGCCACTGAAAACTTGAATCCGATCAGCTCGTAGGTTTCCACGTGTCGCAATCAGTACGATACTAGATATGAAAGCCAGCATTTACCTTCCCAAAGAACTCGAGATTCTCGTCAAAAACTACCTTGCTGACCATCCCGAGATGACGCTCTCGAGCCTCGTGCAAGAAGCCTTGGAGAGCAAACTCAAACCGCGTCGCAATCGCATCCTCGAGCTGGCGGGCTTTGTGTCGTTCAATGGGGTGGACAGACGCACGCCACAGGAAAAAGCTGATGACTTGCGCGAACGTCCCGAGGACGAAATCGTCAAACGCGGCTTAGACCGCAGGTGATGCTTAAACGCATCGTGTTAGACACTGGCGTGCTGCTGGCACTCTTCAATGACCGTGATCTGGATCACGCGGCGGCGAAGCGTGGCTTTTCAACGCTCGAGTCATTCAACACGCGCTTGATCGCGCCTTCGAGCATCGTCCTCGAGACCGCTAAGCGGCTGCTGTTCGATGTGAGTGCCACTGCGATGCAAACCGCTACCTCCGCGATGCTCGAGACTTTGGAAGTGCTGGACACCACGCCACAAACTATTTCTTCCGCCCTCGAGTTGATCCACAGCATGGGTAAGTGGGGCGCGACGCTCGAGGACGCCATGGTCATCAACACCGCTCTGGCGCTGGGTGCGCCCGTGTGGACGTTCAACTACCGCGATTTTGGCACGATTCAAAACCTTGAGTTCTGGACGCCGTGAATCAGCCCAGCCGACCCTCGATCGCCGTGCGGTGATGCGCGACGTGATAGACCGTGAACAGCAGGAACTCGCGCAAAGAAAGCATGCCCATCGCCGGGTGACGACCCTCAAACGCGTCCAGTTCCTCATCCGCGTACCTCGCCAATGCCGCCTCGAGCGCCCTGCCGCTTTGTAGCCACTCGCTCAGAAATAAGCCCCGCGTCGCCTCGAGCGCGTCCAATCCAGCGTATTCCGGTGGTGGGAATGGATTGCTGGTCAGCGATGTGGTTCGTAGCGCCTCGCGGTACGCGGCTGCGACTTCATCGTATGACTTGGAGACGGCGGGCGTTCCCAGCGGCTTGAACTTGCGAGCCTCGAGCGTGCCCGCGATCAGCTTCTCTGGAGCCATCAGGTGCTGCGCGTGCTGCAACGGCGACCACGTGCCTTGCAGCGGGTGCATAAATGTCGCCAGCGGCAGGGCTTGCAGGTACGCCGCGAAATCCGTGTGCGATTCAAGAATAGCGGCGCGAAGCTCAGGCAGGCTGTACGGGTTCACGCATCACACAATACTCGAGATGCAGAGGTTGAAGATGCAGGGTGCTCGAGATGTTGACATGAAAAACCTCCGCGTTTTCGGCGGAGGGTTCACTGGTTTTTGAAGCTTTAATTCAAATCGTTTGAGTCGTAGGTCACGTTGTCGAACGTCTGCACACCATCGGTGGTGCTGCTGACCGAACCGTTGATGGTGATCGTTGCCTTGACGACGGGTTTGGCTTGCGTTCCCGTGTTTTGAGCAACAAGCTTGATTGAGAAGTTGGTGTACGCGAACGTCTCGGTGCTCGAGCCAGTCGTGATTGTCGCGCCGCCATTGATCCCGAGTGTGAATGTGAAATTTGACGTATCAAAATCGCCGCTGCCCGTGAAGGTCATGGACAGCCCAGCATCTGGTGTTTTGATTGTCGTGCCGCTCGAGGTGCAACCTGTGCCGGGAGCTTTCAAAACGAGGGCGAGGCTGGTGGCGCTGCTGGTCACGGTAATCGTGCCGCCGCTGCCACTGCTGCACGTCAACGCAACGGTTTCTGGACCCGCCTGTAAACGCGGTTTGTTGGACAACAGGCTACCGACCGAGCCGAAGATTGACGGCCCGAGCGCTGAGATGGCCCTGAACGATGCGCTGGCTGATTTCTTCTGAGACGCTGAATTGCCACCGCCCGTACCACCGCCCGTACCACCGCACGAAACCATCACCAGTGCCAACGCCGCGACCAACATCATTTTCAAGTTCATAAGTTAACCTCCAACCGCCTCGAGCGATTGCCAAAAGTATAGCCACAACTTAAATGTGAGGTGTAATAATGGCGTGTTCAACCTGATCTGCACGCAATACTTCTGTTACATAAATTAAGCGCTGCTCGAGGCAGTGCCACCGATCCGATGATGTGAACCTGAGGCGTTGAGCGACGATCTGTCATGGCTTTGTGACTTACCATCGCCTGACGAAGCCTCGGTACGGTCACGCCCATGTCCGTTTCGCTGCGCCGCTTGGGTCAGGCATTGCCGTACTTGCTGCCCGCGCTTGTCGTCTTCGGGCTGTTCACGTATTACCCACTCTGGAACGTGATTTACATGAGCTTCACCGATGCCGATTTCCTGCGAGCGCCGAACTGGGTTGGCTTAGACAACTACACCAAGATGTTCAATGCTCAAGAGTTCTGGGCCAGCCTGACCATCACCACGATTTTCGCCGTTGGCGTGACCGCGCTCGAGGTCGTGCTGGGCATGATGCTGGGCTTTTTGATGAACGCAAAGACTCGAGTCACGCCGCTGCTCAGAGCCGCCGTTTTTGCGCCGGTCGTGATCTCTGTGTCAGCCACCGCGATTCTGTGGCTGTTTTTCCTCAACACGCAGGCGGGGCCCGTCAACCGCGCCCTAGCGCTGTTTGGCATCCCGCCGATTGGTTGGTTCACCGATCCGAAAATCGCGCTGCTCGGTGTAATCGTCGTCGCGGTCTGGAAAGGTGTGGGGCTGCCCGCCGTGTTGTACCTGTCGGGCTTGCAGGGGATATCGCGTGAACTCGAGGAGGCGGCGATTGTCGACGGCGCGAACCGTTGGCAGGTCGCCAGTCGCATCACGATTCCACTGCTGGCTCCGACGACGATGGTGGTGTTTTTCATCAGTCTGGTCGGCACGTTCCAGAGTTACGGGCTGGTGCTGCTGCTGACTCGGGGCGGCCCGGTCGGCTCGACCGAGTTGCTTGGTTATTACATTTTTGAAAACGCCTTCCAGTTTTTCCAGATGGGTTACGCCAGCGCGTTGTCGGTCGCGCTGTTCGTGTTGCTGGCGCTGCTGGCTTGGATGCAGTTCAAGGTTTCCGAAAGGCGGGTGCATTACCAGTGACGGCCAGTGACAAGTCAGCCAGTGACAAGTACCGCGAGCGCCACCAATCCAAGCCGTACTCGAGACGCCGCGCCGCCGCTCGAGCTGCGTGGTTGCAGGGGAGCTTGAGTCTGTTGGTGTCGTTATTTTTCGTGCTGCCGCTGCTGTTCATGCTGCTCGGCGCGTTCAAGCAGCAGCGCGAGGTCTTCTTGGGGTCGTTCATCCCAGAGCAATGGGTCTGGGGCAATTTTCTCGAGGCGTGGAACGGCGCACCGTTCGGGCGCTACTTCTTCAACTCGCTGCTCGTGTCGATTATCGTGACCGTCAGCGTCGTGCTGACCTCGAGCCTCGCCGCGTTCGCGTTCTCACGGATGCAGTTTTTTGGGAAAGGCTTGCTGTTCATCCTCGCGCTCGGGCCGCTGATGATCCCCGGCGATGTGCTGCTGATCCCCAATTTCATCACGATCCGCCAGTTTGGGTGGCAGAACTCCTACCCAGCGCTGATCGTGCCGTTTCTAGCCAGTGCTTTCGGAATTTTCTTGCTGCGCCAAGCGTTTCTGAAAACCTCGCAGGAACTCGAGGATGCCAGCCGCATCGACGGCGCGACGCCGCTGCAATTTTTGTTCCGAATTTTGATGCCCGTGAATGCCCCGGCATTATCCGCGCTGTCGGTGCTGACGTTTCTAGGCATCTGGAACGCACTGGTCTGGCCGTACATCGCCATCAGCAAAGACGAGTTTCGCACCGTGCAAGTCGGACTTGCCAGCTTCACCAATCTCGAGGGCAGCAATGTCCCCGTCGTATTGGCGGCCACGACACTGGTGATTTTGCCAGTGATGGTCGTCTACATCTTCGCGCAGAAGTGGTTCATCGACAGCGCCGCCTCGAGCGGTCTCAAAGGCTAAAAGGTACGGCTCGAGACGACCTCGAGCAAAGGAGAGTTATGAAAAAGCGATTTGCGATATTGGCAGCGGCGTTCGGTTTTGGGGGAGTTTTGCTGGGTGCAGCCCAAGGGCAAGCCAAGCGCACCGAAGTGACGTTTTTGTATGGCTTGGGCGGCGAGTTGGGCAAAGCGATTGAAGTGATGATTAAGGGTTTCAACGAATCCCAATCCGACGTGACCGTCAAGGGTGAATTCAGCGGCAGCAACTACGAAGGCGTCGTCACCAAAGCCCTCGCGGGGATTGCGGCCGGAGCGCCCGCCGCCGACATCCTGCAACTCGAGGTTTCGTACTGGCCGCGCCTGGCGCAGGCCGGGGCGCTCGAGGAACTGTCCAAGTTTGACGGCTTCAAAACGACGTTCGACAACTTCTGGCCCGTCTTCAAGCGCCAAGCCGACCCCGATGGCAACGGCAAAGTCTTCGCGATGCCGTGGAATAACTCCAACCCCGTGACGTACTACAACCCAGACTTGCTGGCCAAAGCGGGCGTCAAAGAAGCCGACCTGCGTACTTACACCGGGATGCGCGAAGCCGCCAAGAAGATCAAAGCCGCGACCGGCCTGCCGGCCGTGGCGATTGAGAGCTTCCCGTGGGTGCTCGAGGGCGCGATTGCCAGCAACGGTGGCGAGATCGTCAAAAACAACCGTCTGAACATGGACAGCCCCGAAGTGCTCGAGGTCGTCAACACTTGGGCGGGCTTCTTCCGCGACGGTACGGCCGTGGTCAGCAACGCCAACAGCAATCTGGACTTCTGCGCTGGCAAGTTTGCGATTCGTTTCAGCAGCGTCGCCAGCCGCCCGAATATTAAAAACAACTGCAAATTTGCCTTCAAAGTCGCGCCGCTCCCGTACTTCAAAAAGCCATCCGTGCCCGTTGGCGGCGCGACGCTGGCCATTTCCAAAATCAGCCCCGACAAGCAAAAAGCCGCGTGGCAGTTCATCAAGTGGTTGACGCAACCAGAGCAGCAGTTCACCTTCATCAAAATGAGCAATTACGTGCCAATCACTCGCCCGACCAGCGAGCTAAAAGCCTTCAAGGACTACATCGCCAGTGAGCAAGGTTTGGACATGGGCGTGCGCCAGTTGCCCTTCGCCCGCCCGCGCCCCAGCACCGGCGCGTACTTCCAAGTCACGACCGAGATCGTCAAGAGCTTGGAGAGCATTTACCTCAACAACACGCCCGTCGAAAGCACGCTCAAAGACCTCGTGACGCGCACCGCACCGCTGTTTAAGTAAACCGCTCGAGACTCGAGTTTTCAGCTTTACGGTACGGGGGCGCAAGCATCACTGTGCGCCCCTCGCCCGTACCAGACGAGGACATCATGACCCTACAAACACTCGGCGCAGCTCTCTCCATTCATCAACTCGAGCACAACCGCGACTTTTTACTCGAGCACGGCGGGCGCGATTTGGAAATTCAAGACCCGTGCCGCGTTGGAATGCTCGAGGAAGACTGGACACCGCTTTTGGCGACCCTAAAAACCAATCTGACGGGTCACACCGCAAGGGTCGGGATTCACGCGCCGTTCGACGGCTATCACATCGGCTCGTATGACGCTTTCGCTGGCGAGTTCGTCGCCAAGCGCTTCCTGCGTACCCTCGAGTTTATTGAGAGCGTCGCAGATGCGCTCGGCGGCAGCCGCGCCCCGCACATGGTGCTCCACAGCCCGTTCCTGTTTTTCGGTCATCCGCTGGTCGCGCACAGTGAAGCGACTGGATTGCGCCAGCAGATCGGTTTCATCCAGCGCACGTTGGAGCCAGTCCTCGAACGGGCGGCGAAGCTCGACTGCACGCTAGTGATCGAGAACATCCGCGACACCAACCCCTACGCACTGCTCGAGACGGTGAAATCGTTTGACAGCGATCACGTCCGCATGAGCTTGGACGCGGGTCACGCGCACCTGATGCACCAGTGCGGCGGCCCGAGGGCGGATCAGTGGGTGCGGCAAGCTGGGGCGCTGCTTGGACACGTGCACATTCAGGACAACGACGGGCAACTGGATCATCACTGGCATCCGGGGCAGGGCGACATCAACTGGTGGGCCGTGTTGAAAGAGCTGGGCAGATTAGAGCACAAGCCGCGTTTGATTTTAGAATTGCGCGACCACGACGTGCAAAAATCCATTCAGTGGTTCATCGCGCACGGTTTAGCCCAGTAAAGTTCCAAGCTCGAGCGACGGATGTTTTGCGCCCCTCGCTCGAGCTTTGCTTGTGGTCACTCGAGATTTGCCGATGAACTGCGCTGCCAAGTGGCTGGAACGCACTCTGCGCTGGATTCGCCCTGTGAATACTCAAGGGTATTGTTGTCGCGCCAGCCTGTCACATCGTCATACTCCTCGAGCCGCGCCAATTCGGGTAGCGGCAGCTTGCTCGGGTCGCGGAAGTCGTAAAACACGAGTTCATAAGGACAGGCCCAGTAGCAGCCTTCGACGGCCAGCACGAATCCGTCTGGCGAGGGGTGTACTTTTGTCCAACAGAATCCAACCCCATCAAATGCCTCAGATGGGAAGAAGCAATTGTTCGCGGCGTTGTCTAAATCAATAACGTTGTAGCCCTGATAGTCCTCGCCGCACAGCAAATACTCGGAACCATCGAGGTGCTGCACCCAGCAATGCCAGAAGACTCCGTAATTGCGAATCACCTCGGCAATTTCAACGCTATCAGCGACTCGAGTGATAACGCCGCGAACGTAACTCCATGTGTTTCCGCCTTTTGACGCTTCTTGAGTCTCGAGCAAGTAGCGACCACTCGGTGACGTAAACGACTCTCGCGTGTTCTCGAGCCGCACCATTTGCGCGAATTCCTCGAGCGTTTCGCGTCGGCGCTCCGCGTATCGGCTGGTATCCATTTTTGCAAGTTACCAAGAAACCGCAGCTCGAGGTTTAGATAATGCCTGACCCGTCCCACGCGACAATCGCCTCGGACTCCAACACTTCAAATCCCAGCTCGAGGTAATCGGCGCTGTTCGCGTCACTTTCGCCCCAACTCTCGAGCGTGAAACGGGCAGCATCTCGAGCGCTTAGTTCGCGCAGCGCGTGACCGAGCAGGGCGCAATGCAAGTTCAAGCCCCTCGAGTCCGACCGCACCACGCCGGGCGCGTCGATCCAAGCTGAGGCGTCGCTGAGCGTAGCGCGGCAGACGCCCGCAACATTGCCCAACTCGTCTCGAGCCAACCAGATCAGCGCTGCATCGTAGTTGCTCAGCCCTGCTGCGACCTGCGCTGGTTGGGCGCGGTGATGCCCCCACATGTCCTCGTAACACCGCAACCCCGCGATCAGCCCCGTCAGATCGGGCTTGTCTGCGTAGCTCGAGACCGTGAAGCCAGCGGGCCACGCGACTGACTCGAGACCCGGCGCGGTCGCCTGCAAACGCTGGTACTGCGCGACGGTTTTGAAACCCAGCGGCTCGAGGGCGCTGACTTCCCAGTACAGCTCGGAGGCGAAAGTCGCCAGCACCGCGTCCGGTGCTGCCGCTCGAGCGCCGCGCAGCAGAGCGCGGCTGATCTCATGGCGCTCTGGATGCGCGGGCACGCCGCCAAACAACTCCAGATGACCCATCGGCATCGGGCGCAGCGCGACCGCGCCGACGATCTCGAGTTGCTTGACCGCGAAGACCAATGCCGTCTCGAAAGCATTTCCTATTGATGAGCGCAATGATTCGACAAATCCTCGAGCTTGGTCTGGGCTGCACCCCTCGAGCGCGGCGATCACGCCGATCAACGCCTCAGCATCTGCGGCACTCTCAAGGTTGCGCGTGGTGATGTTCATGCGGATAGTTTAGCCAAGTAATGCTCGAGGACAGCATCAGCTCGGCGCTGAACTCGTCATTTGTCATAGAAGGCTTCGATATGGAACGGCCCGAGTTGCACAAGCCGAGTCTAGTGGGTTCATCGAAGGTATGGCGCGATGCAGCTTTGGGCCGCCCATCAGCTCGAGAATCGAGTAAGAGGTCATTCATGCAAATTGGTATCGACAGTTTCGCCGCTACTGTTTCCGACCCCGCAACGGGTTTGGCTTTGAGTGCCAGTCAGCGCCTGAATAATTTAATCGAGGAAATCGTCGTCGCCGACCAGAGCGGTGTGGATGCCTTCGGCGTCGGTGAGCATCACCGCAAGGAGTACTTAGACTCCGCGCCGACGATGATCCTCGCGGCGGCCGCGTCGCGCACGCAGCATATCCGACTCTCGAGCGCCGTGACGGTGCTGAGCGCCAGTGACCCGGTACGGGTTTTTCAGGAGTTTGCGACGCTGGATTTAATTTCAAAGGGACGCGCCGAAATCGTTGCCGGGCGCGGTTCGTTCGTCGAAAGCTACCCGCTGTTCGGCTTGAAACTCGAGGATTACGACAGTTTATTCACCGAGAAGCTCGAGTTGTTGCTGCAACTGCGCGATGAAACGTTCGTGCATTGGTCGGGCAAGCACCGCGCTGCGCTGACGGGGCAGGGCGTCTACCCGCGCCCGCTGCAAGCCCAGCTCCCGATCTGGCTCGGGGTCGGCGGCACACCGGAGAGTTTCGCTCGAGCCGGATTGCTGGGTTTGCCGCTGATGGTGGCGATCATCGGTGGGGATTTCAGGCGTTTCCGCCCGCTGATTGACCTGTACCGCGAGGCGGGTCAGCACGCGGGTCATCGTGTTGATACCCTCAAAGTCGGCATTCACGCCTTTGGCTTCGTCGGCGACACCGCGCAGCAGGCCGGAGACGATTACTACCCCGGTTACGCACGAATGCTGAATACGATTGGGCGCGAGCGCGGCTGGTCGCCGCCAAACCGCGCCCAGTTCGACGCGATGACCGCACCCGGCGGGCCGTACTTGATCGGTGATTCGCAAAGCGTGGCTGACAAAGTGCTGTACGTCAACGAGGTGCTGGGCGGCATCTCGAGGTTGTCGTTCCAGATGACCAACGTCGCGCTGCCGCACGCCAAGATGTTGCGTGCGGTGGAACTCTTGGGGACGAAAGTCGCGCCGCTGGTGCGCGAGGGCTTGCTGGTGCGCTAAACGCTGGTTGAGACTCGAGCAACTGGGCTGGAAACGATGGCTCTCGGTAACCAGAAACGGTCGAGTCCCCAGTAGCCGGCCGTGCGCCAGGCCAGCACCAGCAACGTCGCAAAGATGAACAGCAGCGGATTGGTGGAGACCGCGCCCGCGAACAGGTAACTGGCGTTCATGAACCCGCCGAAGAACGCGGCGATGCCGGTGAACAACCCTAGGATCAGCGCCACACCGACGGCGATCTCGCCGAACGTCACGAGGTAGCTAAACAGCGCCGCGTTGGGCAATGCGACGTGCTGAAAGAACCATGCCGCGTAACCCTGCACGTCTGGATAATCGCCGGCCGTTTTTTGCAGCGCCCCGTTCAAAAACCCCGTCACGGCCGCGCCCGCTTTCTCGCCGACCCAGACGCCCGCCGGGTTGGTCAGCTTGCCCCAACCGGCCGTCAGCCACTCGTAACCGACGTACAGTCGAATCACCGTCCACAGCAGCGCCAGCCGCGTGTCACCGAACAAAAACCTCGAGATAGCCGGCTCCGGAATCTCCATGTTGGTACGGCGAGCTGCGGGTGTTCCAGCGGCGTTTTGTGCTTTCATGGTGATGCTCCTCGAGCGACCGGCCGCCCGCGATGTCTCGCGGACGTGTTGAAGTGAATCAAGGCTCACCTTAGATGCCCAAGCTGAGGTGCAGCCACCCACGCCGCATTTCAGTCGACCACACTCACTCGAGCGGCGCGACGATCAGCTTGATTCCTCGCAGCGTCTCGAGGGTATCTGGCGCGGCATTCCAGTCCGTTACAAGGCAGCTTAAGTCTGAGAGCGCCGCGAAACTGGCGAGCGTCACCCGCCCCAATTTGCTCGAGTCCACGATGCCAATGACTTGCGATGCGGCGCGGATCATCGCACGTTTGGACTGCGCCTCCAAGTCGTTGGGTGTCGTCAGTCCGTGCGCGACCGACGCGCCAGTCGCGCTCAAGATTGCTTTATCCACGTGGTACGGCTCGAGCGCCCTGACCGTCGCGGGCCCGATCAGCGCTTGGCTGTGATGACGCACCGAACCACCGAGCAGCAGCAACTCCCAGCTTGTCTCTGATAACTCGAGCGCGATGGGCACGGAGTTGGTGATGACGTGCAGATGCCGAAAACGTTTCTTCATCGCACGGGCCAGCGCGTGCGTCGTGCTGCCCGCATCCAAAATCAGCGAATCGCCCTCTTCGATCAGCTCAAGGGTGACGCGGGCTATGGCCTGCTTCTCAGCCTGCTGCAAGTACGCTTTCTCGCGGAAACTCGGGTTGAACAAACTCCTGTGCGCCCAACTCGCGCCGCCGTGCGTGCGGTGCAGCAAACCCCTCGCCTCCAACTCCGATAAGTCCTTGCGGATCGTCACCAGCGACACGCCGAACTCCAGCGCCAGCCCCTCGACCAAAACCTGCCCTCGAGCCTCGAGCGTTTCGATGATCTGAGCGCGACGTTGCTGCGTGGTCATTGCTTGCCGTCCCCGAAAGGAATCGCAAACGGCTTACCCGCCCAATCGCCGCGCATCCACGCCCAATCCGCGTCGTCCACGGGCGGCGTCGCTCGAGCCGCGCCCACTGCTTCGCCCGCCATGTAGTTGAGGTAATAAACGTTGCTGCCCGGCGGGGCACTGACCGGATGGTAGCCGTGCGGCGCGAGGATCAAATCGCCGTCTCGGGCGAGCAGTAACTCATCCAGCCCGTGCTGCGGGCTGTAATTGCGATGCACCGCCCAGCCGCTCGAGGGTGCGATTTTGTAGAAATACGTTTCCTCGATGTACACACTGCCCAGCTCACCGTCGTGCCGATGCGGGGGCCAACCGCTCCAATTGCCCGACGGCGTGTAGACCTCGTACAGCAGCAGGCGCTCGGCGGGCAGCTCAGCCCCCAGAATGTGATTGACCTGCCGCGCAGCGTTCGCGCCGCCGCGCAGCTCGGAGCGCATCTCAGACGGCTCGAGCAACCGCACGGCATAGCGTCCCTCTGCGGGTGCGCCGCCGACGCTGAACTCGAGCCTTGAGTCGGTCGTGACCGTGAACGCCGTGTGCGGCGGTAAATACAGCACCTGCGGCAATGCCAGCCAGACGCTCGCCCTCGAGAGGTTGAAGGTTTGACCTCCGACTTCGATCACGCCCGCGCCACTGAGCGGCACAATCGCCAACTCGAGACCGCCCGAATCGCCCGCGTACACCTCGCCCATCTCGAGGGTCTGCACCGCGAAGCTCAGGTATTGCCAGCCCGCCGACTGCGGCGTGACCGCTACGCGCCCGCCAACAGACGGGAAGTGATTCACCGCAGTTCCTCGAGCAGCACGGGACGCTTTTCGATCAAGCTGCGCGTCATCGCCAATGCGATTCGCAACGATTCCACCGCGTCCTTCGTGCCCGGCGTCGGCTTTGTGCCCGCCTCGAGCGCCGCGAAAAACGCCTGCAATTCCAAACGATACGCGTCGATAAACCTGTCCATGAAGAAGTAATAGTGATCGCTGCTGACGCCGCCCTCGCCAAATTGCCACAATGGAGTTTTCGGCGTCGCATCAATCACCAACTTGCCGCTCGAGCCGAAAATTTCAGAGCGCACGTCGTAGCCATACACGGCTCGCCTCGAGTTCTCGATCACGCCGAGCGCCCCGTTCTCAAAACGCAGCAGACTCGTGACGGTATCCGCGTCGCCCATCTCGCCGATGCGCGGGTCAACGCGGGACGCGCCCCAGACGCTGACCTCGCTGACCTCACCGACCAGAAACCGTGCGATGTCAATGTCGTGAATCGCCTGATCGCAAAAAATTCCACCAGAGATTCGCAGGTACTCGAGCGGCGGCGGCGCGGGATCGCGCCCGACCGCCCTGAACTGCTCGAGCTGCCCGAGTGCGCCCGCTGCAATGCGGCGCTTGGCTTCAGCGAACGCCACATCGTAGCGGCGTTGAAAACCGATCTGAAACGGAATGCCGATCTCATCCACCAGCGCCATCACGCGCAGCGTTTCCGGCAGCTCGAGCGCAATCGGTTTCTCGCAAAAGACCGCTTTGCCCGCTTTGGCTGCGAGTTCCGTCAGCGGCGCGTGCGTCGGCGTCGGCGTGCAGACGATCACGACCTGCACATCCGCGTCCGCAATCGCGTCTTTCGGGTCAGCGTAAACTCGTTCCCCTCGAGCCAAGATTTTCGCTGATTCAGCCGCCTCGAGATTCGGGTCTGCCACCGCGATCACTCGAGCCTGCGGGATCCCCGCGAGGTTGCGGGCGTGTTCCGTACCAATGCGACCCGCGCCGAGCAATGCCACGCCAAATGTTTTCATGTGACCCCCAGTTTTATTTTCTGTAGGGGCGAACTGAATGTTCGCCCTGTGCGACGGTGATTTTTGCGCGTCTCTCGAGGCTTGCAGGTCAAGTGCAACTCGCTGCGCTCGCCCCCCTCACCCGCGCTTTGCGCGGCCTCTCCCGCAGGGAGAGGCGAAACTGCGAACGGCAACTCGAGCTTCGCCTTACTGTCAGAAGCCGCCATGTGACGCTATGAATTCCATCGTCTCCTCGAGATAGGGCGTGAAATCCGCGCAGCCGATGCGGGTGACGACGATTGCGCCGCAGGCATTGCCCATGCGGGCGCTTTTGCGCCAGTCCCAGCCTTTCGCTCGAGCGTAGATCAATCCAGCCGCGAACGCGTCGCCCGCCCCGAGAATGCTCAGCACGTCCACTGCGAATCCCGCCGCAGCGATCACCTCGAGCCTGCCTGCACTTTTCACGAACACGCTCGAGCCTCGAGCGCCGCGTTTGACGACCAGCGCCGCGCTTGCGGGCAGTTTCTCGAGCAGCGCGGTGATATTGGCGTCGGTGTCGCCGCGAATCTCGGGCGCGGTGATCTGGCTGTGCTGGATGGTGATGTCACTCGAGTTTCGCAGCAGCGCCGCGTTGATTTCCTCCTCCGTGCCAATCGCCACGTCCACACTGCCCAACACGCCGCGCACCGTCACGCCGTAGGCTCGTGGGTCGTGCCACTGGTCAGCTCTGAAATCCAAATCTAGGTAGACCGTCACCCCAGCCGCTCGAGCCACCTCGAGCGCCAGCAGCGCTGCGCTGCGGCTGGGTTCTTTGGCAAAGGCCGACGCGCTGATCTCGAGTGCGCCTGATGTGGCGATTGGGGCGTTTAGCACATCGTCGATGCTGAGTTGAATATCGGCGGCGTTGTCGCGGTAGAAGGTGATCGGGAATTTATCCGGCGGCTCGATCCCCAGCAGCACCGCGCTCGAGCGAGCGCCTGCTTTCACGCCGATGAAGCGCGTCTCCACGCCCTCGTGCTTTAACCTCTCGAGGATGAACTCGCCAGTTTTGTCCGCTCCGACGCCCGTCAGCAGCGCCGTTCGCAAGCCAAGCCGCTGTGCGCCGACGGCGATGTTCAGCGGACTGCCACCGATGTACGCCCCGAAACTGCCAATATCCACAAAGCTCGAGCCGATGTCATTGGAGTACAAATCCATGCTCGAGCGCCCGAGCGTGACGAGATCAAACTCTCGAGCCAGCTTTTGTTTCTGACCGCCGTTCCCTTTGCCTTTCGCCCTTCGCCCTTCGCCCACCTCACTCACAGCCCCGTCACCGCCCGCAGATGCTCGCGGTTGCGTTGTGCGCTGGCTTTCGGGTCGCCCATGCCGGGCAGCACGTCCTGTTCAATCGTGATCCAGCCGCTGTAACTCTGTTGCACGAGTTTGCGTGTGACCTGCCCGAAATCCACGCTGCCGCGTCCTAGCTCGCAAAATACGCCGCTCGAGATGGATTCTTTGTATGTCATGCCCGTTTCTCGAGCTTGCTCGGCGACGACTGGATCGCAGTCCTTGAAGTGGATCAACGCGATGCGGTCTTTGAACAGCTCGAGACCGTCCAGCACAAGTTCCCCGTGTGTGCTGCCCGTGCCGAACAGGTAATGCCCGGTGTCGAAGCATAGGTTAATCAGGCTCGAGTCTGTCAACGCTAAAAACTCCTCGAGTTCCCACGGCGCTTCGACGTACCCGCCGCAATGATGGTGAAACACAGTTTTGAGTCCGGTTTCATCAAGCACTGCTTTTGCGATGCGCTCCGCGCCTGCCGCAAACGTCCGCCAGTCTGAACTCGAGAGGCTGAGGTCTGGCGTGATCCGCCCCGCGTTGTGAAAGCGCTCCGGGTCGCGGCTGTGTTCGTCCGCCAGCATCAGCACGGGTTGCGTGTCGGCGTCGCCCACGTCCGCTACGCTTTTCAACAGCCGCGCCGTTCGCAACACTCGAGCCTCGCCCTCGGCCTGCGCCGCAGCGTCGCGCAGGTACACGCCCTCGTAAGCGCTGAGCATCGTCAAGCCTCTCGAGTTCAGTGCCTCGCGCAAGGCGGCGGGATCGGTCGGCATGTAGCCGTAATCGCCTAGCTCCGTGCCGGTGTATCCCGTCTCTTTCAGCTCGTCGAGCATCTGCGCGTAAGGCACGCCCTGACCCCAGCCCTCAATGGTTCCCCACGAACACGGCGCGTTCCCAAAGCGGATGCTCACGCGTCACCTCGAGCCTGATTTGATAAGACCGTGAACCGCCCACCCGTAGGGGCGAGGCTAGCGTCGAACACTGTTCGCATGGGCGAAACGCCCCTACACCGATATTGCTGTCCCATATCAATACACCCGCCTTTGCTTTTTCAGTGCCGCCTCGTACTCCACCCGTGCCGCCCGCACCGCCGCTTGGCTCGAGACTTCGGCAACCGGCACATCCCACCAGCTTTCAAACCCGCCTAAACGGTCGTGCAAACTGACTGGGACGACGATCACGCGCACGCCCCTCGTCCCTCGAGCCTCACTCAGCGCCGTCTCGAGCTGCGCGTAATTCTTGGGATGCCACGCATTCGCGCCCATGCTGCGGGCGTGCGCCGCGAAATCCACGATGATCTGCTCGCCATCGGTGCGGTTGGTTTTCGCGTCTCGAGCGCGGAGTTCGTTGTTGAAACTCGGACTGCCGAGCGACATCTGTAAGCCTCTGATCGAGCCGTAAGCGCGGTTGTCGAGCAGCATGATCGTCAGCTCGAGGTGTTCCGCGACCGCCGTGACGATTTCACTGTTCATCAATAAATACGTGCCGTCGCCGACGAAGACCACGACTTCGCGGTTTGGTTCTGCCATCTTGACGCCCAGCCCAGCGGGAATCTCGTAACCCATGCAGCTAAAGCCATACTCGAGGTGGTACGCGTGTGGGTCTTCGGGTCGCCAGAGTTTCAGTAAGTCACCCGGCAGGCTGCCCGCCGCGCAGATCACGGTTGCCGCGCCGCCAAAGGACTCGTTCGCCAGCCCAATCACCTCAGCCTGCGCCATCTCGAGCTTCGTGGTGTCCGGCGTGCGGCTTTTGGTCACGATGCTGTCCCACTCGAGCTTGAGCGCACTGACTCGCTGGCGGTACTCGAGGCTCGTCCCCGCGAATCCCTCGAGCGCTTTTTGTAACATCTCGAGTCCGCGCTTGGCATCGCAAATCAGGCTGACGCCGCGCAATTTGCTCGAGTCGGCGGCGCAGATGTTCAGCCCCACAAAGCGCACGTCGGGGTTTTGAAACGCCGTCTTGGAAGCCGTCGTGAAATCCGCCAGCCGCGTGCCGACCGCGATCACCAAGTCCGCCTCGAGCGCCAAGCGATTCGCCGCTGTGCCGCCGTTCGCGCCGACGGGCCCGACGCATTGCGGGTGATTCCAGCGCAACGCGCCTTTGCCGCCCTGCGTCTCCGCGACGGGAATGCCCAGCTTGCTCGCCAGTGCGTCCAACTCGCTCGAGGCCGCGCTGTAAATCGTGCCGCCGCCCGTGACGATCAGCGGATTTTTGGCGGCGCGAATCAGCGCGGCGACTTCCTCTATCGCCTCGAGTTCCGGCACGGGTCGGCGCACGCGCCAAGTGCGCGGCGCAAAAAACGCCACTGGCCAGTCGTAAGCTTCGGTTTGCACGTCCTCCGGCAAGCTGATTGTCACCGCGCCCGTCTCACTCGGGTCGGTCAGCACGCGCATCGCCTCGGGCAGCGCGGATAGCAGTTGCTCAGCCCTCGAGATGCGCGTGAAAAATCTACTGACTGGTCTGAAACAATCGTTCACGCTCGAGTCGTGTTCGCTTGGATGCTCGAGTTGCTGCAATACGGGGTCGGGCAGGCGATTGGCGAAATAATCGCTGGGCAGTAGCAGCACGGGCACGCGGTTGACCGTCGCGGTCGCGGCAGCGGTCAGCATGTTGAGGCTGCCCGGCCCGACCGACGCGGTGCAGGCGAAAGTCTGCAATCTGTTGGTGTGCTTGGCGAACGCCGCAGCCGCGTGAACCATGCTCTGCTCGTTCTGTGGGCGGTAGGTCGGCAGATCGCTCCCGTATTCCTCGAGCGCCTGCCCCAACCCGCCGACATTGCCATGGCCGAAGATGCCCCACACGCCGGGGATCAAGCGTTGGCGCTGCCCGTCGCGCTCGGAGAATTGTACCGATAGAAACTTGACGAGGGCTTGCGCGACGGTCAGTCGCTCGGTGGCTCGAGGCTCGAGGTTCATGGGTTGTCCCTTTCAATAACGTTTTGGATCGCTCGAGTTTAAGACGGCACGTTTCGAGTGTCAATAAAACGAAAGCGAAACGAAAGGCTCGAGAGTCATGGTGACATCGTGACTTAGAGCTATAGTGGCATCATGTTGCGAGATGTGCCCGTAAAAACTGGAGCAACCTTCGAGGAGTACGTCGCTTTCGAGACCACTTCCGACGTGCGCCACGAGTTTATTGATGGTAACTTGTTCCGCATGGCGGGTGGAACTCGGCGACATAATTTTGTGACGAACCGCCTGACGATGAAGCTTTTTGACGTTGCTCTGCAAAAAGGCTGCGTTGTATACAGCAGTGACGTAATCGTGCGCTTGCCAAGCGGAAAGGGCTTTTACCCGGATGTGTTTGTGACGTGCGACCCCAGCATGGACTCGGCGCAGGTCGTGCAGCGCCCTTGCATCATCATCGAGGTTTTATCCACCAGCACAGAAATCTTTGACCGCCGGGAAAAATGGGAGCAGTACCAGCAAATCCCGACGCTCGAGCAATACGTTTTGCTTTCGCAATCCGAGCCAGTCGCAGAGGTTTACTCGAGGCGAGGGCAAGAGTGGATGTACGAGCGCGTTGCGGGCGACGCTGCGCTGCGATTCCCTTTGCTCGAGTTGCAGTTTGCACTGTCCGAGATTTACGCGGGTGCGTCAGCCATTGCGTTTGACGAGACTGAATCCGCTGACAGTTAAACCCCGCCCGCTGGCTCGAGCGGCTGATGCTCGAAAGCCGTGCTCAAGCTGACCATCGTGTTCGTTCTGACCACGCCCGGCACTTGCTTGACGCGGTACAGCAGCAACTCCAAAGCGTGCGGGTTGGCGGTGCGAACTTTGAGGATCACGTCCACGTCGCCCGCGATGCTGTGGCACTCCTCGACTTCTGGGAACTGAACGAAATTCGGGGCGACCGTCGCGCAGTTGGAGTTGTTCTCCAAGCGCACCTGAATGAATGCCAATGTACTCAAGCCCAGCGCCACCGGATTGACTCGAGCGCTGTAGCCATGCACGATGCCGCGCCGCTCGAGGTTTTTCACGCGGGCGTGAACGGTCGCAGCGCTCAGGGCGACCTTGTGGGCGATGTCGGCGTAAGTCTGGCGGCAATCGCGTTGCAGCTCCAATAAAATTGCCCGATCCGTGTCGTCCATGTGAACCATATTCGGCAGATTAGCACATCGTCCGTAACACATATTGACAGTTGGGCTGGTGGGGCGATAGCGTCTCACCATGACGCCCGCCGTGACCGCACCACCAAAAGCCAACAACGACCGCTGGCTGATTCCGCTGGCGCTCGTGTCGCTCTACCTGATCTGGGGCAGCACGTATCTGGGCATCAGCGTTGCGGTGCGCCCCGGCGGGTTCGCGTCGTTTCAACTCAACACCTTGCGTTTCATCATCGCGGGCTTGGCGTTGTTCATCTTCTTGCGAATGCGCGGCGCACCAATGCCGAGCCGCCTGCAGATCCGCAACGCCGCCATCGTCGGCGTGTTGCTGGTGATCGGCGGCAACGGCTTGACGACACTGGCACTCAAACTCGGTGCACCCAGCGGCATCAGCGCGACGGTGATCGCCACGACCACGCTCTGGGCGGGCTTGTGGGGCACGCTGTGGGGCAACCGTCCGCGCAAGTTGGAGTGGCTGGGCATGGCGGTCGGACTGCTCGGTGTGGGTGTGTTGACGCTCGAGGGCAGCTTTCAGAGCAACCCCGCGATTCTGATTCAATTCGTCGCGCCGATGCTCTGGGCGCTCGGCAGCATCCTCAGCCGTCACTTGGAGATGCCCGAAGGGATGATGGCCTCCGCCGTGGAGATGCTCGCGGGCGGCGTGGCAGCGCTACCGATCAGTCTGCTGATGGGGGAGAGGTGGGTCATGCCGAGTCTCGAGGCGTGGGGCGCATTTGCGTACCTCGTCGTGGTCGGCAGTTTGATGGGGTACAACGCCTACATTTTCTTGCTGCAAAAAGTCCGCCCAGCCGTCGCCACCAGTTACGCGTATGTCAATCCAATCGTCGCACTGGCGCTCGGGATTTGGTTGCTGGGTGAGACGATTGACAGTAAGACGTTTATCGCGTTGCCGATCATTCTGGCCGGCGTTGGGCTGATCGCGCTGGCGCAGAATCAGCGATCTCGAGATGCGAAGACGTGAGTGTCACAGCTTGAAGGTTTACTCGAGGTGCAACACCAGTTTCAGTCCCAAATCAACCTCGTCCATGAGCCAGTCTGGAAGTTGACCAATCCGCCTTACGAGTAGCTTTTTGGTTGCTGTCACGAGTTGCGTGACGTTACGGCAAATTTCAAAATGCTTGACGGCAGTTCTGTCAAGCATTTTCGAGGAACCCGAGTGGAAACGACGGGCGGTTTGCAATGGAGTGAACGCACGAAGTGCGACAACGTATTTGCAAACCGCCCTAATCACCGAGTCTTTACTCAGCTCGTAATCCGCCTCGAGCAGCACATTGCCTCACGCCCGTGCCAATTCGAGGTTTGTGGTCAACCCGACGACGATCACGGTGTTCAAACGGCTTTGATTGAATGTATCGTCCTGTACGATCAACACGGGGCGTTCAAACCCCGGATTCGACTCCCCAGCAGGCGCGAGATTCGCCCACCATAATTCGCCGCGCTGCACTCAGCGCCACTCGTTTTGCAGTAACGTTGATTTTGCGGCGTTCTCGATCACTGCATCTGACTCGAGGTCAGTGTAGATTTCATTCAGATTCTCGAGCAACTGCTTTCGCGCCTCGGGATTTCTGTAATCCACGCGCCTTGAGAGATCGGCAGGCCCTTTGGCAATGCCAACCCAACTGGGTACACCCTTGAGCCGCGACGCAGCAAAACTTTGCAGTGCGTCGTGAATGACCTCACTGACCTCACGCTGCTCTCGAGCAGCGATTTCGTGGAGTGCTGCCTCGAGTTCCTGCGGTAAGTTCACAGAGACGTTCATGCAAAGAATCTTAGCAGAACGCTGGGGAATGGCTCGAAAGCGTAAACGTCACTGATTGACAACTCGAGCATCCCGCATAGAATTTACGCATGATATCGCTGACTGAAGTGCAAGCTGCTATCGCTCAACTATCGCCGAGCGAGAAAGCGCTAGTGCTGCAATGGGTCGCCAAAGATTTGCAAGGCGCGAGCGCTGGCATTGAGAGCCGCGCCGATGTCAACGGCGGTGAAGCCTGCATCGTTCGCACTCGCATCCCCGTGTGGCTGCTGGTGCAACTGCGCCGCGCTGGGGCGTCCGAAGCGGATTTGCTGCGCGATTACCCGAGTTTACGCGCCGAAGACCTGACGAATACTTGGGCGTTCGCGCAAGCGCACGCCGCGCAAATCGAAAGCGATATCGCAGCCAATGAGGCCGCGTGAAGCTCTATGCAAACGAAAACATTCCGCTCAGGCTCGTCCTCGAGCTGCGCTCTATCGGGCATGACGTAATGACAACTTTTGAGAGCGGTAAAGCTGGGCAAGCGATCCCCGACGATGCGGTACTCGAGTTTGCGACGTTGCAGCGACGGGTTGTGGTTACTCTTAACCGCAGGCATTTCGTGAAGCTGCACCTCGAGCAAGTCCCGCACGCTGGGATCATGGTATGCAGCGTAGACTTCGATTACGCAGCACTGGCGAGGCGAATTAATGCGGCGCTGCTCGAGGATATGACGCAGCAGTTGGTGCGCGTCAATCGTCCGAGTTTTTGAAATGATTGCAGGCTAGAGTGAATGCGGTCTTTTAGGTTCGCAACGCCAAAAAACAATCTGAGGCACAAGCACTAGCGATTTGCTGGCGTCCGTTATCGCCCCAACCAAGCAACGCTGCGGCATCAGTCGGCGAAGCGAATCGTCGGTCAACGAAACGTCCCGTCGCCACATCAACCGTTTGTGGCAGCAGCTTCGTGATGCGGCAAGCGTAACGCAACTGCGCGTAGGCAGCCCCGCCAAACTTGTCAGGATCGCTCGTGACGAGCTGAAAACCAATGTACTCGAGGTCAGCGATTTCGCACTGGACTTCCTCGAGAACCTCGCGGATCAGGGTTTCCTCGTGCGTCTCGTCGTTTTCAGGTTTGCCACCGGGCAGACTGTATAAACCTTGATCGAACGTCAGCAGAATTTCGCCGCGCTGATTGAAACAAAAGCCGTAAGCCTGAGTGACTGGCAGATCGTGCGGCAGCGCTCGTGGATACCACTCGAGTTTTGGCATCATATGCAGCTTGAGCGAATCACAAAAACGCACCGACTGGCACACCAAAATACGCGCCGAGCTTCTTCGCAACGCCTCTGCTGATGCCGCGCTTGCCGTTCAAAATCTGCGACAGCGTGGACTGCGCCACGACCCCCGCCGTCTCGAGGTCAACTTGATTGACGCTGCGGTCGCGCATCAAACTCGCCAGCACGTCTCGAGGTGCGGCTTGGATACTTGCCCAAGGGTCGTTGGCGTTTTCCCACTCGAGCATATAGCGCCCGATCAGGTCGATCAGCGGACTCCACACGGGGTCGTCCATGCGGTACTTGCTGGTCAGCGCGTCCATCAAGGCGTGCAACTCGAGGTAATCGCTTTCGGTGTTTGGACGCTTGATTTGCGCGTTGCTTTGAAATTGCGCCCAAGCTTGTTGGGTTTGTTCGGTGTTCACAACCGCCTCCCTTGCTGGTTCCAGCGCGTGTACTCGTCATGGGTCAGAATCAGTTTGATGAACGCAAGGCTCGAGGTGAAGTTGATGCCGCAAACCACGCGGTACTTGTTGCCGCCGATATCGAAAATAAAAACGATTAAATCGTCTGCGGTTCGAGCGGCGTCAACGCTGTTGAAATGCGTGCTGAGTTCAGCGAAATTCTGAGGTTCTATTCGTCTGAGGTGGTTGTACCAATCACGCAAGACAGCTTCTGATTCTGGATATCGCTCTGCGAATTCGCGTAAAGCTCGCGGAGCGATAACATTCATCCGAAAACTAGAGTATTACAAAATGTAATACCAGTCAAGCAGAGTTTTACCGCGCTGTCTCCGCTAACTTCTCCCACAGCTCGAGTTCAGCCACACTCGGCTCCTTCGGCACGGTCACACGCAGCTCCAAGAGCGCATCGCCCCTCGAGCCGTCCTTCTTGACCCAGCCCTGCCCGCGCAATCGCAATACGCGCCCGGCTTGACTGCGCGGTGGGATGTTGACCTCACCGCGCCCCTCGAGCGTCAGGGCTTCCAATTTGCCGCCCAGCACCATCACGGGGGCGGGGACATCCAGCAGCACGCGCACATCGTCACCCTCGAGTTTGAAGGTCGCGTCACCCTCGAGCCGGATGGTCAGCAGCACGTTGCCACCGCCGGGCGCTTGCCCGCGCAAGCGTAGTTTCTGACCGTCGCGTGCGCCGCGTGGCACGCTGACATCAATGCGTTTGCCGCCGACTTCAACGGTGCGGGTCGTGCCCCTGAAGGCTTCGGTCAATGCGACGCCGAGTGTGCCTTCGACATCCTGCGGGGGGCGCTGGAAGCCGCCGCCGAACATGTCTTCCATGTTGACTCGAGCGCCGCCCATACCGCCCCCTCGAGCGGGATTGGCTTGCCCGAAGAGCGTTTGGAAGAAATCACTGAAATCTCCAGCGCCGCCCGGCTGCCCGCCGAAACCGCCGCCGCCGTACCCGCCTTGCGGCACGCGCCCATTGGCGGCGTCCGCGCCGTACAGATCGTACATTTTGCGCTTTTCGCTATCCCCGAGGGCTTCGTAAGCCTCGTTGATCTCCTTGAATTTCGCCTCGGCGGTCTTACTTTTATTCTTGTCGGGGTGAAACTCTTTGGCGAGCTGGCGGTACGCTTTTTTAATCTCGTCCTCAGTCGCGCCTTTCGCCACCCCGAGCGTTTTGTAGTAATCCTTATAAGTCATTAAAAAACCTCGCTGAGGGCAGAGGGCGAAGAGCAGAGGGCAAAATCGGCGTCACTCGAGAGTAAGGGTTTGAGCATTCAACTTTCTGCCCTTAGCCGCCTTTAGTTCACTTGCTTGCTGACGATCACTCGAGCGGGTCTGACCAGTTTACCGTTCAGGGTAAAGCCGGTTTGGAAAACCTCTAAGATTTCGTCGTCGGTCGCGCCGGGGATGACTTGCAGCGCCTCGTGGACGGCTGGATCGAACTGAGCGCCCTTGCCGGGGACGGGTTCAGCGCCGAAGGCGGCGAGGTTTTTTAAGAAGTTGTCTCGCACGCTGTGCAGTCCGGGGATCAGGCTGGCGGTGTCTTTGACGCCCGCGTCAATGGCGCGGCTGACATCATCGAAGGTTCCGAGCAGCGCTTCAATCGCGGCTGCCGAGCCAGTGGTTTTCGCGTCGCTCAACTCGCCCGCCATGCGGTTGCGGTAACTGTCGAAATCGGTTTGCAACCGGAACGCCCGCGTTTTCCACTCCGCGACCTCGCGCTCCAAGTCATCGGAGCGTTGGAGCTTCTTCATCATCTCCTCGAGACCTTTGAAGGCGTCCTCGTTCAGTTCCGGTGCATCGTCACTCGAGGCTTCAACGCCAGCGTCGTCGTTGGGGCTGTCCACGCTTGCGATGTCGTTGATTTTTTCAAACGTCACGTCTTTTTTCTCTTCACTCATGTTTAGTCACTCCGTTACAAAGCAGGGGCGCAGTCATGAACTGCGCCCCGTGTGTACTCCTCGAGTCTCGAGCTAATGCGGGGCGCTGTGGTTGATGTCAAAATCTTGGATTAAACCAGTGTTTCGGTCAATCAGTTGTGCGACACTCGGGCAACCAGTTCAAATCCAAGTTTCGACTCGAGATGCAGCGCTTAGCCTGCGGGCTTGAAGTCTGCGTCCACCACGTCGTCGTCCTTCTTGGCTTCGCTGGTTGAAGCGTCGTCGCTCGAGTTGCTGGGCTGCGTGGCGGCGTTGGCCTGCATCAGCTCTTGCAGCGCTTCCTCGAGCTGCTTCTGAGCGCTCTCGATCGTCGCATCGTCGGCTTCGGTCTGCACGGCTTCCCTTGCTTTGTCGCTGAGCTGCTGCACTTTATCTTTGAGGTCTTGCGGCGCACTGCCAGATTCGCTCAGGGCTTTCTCGGCGCTGAGTCTCAGCGCATCCAATGCGTTGCGCTTCTCGACTTTTTCTTTGCGGAGCTTGTCGGCTTCGGCGTTCTGCTCGGCTTCCATCACCATGCGGTCGATTTCGTCCTTGCCCAGCGTCGTGGTGTTCTCGATACGGATGTTGGACTCTTTGCCGGTGGATTTCTCTTTGGCTGAGACTTTCAGGATGCCGTTGGTATCAAGGTCAAACGTGACCTCGACCTGCGGCACGCCTGCTGGCATTGGCGGGATGCCCTCGAGCTTGAAGCGTCCGAGGCTTTTGTTGTCGTTCGCCATCGTGCGCTCGCCTTGCAAGACGTTGATTTCCACGCCGGGCTGGTTGTTTTCAGCCGTGGTGTAAACTTCAGTGCGTTTGGCGGGTACGGCGGTGTTGCGGGTAATCATCGGCGCGACCACGCCGCCTTTGACCTCGACGCCCAATGTCAGCGGCGTGACATCGACCAGCACGATATCGCCGACGCTCGAGTCACCGCTCAAAATTCCGGCTTGCACCGCTGCGCCCAGCGCGACGGCTTCGTCGGGGTTGACGCTCTCGTTCGGGGTTTTCCCGAGCAAGCTCTGCACCAGTGCCTTGACGGCCGGAACCCTTGTGCTGCCACCGACCAGAATCACTTCGTCGATCTTCGCAGCCGAAAGCTTCGCATCCTCGAGCGCTTGCAGCACGGGCTTGCGGACGCGTTCGATCAGGTCGCCCACTAAGCTCTCAAACTGGGCGCGGGTCAGCTTCTTCTCCAAATGCATCGGCGTGCGCGTCTCTGGGTCGAAGGTGATGAACGGCAGGCTGATCGTGGTCTCGTTGGCAGATGACAGGTCAATCTTGGCTTTCTCAGCCGCTTCGATCAGGCGTTGCAGCGCTTGTGGGTCTTTACGCAAGTCGAATTTGTTTTCCTTCTCAAACTCGCCCGCCAGCCATTTGACGATGCGCTGATCGAAGTCTGCGCCGCCCAAATGCGTGTCGCCGTTGGTGGATTTGACTTCAAACACGCCGTCACCGATCTCGAGGATCGTTACGTCGAAGGTTCCGCCGCCCAAGTCGAAGACTAGGATCGTTTCGTTGCCTTTGCGGTCTAAGCCGTAGCTCAGCGCGGCGGCGGTCGGTTCGTTGATGATGCGAAGGACATTTAAGCCCGCGATTTTGCCAGCGGCGGCCGTTGCCTCGCGCTGCGTGTTGTCAAAGTACGCTGGGACGGTAATCACCACGTCGGTGACGGTGTAGCCCAGTTTGGCGCTGGCGTCGTCGACCATTTTACGCAAGACCATCGCGCTGATTTCTTCGGGGGCTTTCAAGCCGTCGGTGGTTTCGATGCGGATGCCGCCGTTGGGCCCTTCAACGACCTTGAACGGAGCGCGGCCAGCTTCCTCGCGCACCTCGTCCCAGCGTCGTCCGATAAAGCGTTTGACTTCAAAAAACGTGTTGGTCGCGTTCATCGCCGCTTGGCGCTTGGCGATGTTGCCGACCAGCCGCTCCGCACCTTTGAAGGCCACGACGGACGGGGTGGTGCGCGTGCCTTCGGAGTTGACGATCACGTCGGGTTTGCCACCCTCGACGACCGCGATCACGCTGTTGGTGGTTCCCAGATCAATGCCGACTGCTTTTGCCATTGTTTCGCCTCCAAGCACCCGAGTTGTAGCTCGAGGGTGCGGGTGTGTGAGCAGCCACGCTTCAAGCGTGTTGCACTCAGGGCAGTGTAGTGATCTGGCAGGCTTTTGTCAATAGACTTGAGTGCAGTCGTATCAAGTTTCTGATTTCCAATCCACTGCAAGGTTCAATACAGCCAAGCTCACAAGTCCCCTGTAGATTCACCCATAGATGACTGTGCCTCGCAAAGCTGATGCGCCGCTGACCAGCGGTGAGCAAGCTGCTGCCATGAAACTGGCGATGCTCTGCCACGCCAGCGCGGGCGGCAGCGGCGTCGTCGCCACGGAGCTGGCACTGGCGCTCGCGGCGCGGGGCGTAGAAGTTCACCTGATTTCAAGTTCGCGCCCGTTCAGACTGCCCGCCCCGAAGCCAGACGCGCCCGTGCCGTGGTGGAAACGCTTCGTGCCCAGCAAAACCGAGCGCCAAACGCTGTTTTTTCACCAGATCGAAAGCCTCGAGTACCCGCTGTTCGACGATTCGATGATCGCGCTGACCGCTGCCAACACCGTGCAGCGCGTTGCTGAGGAACATGGTATTGATGTGGTTCACACGCATTACGCGATTCCGTTTGCGACCAGTGCGCTACTGGCGCAGTCACTCTCCAAACGCGATTTTAAGGTCGTCAACACCTTGCACGGTTCGGACGTGACGCTGCTCGGGCGCGAGCGAGCATTGCACGGCACGACAGCCCAAGCCATTCAGCACGGCGACGCCGCGACGGCCGTATCAATGGACTTGGCACTCGAGGCTGAAATGACTTTCGCGCTCGCCAAAAACAGCGTCCATGTCATCCCTAACTGGGTAGACAGCGAGCGGTTCAAGCCAATCACTGACTCGAGCCTGCGCGAGAAGTACGTTCACGCGGACGAGAAACTGATCGTTCACGTCAGCAACTTCAGGGAAGTCAAACGCCCGCAAGACGTGATCCGCGTCTTCGCGGGCATCCAAAAGCGCATCCCAGCGCGGCTCGTCATGGTCGGGCAAGGCCCGGAGCGCGAGGAGTGCGTCACGCTCGCACGGGATCTCGAGGTCACGGGGCGCGTGGTGTTCCTAGATTTCGAGCCGAAGATCGAAAAGATCCTCGGGCTTGCAGACCTGTTCCTGCTGCCCAGCCAATTGGAGAGCTTCGGATTGGCGGCGCTCGAGGCGATGTCCTGCGGCGTGCCCGTCGTGGCCAGCAACGTCGGCGGTCTCCCCGAGGTCGTGCTGCACGGTGTCACAGGCTTTTTATGCCCGTACCGCAATGTCGACGCGATGATCGAAGCCAGTCTCGAGGCGCTGTCTAGACCAGAGTTTCGCGTTGCAGCCCGCGCTCGAGCCGTCGAGGTCTTCAGCCCGGAGTTGATTCTGCCGCGTTATTTGGAGCTGTACCGCGCACTGCTGGCGTAGACCCTCGAGAATCCAACGTTCTGTAGGGGCTTGCCACTGCAAGCCCAGCCACTGCCCAGTTCGACGAAACCAGCCCGCCAGCGTCTCGAGCCGTACCCAAAAACCGCCGCTCGAGTGACACTTACGCTGACAACGAAACGATATACTTTGCGCGGTGATTGACTCGGGGTCAACCTCGAGCGAATGCGAATTGTTCTCGAGGGGCTAACACCTTGCGTCGTCTGGAAATTCAAAACTTAGCGATCATCCAGCAGCTCGAGTTGACGCTCGGGGATGGCTTCAACGTCTTCACCGGCGAGACCGGCGCGGGCAAGAGCATCATCGTCGACGCGATCTGGTTGCTGACTGGCTCACGTGCGGACGCGGAGCTGGTCAGGACTGGTGAGGAGAGCCTGCTGGTCACGGGCTTCTGGGATGGTTTGACGCTCGGGCGGCGCGTGTCGCAAAGCGGGCGCAGCGTGGCGCGGATCGACGGCGAGGTCGTCAGCAACCGCGAGCTGTCCGAACGCGCCAGCGGCTTGGTGACGGTGCATTGGCAGCACGCCGCGCAAGCGCTGCTCGAGCCAAAATACCACCGCGAGTTTCTAGATTCGGGGCTGGACAAATCCGGCAAAACCTCGCTCGAGGCGTACCGCGTCGCCTTCAAGTCCTTCAATGAAACCAATGCGCGGCTCGAGGGTTTGCGCGAATCCGAGCGCGAGCGCACGCGCCGGGCTGACCTGCTGCGCTATCAGCTCGAGGAGATTTTGAGCGCCAAAGTGCAGGTTGGTGAGGAGGAAACGCTGCGGCTCGAGCGTGAACGCCTCGCCAATGCCGAGCGCATCGCATTGGACGCGGGAATCGCCGTGGACGCGCTCGAGGATGCCGAAGTGAATGCGGCGGGGCTGCTGTCGGATGCGCTGAAAGCCTTGACCAGCGCCGGGCGTTTCGATGCGGCAGCGGCGCAACTGAGCCGCGATCTGCGCGAAGCCCTGAGCGCGATTCAAGCCGTCAGCGGTGAAGCCCGCGAGATCGTTGACCGCACAGCCGCCGATCCAGAAGCCTTGGATGCTTTGGAGGCGCGACTGGCGCTCTTAGAAAAGCTCAAGACCAAGTACGGCGCGAGTCTGCGCGAAGTCCTCGAGTACGCGGGTGGTTTGCAAGCCGAACTTTCTACGCTCGAGCAAGCCGAAAGCGACATCCTCAAGCTCGAGGCGACTTTGAAACCCTTGCGGCACGCCCTCGAGACCAGCAGTGCCAGTTTGAGCAAAGCCCGCCGCGCCACCGCCCAGCGAGTCGCACCGCAGCTCGAGCGGATCATCCGCAATCTGGGGATGCCCAAAGCCCGTTTGGAGTTCGCGCTCGAGCCAGTGGCAATGGGCGTGTACGGTGCGGAGGACATCGAGATTCGCTTCAACGCCAACAGCGGCGAGGAGCTGGGCAGCCTGAGCAAAATCGCGTCGGGCGGTGAGCTGTCGCGGGTGATGCTGGCGTTGTCGGCTGTGCTGGGCGCGAACACGCCGACCGTGATTTTCGATGAGGTGGACGCGGGCATCGGCGGCGCAGCCGCGACCGCCGTGGGCGAACAACTCGAGACGCTGGCCCGCACGCATCAAGTGCTGGTCGTCACGCATTTGGCGCAAATCGCTGCCAAAGCCACGCATCACTACAAAGTCGAAAAGCTCGAGCGTGGCGGGCGCACCGTCACGGGCGTCACGCGTTTGGAAGGCGAGGCTCGGGTGCGCGAGTTGGCGCGGATGCTCAGCGGGTCGGACTCGAGCACCGCGTTCGCCCATGCGCGGGAATTGCTAGGCTTGGCGGTCAGCGGGTAAGCTCGAGGGGGAAACTGAACTCGACCGTGTTCAGTTTGTGTTTTGACTGTCAAATTACAGATTAGTTTTCACTCGGGTTTCTGTTTTCAAGTTATCGGTTTCTAAGCGCTAAATCAGCATGGAGAGCTGCTGAAGGACGTGTCTTCGAAGACGTTTGTGCTGGAATATATAATTCTTAGCAAGAATGAGTTTCACTCTGACATACTCTAAGTATTGTGTCTCGGGTCAGCGGTGTGAAGCAAATTTATTCAATTTTTTCTGCCATTTTGGTATATTTTAATCTAGGTAAGTTTTTTATCCGTGACTTAATTTCCGCATCTAAGCGCAACTTCGGACGTAGGAAAGAGAAATAACCCGTGGCAACCATGACGATTATGCTAACCGCAAAGATCATATTGACCACCGATTCGGCGATTTTTACTATTCCTAATGCGCTGCTTGCTCCGCTTGAAACAAGTTCAAAATAATACCACCATGATCCAATAGGTAAAAAAAGCCAAATAATCACAAAAATTGGTAAGTAAGTCGTAAGAAATCCGACACTGAATGACTTTGATACATGCCCCCAGATATCTCGTTGTGCGTATGTCTGTGGCATAAAGTCTTCAAAAAGCACGTTAATTTTCACCTCAAGTAAGTCTGCGTATTGCTGGTAGTAGTTGACTGTTAACATCCAAGTCATTTGTAAACCAGTAATAACAACCCCTAAAATAGGAATTATTAATAAAAGAATAGGGTTAGTCGCAGCGGATGGAGCGATTAGCCCTAAAACAGCGATGACTACCGACATGGCTCCTGCGGCAAGGGATGCGTAAGTCCTTGAAAGATCCCAATACATTTTCCACTGCTCTTGGAGATGCTGTGCAATCTCGAAGCGCAGTTTCAAATCCATTTCCGTCTCTATACTTTCTCGTGCGTTCGTATCCATACAAATCCTCCGATTCAGTGAGGCTTACGTGGCACGCCATAGAAAAGTTCCCTTTTGTAGGTAACACTGTATGAACTTGTTGGAGAAAATTAACCTGCGACGGATTAAGTCACATTGTACGTGACCGAAATTCTCTTGAGCCGAGTGTCTCTTTGCACTAATTACGAAGCGATCAAGCTCGAGGACGAAAAAACCTGAACCCGACTCACACCCGCGCTCCCTTGAGCAATTCGCGCACCGCGTCATCCGCGCTCAGCTCACCGCGCTCGAGACGCGGCAACAGTTGTGACTCTCGAGTTGCCACCAAACGCTGGGCTGCGTCCTAAATCGAGCCTGCTCGAGCCGCCGCTTGAAATCGCTGTCTAGTTTGCCCGTCGCTCCTTTGCATTGGCGAGGTTCAAGTCGCGTCGCACTGGGAACGACGGGTGCTCGAGACTTCAGCTCAGATCGACAACGTGTTGCTGTTGCCGGTTTTCGGATCGAAGACCGTCAGCACCGTGTCCATGCTGATCATCAGCAGGTCGCTGCCGGGCAGCGCGAAGACTTTCTGGACGAGCGCCCCGCGCATTTTCATCAGCGGGCCGGCTTGGGCGGGAACGCGGGTGCGCTCACCGTTTTTCGGGTCGATGCGGATCAGTTTGAAATCGTCGCCGACCTCTTTGATCGTCCAAATTCCAGCCGCGTTGAGCGCAATCCCCAGCGTGCCGACGCCGATCTCACCCTTGCCTTTGGATCTGCTGGCCACGCTGTCTTTGTGCGAGATCACTTTGCGTTCACCCGTCTCGAGGTTGACGCTCAGCAGGTGACCGGTGTCCGCGAAGTACGAGACGCTGTACAGCGTATTGCCGTCGATGACCATGTGGTTGACTTCCTCGCGCGGCGTTTTGAAGCCGCTGCCCTCGAGGTCGTTGAGGTCAAAATCGTAGGTGCTCAGATCCTCGCATTTGCCGTTCTTGATCCGCACGTAGCCGTAGCCGATTCCCATCGGGTTGTTGTTGATTTGCAGGTACGCGCTGCCGGCCGCGTCCACGGCCACGGTGTACGAGGTCGGATTGGGATTGCGGTTGTTCGGGCCCTTCTCCGGGCAGCGTTTGGTGATATCCATTTTCTCTTTGTCGCGCAAGCCCCCTGCGTGCGTGTCAGCCGCGAGATCGCTCGCCCAGTAGAGTTTGCGGTCGCCGGTTTTGGCGTCCACTTCGATCAGTTCCATGCGTTCGACGCTGCGTCGCACAATCGCCAAGTAATTGCCGTTCGGCAGCGGTTTCACATCGCTGATGCCGTCCAATTTGTAAGCTTCGGTGTCTTCCTTGCCGCCGGGCGAGCCGACGTAGCGCAACCCTTTACCTCGAGACTCGTTGATGTTCATGCGCCCGGAGATCAGCTCGCGGTCACCGGTCTCCAAATTGACCGCGACAATCGCGCCGCCCGTCGAGAGCTTCGCCGCCAGAATCGCGCGGTTGCCTTGGATGAAACCGCCAGCGATGGCCTCGCCGACCCCGCCTTGATTGAAGGTCACGCCCTCGCCGATGCTCGAGGTACTGCTCGGGCGCTGGCATTTGACGTTCTCACTGTCTTTGAAGCAATCGACCAGTTTGATGTTCGCGCCCGCAGTTTGCGCGACGGCGCTGACGAAGGCGAGAAGTGCGAGGCTCGAGGCGAGCGCGATTATTGTGAAGCGATGATTCATGATGTTCCTCCCTGTGACTCGCCATGATCGGCACTCAAACGATACCGTGATTGCGTTGGATTGACATGGAATCGGTGGCTCAAGCTGCTTTGCGGCTTTTCGCAACTCAATCTAGGACTCGGGTATCCCGGTTGCAGTGGGGTTCGCCCGGGGCGCAGCGCAGATTCACGATTCTACCGGAGGCGGTGCTCCGTAGAGCAATTCGCGCACCGCGTCGTCCGCGCTCAGCTCCCCGCGCTCGAGTCGCGGCAACAACTCAGCTTCTCGAGCCGCGAGTAACCGCCGCGCTGCGTCCTGAATCGCTTGATTCAACTCGAACCGCGCCCGCTCGAGTCGCCGTGCGGTGATGCCCGCCTCGCCCAGCCAGACGCGGTGCGCGTCGATGGCCTCGAGCAGTGTGGTGATGCCTTGTGTGTTGCTCGCCACTGTTTGCACGATCTCAGCCCAGTGCGTGTGCTCGTCGTGCGCTCCGAGTTCCTGCGCGGCTCTGATCTCGCGCTGCAAGCGATCCGCGCCGGGCAGATCGGCTTTATTGATGCAAAACACATCCGCGATTTCCATGATGCCCGCTTTGAAAGCCTGCACCGCGTCACCGCCCGCCGGGGTCAGCACGACGACCACGTGATCTGCGACGCTAGCGATGTCGACCTCGGATTGACCGACGCCGACGGTCTCCAAAAAAATCACGTCGAAGCCGAACAGCTCGAGCGCAGAAAGTGTACTCACGACTGTTCGAGCCAAGCCGCCCAGTGCTCCGCGTGTCGCCATGCTCCGCAGGTACACGCCGTTGTCGGCGTGGTGCTTGCCCATGCGGATGCGGTCGCCCAAGATTGCGCCGCCCGTGAACGGGCTGCTCGGGTCGATCATCAGCACCGCGACGCGCTGCCCCCTTGCGCGACACGCGAAGATCAGCCCATCGGTCAGCGTGCTTTTGCCCGCGCCGGGCGCACCCGTGATGCCGATCACGTGGGAGCGCTGCACAGTTTTATGCGCTCGAGCATCGCGCAGTAAAGCTGTCCCTCGGATATCGCCCGCCTCGAGCAGCGAGATCAGCCGCGCCAGTGCCCGTTCGTCCCCCGCTAAGAATCGCTCGAGCACTGCTCCTTATTGTAGCTCGAGCTGGCGCTCCGCGACTTGCACTGTCCCCGCCTCGAGCCAGCGCGTGGCCATGCGTGCCGGGGCTGGTTTGGCGTACAGGTAGCCTTGGGCGGCATCGCAACCCAGTAAGCGCAGCAACTCGAGTTGCTCAAGGGTTTCGATGCCCTCGGCGGTGACGCGCAAGCCCAAACTGCGGGCGATAGCGATGATCGCTTCCAGCACGGGTTGAATGCCGCGATCCTCGTTGTTGTGCAGAATTCGTGTGAAGTTCTGCGGGATTTTCAGCGCGTCAATCGGCAGGCGGTGCAAGTACGACAAGCTGCTGTACCCCGTGCCGAAATCATCGACGGTCAGGTGCACCCCCAATGCCCGCAACTCCTGAAGCGGCCGAGCGGCCTGAGCACTGGCCAGCACCGTCTCGACCAATTCCAACTCCAGCCATGTGGCCGCCAAGCCGCTGCGTTTCAGGGCCGCTCCCACCAATTGCGGCAAGTCGGGTTGCTCGAGCTGCATCGCGCTCAGGTTGACGGCGATTCGCACGGGCGGCAGGCCCGCCCGTTGCCACGCGGCATTCTGGGCACAGGCTTGGTTAAGTACCCAATCGGAGAGCGAGGCGATCAAACCGCTTTTCTCGGCCACGGCGATGAACTGGTCGGGCATCATCCACCCCAGTACCGGGCTGTTCCAGCGCACCAGCGCCTCGAGCGTCAGCAGTGCACCACTGTGAATGTCCAGAATCGGTTGGTAGTACAACTCGAGCTGATCCCCAGCGATGGCTTGCCGCAATTGGTTTTCAATCTCTAAGCGTTGCTCTATTTTGGCTTTAATTTCGTTGCTGAACCCCTGAATCTGTCCGCGTCCACGACTCTTGGCGGTGTACATCGCGGCGTCGGCTTGTCGTTGCAGGTTTTCACTCTCCAAGCTGTGATCTGGGTAGAGGCTGAAACCGATGCTGGCGTTGATGCTGAATTCACCGCTCAGCAGTTCAAAGGGTTGCTCTAAACTCTGGACGATCCGCTTGGCAAAGCTCAACGCATCGCTGCTCAAATCCGTCAGTGAGAGCTGAGTCAGTGGCAGCGCGATGACGAACTCATCGCCGCCCGTGCGCGACAGCAGCGCTGAACTGGGCAGCACCCCTTGAAAGCGCTGCGTGACGCCGCGCAGCAGCAGATCGCCCGCGTTGTGCCCCAGTGTGTCGTTGATGCGCTTGAAGCCGTCTAAGTCGATCACGTACACCACCACGCGGGCGTGCTCATTCAAGTACCGCTCGAGCCAGACTTGCAGTGACCGGCGGTTGAGCAAACCCGTCAGCGCATCGCGGGTCGCGTTCCACTCCAAACGCTCCATCAGCGCCGAGCGCTCAGTGGAAAGCGTCGTCAGCATCGAAGCGCCGTCGGGATCATCGCGGCTGAACTCGAGCAGCGCGGGTTCCAATGCGTCCATGTCCTCGCCGTGAACAATGCGTTCCAATAACGCGGATCGCTGACGCCCGCGCTGCTCGCGCTGCTCGAGTTGCTGCGTGCGCTCTAAAATCCTGCGTTCCAAGGAAGCCGACAGGGTTTTCAAATCGCGGTTCAAGCGTTCATTGTCGGCAAACACGGCGACTTGCCTCACCATCACCAGTGCGATCACCAGCAGCGTTCCAATCTGGCTGCCTATCCGCTCGAGCGGACTGGGTTGCGGGTCGAAGATCGGAATGGCGACCACGGTCAGAATGGCCAGAAAAGGCGCGAGTAAAAATAAGAAAGGCGGGCTTTTGGTCTCGAGCGTCGCAGTACTTGTCGGTTCTGGGGAATCACGGTGATGCAAGCGGATGAACGCGGCCGTGCAAATCAAGACGTTAGCGAATAACCAAAAAGAGTAGTACGGCGCTGGCGCGTCGCTAAAATTCTGTGCGTTGGACAGACTGAAGGTCACATCAGCGCAGGTCATCAGTGCAATCGCCACGGCGAGTAAAACCGTTTCGGTGAACATGCTCTTCAAGTGCGGTCGTGCAAGATGAAAAATCATCAGACAAATGATGACAAAGTTGCACAAAGGGTAAAGCAGCGAGATGACGAAGGGCAGTGATTCTCCACCCATGTCGATCACTGGCGCGATGGCGTAGCGCCACATGACCGTGGCGACCGCTGCGGTCAGCACACTGATGTTGAGCGCGATGCGTAACCCTTCCGTGCGTCGCAATGCTCTTCTGGGCAAGTTAAGAATCCCAAGGACAAGCA
The DNA here is from genome assembly GCA_025359505.1 of Deinococcales bacterium. Taxonomy (GTDB): domain Bacteria; phylum Deinococcota; class Deinococci; order Deinococcales; family JAAFIG01; genus JANYHH01. The sequence continues at coordinate 52,526 of JANYHH010000112.1, forward strand.
GCGGTACTCGCGCTAGGTAAAACGCATCGGCCAGCGACGGAAAAGGATCGAGCCGCAAGCCGACCTCAATGTAAAACCAAATCGCATCGCCGATGGTGTAGAGCAACAAACCGAGTCCCCAAAAAAGCCACAACTGGCGCTCCTGAGGTCGCCGCCACGCGACGTACAAGCACAAAGCAGTGCAGAACACGCCGACAGTGACGGTCAGTATGTTCTCAATCAACACATAACTCGAGCCGCTGTTGTTGAACTGTGTCACCCACAGTAAATGCGACACTGCACCGACAAGGGCCGCGCACAGCAGCGTCAGCGCAATCGGATCGAATCGGGGATGGGAACCACGCATAAGGTCAGGAGGGTTTGAAATGTCGCTCGGCGAACGAAATCAGTAACTTCATTTAACGCCCCGAAACTCACAATTGATGTGCAATTTCGACAGTCTGCCACTGGAGTAGGGATGCGGGCAGCACTGAAAGCAACCAGCGGCTCGAGCAATGACAGCGCTCCATACATGTTCATGCTCGAGCCTTCACTTGAGAGGAATGGCGAGGGTATGAAAAAACGACAAGAAATGACCTTTGGGAAAGCTTCACGCTATTGGCGTAACACGAAAAAATACGATGCGCCGACGATGCCGGAACGCCACGTGAACACGCGATCAGTCAGGTCAATTTGGCTGGCGATGTAGCGCTCACGGTACTGCTCGAGGCTCGGCAGGGCTAGCAAATACCGCTCGAGCAACTTGGCGCTCGAGTCGTAAACCCTGAGTTCCTTACTGCGGAGCAACACGTAGACCCGCTCCCCACGTTGCTTGAGCCACAACACATCCTCGAGCGCGAAAGCGTTACGCACTGCTGCTAACGCAAAGCTCTCACCGAATAAGTTCATGCGAATTTGAACGGGAATCTGCCCGCGCACGACGCCGATTCGCCCGCCGCTCGAGCGCGACTGGGCGTAGCGCTGCTCCAAGGAAAGGGTTTCTGGTACGGTCAAGTAACTCACTGCGCTCGTGCTGCGCGAGATGGACACCAAGCGGCGACCGCAATCGTTGGCAACCTCGAGCCAAACTGTGTCCGCGTTGACGGCGACGAAGCTAACGGCTTCACTGATCGTCGTCATGATTTTTCCTATGTATAGCGAATTATTACCGTTGTAACGGCTGATATTGAACCCTTCCCCTAAGCACTCGAGCGGGGGTGTTAGATCAAACACCCCCAAACCTTGTAAGAGCACTGGTTGGTCGGTGTTGCTATAAATTGACAGCCGAAAGTTGTAAGACTCCTTCAGCTCGTGATCGCTGTAGGCTGGCAAATAAGTCAGGTACTCGAGCTTGACGAACTCGTTGCCCGATAAACTTTGATTGAGAATCGAGGCGTCACGCTCAAAGTACCAACCGGTTTTCGTATCCAAAAAAGACGACGGTGGCGGGCCCATTGGGGAATCCGACTGCGTTGGATCGATGATGTAGCGGTTCCGAGCGACACCGAAGCTGCGGGCGTAAGGTGCTGGCGTGTCCCTGCTCCAAACCGTGCGCCCAGTCGCAGGCTCGAGCGCCGAGGTCGTGAAGGTGTACGTACTTTTCACTCGCCGATTGACGAGCAGCAATCCGTCAATCACGCGCAAGTAACCGGTTTCGCTGCTCGCGTTTGCTTCCTAGAAAGCTTGAACGCTCCAGACCTGTTTCTGGGTTGTCGCGGTGTACGCCGTGACCAGTCCGCGCCGATCAGCGGTGATGAGCAGGTCGCGCCAAGCGGTGAACAACCACGGTAGCGGCTGCTGCCAGATGATGCGCTTGGCAACGGGATCGAGCGACCGCAGAAGCGTACCTTTCGCGTAGAAAATCAGATTGCTGCTCGAGATCGCCAGTTGCGCGTTCTCGAAGTCATTCCGGAAATCCTCGCCCAGTCTGGGATCGGTGTAGGAGGTCAAAGTCAGCGCTGGCTCGAGGCGCGGTGCAGCTTGTTCGGTGACGCTAGGGGCATTAACGGGTTGCGGTGCGACTCGAGGCATAAACCGCGACCCGATGGTCAGGGCTAGGGCGAGGCTCGAGATCGTAGCAGCGGTAACGAAGCTTGCGTTCACGCTCATCACCTCGAGCTGACGGTTTAATTTACGGTTTTAACGCGCTTGTTGACGAAATCCATCAGCACGTACTGCCCGATGTTGTACGGCGTGGTGAAGTACGCCTTGCCGTGCGTCATCTCGGAGACTTTCTTGACGAACGCAATCAGATCCGGGTCGCGTGCCAGCATGAAGGTGTTGATCTGAATGCCTTGCCTGCGGCACATCGCCACTTCGCGCAGGGTTTCACTCATCACGAACGGGTCTAAGCCCCACGCGTTCTTGTAAATCCGACCGTCGGGCAGCGTCAAGGCGCTGGGTTTGCCGTCGGTAATCATCACGATCTGCTTCATGTCTTTGTTCTCGCGCTTCAAGAGTTGCTGCGCTAAGCGCAAACCGCCAGCGGTGTTGGTGTGGTACGGCCCGACCTGCACCTGTGCCAGCCGCTCGAGCGGAACTTGCTCGGCGGTGTCGTGAAACAGCACGAACTTGATCGTGTCGCCAGCGTACTGGTGGCGGATCATGTGCGCTAGCGCCAGCGCGACTTGCTTGGCGGGCGTGAAGCGGTCTTCGCCGTACAAAATCATGCTGTGCGAGCAGTCGAGCATCACGACCGTCGCGGCGCTGCTTTGGTATTCGGATTGCCGAATCACGATGTCGGACTCTTCGATGTTCTCCAAGCCCTTGACGACCGTGTTGGTCAGCGTGCTCGAGATGTCCATGTTCATCGTGTCGCCGAACTCATACTCTTTTAAGTCGCCGGTCATTTCCACGCCGCTCGAGTACTCGCGGGTGTCGTGGCGTCCAGCGCTGGATTTGCCCAGACCGCCCAAGAGGTCGCGCAGGGTTTTGTACCCCAGAAAGTCAATGCTTTTCTGGGTCAATTCAAATTTGGCGTCGCCGCTCGGGCCGCTTGTGCCTTCGCCCTGCGCGGTCTGACCGGGTTGCGGGTCGTCCACGCGAATGAAGCCCTCGTCGCGCAGCCGCTGGATCATCTTGGAGATCTCTTGGTTGAGTCGCGTCTGGTCAAAATTCTTGCTTTTTTGCGCCTCGCGCAGCATGTCCTCGGGGATCATGTCGCGCTCCATCAACGCTTGCAGAATCGCTTCGCGCAGCTCGTCCATGCTTTGACCCGCGTTCGGATCGGGGTCGTAAGGATCGTTGAAGTTGGAGCCGATGATGCTGTCGCGGATCATCTCCATCAAGCTGCTGGTGTCAATGTCATCCAAGGACGACTCGTATTTGCTGTAGCGGGTGCTGCGCGTGGCCATGAATGGACTCCTCGAGTGCGTGAACCTGAAAAAAATTCTACTCCCCGAGCCGCCATCATCTCGAGCGTCGCCGTTACAGTCTGAGGTCAGTACACATCGTCGTGCGTACCGATATTGATGAGCAGCAGATCATCCTCGGGTTCGTTTGCCACGAACTCAAAGAGAATCCTCAAATCGTAGCCCGCACTGCACGACCAGACGCCTGCAAATGCCCCCTTGAGTTTATGCGTCTCGAGGGAAGCCTGGAACGGATCACTGGCGAGTTGCTCGAGAGTTTGCGCGATGCCGGTTGCCAGTTTCGGGTTTTTCTTGGTGATGCGTTTGTAAGCCCTGAAAAAGTGCGGTGTGGGTAGTACGCGCCTCACTGCTTGAGCTTCTGAATCAGCTCCGCGACGCTCATCGGCTCGAGTTCGCCGTTGGCCTGCTGCTGTCGCGCTTCTAAAACCGATTCGATCAGCTCGGCGCGGCTCAGCTCGAGACTGCGTTTCTTCAAGATATCGGCAAGCGTCACGCGCTGCTCTGGCGGCAGCAATTCGGCGAGGTCGAGTACCTGATCTAGTGTTACGGCTTGCGGCGTTGCCATTGCTCTACCTCCGTCTGTCAAAAGTTTACTCTTTCGGTCTCCGCGCCTCGAGCCTGATGATTACAGTTTCAGCGCGGGTTATAGAATCTCGAGCATGACTTTCAAGTTGGCCGTGGTGCAGATGGGCATGAGCAGTGACCTCGAGACGAACGTGTCTCAGGCAATGGCTTTCGTGCGCGAGGCAGCGGGGCTGGGCGCGAAACTGGTGTTGCTGCCAGAACTGTTTGAGAACCTGTACTGGTGTCAGGTGCAGCGAGAAGAGTATTTCGCATTAGCGCATCCGCTCGAGGCGCACCCGTTTATCGGTCGGTTCGAGGCGTTGGCGAAGGAACTGGGTGTGGTGCTGCCGCTGAGCTTTTTTGAGAAAGCGGGTCACGCGCATTACAACAGCCTCGTGATGCTGGACGCGAACGGCGGGCAGTTGGGCTTATACCGCAAAAGTCACATCCCAGACGGGCCCGGTTACTCTGAAAAGTATTACTTCAATCCGGGCGACACGGGCTTCAAAGCGTTTTCAACTCGAGTCGGGATGGTTGGTGCGGGCATCTGCTGGGATCAGTGGTATCCAGAGTCGGCTCGAGCGATGGCGCTTCAGGGGGCTGAGATTTTGCTGTACCCCACGGCGATTGGTTCCGAGCCAGCCGAGGCGGGTGGTGTCGACAGTCGGCTGATGTGGCAGCGGGCGATGATCGGTCACGCGGTCAGTAATTCTTGCTATCTGGGCGCAGCCAACCGCATCGGCACGGAAACAGTAGAGGGCAACTCGCAGACGTATTACGGCTCGAGTTTCATCTGCGACTTTACAGGCGAGAAGTTATCAGAAGCGGGCACGACAGAAGAGACCGTGCTGATCGCTGACGTTGACCTCGAGCGGGCGCGGGTGTTCAGGGCGGGCTTTGGGTTTTTCAGGGATCGCCGCCCGGAGCTGTACGGGGCGCTGCTGACGCTGGATGGCAAGACGCGGAGGGGCTGAAAGGCTGCTCGGCTCGAGGGTGCGAGTATCATTGCCTCATGCGATCTCGAGCGGTTTCGGCGGTTTTGGTCACGCTGCTGTGCCTTGGGCTGCCGTTGATTGCGCTCGGCGATTTCCGCCCTGACCCCAATCCGACTGGCGGCAATCTGGCCCCGGAAGGGGCGACAAAAGTGCAGATGCTGCGCGAGGCGATTGTCTTGGAGGTGCAGTCCACTGGCTCCAGTTCCCTATCGCCGGATGTGGCGGCTGTGACTGGCGATTTCGCGTTCAAAAATCAGGGTCAGGCAAACGAACAGATGCGGGTGTTGTTTCCGGTAGCGTCTGAATACTCACGGTTTTACGTCGGGCGCGACCTGCGGGTCTGGGTGGATGGTCGGGAAGTCATCACCAAAGAAGTCAAGAAGCGCGACTCGAATGGCACGATGTACACGTGGCGCGGCTTCACTGCCAGTTTTCCGCCCGCCCGCGAGGTTCATCTGACCGTCAAGTACCTGACTGATCCGCTGAATTTTAACTTCAATGTCAACAGCGCTAATCCACCGACAGCGTTTGGGAACTTTGCCTACACCTTCGCCACGGGCGCGGCGTGGTTTGGGAAAATCGGTGCGATTGATTTGACGGTGCGCTTACCCTACACAGTCACCAAGGAAAACTTTGCCGCGAATATGTATCGGCTGTTCAGTGAATACCAAACGAGTCCAGTGATCCCCCAATACCGAGGCAACGAGGCGCATTGGCGCTGGGAAAACGTCGAACCGACGGATCTCAGCGTCCTCGAGATGACGACGCCCGCGACGTGGTTGTGGCGCGACGTTTTGGAGACGCGCACCAAACTGGCGCGTGTGCCAACAGACTTGAGCGCCAATCAAACGCTGATCCGTCTGATGGCGACGCTGTATGGGTCGCAGAACCGTGAGCTTGGCGGAGTTGATTTGGATAAACTGCTGGACATCTGTCGGCAGGGTTTCAAGCGGTTGCCGAAATCGCTCGAGTTGCGGTTTCTGTGCTTCAACTCACTGCCAGCGATGTTTTTCAAGAATGAGTACGGTTCCGAGGGCGATCCGGTGTTGGACGCGATGCTGGACATCCTCGGCGAAATCAACCAAATTGACCCGTACAACCTCCAAGCCGAGGCGTTGTACGCTAACTTAAGTCAGAGCACGCCCTACAACTGGCAAACGCTGCCCGCGACGCCACCGCGAGCGGGTTCACTCGGCGCGAGCGCTCAACTCAGCCCAGCGCAGACCGTGGCGAGCTTGGCGCAATCGGCGCAATTGCGACCCAGCCAGACCAAAGGTTGCGCGGCAATGTTGTTGAAGCTCAAGCCCAATCCGGGCTACGAAGCAAGGTTCCAACCCGAGCGGTCTTACGCTTACACCGCGCCCACTGCGCCGTTCAATGTCACCAAAGCGAGTCTCGAGCGAGCAATCGCAAGCTTTGGGCGCACTTGGATCAGCCCATTGTGGGGGACGGACGAGTGGTTCTTGGACAGTCAGAAGGAAGAATGGGCGATGTCGGTGCGGTTCTTTGCGAATCTAGACGGCTCGAGGCGCTACGCGGTGGCGGTGCGTGACGGCACTGTGGGCCGCACCGTGTGCTTCCTGACGTATTTACGGCAAAAGCCTTGAGCGAAGTGAAGGCTTGAGATTGACTGGGTGGCCTACTGGATCAGCCCTCGAGCTGGAGTGAAACGTTGCCAAATTCAATATGTCGAGACTGAAACGCAACTTCATACTATGCTCTTGACAAAATCTTGACGATCCTCGAGAATACTACTTGCGACACAATTAAAAAGGGGTTCAACCATGATTACAGGCATCACGCACGCCGTCCGCTACATCCCGGATTACAGCCAAGCTTTGGAGTTCTACCGTGATCTGCTGGGGATGCAGGTCATCACCGACACCAGCATGGCTCCCGATAAAATGCGCTGGCTCGGTGTGGGTGGCACTGGCCAAACTGGCGTTGAACTGGTGCTGCAAGTCCCCAGCGACTGGATGAGCGGCGAAGCCTTGGCTCGAGCCGAGGCGCAGTTCGGCAAGCAAAGCATGATCTGCTTGTCCACTAACGATATTGACGGCGTGCTCAGCAAGCTGAATGCGAGTGGCGCGACCATTCGCCAGCCCGGTATAAGCGAGATGCCTTGGGGACGCGACTTATCGTTTTCAGATCCGTTCGGTAACGAGATTTACCTCGTCGAACCCGCCGCGATGCCCGCCAATTGAACTCGAGGAGATCACGATGCCAGCAATCACTGTTTCGACTGTCGTCGACGCCCCCGTCGCTCGAGCTTGGGAGGCGTTCACGCATCCAGAGCACATCACGCAGTGGAATTTCGCTGCGCCCGAATGGTGCTGCCCGAGCGCTGAGAACGACCTGCGCGTCGGTGGCGAATTTTCATCTCGCATGGAAGCCAAAGACGGCAGCTTCGGGTTCGACTTCGCGGGCGTCTACACCGATGTGCAACCGCTCGAGTCTTTTTCCTACGCCCTCGGTGACGAGCGCCGCGTGACGGTCAGCTTCGAGGCGATCTCGAGCGACTTGACCAAAGTGACCGAGGTCTTCGATCCCGAAACCGTCAACCCCGAGGAGATGCAACGCGGCGGCTGGCAGGCGATTTTAGACAATTACAAGAAGCACACCGAAACGCTGTAAGCGACTTTTCGTTAGACCGCTCGAGATTTGACGCTCGAGCGGTTTTACCTTTTCAAGAAACGCTTGGTGAGGCTCGAGACTTCCTGCACGCGAAACGCGACGCACAATCCCAGATAGACCGCGCCGCCCGCCCCGCCCGCCAGCGCCACGTGAATCGCGCCGTTGACGAAGCCTCGAGTCGTTGGAATCAGCGATGACACGCCGTACATCACCAAGCCCGCAATCCCGGCTGCGGCGAAAACCTTGACGGTGTGGCCGACGAGCTTCTTGTCGTTGAAACCCACGAGTCTATTCAAGCGCCAGAAGTAAAACCCGACGATCAGCACGCCCGCGATCACCGTCGCGTAGTTCATCAGCGCGTAGCGGTGCAGCGCGTCCTGCAAAACCACGTCCCTGCTCGAGCCAACCGCAGCGCCGCCCCTCGAGAGCCAGAAGTACAGCCCAGTGTTGAGCAAAAAGCCCGCGACGTTGATGACAATCGCGTCCCTCGTGCGTTGCAGCGCGTACAGCGTCCGTACCAGAAACTGATTCAAGCCCCACGGCAGCATCGCCAGTGCCAGCGGCGGCAGCGCGGCAGCGGTGAAGAAAAACTTGTCGTCGCTGATCTTACCGACCACTTCGTAGAACGCGCTCGAGACGGCGTTCGGCAGCACAAAAATCGCTGCCGCTGCGAACGCGGTCAGGAACAGTACAAAACGGGCGTTGCTCGAGATGAGTGATCTGAACGCGGGCCAGTCCTGCGCGACGGCGTGTTCAGACAAGCGCGGGTAGGCGGCCAGCGCGGGCGACACGGCGAACAAGCCCAGCACCAGCAAGAAGACCTGATCGGCGTTGTAAAAACCCGTGTTCGCGCCGGCCGGAAAGCCCGTCAGGATCGTGCTCAGCACGATCGTCAGGAACTCCCGCGTGCCGGTCGTGAAGGTGAACGGAATCATGTTCCCCAGCGCGGTTTTCAAACCCGGATGCAGCCTGAACTCGAGGCGCGGCATCAGACCGTATTTGCGAAGACTGGGAATCTGCACGAAAAACTGCGCGAAGCCGCCCAGTACCGTCACCAGCGCCAGCCACGTAGCGTTGTTCGGCGAGAACCAGTGAATCAGCGCGAAGCCGATCACCGAGACGACGCTAAAAGCCAGCGGACTGAAGCTGGTCGCGGCGAATTTCTCCTCGGCGTTCAGCAGCGCCATTGCCAAAGCGCTGAAACTGATGCCGGTCAGGAACGGCCAGACGAGTTGTGTCAAGTAGACCGTCAGCTCGTAATTGACCTGCGTCGCGCTTGACATTCGTAAGCCCACCACGAACGGCGCGAGCAGCACCCCCAGACCGACCAGCGCGATGTTGACTGCCAGCAGCACCCCGGTCAGGCTCGAGGCGAAGTTTTTACGTTCGCTTTTCGGCAGGGATTTGTAAACCGGGATGATCGAGTTGGTCAGTGCGCCTTCGGCCAGCAACTCGCGGAACAAATTTGGGATGCGGTACGCCAGCCCGAACGCATCGGTCAATTCGGTGGAAAAAACGCGGTTGAACAGCGCGTTCCTCAGCATCCCCAGCACGCGGCTGGAGAGCGTTCCACCCATCACGGTGATGATGTTGCGCCGCGCAGACGGGCGAATCGTGGCGCTGTTAATGGCGGTACTCGAGGTGTCGGCTTCGGTCATCGTGAATCCATCTCGGGGTGTAGGTTATCAGGCTTTGGTGACGGCCGCGCTCATAAAAAACGCTCGGGCGAGTTTCTTACGCTGCGCTGCGTCATGCGGTGCTAACCTAACAGATCGCTCGGGAGGGTTGATGGACGGATCGTTAGAGACAATCCATTTCACCTTAGCTGTGCTGACCAGTGCCATCGCGGTGATCGCGTGGCGCGTCCGCAACTTGCGCGGCGCGTCTGAGCTGACTTGGTTGATGGTCTGCCTGACGTTCTGGCTGATTGCCAGCGCCACGACGCTGCTGGTTCCAGATTTGACGGATAAGATTTTGTGGCAAAAGCTCACGTACATCGGCGCGTTCAGCGTGCCGCCGCTGTGGTTGATTTTCTCCGCTCGAGTCACGCTGGATCCCAAATGGTTGACGGTCGGCTTGGTGGCCGTGCTGTTCGTCGTGCCACTCATCACCCTGACGCTGCTGTTCTCCACCAGCCTTGTGCTGCAAGACTTCCGCATCGATCCAGACTTGCCCAGAGGCGTGACCTCGAGCGCCGGGCCGTGGTGGGGCGCTCACCTGCTGTACTCCTACGGCACACTGCTGACGGGGACGCTGCTGCTGACGCGGGCGTGGACGCAGCACCGGGGCGTGTACCGCCGACAGCTCGGCATCTGGATTCTCAGCGTGACGATCCCGTTCAGCCTGAACATCCTGCGACAAACCGCGTGGTTGCCCGGACTGAATTTCGATCCCAGTCCCTCGGCGCTGGCGCTGTGCAGCCTGCTGATCCTCAACGGCTTACTGCGCCACAGACTTTTGGCCCTCGAGCCAGTCGCGCTCGAGGGTGCGGTTGACAATCTGCGCGACGGTTTTATTGTGCTGGATGACGAAAACCGCGTGGTCAGGGCGAACCCGGCAGCCCACGCCGAGTTCAGTGTTCCCCTGCGAGACGCGCCCGGCGAGGACGCGAAGACCATTCTCAAGGCTTGGGCACTGCTGCAACCCGCGCTAACGGCGTACCGCGATCAGACGATGACCGTCGCGGCTGACGGTGTGGAGCGCGACCTCGAGTACCGCGTCTCACCGATCCGCGACTGGCGCGGGCGGATCACGGCTTCGGTGGTGATCGTGCGCGATGTCACCGAGGTGCGGCGCTACCAGCGCCGCATCGCGGAGTGGGCGCTGCGCGACGCGCTGACCGGACTCGCCAATCGGCGGTCGCTGTTTGACGAGGGAACAGCGATGCTCAACATTGCGCGGCAATCGGCTCAGCCTTGCGCGGTGATCTACATTGACTTGGATGGCTTCAAGGCGATCAACGATGCGCTAGGGCATAACGTCGGCGATCACATTTTGGCGCGAACCGCCGGGCGTTTGCAGGAGTTGAACCGTGTGGATGCACTCGTGGCCCGCAATGGTGGTGACGAGTTTGTGATTGTGGTCAGCACCGACCGCGACTCGGCCGTGTCACTCATCAAGCGCTTGGAGACCGCCATCACGACGGGGATTGTCTTTGAAGCCAAGGAATTGCACGTCGGTTGCAGCCTTGGTCTGGCGATGTTCCCCGACGACGGCGATCACTTGGAGGCGCTGCTGCGAAGTGCGGACGGCGCGATGTACACCGTCAAACGCGCCAAGCCGCGCTCGCGTTGAACCTTCACGCTTTCGGCGCATCAGTCACGTAACCTTGACATTGTGAACTTCGGGTTCAAATCGCCTTTCAAGCATCGCCACGTCGCGCATTTTGAAGCCGTACTGGGCACGGCGCTCGAGGTGCAGATCACGGCCGACTCCCGAGCGCAAGCGTTGAGGGCGCAAACCGCGCTTTTGGCAGAGATCGATCGGCTCGAGTTGATTTTCAGCCGTTACAACCCAAGCAGTGAACTGAACCGCTGGCAGGCCACGATTCATCAGCCGATCGCGGTCTCAAAAGACCTGCGCGTTGTGCTCAAGACCGCACAGCATTGGCAAACGTGGTCAGGTGGCGCGTTTCATCCGGGCGCGGACGCGCTGGGCGCGGTGTGGCGGGACGCGGCTCGAGCCAGCATCGCGCCCAGCGAGAGGCAAATTGCGGCTGTGCTCGAGTCACTGCATCAACCCCTGTACGCAGTCTCGAACGATGCTGCGACGCGCTTGTCCACCGCGCCACTGAACTTCAACGCCATCGCCAAGGGCTACATCGTGGACGGCGCGACTCGAGCCGCGCAAGCTGTGAACGGCGTCTCGAGCGTGCTGGTCAACATTGGCGGCGACCTGCGGCACTCTGGCGCGGGGGCGGTCACGGTGAACATTGCCAATCCAGCCTCGAATGCCGATAACCTAGGGGCGCTGTGTCAGGTCAAGATTGCCAATCAGGGTGTTGCCAGCAGCGGCGCAGCGCAGCGCGGCGTGCAAATCGGTACTCAGTGGCACTCGCACGTGATCGACCCGCGCACGGGCTACCCCGTGCAGCATGTGATCGGCGCGTCGGTAATCGCGCCCGATACCGCGACTGCCGATGTTCTCGCCACGGTCTTCGGCGTCCTCGAGCCGCGTGAAAGCCTCGAGTTGGTCAAAGAGTTGCCTGAAGTGGGCGTGTTGATCGTCGCGCACAACGGTGCGGTGACTCGCAACGGGGTCTGGCAGCGCTGCGAGGTCTTTACGAAATCTTCGTAAAATCGTGGCATAACTAGCAGCAGCCCTCGAGCGATAATCTCGAGGTGAGAAACGAGGTCGACATGAACGGTAAAACCTACGCGATTTCTCGGCGCAGCTTCATTGCCAAAGCGGGCATCGCACTCGCCGCGCTCAGTACGGGCGGACTGTGGACGAGCGCCAACGCCGCCAGTGCCAAGTGGGACGCGGCTTACGAACTGCTGGTCACAGTAGAGATCAACCAGCCGTCTTCCGGGCGCTACAACCGCCCTTACGTCGCGGTCTGGCTCGAGGACGCCGCCGGGCGCAGTGTGCGGACACTGGCGGTCTGGGCGGACAGCGGGCGCGGCAGCCGCTGGATACCAGATTTGCGGCGTTGGTACGCGGGCAATAGCGCACTGGTCAGCACCACCTCGAGCGCGACCCGCAATCCGGGCAAGTACAATTTGGTCTGGGACGGTTTGAACGACAAAAAGCAAGCGGTGGATCAGGGCGAGTATTTCGTCTGCATCGAAGCCGCCCGCGAACACGGCACGTATCAGCTCATCCGCCAACCCGTGACCGTCGCCACCAAAGCATGGACGATCACCGCGCCCGGCAACGAAGAAATCAAGGGAGCCAGCCTTGAACTCCGCAAGAAATCGTAATCACCGCGAAGATCACCCAGCCGCTCGAGCCAAACCCGCGTCACTGCGCTTGCACGCCGCGCTGCGCTGGTTGCACATCTACACGTCCATGCTGTGCCTGCTGATCGTATTGTTCTTCGCGGTGACAGGCATCACGCTCAATCACCCGGATTGGGTCTTTGGCAGCGCCGAATCTCGCTCGAGCCAGTCCGGGACGCTGCCCGCGACGTGGCAACAGAGCGGCAAACCCGACTGGTTGACGACCGTCGAATACTTGCGAGCCAACACTCCCGTGCGCGGCGCGGCCGGTGATTACTACAACGACGCCGCGACCTCGAGCCTGCGCTTCAAAGCGCCCGGCTACAGCGCCGACGCGACGATCACCAACGCGACGGGTGCATATACGGTCTCCATCAACGCGCAAGGAATCGTTGCCGTAATGAACGACTTCCATCGCGGGCGCGACGCGGGCGCAGCGTGGGCGTGGGTGATTGATTTAAGCGGCGGGTTTCTGGTGCTGATCTCCGTGACGGGACTGGGACTGCTGATCTACCTGAAGAAACTGCGCGTCGCCGCGCTGCTGACGATGCTCGCTGGGGCGGTCGCCGTGCTGGTGATGATGACGCTCGCTCGAGGATAGGTGTGAGGCTCGGGTTTAAGACAGGGTTTGCAGAAGAGCAAACCCCTACAACAGTACGGATCGAGCTACCCCGCACATGAGGCTACTTGTCCTTGAAATGAGAGCCTAGAATAATCGCATGATTCGTCTGTCCGACCCCGCCCTCGAGCCAATTGCACAAAAAGTAGAAGCTGGCGAGCGTTTGAGCTTCGCGGAAGGCATGACGCTTTACCACACGCTGGACTTGAACGGGTTGTCGCAACTGGCGAATTTGGTGCGCGAGCGCAAAAACGGCGATAAAACCTACTTCGTCCATTCCATGCGCCTCGAGTTCACGAACATCTGCTACGTCGGCTGCACGTTCTGCGCGTTCGCCGCGCACAAAAACGAAGCCCGCGCTTGGGATTATGACGTGGACGGCGTGGTCGCCAAAGTGCGCGAAAAATACGAGCCGGGTTTGCAGGAGCTGCACATGAGCAGTGGGCATCACCCGACGCGCCCGTGGAGCTATTACCCCGAGATGGTCAGAGCGCTAAACGCAAACTTCCCCGGCTTGCAAGTTAAAGCCTTCACGGCCGCCGAGATCGAGCACCTGTCGCACCTCAGCGGCAAATCGACGCTCGAGGTGCTGACCGAACTGAAAGCCGCTGGACTCGCCGCGATGCCCGGCGGTGGCGCAGAAATCTTCGCGGATCGCGTGCGCTTGCAAATCGCCAAGCGCAAGGTCTCGGCCGACAAATGGCTCGAGATTCACAAGCAAGCGCACGGGTTGGGCATTCGCACCAACGCGACCATGTTGTACGGTCACATCGAAACGCTCGAAGAGCGCTTGGATCACATGGACAGGCTACGCAACCTGCAAGACGAAACCGGCGGTTTTCACAGCTTCATCCCGCTGGCGTTCCAACCCGACGCTAACGCCTTAGCGTTCAACCTTGGCAAAACCGAGTTCACGACCGGCATCGACGACCTGAGAAACCTCGCCGTCTCGAGGCTGTACCTCGATAACTTCCAGCACATCAAAGGCTACTGGGTGATGATCGGCTCGGATTTGACGCAAGTCAGTCTGGACTGGGGGGTCAGCGACGTGGACGGCACGATCTTGGAGGAACACATCGCCCACGCCGCCGGAGCGACCAGTCCATTGGGGTTGACCACGCAGAAGATGGTCGAGATGATCTCGAGAGGCGGACGGATCGCTGTGGAGCGCAACGCGTATTACGACGAGTTGAAGATTTACGACCAGCTCGAGCAAGCGGCGGATTGAAGATTGTGCCCGTTTTTTTTGATCTAAACGATTTGGTGAAAAGCTTTGTAGAACACCGTCGCCAACACTACCAACCCGAGTTACAGGATTACCATTCAAGGCGCTTTGCAGCGATGCAAAGTGCTTTTGGTGTCACACTCAGTCTTGACGCTATTCTCGATTTTCGCAAGAAGGCGCTTTGGTTTGAATTTAATGTACGTGCTGATTCATATATGGGATTAACCGAGCCATCTAGAATTCTGGAAGGTGGGTTGATTGAAGTACAGATCAAGCAGCTTGGAGAGACCGGCGATCACATCAATACACTGAGGTTCAAGTTGTTTGAAATGCTCGAGGAAGTCGAAAGCCATCATCTTGCATTGCTTCGCCTTTTACTGGTAGCAATTTGGGTTCCTACTCGCGAAATCGTCAGCACGGACGACTTGAAAATATTTGGTTTCGACCCGCTCGAGCTTCCGCCGCAATTTGAAGACTAAGTGTTCTCAGGGTTACGGCTTCCATAGCGCCATTCCCTAGCGTCAAGCATGATGTCGAGCGCACAACAAAAGCTACGGACGTTGGTTAGGGAAAAGCGAATAAGCTCGAGCGGTAAAAGTTTCGCTACCGTCCGCCCGCGACGCGCAGCGTAATGCCCGTCGTGTACGCCGATTCCTCGGACAGCAGGAACATCACGGCCGCCGCCACCTCGTCGCTCGAGCCAGCGCGTCGCATCGGTACGGTCGGCACGACTTGGGCTAACCGCTCGGGCCCGCTCATCTCCGTGGCGATGAAACCCGGTGCGACTGCATTGACGCGGATGCCCTCGAGCGCGACTTCACGGGCCAGTCCAAGCGTGAAGCTTTCCAGTGCGGCTTTGCTGGCGGCGTACCAGACGTAATCGCCGGGGCTGCCGAGGGTCGCAGCGGCGCTCGAGATGTTGACGATTGCCCCGCCCGTCCCGCCGTGAACAGTGGACATTCGCATGACCGCTGCTCGAGCGCAGAGCATTGCGCCCAGCACGTTGATCTCCAAGGTGCGGCGCAGTGTCGCGGTGTCGGCTTGATCGAGCCGCGTGCGCGGCCCGGTGATGCCCGCGTTGTTGACCAGATGCGTGACCGCCCCGAGGCTCGAGTCCACGGTTTCAAAGATTCGTGTCACGTCTGCTTCCACGCTGACGTCGCCCTGCACAACCATTCCTCGAGCACCGAGTTCTTGTACAGCCCGCAGCGTCTCGAGCGCGTCGGCTTCGCGTGACTGGTAATTGATGGCGATGTCGTAGCCTTGCTGCGCCGCCCGCAGGCAGATCGCTGCGCCGATGCCCCGTGAGCCGCCCGTGACCAGCAAAACTTTTCGTTCCACGCGCCAGAGTATGCCACGCGATAAGGGCCTCGACTCACTTCTCACCGCAGCAGGTAAAATACGCGCTGTGATCGAATTCCATCGCGTGACCCTCGAGTACCCTGCCACGAAAACATTGGCGCTCGAGGAGATTAATTTATCGGTGAAGCGCGGTGAGTTTCTGTATTTGACGGGGCACAGCGGCGCGGGCAAGAGCAGTTTTCTGGGCTTGATTATCAAAAGCGTGATCCCGACGACCGGGCAGGTCTACATCAACTCGGAGCCGCTGACGAAGTACAAAGGCGCGAGGGTCGCACTGCATCGGCGGCGCATCGGCATGGTCTTTCAGGATCACAGCTTATTGGATCACCTGAGCGTCCTCGAGAACCTGTATTTTGCCCTCAGGGTTGTCGGCGCACCGCAGCGCGAGTGGGAGGAGCGTAGCCTGAATGTCTTGCGCTTGGTCGGCTTGGCGCACAAGCAAAAGGTCTACCCGATTCAACTCTCGCAAGGCGAGCGGCAACGCGTGGCGATTGCCCGAGCCGTCGTCACGAATCCCGTGCTGCTGCTGGCCGACGAACCGACGGGCAATTTAGATCCGGATGTCAGTTGGGAAATCATGGAACTGATGAACGAAATCAACCTCAAAGGCACGACGATCATTCTGGCTACGCATTCACGCGAAATCGTCGAGCGTCAGCGCCGCAGGACACTGACCTTGCGTAAAGGCAAGCTCGTGCGCGACGATCCGAACGGCGGTTACGCGATATGAGTGGAGCTTCTAGCTACTGGCTTCTAGCTTCTCGCTCGAGGCTCGAGGCAGTTCAAGGGCTGTTGCTCGAGGGTGTGACTGGGCGTTCGAGTTGCGTGACGGGCGAACACAAGGTTCGCCCCTACGAAACATCGTTGTTTACGCGTCTGATCTCGAGCCTCCAATCTCGAGCCGTACCGATTTCCCCTTTGACTTTCGCCTTTCGCCCTTTGCCTGCGGTTTCCCCATGATCTACCACCTGCGCCAATCGTGGCTGGCCCTGAGGGCGAATTTCACGGCGGGCATTGCGACGCTGACGACGATGACGCTCACGTTGACGTTGCTGGCGTTTGTCGGTTTGGTGACGCTGAACTTGGAGCAGATCGTGCGCGGCTTGGAGCGCGACGTGCAGATCACCGCGTTCCTCAAACCGACAGTAAACGCGGCTGGCTCGAGCGCCCAGTCTGAACGGGTGCTCAAAGCGCTCAACGAACTCGAGGGGTTGTCCAGCGCGGAGTTCATCGGGCGCGACGAGGCGTACCGCCGCTTGACGGCGGAGTACGCGCCGCTCGGCGATGCGGCGAAGCTGGTGCAGAACCCGCTTCAGGATCGGATTGTCGTCAAGGTCACGGATGCGGCGCGTTTAGAGGCGGTGGCGGCGTCGGTCAAGAAGATTGCTGGGGTGACTGACCTCGAGTACGGCGCGGAGTTCGTGAAGACCGTGTTGGACGCGCTGTCCACGGTGCGGAGTGCTGGGTATGTGCTGGTCGGGCTGCTGTTGCTGAATACGCTCTTGAATATTCTCAACACGATCCGCGTAGCGATGTTTGCGCGGCGTGACGAGATTCAAGTCATGCGGATGATCGGTGCGACGCGTGGTTTTATCCGTGCGCCGTATGTGCTCGAGGGTGTGGGGTTGGCGCTGCTCAGCAGTTTGCTGACCTTGACATTGGTGCTGCCGGGCTACAACGCGCTTGCCTCGCGGGTCGCGGCGCTCGTGCCGTATGTCCCAGTGATTCAGGACAGCGGCGTGGTGCTACGCGTGCTGGCGGTCGTGACGGCATTGGGTGTGTTGATTGGATTGCTGGGTAGCTTGTTCGCCACCAATCGCTACTTGCGTGAGGCAGAATGAAGGCTAGCTCGAGGGTTGAGTACGCTTCGCTCAACCTGTATAACAGCCTGAATTCGACTCGAGCTTCAGCTTTTGGTTTCAGCGCTCGAGACACGGCAGGGGAGAGGGGCGCATGAAACGATTCTTCACAGTCATCGCGGTGGTCGGTATTGCCTTGCTGACAGTCTTTACGCAAGCGCAAACCTCCTCTAAGCAATTAGAGCAGTTGCAGCGCGACTTGCGGATCGCGCAGGCGGCCCGCGACGCGCAAGCCACTCGCGCCAATTCGCTCGAGGGGGAACTCAAAAGCCTGTCTTCGCGAGAGTCGGCGCTGAACGCGCAGGTCAAGGAACTCAACGTTCGTTTGACGAAGTTGGAGACCGAAGAGGCGTTCACGCAAGCTCAGCTTGACAAAACGCAGCAGAAATCAGCCGCGTTGCAACTCGAGATCGCTGCGTTGACCGCCAAAATTGATTACCAAAAAATTCAAGTTAGCCGCCTGATCGTCTCGCTCGACCGCGAGAAAAGCAACCGTTACGTGCGCTTGCTGGCCCGCGCTGACAACGCGTTTGATCTGGCGGTGCAGACCCGCGATCTGGAAACGATTCAGGGCGTGAACCTGAGCGCGATCACTGAACTCAAAAGCGATGTGGCTGATTTGAATGCCAAAAACCTCGAGTACGTCGGTGTGATCGCCAAGCTCAACGGCTATCAACGCACGCTCGAGGCGAAGAAGACAGCGATCACCACAAACCGCAAGGCCTTGGCGGTCGGCATCGCGGGGTTGCAACAAACGCAGCTCGGGCGCAAGGCATTGCTGCTGCAAGCGGTGAGGGCGCGGCAAGTCGCTTCTGCACAGGCCGGTAGCATCTTTGGGCGGCTCGAGGTGGAACGGGCGCGATTGGCGGAGTTGCGCCGCCGCGCTGCCGAGGAAGCCCGCCGCCGACGCATCGAAGAAGCCAAGCGCCGCGCGGCCGAGGAAGCCCGCATCGCCGCGATCCGCGACGCCGAAGCCCGTCAGCGTCAGCAGCGGCTCGAGGCTGAGCGGCAGACGCGGGCGAATACGGTGATTGCGAGCATCCAACCGATTGCCTTGCCGGGCAGCATCGGGCAGTTGCGCTTCCCGATTTCCGGCGGGCGGATCACGGCTGATTTCGGCGCGGAAGGTGATTGGATGGTGATTTCCGCGCCGCAAGACGGAGCGCCTGTCTACGCGGCCGCCGATGGCACAGTGCTCGCAGCTCCCACCCTGATTGCCGCTAATTACGGGTGGACAGTGATTATCGCTCACACCCAGAGCTACGACGTACTGACGACTTACGCCAATTTGCAAGCGCCGAATCTCGAGGCTGGACAGAACATTCGCGCAGGGCAAGTAATTGGTTACACGGGCGGTGGCACGCTGCTGCCCGCCAATGAGTTGCACTTCCAAGTCGTGCGTAACCTTGTGCCGGTCAATCCCAGAGGGTACTTCTAAGCAGGAATCATGACGACAGACCCGCTCGAGGTCAAGCTGTCTGTGGCAACATCTCGAGCTAAGGCTCGAGCGCGAGCGTCACCGTTGTGTACGGCTCTGCATAGCCGTTTTGATCGTTGTCTTGTGAGACGAAGCGACTTGCGCCGCTGGCTCCGGCTTGTGAGCGCGGCTCGTCACCGACCAGCATCGACATGGTGAGCGTCAGTCCGCTGTCGTAGCGGACGCTGAGCGGGTCGCGTGGAACTGCGACGCGCACGTGATTGACTGGGGACAGCGTGACGATTCGCACGATCAGCGAATTGGCCGCCGCCGTCAGCGATGGCGCGGTGATCGTCGCGGCGCTGTAGCCCGTTTCCAGTTGATGCGCCTCGCGTATGGAGCGCACGCCACGGTACGCCAGCATCACCCCTCGAGCGTTGGTGCTGGGAAAGTCAAAGCGCTCGAGTGTGGTGGTCGCGCTGGCAGGCTTTTGAAAAATCCAGAGGCTCGTCACGTCGCGCACTACGGGATAACCCGGAAGGGTCGTCCAGCCCGCTGGTGCGCTGACTCCCTGAGCTGAATTGAGATTCAGGGCGAGAATCGCAATGAGCGTGTTGCCGCTTTGAGCGCCGCTCGGCGTCGAAATCTCGAGCGAGCTGACGCCATTTTTCATCGCAGCGTTGTTCGAGACGAAGCTGACGCTTGAGGATGCGGGTGGTGGGGGCGGTGGCGGCGCTGGCGGAGAAACAGGGGGTGGTGGCGGCTGCACGGGTGGTGGCGGCGGTGGAGATACGGGCGGTGGGGAAGGCGGCGGCGGTGCGGGCGGTGGAGAGATAGGGGGTGGCGGCGGGGCTGGTGGCGCGGGTGGTGAGCTTGGCGGCGGGGCTGGCGGCGCAGGTGGTGGAGGAGACACAGGCGGTGCGGGGGGCGAGACAGTCGGCGGTGAAGCGGGCGGTGCGACGATCGGTGGTGCGCCTGCGTTTACATCGCTCGATTGCGTGGGCTGGCAGGCCGTCAATGCGAGTAACCCGATTATGGCCAAGTTCAAAAGCTGCTTCATTGCATTCAGTGTAGTGCGGGTTTCGTAAACGGGATGAGGTGTATTGCACATCTCGCAACTAAGAAAGTGCTGATTGCGGTTTTCATCGCCTCGAACATCCATTCAGACTGCAACTCACAGCGCATACGCGGTGACGCGCTGGCCGCGCTCACCAACACCAAACGCCGCGAGTTCCAGTTCGATCACACCGCGCTCCATTCCGCTCGAGATGTGCAGCGACTGATTGGGTTGAATCAACAGCCAGTGCTCGAATTGATCGTCGGCCGGCAGGATCACTTGTTCACTGTAATTCATCGCGCACCCCACGTCTAAAAAGCGCACGCGGTTGGGGCTGCGGTGAACACCGATGCTGAGCGGGTCGGCGTCGGGTTCCAGCCCGTAACCGAAGGTGTTATCGACGAATGCCCGCCCGCGCACGCGCAGCAGGGTCGGCTCGTCGAACGGCGCGTAGATCAACCCGCAACGCTGGCTGTGGGCTGATGTCCTGATGACGGTCACGCGTCCGTGCTCGTCGGTCATGCCCTCACCGTATCTCGAGGTCTCGAGCAGCGCGAGTTCCCGCGCCTCGAAAGCCGCCTTTAGCGTTGTGGGTGACTCTAAGGAAGGCAGGTGCTCGAGGGGCTGACTGGTGATTTCGGGGGAGAGGGAGCGTCCCAACCAGTGACTGAGTGCGAAGCGCTCCGGGACTTTCAATTGCTCAGCGACGTGCTCCCAACTGACGGGATCCCCCGCGTGCAGACGGTGATAGGCTTCGGCCGCTGCGTGGCCGGTGGCTGCAAAATACGCGGCCGCTCGTTGGTGCGTGCGCGTGCGCCGACCGGGTTGCAAGCCCTCGTGCAGGATGCGGCGTACGGATTCGTGTGCGAAGCGCCAGCATTGACGGTAGGTCAGCCAGCCGCGCCGCTCGAATTCCTCCAAATGAGATTCGACTTCAAGTGCGGTGGCTAAACCGTCGGGGATGCTGGCCGGGTGCACGGAGAGTTTCTCCAAGGCGATGCGGGCATCCATCGGCAGGTAACGCAGTTCCAACTGCAACTTGCCAAGCATCTTCGGTGGGGCTGGCGCGAGCTGCCCCGCTTCCAGCGGCGTGCCACTCGAGTCGTCGCGCAGTCGCTCGCGCAGGTGTGACGGCACGCCCTGACTGGCGGTGTAGAGACCAGCAGCGCGGGTGAAACTTAGATTGGCGAGTGGCCCTTGGCGAGCCTCATTCCACGTCAGCGGCGGTAGCGTCAGTTCCGTGATGCGGTGCGCGGGCAAGGCCTCGCCGAGTTCCAGCAGTGCTCGCGGAGTCTCCCCGAAGGCGCTTCTGGACAGCACGACCAAACCCTTGGCATTCAGCACTTGTTGGCGTAAATCGCTTGGGAACGGCGATTTCGCGTATTTTAAGACGCTCTCGTTGCCGCTCAAACCTTCATTAAAGTTTAGCCCCAGCCAACGCGCCAAGCTGTGCGCGAAGGCGGTGCGGTCACTGCCGGGCAACCCCTGCACGACCAGCAACCCAGACTTGGGCAGTTTGATCGCCAGCGTCGACAACAGCGCCTCGCGGTCGCTCGGTGGGGCGCTCGGCTCCAGCAAGGATCGCCGCTGCCACTCGAGCCAGACCTCGAACGACGCGCTGACCCCACCCAAGCGCTCCAGCCCCTCGAGCGGGACATCCTTGGTGCGTTGCTTGTCTAGGCGAATCGCGCTCGGCAGCACCAGCGGAGTCTGGCTGCGCCCGAAGGCGTCGATGCCGAGGGTTTTCAGCACCGAGCGCAGGTGATGGAGTTCCACGCGCAGGTTGCTTTGCGGGTCGGTGTTGTCCCAGAACATCGCAGCCAGTTCTTGGCGCTCAGCTTGTCCCTCTAAAGCCAGATAATAGAGGATCGCTAAGGCTTTGAGGCGCAACGGCACGGCGTGCCCATCGCGCTCGAGCCGCGTCTGACCCCAGACGGGAAGTTGCAGTGTCTCCATGCGGGTTTCCTTGTGGACTGCTCTGCGGATCGGTGTGTGGCCCGTTGCGAATTGTTGTTGGGTGAGGGTCATGATGTTCTCCAAGATCGCTTACGAAAATTCACACTGGTTTGGATATGTAAAACTTCACAACTACAGTTTAATGCCAGATTACATTTTTTCATGTGCAAAATCAGTAGACGACTTCCAGCACGGCGTTTAACGTCGAACGTTAAATGAAACGTAACTCAATTCACAAGTGATAAACGTGTGCTCGGGGTTACAAAGTCACTAAGAGTGGGATTAACTAGACGTTAAATCTCTGAGCGCGGGTTTACGAAAAGGTTTGCGTCAAGCGAGTTTAGTGCGCTGGGCAATCTAAAAGCCCTTTATGCGAACTTTACGACGCGTCCGTAACCTGTTGTCAGACGTGAAACGCAACAGCCACCAGTGAGTTGCAAATCGCGCCGAGCGGCATCAGGGCTAGACCCTGATAAAAGACCTAGCCCTGAGAAGATTGGTAAGGAGAACTATTATGAAGATTCGTTCGTTAGCAACAGCAGCCTTGGTTTGTAGCCTCGGCACGGCGGCATTCGCGCAGACCGTCGCCCCAACCACCGGCAGCGGCCGGGATCAGGTCGGCGGCGGCGCAGGTGTCCTGACAGCCACGGTTTCGCAGAACGTGTCGCTGATCCTGCCCCAAGCGACGGCGCTGCACTTGGACGTCAGCGATTTGGTTTTTGATTTGAACACCATCGGCACGGCTTCCGCAAACATGGCGTGCGTCTACGCCAACACCGATGAAGATCAAGTCACCCAGCTCGGCGACAACTTCTACAACCAAAAGCAGGTTTTGCCGCTGGGCACGTCCTACAACCTCAGCGCACAGAGCTGGCCCAACGTCACCCTCAACGGTAAGGGGCAAGTCTTCAACTACCCACCGATCAACGTAGACAAGACCACGGGTGAACTGGTTACAGGCTCGAAGAACTACTTCGTCTGCTACCGCACCTTCTTGCTCCAGAAGTTCAGCAACGGCAAGTCCTTTGACCTGACGCTGCGCCGCTCGGACGACATGAAGGCCTCCAGCGCCATCCGCAACATCTACGCTCAGGACAACACCTGCGACAACGCTGGTCAGCCAACTGGACTGTACAAGATCAGCGATGTGTCCACGCACATGATCCCCAAGAACCTCGCTATGGGCACGACCGGCAGCCACACCGGCAATGCTCGCGCTCGCTGCGGTTACAAGAGCTGGCTCGATGACCTCGTGATCGTCGCCATCCCAGTCGACGGCGAGAGCTACGGCAAGAGCACAGCGGTGCTCGAGTACACGCTTGCCACCACTGCGTTCCCCACCGACATCTAAATTCTCGAGGTAGTTGGTTGTTAAATTACGAGAGACCCGCGAGTTTAGGCTTCGGGTCTCTCGTTCTCGTTCAGCAAGGCGTAAGTGAACACTTCACCCGAGCGAATCGCACCTCGAGACGGGGACACCTCGAGAGACCCGCACAGCAGCCTGAGCCGAGCCACTGCGTCACCGCAGCTTAATGAACGACAATCCATTTGCGACACACGAAAAAATAGATTCCAAAACGTACACTGCACAGCAGTCCACAATCCGAGGTGACTTATGAACCACAAATTTGGCTTTCTGATCACGGCACTGCTCGCTCTGTGCGGCGCGGCGAGCGCTCAAACCACGCTCGGCATCGAACCGCCGGTGACGCTGCAAGAAGCCGTCCCCGGGCAGACGATCACGATGAACATCAAAGTCGGCAATCCCAGCCCGAAAGCGACTCGGGTACGCATCGGTCTGAGCGACTGGAATTACAGCCAAGCCGGGGAACTCCAGTACTTCAACGTCGGTAAGCTGTCCGCCAGCGCCGCCGCTTGGGCCAAGCTCTCCGAGACCATCGTCAACGTGCCCGGCCGGGGTTCCGTCGTCACGCGCTACACCGTGACCGTTCCTAAGGATGCCACGGCTGGCAGCCATTGGGGCATGATTTTCTTCACCGCCGAGGGTCAAGACACGGCTGCTGGTGCATTCGGCGCGGCGATGACGGTGCGCGTCGCACATACATTCTACGTCAATGTGCCGGTCACGAAAACCAGTGGTAAAATCACTGGTATTTTTGGAAAGCTCACTGGGGTGGATAACGCCAGTTACCTGTTCGCTATTTCATACATCAACTCCGGCAACACCGCTCAAGTGCTGGGCGGACGCGTCGAAATCCGCGACTCGAGCGGTAAGACCGTCGCCGTGGCGGTTTTCGTGCAACAAGTGGTGCTGCCGGGGACGACGCGAATCTTGCAGACCACGCTGGCCGATCCGATCCCGGCTGGGGATTACACCGCGCTGGTCGTGCTGAACTACGGCGATAAAAACAAAGACATCGCTGGTGAGTACAGTTTCACGTTGAAAAAGCCGCTCGGCGGCGGCTAAAACGCACACCCCCCATCAAGCCTGAATTGGTTCTCAAAACCGCGCCGACCCCAGCCGTGCCGCTGATCTCGAGCCAGCCCGCACCCGCCCTCAGCCCGAAAATTGCAAGGAGACCACCATGCGCTCAGTTGTATTGCTGCTGATCGGATTGACCTTGACCGTTCAAGCTCAGGCAAGTTGGCCGAGCCAAGTGCTGTTTCAAGACAAATCCAAGAACTTGATGATCGAGGCTCGCACCCCGACCAACGACATCATGTTCACGTTTGACAAAAACTACCCACCGCCCACTTTCCCGGCCCACTACGCCGCTACTACGCCGCCAAACGGTTTACTGCCGTTTCAGGTGCGCTCCAACGTATCTGGCATTTGGAACCTAATGCTCGAGATTCCCGATCTGCGCGACGGCACGGGCCGGTTACTGGTTCCAGCACGGCAGATCATGTACCGCGTTAAAAACGGGCCTTGGCTGCGCGGCACGGGCGCACCGCAGATCGTCTACACCAAGAACGGCGCGACACGCGATTGGGAAGACCTGCGGATCGAATTTCAAATCGAGCTGATCGGCAATGAAACGGCCGGCATGTACGCCGTGCAAACCTATTTCAGTGCCGTGACGCAACCCTGAGCAGCCGTGAACCGCGCCATTGGCGTCTTGATCGCGTTGCTGCTGCTGGCGGTGATGGCTCGAGCGCTTGATCTGAACCTGAAAATGCAGAACGCCGAAACCCGCTCGGCTAAGCCCGGTGAATACGTCACCCTTGGGTTTCCGGTCAGCGGCACGGGCGATTTCCGCTTCGAGCTGCAACCGCCGGACGGCTGGGACGCGCTCAGCAGCAGCAAAACCGTGACGCTGGACGGTGAGCGCACGATCATTTTCAACATTCGCGTGCCGCTCGAGGCGCTGGCTGATGCAGTGGCGACCTTCACATTGCGAGCCTCGCAGGGCGATCAGCCAGCCGGTATGGCCACCGGCGTGATCCGCGTGCTGGGGGTGGGCGGCGTGCGAATGCGGGCCCCGGACGAGGTGCGGATTCGCGTTGGCGATCCAGTCAAACTGGAAGTGTTCGTGATGAACACAGGCAACCGCCGCGATACGATTCGTGTTGTCCCGCAGCGCTCGATTTTTCCAGTCACCCTCGAGCCATCCTCGTTTTCCTTGGATGTTGGTGAAAGCCGCAGCGTCAGTGTGACCGTGACGCCGCAACAGCAGATCACCAACGGCTATATTTTCTTGCTGCGGCTGCGCGGCGAATCGAGCCTCTCAGCAGACGCGACCACCGACATTCAGGTGCTGTTTCGCTTTGGCCCCAACAACGAGCGCCCAGAATCCTCCAATCCGCAATTGACGCTCTCGTTGAATTTGGCTGCCCAACCCAGCCTGACTTTGGCGGGCGCGAAGGAAGCCGATTTTGATGCGACTTTCAGTGTTTTACCGAGCCTCAGCGGTCAGTTATCGGATTACGTGACCGGCGCAGCCGAACTCGGTGGTTCTGGCGCGGTCTTCAGTATCAAAGAGGGTTTGGGATTGCCCAGCGGACTGAATTTAAGTGTGCGCGGCGAGGTCTGGGATTCGTCCTTGCGCTTGAGCAGCACCGAGGCGGCTTGGAGCATCAACTACACCTTTGCAGACTGGCGAATCTCCAACGAGCTGTCGTACCGCAATCTGTCGAACGCTCAGCAGTTCCGCATCAACACAACCCTGACAAACCGCTCCGAAGACTTACCGCTCCAGTTTTACTTTGGATCGACCACGACGGCCGGAGCGCAAACCAGCGGCGATGGTCGCACGGACGCACTCGGCGCGACGATTGAAACGAAGCTCACTGACAACCTGACTTTGGAGGCGGGCGCGGGACTGACTGGCTCGAGCAACGGCGGCAGTCCGTACACCTTCGGTATCTCCATCAACCAGAGCTTGAATCTGCAACTCGAGGCGGTCGAGTTGCTGCAAACCTACAGCAGTGCGCCGCTCAGCGCTCAGCATAATTTCAGCCTATTCGCCGCGCTGCGCGACACGACGCCGTTTGGCATTCGCGGCGGCTCGAGCCTGAACTTGCTGCTGTTTGACCCAGTGCAGTTCACTTGGCGCAACACGGTCGCGGCCACGTACAGTGGCATCCCCGGTTTAGACTTGGCTGCGTCTGGCAGCTACGCGATCAACACGACACCCGCGTACTCGATTCAGTGGACGGCGGGCGTGCAGGGCAGCTACGGCCTTCGCATTCCGGGATTGCTGTTCGGCGCGGTCAACGCCTCGTACAATCACGTTGGCGTGATCGTCGGCGACATCGCCACCAGCGACACGACCGGACTGGGCTTGCAGATCGACGCGGGCAACGCGCAGTTCAGTTTAGAGGGATCGTTCAAGTACACCTCCCCGACCAGCCTCGCGCCGGCCTTGGAGACGACCCGCGTCGGTGCACGCGCCGCTTACGCGTTTTCCAGCTCGAGTGCATTGTTTGCGCTGTACACCTATAACCTAGATGTGTCGGCAACGTCGGCCGAAAAGCACGAGTTGCAGTTCGGCTGGGGTCAGGTCTGGAACGCGCAGATCAGCACGACGCTCAGTTACTCGCGCACACTGCAAGCGGATTTCGTGAACCCCAATAAAAACGGCGATGCGCTGAGTGCTACGCTGACCGTGCGGGACTTGTTGACCGACGGGCTGACCCTAGGTTTGGGGTGGCGCTGGTCGGGCAGCGAAGGTTCTATTTTCGACGGCGCGTTTCTCAGCCAGCACCGCTTCACGGTCTCCTTGGGCTACAACCTCGATCTCGTTTTCGACACGCCGGGCTTCTTGGTGAGTGTCTTCGGTGGGCGGCGCAGTGGCGCGTTCAGCGGCGTGGCGTACCGCGACACGAACTTCAACGGCGTGCGCGACCCCGGAGAACCCGTGATCCCTAACCTGACCATCCAACTGGGGCGCGACGGCACAGCCGTGACTGACAGTGAGGGTCGGTTCACGGTGCGAGCGCCGGTCGGCAAGTACGCCATAGAATTCCCCAGTGGTCTCGAGGCGGGCTTGGATGTACTCGGCGAGCGCGAGGTGAGTATTGAACTCAACCAGACTTTGAACCGCGACCTCGCGTTCGCGCCCGTTAGCAGCCTCGAGGTATCACTGTTTGACGATGTGAATAACAACGGTCTGCGCGATCCCAATGAGAGCGGCATTCCTTACGCTGGCATCAAAGTCGTCGGGCCGGTCACGAAGGCTGTGCGTGTGGACAGCAATGGCAACGCAGTTGTGTCGGGATTGGTCGACGGCGTTTACGCGGTCGTGCCAGATCCGACGCAGTTGCCAGCCGATTACCGTGCGACCACGCAACCCATTGCCGTCACCGTGAAGACGCCAGCTACACCAGCGGCGATTGTGATCGGTGCGGCGCTGCCGCCGCGCACCATCGTCACGACTTTCGAGTCGGGAACGCTCGCGGTGTTCGCCAGCAGCACTAACCCTCGTTTGAACGCTGGCGCAACGCTGCAACTCGAGGCCTTGACGCAGGGCAACGTCGAGCGTGTGACGGCAACGCTTGGTAAAACGGTTGTGGAACTGACGAAGCTCGAGGCGTCGTGGACAGGCGGTCTGCGCGTACCACTGGATACTCCAATTGGCGAACAGACCGTGACGATCACCGCGATTGCCAAAGATGGATCGACGGCTACCTATGAGTTGATGGTTGAAATTATGGCAGCGCCGCCCAGCGGTAGTGCTGCTCCAGCCTCGGGCAACTGGCTCGAGGCGCTGAGCGCGAAACCCGCTTCGTTGCTCGAGGGGCTGTGGTGGGCGATCACAGGAACGCCCCTCGCGGCTAAAGCCGTATCACCGCAAAGGCGGTGATACATGACGTTGGGGCGCGAGATGCGCCAAAAGGAGGTTTTTATGAAATGGATGTACGCATTAGGATTGGCGGCCATGTTGAGCGGTTGCCCGCAGAGTAATCCAGCGGCTGGCGGTCAAGCGAGGGTGCTCTCGAACGTTTCAGAACCCAATTTGGCGGCGAACTGTCCGGTGATTCGCGATAACTACATCGCTTTGAAAGGCGAAAATCTGGGCGTCGCTGCCGATTGGAAAAGCGGTGCGAACAAAGTTATCTTCTTCGATAACGTCGTGGCTACCGATGTCGAACTGACCCAAGCGGTCAATCCGGGGACACTCGTGTTGATCGTCCCAATCGCCGCCAAAGACGGCCCGCTGGTGGTCGAGGTCGGTGGCGTCCGCAGCGCCGCCATTGAGGTGAAAGTCACCGATGTCAGACCGACGCAAGCCATCGGCGAATGCGTTTACCCACCAGCACCCACGCGCTGAAACCGTGTGCAAATCAACGAAAAAGACCTCGAGTTGACGCTCGAGGTCTGACAAAACCCCAACACTTCACCACTCGAGCACCCGCAGCTCGAGCACTGCGCGGGTCAGACTGGTGAACTCCAAAAACGTGAGCTGCATTGCCGGCTCACATTCGCTGAGCGCAAGCGCGTCACCGATCAGAAACGCGAGCGCGTCCAAGCGGCTGGACTCGAGGATCTAAACACTCACATCAATGCGTGGCTTGACGGCTTTGGGCAGTGTCTGGTTCTGGCTCGGGCTGCCGATGGGCGACCTGTTTCGTCGAGGCAAATTTCGGATTACTCGACCATGTTCGTCAACCGCTCTCGAGTACCCCCTTTTGTTCGCATGATTGACCATTGCGCGAACGATGAGATTCCAGCGACGTCGCTCGAGTCGCTAAATACCTCGCACAACCCCCAAAAACCAAAGTTGGCAGTCTGCAAAAGCGCCCCTCGAGCCTGCTCAACCCTCGAGTTCCATCACTTCAAAGGTTTCGTCGGTCACACGGTACTCGCCGTTATCAGCCACGAAACCCGCGACGTTCCTGAGTAGCCCCTCGAGCCACTGCGCGTCATGGCTGATGCTGACCGCGCCGATTACTTCCCAGTCGTGTGCGTCCAACCCGTCCAGCCGCGCCACGCTGACGGGGAATCTGGCTTTCAGACGCTCGGTGACGGGGCGAATCAAGGCGCGTTTCTCTTTGAGATTCCCGACCCAAGGCATTTCTAAACGGGCGGTGTAAATACCGATGTACCCGAGCACTGGTGTTAAAGCATCCCCGCGAGGAAACCCTGACCGCGCACGGTGCGTAACAAATCCATCACGGTCAGCGCAGCCGGATCGTAACTGACCTCGAGCTGCCCCATGTGTGAAGCGGTCACTTCGTTCACGCCCTTCAAGCCTGTGAGGGCTTTGACAACGCGGTCGGTGGCTTCGCTGTCAACCAGTCCGCGAACGCCGAGCAGCACTTTGGTCATGATTGGCATTGTAACGGGTAAACTGCTTTATGGCACACCCGTCAAGCCTCGCCTTCAGTGTCGCGCTGCTGCTTGAGCGTCTGTCCAAAAACGTTCAGCCCGCTCCGAAGGGTGTGCTACTGCCGCGCCATCAGTACCGTGGCGGCGTGACGGGTTTGATTTTAGAGCAACCGCTCAGAGCGATTGAGCGTCCACCAACACAGTACGAATTCATCCGTGAAGACGAGTATTTCAAGCGCGTCGAGCGGCTTCTCGGGTCGCTCGAGTGAGGACGCGCATCGCTACCGATTTGGCGCAACAGGGCTTGATGCAGACGCTTGGAGTGACGCTGCTCGAGGTGTCAATGGGGCATGTGACGCTCGAGTTACCGATTGGTGATGCGGTCAGTCAGCAAAACGGTTTCGTGCACGCGGGCGCAATCGCCAGTGTACTGGACAGCGCCTGCGGCTTTGCGGCGCTGAGCGTGATGGATGAAGACAGCGATGTGCTGGCGGTGGAATTCAAGATCAACTTCGTCGCACCAGCCGTTGGCGTGAGCTTGCGGGCGGTGGCTGAGGTCATCAAATCCGGGCGCACGATCACGCTCTGCACGGCTCGAGGTTACGCGGTCGGTGCGGACGGAGCGCTCAAGCTGGTCGCGGTGATGCAAGGCACGATGATTCGCGTTGTCGGATCAACGCCTTGAGGCTCGAGTTCCTGTGAAAAAGGGTCTGAGATTTCGCTCAGACCCTCACCACGTCACCGCTCGAGCTAAAAGGTTTTGACGTGCCAACGCAGCACGCTCGAGGCCCAGCTCAGACCCGCGCCGAAACTGACCAGCAGCAAATCGTCGCCGTCCTTGATGCGCCCATCGTCCAGCGCCTCGCGCATCGCAATCCCGACGCTGGCCGCGCTGGTGTTGCCGTAACGCTCCACGTTGGAGACGACTTTATCCAGTGGCAACTCCAGCGAACTCCTTGCTGCATCGATGATCCTGAAATTCGCTTGGTGCGGCACGAAGTACGCGATTTCCTCGAGCCGCATCCCGGCTTGTGCGACCGCTTCACGGGTCGCGCTGCTCATCACGCGCACCGCGAATTTGAAGACCTCGCGGCCGTTCATGCTGACTTTCTCGGTCAGCGGTGAACCATCGGGCAGGGTCGTGTTGATGCAGCGCATGTTGAGGTGCTTCGCGCCCTCGCCGTCCGCGCCCAACACAAAGCTTTTAAAGCCGTAACCTTCTGGCACAGCTTCGACAATCGCCGCGCAGGCCCCGTCACCAAACAACACCAGCGTGCCGCGATCCTCCCAGTTGAGAATCTTTGAGAGCGCGTCCGAGCCAATCGTCAGGACTTTCTTCGCCATGCCAGATTTGACGTAGGCGGCGGCTGCCGAGAGCGCGTACATCCAACCCGGACACGCGGCGATCACATCGAACGCACCCGCTTTGAGCTTGAAGTGATTCTGCACGATCGCCGCCGTCGCGGGCAGCAGGGCGTCCGGCGTGCTGGTCGCCAGAATCACCAAGTCCACGCCGTCCAGCACAGCCGAGCCGTGCTTGGCGATCATGTTTTCAGTCGCATGGATGGCCATGTGGCTGGCGAACTCGTCCTCGGCGCTGAAATGCCGCTCGCGGATGCCAGTGCGGGTGACGATCCACTCGTCGCTGGTTTCCACAAGTTGAGCAAGGTCGTGATTGGTCACGACCTTGCTGGGGACATACGTGCCGAGGGCGGTGATCCCGACACTCAGCGCTTGGGTCACGCCTGAACGTTCAGGACTTGGCGGCCATCGTAAAAGCCGCACGATGGGCAGACGATGTGCTGCATTTTCTTGGAGCCGCAGTTCTTGCAGGTCGTCAGATTAGGAGCGACCAGCGCGTGATGGCTGCGGCGCATGTCGCGCTTGGATTTGCTGGTTTTCTTCTTGGGGACGGGGTGCTTGGCCATGTTGATTTACTTCCTCTCAAAACGCCGCTTTAAGCGGCCGTAAGCGCTCGAGAATATAGCACATACGCCGCCAAACGCCAAGACTCAATTCGCTCGCCTCTGGCGACCGACCTGACCCACGCCCTTTGAGGCTCGAGTAAAGTAAAAGCGCCATGAACTTGTATTTGATTCGTCACGCGCAAGCTGAACTGCTCGAGGCTGGGCAGTTGGACGCGAACCGCAAACTGACCCCGAAGGGTTTGGAGCAAGCCAAAACGCTGCGCCGCACGTTTGAGCACTTGGATGTGCATCTGGATGTGGTCTACAGCTCTCCGTGGCGCAGGGCGCGGCAAACGGCGGCGGCGCTGGGCAGCGTCGCGCATCACCTCGAGATCATGCCGGAACTGGCGGACGCGCCGGATGGTGCGTTGATGCACAAGTTGCTCGAGCTTGCCATGCAGCGCCCAGAGTCAGCAGTGGCCTTGGTGGGGCATCAGCCGTGGATATCGGAACTGACGAGCCTGCTGCTGACGGGCGACACCAAGCTCGCAGCTCGTTTGGAGTACAAGAAATGCGCGGTTTACGCGCTCGAGTTGAGTGTGTCTCAAGACGGTGCAGCTCAGTGCTTGCTGCGCTTCGTCTTGCCGTCTGGCGTGCTGAGGCGTCTGTCCTGATCGCCAGCGCTGCGTTTCAGCACACCCGCCTCGAGATGGAGTTCGCGCCCGAAGGCTTTTTTAAAAATCTCGCCTTGCTTGGCGGCTTCCCACAGTTCCACGCGGGGCGTTTCATCGGCGATCAAGCGCAGTGTCACGCGCTCAGGGTCAATGCTGACCTCGAGATTCCGCACGCGTCCGGCCCGGGATCGCTCCAGATACTCCGCGAGGCGCAGGCAAGCCGCCAAGCGCGTCAAGCGCAGATCGTCGTCTGGTTCCAAGAGCGCTTTGTACGCGCCGAGCTTCGGGTCGCCCTTGCGGTGGTACTGGGTCAGCAGCGCGACCAGCACGTGCTCGCGGTGCGAAAAGCCCGGCATCTGACCGCTCAAAATGAGATACGCGCTGTGTTTGTGATGGTCAAAGTAATTGACCGTCATGCCGATGTCGTGCAGCGTCGCCGCCGCCATCAGTAGCTCGAGTTCGGCCATGCCGTAGCCGTGCAGTGGCTTCAAGAGTTCAAACAGTTGCTTGGAAAGCCGTTTGACGTGCTCGGTGTGCTCATTCGGTTGCGGGTAATGCGCGAACAAGTTCTGCACGCTGAAATCTCTGACGTTTCGCAGCAAGTGACCCTCCTGCGCTGGCAGGAACTGGCGGTAAAACGCGCCCTCACGCACGCCCTGACCGCTGATGAAGACCCCCTCGAGACCCGCTTCGCGCAGCACGGTGCGGTAGACCAGCGCCCCACCCAGAATCGCGTCAGCGCGATCCGCGTGGATGCCGCTGATTTTGCTGCGCTCCCCGGACGGCAACTCGAGCAGCCGCTCGGTTAAAACCTCGAGTTTGGAGCGGCTTAAAAAGTAGCCGTGCAGCATGTCCAGCGGGTAGCCCTCGGCTTTCTGAGCGGCCTTGGCGAGATTGCGGATCGTGCCGCCCATGGCGATCAGCGGCTTGCCGTGGCGCTCTATCAGTCGCAGGGTTTTGCTGAAAGTTGCTTTGACGAATTTTTCAAGCTCGCGCACCTCGTTGTCAGTGGTGCGCTCATGCTTCAAGAACTGCTCGGTCACGCGCACGTACCCCAGCGGATAGGCTGCGCCGCCCTGAAAGCGGCGGTTTTCAAGCTGGCTCAGTTGGGCGCTCCCACCGCCCAAATCCATCACCCACGCGTCGCTAATGCTAAAGCTGTTGGCGACCGCCAGCGCCCCGTACTGGGCCTCGTCCTCGCCGGACAGCACGACGAACTCGAGGTCGAACTCTGTCAACTTCCCGAGGAACTCTGCTCGGTTGGCCGCCTCGCGCACCGCGCTGGTGGCGATCACCAAGAGCTTACCCAGCCCCGTCGCGGACGCGTAATCGGTATAGAGTTTCAGCGCGTCCAGTGCGCGGTCGATCGCACCCCCGGACAAGCGCCCGCTGGCGGCGAAACCCTCGCCGAGCCGGACGCCCTCGCGGATCTCATCGGTCAGGCGATACCAGCGCTGGCGCTCAAACTGGTAGACCACCAAGCGAGCCGAGCCAGACCCCATGTCTACGATTCCAATGCGCTGGCTTAAATCCACGAGCGCTACTGTAACAAGATTCATTCAAAGTACCCAGCGAACAAAGCGGACATCGAGCGGGAGGTCTCGATGTCCTAATCAAAGAATATTCCATCTCACGTAACGTCAGAGTCAACCGTGCGCCGCTTGAACTCGAGGCCACTCACAACTCGAGAAAGTATCTTTGGGCAACCAGACAGTCACCAGTGCAATCCAACTTGGCTGCTAAAGTCGATCTCGAGATCTGACCAGCAATGAAAGAGGCGAGCCATAAGCTCGCCCCTCGAATACTAAAGAGCGCTTACTTGACAGCCTCGAGCTTGACCGTCACAGCTTTCAAATCTGGGAAACGCACTTCTTGTGTGAAGGTTTTGAAACCTTTGGCTTCAACCTGCACCGTGTACAAGCCGTTGGGCAACTTGAAGCTGACCTTCGCGCCTGTCGCGGTCTCCACGACTTTCGTACCGTCCAACACCGTGACCTTGGCGGTCGCTTCGGAAACCGTGATCTCGAGCGGCGGGTTCTTGGCGGCTTCGGCTTTCTTGGCAACGTCGGCTTCGGCCTGACGCTTGAGTTCCAAAGCTTTTTTCTCGGCCACGGCCTTGGCGGCTCGCGCCTCGAGCTGCTTGCGGACATCGGCGTAGAAGTTCTGCACTTTGATGCCCTTTTGCTGCGTGGTCAGCCAAGCCGCGCCCGCAGCCGTGCGCTTCGTGGCCAGCGCCTTGGCTTCGGCATCCGCTTTGGCATCATTAAAGGACTTGACGGTTTTTTCGATCAGAGTCGTCACGCCCAGCACGACGAAGGTTTTGTCTTTTTGGATCACGTCGCTGATCTGGATTGCCCCAGCCTTGGTCAGCGCTTTGGCGTCGAAAACCACGGCTTTGAAGGCTTTGTCGATGCTTTCAGGCGTGACGCTGCCGACCTCGGTGACGGTTCCTTTGAGCTTCGCGGCCGCCTTGGCGAAATCGCTCGGTGCGGCCACGAACGCGGCGCGGAATGCTTTGGCTGCCTCCAAAGTCGTGAAGGTCGCCTGATTGATGCTCGCGCTGGCTGGCGTGGTGTAAAAGCTCAGGTTACCGCTGTAATACTTTCTGGCATCAGCCTCAGTCACCGTGACATCGCGGGTCTGCCATTGCTGCACGCTGGTCTGAATATCGGTTTGTGCACCGATGAACGGCTGCTTGGATTCTTTAGCCGCCTGCACCGCAACGGCCTGCTTGATGATCGTTTCGATCGTCTGCGGTTTGAAGAACTGCTCGACCAGCGTCGCGCCCTGTGCGCCGCCTTGCGCTAAGAACTGCTGAATCTGTTGGTTGTTGTAGACCGTGCGGTTGAGTTCGTGCAACTTGACTTCGGTCTCGCCAATTTTTAAGACCGTTGGATCGAAATACACGAAACCAGAGTCCTTTTCTGGCACGACCACGGCCGCTTTTTCTAAGGTTTTGATCCAGTTCTCCGTTGCGCCGTTGGCTTTGGTCTGCTTGGCGTCCTCCATGAGTTTGGTTTTGGCCTCTTCAAAGGTCTGCTGACCGGCGGGCAAAAACTTTTCCACCTTCAAGATGTAGAACTTCCCGCCATCGGCGATGCTCACCGTCACGCCGCCGTCTTTGAGCTTGAAGGCTTCGGTGGCGACATTGGTCGGCAGCGCCAGTGCGGTGACTTCACCGGGGGTCTTCGCGCCTTTTTTACTACCTAGAGCGCCGTCCTCGGCCTTCGTGCCGTCGTCCTTGGAGTAGGCCGCGACCAGCGCTTTGAAATCCTCGCCCGCTTTAATCTTGGTTTGCACTTCAGCCGCCATCTTCGCGTCGATCACGACGATCTGACGCGCCAGAACGCGCTCCTCACTTTTGTAATTGGCTTTATTGAGTTCAAAAAACAGCTTGGCTTCGGCGTCCGTGACCGTCACGCCGTCTTGGATTTCTTTGAGGCGCTTCTGAATCTGGCTTTGCAAACGCAGCGTGTCACGAAAAGACGCGTCGCTGTAACCCGCACTCTGAATCTGCGACAGGTAATCGGCGTCTTTCACCAGTCCTCTCGAGGCGCGAAAGGCTTTGAGTTGATCCGAGACATCGGAATCCGAAATCCGAATTCGCGCCGCGTCGGACTGCGCGGCTTTAATTAAAATCACTTGAGCGGACAAGGTATTTTCCAAGTCCTGCCCGACCGTGCCATCAAAATTCTGGGCAAACAACGGGTTCTGCTGCCGGAAGCGATCCATCTCGCGCTCGGTGACTTTGACGCCGTTGACGGTGAACAGCGTTTTACCCTCGGTTTGAGCGCCCGCGCCACCGCCGCCCAAGTTCGGGGTGAACTGAATCACCATGCCCGCGATCAGCGCAACGCTGACGATGCCCAGCACGATCCTCGAGACAATCGTGCGCTTCGAGAGCGGCTCGGATTGCTCCGAAGTGCGGTAACGGGGTTTGGTGGTCGAATCTCTCACTTGCGTTCCTCCTAGGAAGCGTGCTACAAACTGCTTGTTTGCGCCCGTAGTTCAGCTGGATAGAGCGTTGCCCTCCGAAGGCAAAGGTCACAGGTTCAAATCCTGTCGGGCGCACCAAAATGCAACACCCAGTCCCAGCCGACGTTGGCTGGGATGTTTCACATCCCGCGCCAAGCTGTCACAGCGCCAAACTCTAACACGCCCTTTGAACCGCGAATGAGGGGCGTTTAAGCCTTGACACGCTGCTGACTCGAGGGTTGCCAACAGATTCGTGCAGTAAGCCATTTGGCTCGAGGCGCGTTGAGCCACTGAGCCGATGTAAACCTGACGCGACGGGCGCAAAATAACCGATATGAAAAGGGGGCAAGCTTGAAGACTCTGCACCTACAGACACCTCACTTGCGCCTCTCGAGTCGGAAATAGCTGGAATCCTCCTCGAGAAACGCGTACCCATTCACGAAACTCAGGGGAGAACACCATGAACATCGAACTCGCCATGCAAATCGCCAAGGAACGCAGCCAGAGCTGGCGCGATCAAGCCGCTTTGGAGTATGAAGTCAGGAAGTATCAGCCCTTCAAGCTCTTTAACTTCTTCGCACCGCGCCGCGCCAAGCTCAGCCGCAAACACGCCTGAAGCATTCAATCCTCGGCCCGCCAACTCGAGACCTCGAGCGGCGGGCTATTTTTTGGCTGGTTGTAAACTCGGGGCGTGCGAACCAAGCAGCAGTTCCTCGAGATGATCGCCAAGACCCGCCCGACTGAGTTTGCGTTGCAGGCATTGAAGACGCAACTCGGACGCGAACGCTACGACGCGCCAGACCTCGAGCAGATTCACGCGGCGCTGGGGATGCTGCGCTCAGAAATCACCCTCGAGCCGACGGTGCTGCTGCCCTCGAGCACTCGGGCGCAACTGAGCGTCGATTACCGCAGCGAGGGCATGGGCGGACGCGGGCGAATCTACGCCGAAGTGGACGGGCGCAAACTGCGTGACCTGCTCGAGAGCGCGGTTTTGATTGAAGCACAAGTCTACGTTTTCACTGACGCGGGGCGATTGAGCGGCTTGCAAGTCGACAACGCCGCCACGCTCGCAGATCGTCTCGAGATCGTTGTCACTGCGCTGGACGCCCTGACTGTTGAGCATGATCTCGAGCCAGTGGATTGCCCCGAAGCTGGTCTCGAATCAGCCAGCTTGAGCGACGTGCTGCGCTGGGTCGTCAGCACCAAACTCTGAGATTCACAACGCGCTGACTGGCTCGAGGCTGACGAAGTTCGCTGGGAGCTGCGTCTTGAGCCGCGCCCTGAACAGCGCGTCGTCCACCGTGATCGTGTGGCGCGGCGTGTCAATCTGCGGCACGTCTGGATGCTCGAGTTCATGCTGAATCAGTGCATTCAAATCCTCGGGCGGCGACCATTGCCCAGTCAGGTGGCGAGCGGCCACCTTCGATTGCAACTCCGCGCCGGGCCAGATGCAACCCAGCGGCTGAAATAATCCAATGAAATACAAGTTACGGCGCGTCGCAGGCAGCATCCGCAGGTACAGCGGCACACTGCCGCTCGAGAAATCCACAATCTTTTTGTCCAAAAACGGGTGCTCGATCCAGTACCCCGTCGCCGCGATGATCGCGTCGTACTCGCCATGTGAACCGTCCGTGAAATGCACCGTGCGTCCCTCGAGCCGCGCCACGTCTGGTTTGACGCGAATCTTGCCGTGACGCACGAAGTAAACCAGTTCGGAGTTGAGCAAGATGTGCGTCTGTCCGATGTGGTGGTCTGGCTCGGGCAATCCAATGTCGCGGTTGCGCCCGTTGAGAATCAGCATCAATTTTTCAAATAGGAAAAATCGCAGTGCCTTGGGAATCCATTTGACACCGTTGCTGAGCACATCGGCGGGTTTGCCCAATACGAATTTCGGCACGACCCAATACCCGCGCCGCCACGACACATCGGTTTGCTTTGACACGCGGCTGGTTTCCACTGCGATGTCGCAAGCGCTGTTGCCGCCACCGATTACCAACACGCGCTGATTTGCAAACGGCGCAGCCCGCTTAAAACTGTGCGAGTGCAGAAACTCGCCCGTGAACTCGCCCGGATACGCGGGAACTCGAGGTTTCCAGTGATGCCCGTTGCAGACGACCAGCGCGTCAAACTCTTGCATCACCTCGAGACCATCCTTCACCGTCGTCACGCGCCAGCGCTCATCGGGCAGCGGCTCGCAAGCCTGCACCAGTGTCCCAAACTGAATGAGCGGCAACAACCCAAAGTGTGTGGCGTAGCCAGTGAAATACTCGAGGAGTTGCGCGTGCGACGGGTAATCCGGAAAATGCGCTGGCATCGGGTAATCTATGAAAGCACTGTAAAACTTGGAGCTGATGATGTGCGTGGTTTCAAACACGCTCGAGTGACCAACATCTTCACTAAAGCGCCAGTTGCCGCCCACGCCCGATTGACGCTCAATTACCGTGACCCCTAAGCCCGCGTCCAGCAGGTTCTTGGCAGCCGCCAGACCGCTCGGGCCCGCTCCGATCACGCAAACGTTTTTCACGACGTACCAATTTTACGCCCACCTCGAGCCAACTTGCCAAGCTGGTGAGCGCGATGCGTGGCAAATGTCGCCTTTCAACTCTCGCAGACGCGTATACTCAGCTTTAATGTTTCGCCGCAAAGCACCAGAACCAACCGAAACCTTCGATTTCTTGCGGGCTAGCCAAGAACTGCTCGCGGCTCGCAACGTCAAAACCATGCTCGAGGCTGCCTTGGGCAGCGCCTTGCAGCTCGCTCCGAACGCCACGAAAGCGTGGGCGGTGCTGCGCGAAAAGGGCGTCGACCGCGTGAGCGCCGTGCGCGGTTACGGCACGGAGTTTTTGGGCTTAGAACTGGTCGGGCCGTGGGTGGAGAGCCATCCAAAAATCAGTACCAACCTGACCGGCGACCTGTTCAACCCCAACCTGCCGGACATCCGCGCCAAATTGGGCGCGATGGGTTTGCGCGAAGCCAAACAAGCGATTTTCATTCCCCTGAAAGATCGC
This sequence comes from Deinococcales bacterium, assembly GCA_025359505.1. Lineage (GTDB taxonomy): Bacteria > Deinococcota > Deinococci > Deinococcales > JAAFIG01 > JANYHH01. Next base: position 91,800 of record JANYHH010000112.1, read on the forward strand.
GGTCAAGGCGTGCGCGGCGCGATTGTCGTGGACAGTTACGGCGACCCGTTCGCCCCAGCCGCGCTCGAGGCGCTGTCGCGCTGGGGCGGCATCGTCACGTCATCGCTGGCAACGTTGGTTGATATGAGTACCGCCAAGTCGCTGGCATGGAACCTGACCCTGACATTTATTGAAGCCATCGAAGCGCAAGATTTCACGCAGCTTGGTCACGCCGTGCGCGTCACCAGTTACGCGATGGCGATGGGCAGGGAACTCAACCTGCTGCCCGCCGAGCAGAACGACCTGTGGTTCACCGCGATGCTGCACGACATCGGCAAACTCGGCGGCAGCAACTTCGACGACATCGCCATCGCCGGCATGGGCTACAACCTCTTAGAGCGCGTGCCGGAACTCGAGACGCCGCGAGCGGGCATCCTGCACCTGTGCGAGCAGTGGAACGGCAGTGGCGGCCCGAAAGCCCTCAAAGGCAACGCGATCCCCTTGTTCTCGAGGATCGTCGCGGTCAGCAACGCCTTTGACAACCTGACTTCGGAGCGCGGGGACGAACTGAGCAACACCGAAGCGCTCGAGCAACTGCGCGTTGATGCGGGCGCACGCTTTGACCCAGAGATCATCGGCAAGCTCGAGGCGGTGTTGAAGCAGAACAAAGCCACGGCAGAGTTGCGGCAGGGAAGTTTATTCCCCGCGCAGTAGGAATTGGGATATCGCTCGAGCGGCTTGGGTCATGCACACTCATGCAATGAGACTCGAGCGAATGCGTATTTCGACCAAGAAAAGCTCCTCTTTCATGGATAATTGATTAGAGGTACTTCATGCTAGCACTTGGCTCAATTTTACTCTTGATAGCTCTTGTTCTGATTATCTTGGCTTTAGCAGGAGTGGTTGTAGGTAAAATCCCTTTGCTAAGGGTGTCAGGGCGAAAGAATTCTCTGAAAGTGTTGGGTTTTAGTGTTCTCGGAGCTTTCGCCGCTTTGATTTTCGTTGGAATATCTGGCCCAAATTCAACCACTCCGGCTCAAGCAACAAGTAAACCGCCAACATTATCTCAACCCATTCCGACTCTGACGCCTGCTGAAAAACGACTCAAGGCTGAAGCGGCTCGTCAAGTACAAGCAACACAACTGGCAGCGGCACAAAAGGCAAAACGAGTCGCCGCTGAAAACGCAAGAAAAAAGCAGGCTCAAATTCAATACGCAGCCGCACAAGCAGATATACAACGGCGTAAAGAAGCTCGAGCCGCTGAGCAAGCGCGTCTGGCGCGTGAACCGACTCCATCGCAAGCAGAGATTGTAGTTCAGCGTTCGGATGATAACTACGGTGTCGAACCATATTTTGTTTTGTCTAGTGGTGAGCAAGAGGTTGCCGTCACAGGAAAAGTCCGGTTGGTATTAACTGTCAAAGACTTTGCGAGTGATTCAGAAAACCCTGTGTATGACGAAACAACAGAGGTTAGCTCAGATATGTTTTCTTCTGGAACTCGAGGCTTAGGTGCGTTTAAGCGCGATGCTATTTTTTTCAGGCTACCCAAAGTATCCACTGAAAAACTATCTAGCAAAAGCGGCAATGCGTACCTGACGTTCACCTCGAGCCAAGGTATCATTGTCAAAGCCAAAGACTCAGTGTTTTATCCTTAGATTCACAATTAAAGCGTGTCGCGCAGCTCGCTACTACTACTCTAGCTCCAGCCTCATCCGCACAGCCGCTCGAGATCACTGCACCCCATATCTCGAGTCTCGAGCAATGACCAACGCTTGACCCGCTCCTTCCTCGAGCCGTGTCAACATCTCACCCATGCCCACTGAACCGCGCACGCTCGAGGTTCTGCGGTTGGCATTGCGGCTGGGGTTCACGGCGTTTGGTGGCCCTGCGGCGCACATTGCCATGCTGCGCGATGAAGTCGTCACGCGCAAAATGTGGCTGACGGATCAGCGCTTCCTCGATTACCTCGGAATTTGCAACCTGATTCCGGGCCCGAACAGCACCGAATTGGTGATGCACGTCGCCATGCAGCGGGCGGGTTGGCGCGGATTGATCGCGGGTGGACTGGGCTTCATCGTGCCCGCTGCCAGCATCACACTGTTCTTCGCGTGGCTGTACAAAGAGTACGGCTCGAGTCCGAGTTTTACTGGCGTGCTGTACGGCGTGCAACCCGTGGTGATCGCGGTCGTCGTGCAGGCGGTTTACAACCTCGCCAAGCCCGCGCTGAAAACGCCGTTGCTGTGGGCGGCGGCGCTCGCCGCGATTGTCGGGTACGCGCTGGGCATCAACGAACTCGCGCTGCTGTTCGGCATCGCGGGACTGGCATTCTTTGCGTCTCGAGCCACATCTAAAGCCGCGCTGCTCGAGCCGATCAGCTTGGTGGGGTTGCTGCTGCTGTTCTTGAAGATTGGCGCGACATTGTACGGCAGCGGCTACGTGCTGCTGGCGTTCCTGAAGAACGAGTTCGTGCTGCGCGGCTGGTTGACCGAAAGCCAACTCCTCGCAGCCGTCGCGGTCGGGCAGGTCACGCCGGGCCCGGTGTTCAGCAGCGCGACCTTCGTCGGCTACCTGATCGCGGGCGTACCGGGCGCGGTGCTGGCGACGGTCGGGATTTTCGCGCCCGCGTTCGTCTTCGTGTACCTGACGCATCCGCTGCTCTCATCCCTGCGGGCGCAAACGTGGACGGCGCGGTTGCTGGACGCCGTGAACGCCGCTGCGCTCGGCTTGATGATCGCGGTGGCACTGCAATTGGCTCGAGCGGCGCTGATCGACGCGCCCACGATTTTGATTGCGCTGGTCTCGAGCGTGGCGCTCGTGCGGTTCAAGATCAATGCGACGTGGTTGCTGCTCGCGGGTGGATTGATCGGCTTTGCACTGCGCGGCTGACTCGATCCACACGGTTCACAGCCGCTCCTGCCCTCGAGATTCGTGGATTTCGACTACACTCGAGCGATGAAGATCTTGGCGGCTCGAGTTGTGCTGTTGCTGCTCATGCTCGGCTTCGCTGGCTCGAGGGCGCAAAGTAACGACGATTACGAAAACCCGATCTGGACAGCGGATGGTGCGGCGGCGGTGACGCTGATCCTCGAACATAGACGAGGTTTTGATCCAGCCTTCAGAAACTCGTACAGCACGCCGCTCGACCGTCAAACCACCGAGATCTCCGTTCGCAACACGCCACTGAAGGACTCGGATGGCAACCTCTACCTGCCCAGCGTGTTCATCACCGCTCGAGATGGCACGGTCGTGCTGACGTTCCTGAATCTCGAGGGCGACCTGCCGGATTTCAACGCGCCGCTGCTGACGAGTCGGTTGTTCAAAAGCATTCTGCAACTGATGGATGCTAGCTTCCAGCGCGTGCCGCAAACTTAAAGCGCCAGCGTTTTCAGCCCCTCGAGCCGCTGCCGCTTGCGTTGCAACTGATGCTCCAATTGCCGCTCGCCTTTGGCGCTGTGCGTGACGACCACCACCAGCGTGCGCGACAACGCGACCCAGCCGCGCACCTCTTCCAAGGTCGGGTCGCGCCGGGCGAGGTTCCTGACCGCGTTGACCTCGAGCATCTTGGCGTGCAGGTTCTCCGGCACGCGGTTGCGGAGTTCCTTGACGGTATCCACGCCGGTTTCTTCTAGCAAGTCAGAAAACTGCGTCCCAACGCCTTTGACGCGCATCAGATCAGCGCGATTGACCCATTTCAGCAAGCGTTTCTCAGAAACCTCGAGCAGCACCGCCAGTTCGCGCCTGCCGCGCAGGTTCGCGGCGCGTTTCAACAGTGCAGCGGTGGTTTTTAAGCCCAGCTCCTCGAGCTTGAGTGCGTAGGTCTTGCCGATGCCTTCGATGTCGATCAGCTTGGCCATGTGTGACACAGGATACGGATTCTGGTGTGCGTTGGTCAAACTCTACAAGTTGCGCTCGAGCCAGTCCGCCACGCCGTACTCTTCTGGCGTGGCCACGGTTTCCTGCGCCACGCCCGCCTCGTGCGCTTCCAGATGCCCGACTGCGACGCCGTGCCCAGCCCAAGTGAGCATCGTCAAATCGTTGTTGCCATCGCCGAACGCGATCACGTCGCGCTGCTCAAATCCTAAGTGACCTGCGATCAACTCCAAAGCCGCGCCTTTATGCGCGTCCTCGTGCGCGACTTCCAAGAACTTGCCGCCCCACGGGTAGAACCGCAGGTGCGGAAACGCCGCTCGGACTCGAGGCTCGAAATGATGCAGCGCGTCGTGATGAATCGAGATCTTGTAAACGTCCTCGCGTGGCAGGGCGTGAATCGCTTGCACCGCTCGAGCCTCGGCCTTGATCCACGCCCAGTACTCCGTGCCGTCACTGCGCTTGGAATCCGGGTCGCGCACGAAGACCGCCTCACCGTGCGGCACGAAAAACTCGGTCGCTTCAGCGCCAAACTTTTCGACGATTTCCAATAGCGTCGCGTGCGGCATTCGCACATCGCGCAGTAAGGAGCCGTCCTCATGGTGAACGCACGCGCCTTGCGCCGTGCCAAACGCCACGTCAATCCCCAGTTGCTCGAGGTACGGCCGCGCACTGGCCGTCACGCGCCCCGTGACGACCGTGACCGCGTGACCGGCCGCTCGAGCTTGCTGAACGGCCGCTAGCGTGCGCGGGTTGATCCGGTAATCGCTGCCAACCAGCGTGCCATCCAAGTCAAACGCCAGCAGTTTACGTGAACTCATCTGCCAAGCAGCGTATCACTCGAGGTTGACTCGTACCAGCGGCGCTGCTCGAGCTTTATGGACTTGTTCACGTCATCGCGGGCGTTTCCCAGTACGATGAAGCTCATGAAAAAACTCTGGACTCTATTGCTGGTTGGACTGGCACTGCTGCCCACGGCGCAGGCGCTCGAGCTGAAAACCGAGCGCTACACCCTAAAAAACGGGTTGACCGTGCTGCTGCACGAGGACACGCGCACACCGAACGTCACGGTCAACTTTCTGGTCAAGGTCGGCTCCAAGGATGAGCTGGCGAATCGCAGCGGTTTCGCGCATTTGTTTGAACACCTGATGTTTATGGGCACGAAGCGTGTGCCGCAGGGCGAGTACGACAAAATTATTGAATCCTACGGCGGCAGCAACAACGCCTTCACCGCGCCAGACATGACGCTCTATTACTCGAGCGCACCCGCCAAGGCGCTCCCCACGCTGCTGTGGCTCGAGGCGGATCGTTTGGAGGCATTGGGCGATAATATCGACCAGAAGAAACTGGATTTGCAACGCAATGTGGTCTTGAACGAGCGCCGCCAGACCACCGAGAACACGCCGTATGGCGAGGCGGACGAAGCGGTTAACCAACTGATTTACCCGGCTGACCACCCGTATCAGCGCGGCACGATTGGCTCGCCAGTGGATCTAGCGGCAGCCAGCGTCGCGGATGTCAAAGCGTTTTTTGCGACGTACTACGTGCCGAACAACATCTCCCTGCTGGTCGCTGGCAATTTCAAATCAGCCGAGGTCAAACCGCAAATCGAGAAATTATTCGGTGGGCTGGCCCGCAAAAACGACACTTTACGCAAAACCGTGCCGACTCGAGTCAGCCTCGGCGCGAAGCGCACCACGTTTGTGGATCGCGTGTCGCAACCGCGCCTGAGCATGGTCTGGCGCATTCCGAAAATCGGCAGCAGCGATTACGCCAAACTCGATTTGCTCACCACGGCATTGCAAAGCCGCGTGACGGAGACGCTGGTTGACGCTGGCCTCGCATCGGACGCCTCGATCTACGTGAGCGGCGGCATCCTCGAGTCGCAACTGAACTTCACGGCGTTCCCCGGCGATGGCGTCAGCCTGCAAAAGCTAGAGGCGGGGATGGACGGGCTGATTGCCGCGTTCACCAAATCTGGGTTGAGCGCTGCCGAGTTAAAAACAGCGGTCGCGGCGACCGAAAAGAACGTGCTGAACCTGATGCAAGGCATCGTCGAACGCGCCCAGACGATCAACATCGACTCGTATTATTACAACGACCCGAATTACACTTTGAAAGCGCTCGAGACCTACGCGAAATTCACGCCCAATGAGCTGAGCGCGACTGGCAAAGCGTATTTGAAAACCGATGACCGTCTGATCCTGACCGTGCTGGCCGCGCAGCCCAGCACCGACGCGGCGACTCGAGACACGCGCCCGAGCGACGCTTCGAGTGCGGCTTTTGCGTTTCCGACCAACGCGCAGTTCACGCTTCCCAACGGTGTTCCTGTGTCGTACTGGCAGAGCGGGCAGTTTCCGATGACCTACATCGGCATCGCCAGCAACCAAGGCACGGGCAGCGAAACCGTCGCTGGCAGCACGCAGCTTTTGGCAACGCTGCTTGAGAAGGGCAGCAAAACCCAGAATTTCACTCGAGCCTTGACGACGCTCGGCGCGGACTTTGCGGTCAGCACCAGCGCCCGCCAGACGACGATGAGCGGCTCGACGCTTTCACGCAACCTCGAGCCGAGTTTGGCGCTGATGACCGAGGCGTTGCGGTCGCCGCTCATCACCAAAGACGAGTTTGAAAACGCCCGAGCCAATCTGACTTTTGACCGCGAAGCCCTGCCCGACGACCCGCGCACCCTATCCTTGGAGATCGCCATGAACGCCGTTCACGGCGCGGCGCACCCGCTCGGGCGCTTCGTGACGCCCAGTCAAGTCAGCGCGGTCAAGCTCGAGGATGTCAAAACGCGTTACGCGCAAGTCGTCAACCCCGCCAGTTTGCGCGTCTTCATCGCCGGCAACCTCAACGTCGCCGCCGTTAAAGCCAGCCTCGAGCGCACGCTTGGTGCGTGGAAAGCCAGCGGCACGCGCCAGCCGGATGTCGGCATTGCCACGCCGACGTTTGGCAAAGCCAGATTGCTGTTCGTGGATCGCCCCGGCTCGCCGCAGACCTTCATCCGCGTCTTCACCCCGAGCGTCGGACGCAAAGACGCGACTCAACTCGAGTACGCCACACTCGGCACGGTGCTCGGTGGCACGTTCACCAGCCGCCTGATGTCCAACCTGCGCGAGGACAAGGGCTACACCTACGGCATCAGCGCGGGTTTCATCACGCAGGACAATTACGGCATCCTCAACACCCGCACGGCGGTCGAAAGTAGCGTGACTGGCGCGTCGATCAAAGAAATTCTGGGGGAGTTCAAGCTGATGAGCGAGAGCGGCATCACCGATGCGGAAACCGTCAAAGCCACGCAGAGCCAGCTTTCGGACATCTTTGAAACCGTCGCCACACCCGCCAACATCGCCGGAAGCGCCACCGCGCTCAGCGGCGAGGGGCGCAGCTTCGCAGACCTGATCGCTCAGAGCGTGTCCTTGCCCAAAATCACCACGGCTCGAGTCAATGCCATTGCCAAAAGCGCGATTCGTTTGGACAACGCGATCTGGGTGCTGATCGGCGACAAGAAAACCGTGCAGCCGCAACTCGAGGGGCTGGGCTTGCCGATGCTCGAGGATGTGGCGATTGCGAAGTGAGGCTTTTGCATTGCTCCCTCTCCCGCACGCGGGAGAGGGTTGGGGAGAGGGGTGAGCGCAGCGAACGCACTTGACTTTGACTTTGAACGTCAAAGGCAACTCGCTGCGCTCGCCCCCTCACCCGCTGCTTCGCAGCGGCCTCTCCCGCAGGGAGAGGCGAAAAGGCTAGTCAGCCGCATGACTACCGACTGACTCGAGACCCGTTAGGCTGAGGCGCATGGAATTCACGCGCCTCGGCTCGACCGGTTTACAAGTCAGCAAACTCTGCCTCGGCATGATGACCTACGGCGATCCGGCGCTCAGAGCGTGGTCACTGCCTCTTGAGCAAGCCGACCCGTTCGTCGAGCGGGCGCTCGAGGCGGGCATCAATTTCTTCGACACCGCCAACGCGTACAGCGCGGGCGAGAGCGAGCGGATCACGGGGGCGCTGCTGAAAAAATACGCCGCCCGAGACGACGTGGTGGTCGCCACTAAAGTTTTCTTTAGCGTTGGCGGCAGTAAAACCAATGGTCAGGGCTTGAGCCGCAAGCACATCTTCGGCGCGATTGACGCGAGCCTGTCTCGTTTGGGCATGGACTACGTGGATTTGTACCAGATTCACCGCTTCGATCCGCACACGCCGATCCTCGAGACG
>JANYHH010000029.1 GCA_025359505.1 Deinococcales bacterium
GCATCGGCCAGATGTACCCGCCGCCGTAACTCGGAAAAGCGTAATTGGCGCTGGCGCGGCGCACGAGGGTCGTTTGGGAACGTTGGGCAGTGCGTAGGTTGGCCCTCGCAGCCGCGCTGCGCGTGACCGCTTGCTCATTCAGCACGACTCGAGCGCGGGCTTTGTTGATTCTAGCTTGTTCAAACTGCATTTGGACGCGCACCAAGGCTTCGGCCGTGCGGCGCTGCTCGAGGCGCTTGGCGGTCGAGTCGGCGCTGATGCCGGGCAGCAGAATATAGTCGCCAGTTTGTAAGGCGTTCAGTTGCCAAACGTCGTTGGCGATCATCAGCTCGCTCAGCTCGAGGCCGTAATTGGCGGCGATACTCAGCAGGTTGTCGCCAGATTTCAGTTTGATGTACGAGCCGCTCGCCTCACTGGGTACGATCAGCCGCTCACCGGGTTTGATCTGATCCAAGCTGCGTAAGCCCGGATTGGCGTTGACCAGATCGGCTTGGGTGACGCCGTACCGACTGTGAATCTCAGACAGCGTTTCCTGCGCCTTGACGGTGTGCCAGCTCGCACCGGGTGGTAAGCGTGCGGCTCGCGCTGTGGTGTTGAGACCACGCATCTCGAGCGGTATTTTCAGGGTCGCGCCGGGCTGCAACGCATCGCTCGTCATGCCGTTTTCCAGTTTGATCTGGCGGGCACTCAAGCTGTAGCGCTGCCCGAGCATGGCGAGGGTGTCGCCAGCGCGGATGGTGACAAAGACTTTGACACGTTCGCTGGCGTTGCCTTGCGGCTGCAACGCGACGCTGTGCGTAACGGGCGGCAGCGGTTGACCAAAAAAAGGTGTGGTGTCAAAGCGGCTGGTTGTGGCGTGCGCTGCGCTCCCAAGCAGTGCGAAGATCAAAACAGTGCGGATGGCTCGAGTCAAGAAAAACCTCTGGGAATGCGCCCGTCCTCGAGTGAGCCTCGAGAAGGAGTTACGAGGCTGCTTTGCGTTCAAGCAGCTTGCGCCAGACCTTAGCAGACGACAGCCGCAAAACAAGTGATTTTTAGCACGAAGTATGGAAACTCTACCTTCGAGCGGAACGCGAAGTGCTCAACCGCCGCCAAGTTGCGCCAAAAACTCTTTGTTACTTTTAGAGCGATTCAAGCGCTCCAGCAGCATCTCCATCGCCTCGGCCGGATCCATGTCGCTGATGACTTTACGCAGCAACCACATCTTATGCAGGCTCTCAACAGTCAGCAGCAGCTCCTCGCGGCGCGTGCCGCTTTTCAGGATATCAATCGCCGGGAAAATCCGCCGCTCCTCGAGCCGCCTCGACAGGTGCAGTTCCATGTTGCCCGTGCCTTTGAATTCTTCAAAGATCACATCGTCCATTCGGCTGCCGGTTTCGACCAGCGCGGTCGCCAGAATCGTCAAGCTGCCACCGCCGCGAATGTTGCGGGCAGCTCCCAAGAAGCGTTTGGGCCAGTAGAGCGCGTTGCTGTCCAGACCGCCCGACAACGTGCGCCCCGTCGCTGGCGTGACCAGATTGTTGGCCCTCGCCAGACGCGTGATGCTGTCCAAGAGAATCACGACGTGACCGCCCTCCTCGACAATCCGCCTCGAGCGCTCATGAACGAACTCCGCGACCCGCACGTGATTGGCGGGCGGCTCGTCGAAAGTGCTGGCCACGACCTCCGCACCCGTCACGCTCTCACGAAAGTCCGTGACCTCCTCGGGGCGCTCGTCCACCAGCAGCACGATCACTTTGATGTCCGGGTGATTCTGCGTGATCGCGTTGGCGATCCGTTTGAGCAGCGTCGTCTTGCCGCCCTTGGGCGGCGCGACGATCAAGCCGCGCTGACCGCGACCGATCGGCGCCAGCAAGTCCACCACCCGAGTGGCTACGGTCTCGGCGTCAGTCTCCAAAATAATCTGCGAATCTGGGTGCTCTGGGATCAGGTCGTCGAACTTCGGGCGGTGAATAGCGGTCATGGGATCAGCACCGTTGACCGCTTCGATCCGCACGACCGCGTTGAAACGCTCGATCTCGCGGCTGGCCCGCGCAATGCCGACGATGTAATCACCCGTGCGAAGCTGGAACTGCTTGATGAGTCCAGCCGAGACGATCACACTGCGCGACTCGGGCGTCAGCAGGCTGTCCTGCAAGAAGCCGTAACCGTCCTCTGAAATCTCCAAGTAGCCCTGCGCCAAAGTCTGGTCATGCTGCACCGCGTCTTGCTCGAGGATCGCCAGTACGAGGTGATCTTTCGTGAGTTCCTTGGGGTTCTCGACGCCAGCTTTGGTGGCCAGCAAATGCAGTTCGGGCAGGATTTTTTGTTGCAGCTCGAGGTAATTCATGTTGCTCCTAACGCGATTCACTTGCCTTCAACCCTTGCGCTCACTTCAACCTCGAGCCACTCGAGCCTCGAGATCACTGGTTCTTTAGGGCTTTTTGCCAGTCGCTATTGAACTTCTCAATCCCCGCGTCGGTCAGCGGGTGCTTGATCAGCATCGCAAAGAGCTTGGCGGGCATCGTGCCGATGTGCGCCCCGGCTTTGCTCGCGTCCACGACGTGCATCGGGTGGCGAATGCTGGCGGCGATGATCTGCGTATCCAGATTGTGCACATCAAAAATCAGGCGGATATCGCGGATGAGCTGGATGCCGTCCCACGAGATGTCGTCCACGCGCCCGAGAAACGGCGAGACATACGTCGCGCCGGCCCTCGCCGTCAGGAGCGCTTGGGTGGCGCTGAAGCACAGCGTCATATTGACGGGATGCCCGTCCGCTGTCAGCGCTTTGCAGGCGGTCAACCCGTCCGGCGTGGTCGGCAGTTTGACGACCACGTGAGGAGAGATCTTTCGCAACTCCAGACCCTGCGCGATCATCGTCGGCGCGTCCATCGCCGTAACTTCAGCCGAGACGGGCCCTTTGACAATCTCGATAATCTCAGCGATCACGTCTTCAAACTTGCGCCCGCTGGCGAGGATCAAACTAGGGTTGGTGGTGCAACCGCTCAGCACGCCCCAAGCGGCAATCTCGCGGACTTCTTCGACAATGGCGGTGTCTAAATACAGGTGCATAAAGCCTCCCAGAAAGATACTCGAGGCATGGCTCGAGGGTGAGTACGGTTTTGCCCTCGTGACCAAGAAGCCGTAACTTGTGAGGGATGACATTATTATGCGTTGCGAACGCATTTCACGCAAGTCGTCAAGCTCGAGGAAGCAGCAATCGCACCAACCACCATGCGGCCAGTAGCCACAACGCGACGATGAACGCCAGTCCGACGTAACTGACGGGCTTACCCTCAAGCCGCGCCGCTGCCTCGCGGGCATCGCTGAGCACGTCCTCCGGAATCAGTTTGACCACCAGCCAAACGCCGATGGGCACGAGGATCAGATCGTCCAGCAGTCCCAGCACTGGGATGAAATCTGGGATCAGGTCAACTGGGCTGAGCGCGTAGGCGACTACGACGAGCGCGAGGGCCCGAGCCAAGATCGAAGTGCGCGGGTCTCGTGCGGCGCAGTAGAGCGTCAGAACCTCGCGTTTGAGCTGCTTAGCCAAGCGACTTAATTTTTGGAGCACGTCAGGATTGTAGCGCCGCAGTGGACTGTCCGCCGTCGTCGCTCGCTTCACTTGCCTCGAGTTCGTGGGTTTGAATCGCCTGTAAGATCTCTTGCGGCGTGATGCTGTGCTTCATGGCTTTGACCTGCGCGTCGTCACTGTTGTGCATGAACGGCGAATCGGAGCGCAACGCTTCGACCATTTCGATCAGCTTGGCGATTTTTTGCTCACTCAGCAGATTGACCTGCAATTCAACCTCGGCTCGGGCCTCGGCGAGCTTGCCTTGCCGCGCCTGCACGATCAAAACAATAACCGTGGTCAGCAAGCTCAGAATCGCCAGAACTGTACCGAGGTAATAAAACGGCGGCGCATCGAACGGCTTTCTACCGATCAACGGCAGCGCGAGGTTCAGCCCAATCCAAGCCGCGATCAGTCCCAGCAGCGCGTAGAGCGCCGAGGGCTTGGCGAGCGTGTCGAACACGCGCCCGATTGGCAGATGGTCTGGCCCAAGCAGCCGCTCAGCCTCGAGCCGCGCCCGGCGGGTCGCCACGACATTCTGCGCGACGATTTGCGACGGATCGCCTCGAGTTGGCTCCAGCCCGTCATTCACCGCTGATCCCTGTCCCGATGCCATGCACTCAAGCCTCGAGCAACGCGGTGACGAATTCGCGGGCATCGAAGGGTTGCAGGTCGTCGGCCGATTCGCCGACGCCGATAAATTTTAAGGGCACGCCGAGTTCGCGCACGATCGGCACGACGATCCCGCCCTTGGCCGTGCCATCCAACTTGGTAACGATCACACCAGTCAGTCCCACAGCCTCGTGGAACTTCTTGGCTTGCTCCAAACCGTTCTGACCCGTCACCGCATCCAGCACAAGCCAGATTTCGCTCGGCTCGTTGGGGTCGGCTTTTTGGATCGTACGCTTGACCTTTTTCAGCTCTTCCATCAAGTTGTGCTTGTTGTGGAGTCGCCCGGCTGTGTCCACGAACAACACGTCGATGCCCCTTGCCTTACGAGCGGTCGCGCCGTCGAAGGCGACCGCCGCTGGGTCGCTGCCATCCGCACCCTGCACGACCGGAATCCCGAGGCGTTCGCCCCAGACGCCGAGCTGAGCGCCAGCCGCCGCCCTGAACGTATCGCCAGCCGCGAACATCACGCTTTTACCGCGTGACTGGTAGTACTGCCCTAGCTTGGCAATCGTCGTGGTTTTCCCCACGCCGTTGACGCCGATCATCAGCACGACTTTGCCCTTCAACTCGAGCGTTGACTTGCGGGCATCCGGCGTGAAACCGGCTTGGCGCAACTTCGCCCTGAACGCGTCCGGCTCGAGTTGCACGGTCAGCGCACTGGTGAGCGCGTCGCGCAGGTCGCGCTTGCCGCTGGTTTTCATGTACTCGCGGACATCGGCGAGGATTTCCGCCGCGTACTGCCCGCCGACATCCGCGCCGATAAGCGCGAACTCGAGGTCTTCAAAGAGTGCGCTGTCGTTGCGCTCCGGGATAATCTCAATCGCCCCGAGCGGCCCGGCCGCTTGATTGATCGCGGCGCGGGTTTTGCTCAAGCCCTCTTTTAAGCGGTTTAACCAACTCACGGTCATACTCCTTGCCTACGGTCAGGATGCCGATGACTCGAGGGATTGATCAAACGGCTCGAGCCAGATTCAAAAAGGGTGAGGCAAGCCTCACCCCTACGGTTTCGTGACTCGAGCTTAGACGGTTTTCCAGACTGGGTTCGGGACGAACTGCGTCGGATCGATCAAATCCATACCGTACTTGGATTCAAAACCGTTGATCTTCGTGTAGAGCCGCTGCACGTCTTTGACGATTGAATTGGGATCAAACGTCTCCCAAATCGCGCTGTCGACCATCTGACCGTTCTCGTCTGGCACGAGCCGCGTGCGCTTGATGCCTTCCTCGAGCGAGCGGCGCGACGCGATGCCGAACTGTTCCAAGCCGATGGCGACGACATCCCGAGCGTACTCGCGGGGGCCGTAAACGGCGGCTTTGTACGCCGCTTCGAAGAAGGCTTGCCAGTCGGGTAAGAGCTTCTGCGCGGGCATCGCAAAGTGCTCAAGTACATCGCGGATCGCTTCAAGCGTCTCGAGCGGGTAGTAGTACATGTGCAGGCGGGCGCTCTCGAGGAAGAAATTATAGTGTGCGGCTTCGTCGGTGGCGATCGCAGTGGCGACTTTGAGCAGCACCGGGCAGGCGTCGGATTCAAAGCCCTCTTTTTGACCAGCCGCGATTTTAGCCATGTTGATGTAGTTCAGTTGCGTCGCCCGCTCTTGGAAGACCGTGTAAATCAGCAGGTGTACCGGATCTTCCCACGGCAGTTCCCACTCTTTTTGGATGATGAGGTGCTTGTATTCCTCGAGTTCCAAAGGCGTGCGGGACTTACTGAACAGCACCGCGTTCCACCACGTGTCGGCGTGCTTTTCTTCCTCGCTGCCCCAGCGAATCTGGAAGTGCGACCGGCCATGCGAGCGGCGCACGAGATCAATCGCTTTGGCGGTGTAATCCGGCACGTACTGTTCCACGGCAAAAAAGCCCTGCAAAATCTGTTTGACCGTCGGTGAGAAGGTGGTTTTGATGTTGCGCCAGTCAAAGCCCATGTCCACGTTCCAATTGCGGGTTTCTTGGCTGCGGGCTGTGTACCAACGGTACAAGCCCAGAATACCGCGCTCGATCAGGCGGTCGCGGTAGCCGCGCGACAATACGCCAGCGGGACGCGGTGGGCGGTCGGCTTCGATGATTTCACGCGGGGGGTAAATGCTGTTCACGGTTGGACTCCTAGGATTAAAACTTGAGGGGCGAAAATAAACGCGGCCGTCTCGAGGATTCAACCGAGGTAGCGCAACCAAAGCACGCAGGATTTACGAAATCGCAGCGCGTGGTTCGCCCCGTAAATATCTACGTCAGCATGGCGCGACTTAGATGCTTTTGGCTCAGGTTGACGGTGATTCTGAGCGCGTACCAGCACGCTTTGGGTCGCGTCGTCGCGCAAGCCCATCAGTAAACCGATCAGCAGCGCCAGAACCCATTCGCGCCCAGCGCGAATTGATTTGACGCCCTCGCGCAGCACCGCGTGGGTGGTGATGAACTCCTCGAGCGACGGGGCTTGCATGCACGCTTGCCAATGGCTCAGCCCCGTGTTCAGGCGCTCTCGCAGGGCCAGAATCTCGAGGTGATGCAGTGTGGGGATGACTCTCACGCACTGACGAGCTTACCAGTTCCAAACCGTGCAGATCAGGGCATATCACCCGAAATGCGCTCGAGATTCCCCGCGTCGTCCTTTGGCTCCAAGGTTTGACCGTGAATGATGCGGCTGACATCGGCGTCGCTGACGGGAGCAGCGTTGGTGATTGGCAAGTAGAGTTCCTCATAGATCGCTTTGACGACAATCGCAAACGGCACAGCGAGAAACGCGCCGATCACCCCGAACAGCGCACTGAACAGCAGCACGCCGCCGAGG
>JANYHH010000050.1 GCA_025359505.1 Deinococcales bacterium
CCCTGGGTGTCCAGCGATCCGCGAATGATGTGATACCGCACGCCTGGCAAGTCCTTCACACGACCGCCGCGACTCAACACGACGCTGTGCTCCTGCAAGTTGTGACCCTCACCGGGGATGTAAGCCGTGACCTCGAAACCGCTCGAGAGTCGCACGCGGGCGATCTTCCGCAATGCCGAGTTTGGCTTCTTTGGGGTGGTGGTCTTCACGACCGTGCAGACACCGCGACGAAATGGCGAGCCTTTGAGCGCCGGGACCTTAGATTTCTTCGCCAATACGCGGCGACCCTTACGCAATAACTGTTGAACGGTTGGCATACACTCCTTAAAAGACCGCTGTTTGCTTAGAGCAGCAACTCAGCGGAGTCCTAGCAAAACGCCTAGGCACGCCACCTCAGTGCACTTTGAGCAAACCGCAGCATTCGGTTTCCCAAAACGACTGACGCAAGACTCGAGACTTCTCGAGCCAGTAAAGCCTTAGAAGTGTACACGGTAGCGGCGATCTAAGCAAGTTCGGACTCGAGCGATGGATCAATGGACACATCACGATGTCGTTACTTTGTGCGACAATTTGTGTATGCGTCTGCGCGATCTACAAACGGCTGCCTTACAACTCTCGTTTGCCGAGCGCAGCGAGCTGGCCGAAGCACTGCTGAACATGGAGCAGCCAACAGCCGCTGAACTCGAGCCGATGTGGGAGTCAGAAATCAATCAGCAGATTGAAGCCACCGAGCGTGGGGAGCTGAAGTTGGTCTCGGGCCAAGAAGCCTTCGCTCGCGCAAATGCAGCGCTCAGAGGTTGGTTCGTGCCGAAGTTTCAAGATCAGTTTTTTAGAAAGTGCGCTCGAGGAGTTCATCACCATTGAACTGAACCTCGAGCAAGAACGTGGTTTAGGACTAACTACTGGACACTTCTCAAGTTTGCACGTTCCCCACGCAATCTGAGACAATAGCGGCTACTCCGTCCGACCAAGGAGAAAGTAGCCACATGAATCATAAACCCGTGCGAGACGCCCTGCAAGCCCACTTCGACCTTGACGCCCGCCGCGTAGAGTTCATCAGCCGCTTCATCATCGCCCTGCTCAAAGTCCGCTCGGTTAACCTCGCCCAGATTGCCACTGCCCTCAACGGATTCGCTAAGCTCGAAAGTAATGCCCGACGCGTCAAACGCTTTCTCAACGTCGATTTCGCTCAGGACTTGATCGCCCGCTTCGTGCTGAGCTTCATCACCGATGCCAAAATTGTGTTGACGATGGATCGAACGAACTGGCAGTTCGGCGTTGTCCACATCAACTTCCTCGTGATCGGCATCGCCCACAACGGGATTGCCTTACCAGTCGCGTGGGTGAATCTCGAGAAAGCAGGGAACAGCAACGCTGCCGAGCGCAAGACGATTCTCGAGCGCGTGTTGAAAGTCATCCCTGCGAGTCGCATTCAAGGCTTTGCGGCTGACAGGGAATTCATTGGGAGCGCGTGGTTCGAGACGCTGCTCGAGAATGCGGTCAACCCCGTGATTCGCATCAAGAAAGACACGGTGCTGCGGCAACGCACCAGATCAGCGCCTGCATGGGTGTGGTTCAACAATCTCAAACAGGGTGAGATCAAAGAGCTTGGGAAAGCCAAGGTCATGGGGATCAGGGTGTTCGTGATTGGCACGCTGACCGAAGATGGCGAGTACTTGCTGCTGGTGACGATCAAAAGACCATCTCGAGCGTTGATGATTTACGCGCAACGTTGGAACATTGAGACGCTGTTCGCGGCGCTGAAAACTCGAGGCTTCAATCTCGAGGAGACGCGGATGGTGCATAAGGATCGGTCTGAGCGTTTGTTCGCGTTGCTGGTGATTGCGTTGGTGTGGGCGGTGCGGGTGGGGGAGTTCGTGTCATCGTTGACGCGGATTGCGTTGAAGAAGAACGGGTCACCGCCGAGGAGCGTGTTCAGGGTGGGGTTGGATACGTTGCGGCAAATCTTGTTATCTGGGTGCGCTGGGAGGCTCGTGCTGGACGACGTGATCCCACTTCTGTCCAGTAGTTAGTATTTTGACATGCAAAACAACGATGCCCAAAATTCTTGGAACGCGATCATCAATTGCGGCTATTGGTGTGCTGAAAACATCGGTGTGACCTCTGAGGGTGCGCTCGAAGCCGCCGTTTACTTAAGTAAAAAGTACAATTGGATTGATGCGAATTCCGTTTTGACGAAATATCTCGAGCTGTACAGTAAAAATTTGGGTTGACTGATGTGAGCTTAAAAATGTGGCTCGAGTCAAGATAATGAAAATAAGATGGTTACCTCCAGTAAATAATCACTGCTTGGAACCCGCCTCGAGTTCCTTGATAATCCAGCACAGCGTTCGACATGGTGAAGTTCTTCATGTCTGAAGGGCAGAGGATCTTCTCGCTGATCTCGAGCGTGATGCGATCCATCGGCGCGATTGCCAGTGGGAATATCAGCGCGGCAGTGGCAGGCGTGGAAACCTCATTGGCAAAGAGCATTCCAGTGGCGCTAAGTTTCATGTTGAGAATCTTCAAGGTCAGCGGTATTGGCACGAAAGTTAAAGGCATTATCAATAAAGTTAAAGGGCGGATTGGGCAGGTCGTCTCGAGAGTCATGAATAAGGCGGCAGCGCTCGTAGCGAAAGTTGTCGGGAAAGGCGCAGCGCTTGCCAACACCGCCAAAGATACTTTGACTCGGTACAATCCCACGATCTCGAGTTTTGCTGAACATGTCGGTGCGAGCTGCTCACTCGAGAAAGAATTTCTTGAAATAAAAGAACCCACCACTGTTTGCGTAAATCCCGCTATTGACGAGATTCTCTCTTTTTCACGTCGCAAAGCTGGGTGATCTCAAAACAGTGGGCAGCCCAGCTCGGCTCGAGCGGTGTTGCTGGCACAGTACGCGGGCAGCACGGTGTAAAACTGATTCCACCAGACCGTGCCCGCTTGTGCCGCCGCTATTTTTGGCTGGTAGATCGTCACGCTGAGCAGTTTAGAGGGCGCGAAGCGGTTGCATTGTAAGGTGAAGGTTTGCTTGCCGACCGCGAACGGGTAGGCGCGAATCACATCGCCGCTCATGCATTTGGTCTGGAAGTCAAAGTCAAACCCGGTGCTGCTGCCGCTCGAGGCGGCTTGCGCGAAGCTCGCCAGTGCCCGCTCTAAGCTTGAGGCTTGAGCATAGGTGGCTTGCAGCGTGACGCTCAAAACCGCCCCCAGCATTAGGCGCTTGCCTTTCTTCAGTACCGCTCTGGTGGACACCAAATACGCGCCGCCGCGCAAGCGGTACGCACGTTGCTCCAGCCGCTCGCCGTCGCGGACAATCTGCCCTTTGACCGTCAGGTCACAGCTTTGAGCGCGGCAAAAAGCCGATTGGTAGACGCTGACGCTACGCCCCAACATTGGGGCGGCGGTCGCGATGCTCGAGGCGCAAATCACGGTCAGGGCAAGGGTTGGGATCAGGCGCATGCTCAGTAGTGTACGCATCAAAGCGGCGCTCGGCTAGAGGAGTGGAGTGAAGCAACGCGAAAAACGCGGTGAGCGCAAGGGTTGACCTGCGGTGCGACTTGTAGGAAACTCAGTAAACGTGAGACGAACCCCACGTGTGAGCGCTGCCCAGTTTGTGGTTTGCGCGTTGAAAACACCTCGAATGACTCGAGCAGCTCAGCTTGAGTTCAGGCGACCGATGACAGGCACTGGAAGGCGCGAGGTTTCCACACTATGGAAGACCGCTTGATGACCGACAAGCCGCATGAGGAGTGCGGCGTGTTCGCTTTGTACGCTCCGGGGCGCGACGTGGCCCGACTGACTTTTTTTGGCTTGTACGCGCTCCAGCATCGCGGGCAGGAATCGGCGGGGATCGTCAGCAGTGACGGCAACCGCGCTTACCTGCATAAAGACATGGGCCTCGTCAGTCAGGTGTTCAACGAAGCGAACTTGCGTGCCCTCAAAGGCTCGCACGCGGTCGGGCACACGCGTTACAGCACGACTGGCTCGAGCAACGCCAGCAACGCGCAACCGTATTTGATCGAGACATTGCACGGTCATCTGGGCGTGGCGCACAACGGCAACCTGACCAACGCCGCCAAACTCAGGCAGCGCATCTTGGAGCGCGGCGGCGGGCTGTCCAGCACTTCGGACAGCGAAGTTCTCACGTACATGCTGGCGCTGCCGCAGCACCTGGGCCCGATGGAGTGGCAACACGTCAAACGCGAGGACGGCTCGAGCGCGACGGGCGCGGATCTGGATTTCTGGCAATCGCAGATCATTTCCCTGATGCTCGAGGCTGAGGGCGCGTACACGCTGGGCTTGCTGACCCGCGATGCGATCTACGGCGTGCGAGACCCGCAGGGTTTGCGCCCGTTGTGTCTGGGGCAGCTCGGCGACGGGCACTACGTGCTGGCGTCCGAGTCCTGCGCCCTGCACACAGTTGGCGCTGTACTGCTGCGCGAAATCGAACCGGGTGAGATCGTGCGCTTGGACAAAAACGGCGTGACCAGCCTGAAACTCGAGCACAGAAAAAAGCGGGCACTGTGCAGCTTCGAGTACGTTTACTTCGCCCGCCCGGACAGCGTTTTGGAGGGTCGCGTGACCCACGATGTTCGCCAGCGCATCGGGCGCAGGTTGGCACGCGAAGCGCCCGTAGACGCGGATATCGTCGTGGCTGTCCCCGACAGCGCCACGCCGCACGGCATCGGGTACGCGCTCGAGAGCGGACTGCCGTTCACCGAGGGGCTGATTAAGAACCGTTACATCGGGCGCACGTTCATCCAACCCGATCAGAGTTTGCGCGACATTGGGATGCAACTCAAATACAACCCGCTCAGGCATAATCACGAGGGACAGCGCGTGGAGCTGATCGACGACAGCATCGTGCGCGGCACGACGGCTGGCCCGCTGGTGCAACTGCTGCGCGATGCGGGCGCGAAGGAAGTCCACCTGCGCGTCGCCTGCCCGCCGATTCTGCACCCGTGCTTCATGGGCGTGGACATGGCCACCCGCGCACAGCTCATTGCCCACAACCGCACGTGGGCTGAGATCAACGCGGTGATCGGCGCGGACAGTCTGGCGTATCTATCTGAAGAGGGCTTACGGAGCGCGATCACCAACACTGAGCAGCCGATCGTTGATACAGGTCACTGCTTCGCGTGCATGACAGGCAAGTATCCGCTGAACATCCCCGAGTGGCTGTTCGCGCAAGACCGCAGCAAAGGCACGCTGCAACAAGAACCGCTCGAGCACGCGGGGACAGTGTGAACATTCTGATCGTCGGGCAGGGCGGGCGCGAACACGCGCTGCAAATCGCCCTCGAGCGCGACCCTCGAGTCAGCGCGGTTTGGCTTGCGCCGGGCAACGGCGGCACGCGCAACAACATCGGCATCTCGAGCGAAGACATCGCCGGGCTGGTCGCATACGCTCGAGACAATCAAATCGAACTGGTTGTCGTCGGGCCGGAAACGCCGCTGGCGCTCGGGCTGGTGGACGCGCTCGAGGCGGTCGGGATTCGCGCTTTCGGGCCCAACAAGAAGGCCGCGCAGCTCGAGGCGTCCAAGGCGTTTGCTAAAGACGCGATGCTCGAGTTTGGCGTGCCGACGGCCGATTACGACGAGTTTCACAACCTCGTGCCAGCCCTCGAGTATCTGCGCTCCAACCCGTTCAGTGGTGCGGGCTTCGTCGTCAAAGCCGACGGCTTGGCCGCTGGCAAAGGCGTGACGGTCTGCGACACGCTGCTCGAGGCAGAAAACGCAGTCACGGACTGCTTTGCGGGCGCGTTCGGTGATGCAGGCTCGAGGGTCGTGATCGAGGAGCGGCTGTACGGGCGCGAGATCAGCGTGCTGGCGTTTTGCGACGGTGAGACCGTCAAAGCGATGCTGCCTGCGAGGGATCACAAACGCATCGGTGACGGCGACACCGGCGCGAACACCGGCGGCATGGGCGCGTTCGCGCCCGCGCCCGACATCAGCAAAGCCCTGCTCGAGCAGATCGTTGAAAGCGTCCTCGAGCCAGTGATTCAAGGCATGGATGGGCGTGGCACACCGTTCAAAGGCGTACTGTACGCGGGCTTGATGTTGACCGAAGACGGCATCAAAGTCATTGAATTCAACGCCCGCTTCGGCGATCCCGAAGCCCAAGTGATCCTGCCGCTGCTCGAGACGCCGCTGCTGGACGTGGTGAACGCCTGCATCGACGGGACACTGGATAAGTTGCGATTGCGCTGGCATCAGGGTTTCTGCGCGACGGTCGTGATGGCCGCGCACGGCTACCCGCACGGCTACCCCGTGCAAACCCGCACGGGCGACGCGATTCACGGACTCGAGACCGTGCCAGATGGCGTAACCGTTTATCACGCAGGTACGAAGCTTGAGGGTAAGCAAGTCGTCACCAGCGGCGGGCGCGTGTTGAACGTCACCGCCACCGCCGACACGCTCGAGGATGCGCTCGAGCTGGCGTACACGGGCGTCTCGAGCATCGCTTTTGAGGGGATGCAGTACCGCACGGACATTGGCAGAAGCACGTTGCAACCCGTAGAGGCGAGGCGAGCGTCGAATCCTGTTCGCATGGGCGAAACGCCCCTAAGACCAGACGCTTACGCAAACGCTGGCGTCAACATCGCCGAGGGTGCTCGAGCCATCGCATTGATGAAGGACGCGGTGAAATCCACCCACGATGCTCGAGTCCTCGCGGGCGTCGGCGCGTTCGGTGGGATGCTCGAGGTGACGCATCTCAAACAGCTCGAGCGCCCCGTGCTGGTCGCCAGCACCGATGGCGTGGGCACGAAAACGATGATCGCGGCGCAGCTCAAATCTTGGGACGGAATCGGCACAGATATCGTCAATCACGGCATCAACGACATTTTGGCACAAGGCGCGAAACCGCTGTTCTTCATGGATTACGTCGCTGCCAGCCAGCTCAGCGCGGAATGGGTGGCGACTGTCGTCTCGAGCATGGCAAGAGCCTGCCAAGCCGCTGATTGCGTGCTGCTGGGCGGCGAAACGGCCGAGATGCCCGGCGTGTACAAGACTGGCGAATCCGATGTCGTCGGCACGATGATTGGCGTGGTGGAATTCAAAAACGCGATTACCGCCGCTCGAGTGGGCGCGGGCGATGCGCTGATCGCCTTCCCCTCGAGCGGCTTGCACACCAACGGCTACACGCTCGCCCGCAGCACCCTCGAAGGTTTGGATTGGACTGAATTGAGGGACGATCTGGACGGACGAAGCGTTGGTCAAGCGCTGCTCGAGCCGCACAGGAGTTACTTGCCGCACGTCACCGCGCTCCAAGCCGCTGGTCTGGACGTGCGATCCTTGGCGCACATCACGGGCGGCGGGCTGTGGGACAACCTGCCTCGAGCCTTGCCGGACGGTCTGACCGCTCGAGTCCAGCGCGATTCGTGGGTGATCCCAGCGATTTTCAAGTTGATCGTCGCTCGAGGTGAAATCACTGAGCGCGACGCCTTCCACGCCTTCAACATGGGCTTGGGCATGATCGCCGTGATCCCGGCTGCACAGGTCGCCCTCGCGCTCGAGACGCTGCCAAACGATTGCTTCGCCATTGGTGAAGTTGTGACGCTCGAGACTGAACGGGTGGTGCTCGAGTGATTGGGTGTGGGCACGGGCAGGGCGAACATGCAGTTCGCCCCTACGAGAAACGTGGAATGGGCTTGAACTCTTTTTCTGCCAGCGGGAAAAGGGAGCCGCGCTGCACAAAGAAGTTGCCCTCTCTCGCACAGATGAGAGAGGGCCGCCGCGTCAGCGGCGGGGTGAGAGTTCGCAACGGCTCGAGGGTCGCGCAATGAGCATCACCAGCATCTCGCCGATCGACGGGCGCTACGCCAGAGTCACCCAGCCGCTCGAGGGCGTGCTGAGCGAATTCGCGCTGATGAAATACCGCTTTTACGTGGAACTCGAGTGGCTACGGTTTTTGAGCCGCGCCAAGCTCGAGGGGATTCGGGAGTTGATGGAATCCGAACATATGCTGCTCGAGAGAATGAGCGCTGAGTTCTCGGTCGCAGACGCTCAAGCCATCAAGGAGATCGAGCGCACCACGCGCCACGATGTCAAAGCGGTGGAATACTTCATCCGCGAGCGCCTAAAAAACTCGAGCCTAGCGGATGTCGGCGAGTTCGTGCATTTCGCTTGCACGTCCGAGGACATCAATAACCTGTCCTACGCGCTGATGCTGCAAAGTGCGATCAATGACCACTGGTTGCCGCTGGCAGAATCTATGGTCTCGAGCGTGCAGGCATTGGCTGTCATGCACAAAAGCGTGGCGATGATGGCTCGAACGCATGGGCAGCCCGCGTCACCGACGACGCTCGGCAAGGAACTCGCGGTCTTCGCCTACCGCTGGCAGCGGCAGCTCGAGCAGATCAAGCACCTCGAGTATCTGGGAAAATTCGCGGGCGCGGTCAGTAACTTCAACGCCCACGTCAGCGCGTACCCCGACGCGGATTGGCGCGGGCTGTCAAAGGCTTTCGTGACGGGGCTGGGGCTGGGTTACAACCCACTGACCACGCAAATCGAATCGCACGATTACATCGCCGAAGCGTTTCACGTGCTGATGCGCTTCAACCAGATCAGTCTGGGTTTCGCGCAGGACATCTGGCAGTACATCAGCTTGGGTTACTTCAAGCAGCGCACGGTCGTCGGTGAAATCGGCTCGAGCACCATGCCGCACAAGGTCAACCCGATTGACTTTGAGAACGCCGAAGCCAATCTGGGCTTGGCGAACGCTACGCTGTCACACCTCGCTAATAAACTGCAAGTCTCGAGGTTGCAACGCGACCTGAGCGACTCGAGTTCGCTTCGGAACATCGGCGTCGGCATCGCGCACGGCGTGATCGCGCTCTCGAGTCTGAACACAGGTATCAGTAAGCTCGAGGTTGGACGCGAAGCGATTGCGGCTGACTTAGACAATGAGTGGGCGCTGCTGGCAGAACCAATCCAGACCGTGATGCGAAAGCACGGTCTGACTGGTGGGTACGAGCGCATGAAGGATTTTACGAGGGGTGAGCGCGTCACAAAAGAAGCGATGCGCGACTTCATCCAGAGCCTCGAGCTGCCCGAACCCGACAAAACGCGCTTGCTCGAGCTGCGCCCCGCTGATTACGTTGGCTTGGCGGCTGAGCTGGTAGATGAGCTGGGGAAGGATTGAGGTCACTCGAGATGCGGCATTTATATTGGCGACCCGTGACCCACAATGGCTTTGAATCATTATTTTTTGATGAAGAGCCAGACGCTTTCTGTGTAGATTCCGTCGTTCTGGGAATTGAGCAGGGAGAAGCGTTTCGGTTGCATTACCGCCTCTGGCTCAATCACCAGTGGCAAGTGACTTCATTTCGGATTAGTCATTTGCCATACGGTACAGAATACCGATTCTTTCGTGACACCAACGATTTTTGGAGTCGCGGCGATCTCTTGGGTGACGACGATGGGCAATGGGCGGGCTGCACCGATTTGGACATCAGTTGCACGCCATTCACGAATACCTTGCCGATTCGCCGCTTGAAGCTCAAAGTTGGACAGAGTGCTGACATCAACGTCCTGTTTGTGGAATGCCCACAACTCAAGATCAAAACAGCTCCGCAACGCTACGAACGACTCAGCGAACTCGAGTACCGCTTTACCAGTCTGGATAGTGATTTCACTGCGGTTATCACTGTGGACGCGGATGGTTTCGTCACGGATTATCCCGGTTTGTTTGAACGCAGGTATCCGTGACCCCTCGAGTGATCGTGCTGGTCAGCGGAAATGGCTCAAACCTGCAAGCCCTGATTGACGCGAACCTCGAGCTGGATATCGTGCTGGTCGTTTCCAACCGCAAAGCCGCCTTCGCGCTCGAGCGGGCTGCCACGGCAGGCATTGCGACGTTGTACGCGCCATTGAAACCATTCACGATTGCTGGACGCTCGAGGGCTGAGTACGACGCCGACCTCGCCCAGAAAATCAGGCTGCTCGAGCCGGATTTGATTGTGCTGGCGGGCTGGATGCACGTCTTTACGCCTATCTTTCTCGAGGGTGTGGGCGTGCCCGTCATCAACCTTCACCCAGCCCTGCCCGGTCAATTCGCTGGGGCGCACGCGATTGAAGACGCGTACAATGCGTGGCTCGAGGGGAAAATCACGGAGTCGGGCTGCATGGTGCATCACGTCATCCCAGAGTTGGACGCGGGCGAAGCGATTGCGACTCGAGTCGTACCGTTCATCGTGGGTGATACGCTCGAGATATTTGCGAATCGTTTGCACGCCGCTGAACACGAATTGATCGTGACTGCCACTCGCGCCATCCTCGAGACTTTCAAACAACCCGCGTAACCACCGCCCACAATCAAAGGTGTCCTCGAGAGACACCAATTGGAGAAGAATGCCCACGTACCGCGCCCTGATCTGGAACATCGACGCTCCCGCACAGCAACGCCTGTACTTCCTGAGCGGCGCGAACCTCGAGCCGAGCCATATCCAAACGCTATGTCTCGAGTTGCTGTGCGACCCCGTGACGGAAACGTTTTTCGTAGGGGCGCAACATGTTGCGCCCAGCGCTCCGCGACCCCAAGCCTTCTTCGAGGTGACGTTCCTGCCCGGCGTGACCGACAGCGCCGCCGAGAGTTTGGCACGTGCAGCCGCCCTGCTCTCAATCCCGCTCGAGCGAGCCGCCAGCGGTGAGCGCCTCGAGTACGACGAAGCGCTCAGTCTCGAGGAGCTGAATGTGTTCGCCCACGAGCGCATCAACGAGGTCATTCAGCGCTTCACCGTCAACAATGAAATCACCGCGCCATTCGTGGAGATCAGTGCGTCCTCGAGCAACGCCGTGGAAATCATCGTCGTGCGTGGCGCGTCCGATGCGCGGCTACTCGAGATATCCAAGGAGCGCCGCCTCGCGCTGGACTTGCCGGAAATGCAGGCGGTGAGAAAATATTACGAACTCGAGGACAGGGACGCAAGCGACATTGAACTCGAGATGATCGCGCAAACGTGGTCTGAGCACTGCGTGCATAAAACGTTCAGGGCGCAGATTACGGGCAGTGACGGCTCGAGCGTCAATGGGCTGTTGAAGACGTACATTGCGGCGGCGACGCGGGAAATCGACAAGTCGTGGGTGCGTTCTGCGTTCGTGGACAACGCGGGCGTGATCGAGTTCGACGATGAGTTCGATCTGGCGATCAAAGTCGAAACGCACAACCACCCATCCGCCCTCGAGCCGTTCGGCGGGGCAAACACCGGCGTTGGCGGCGTGATCCGCGACGTGCTGGCGATGGGCGCGAAACCGATTGCCAACATGGATGTCTTGTGCTTCGGGAATCTCGAGCAAGCGGAGATTCCCGAGGGCGTGCTGCATCCGCAGCGCGTGCAGGACGGTGTGGTGCGCGGCATCGAAGATTACGGCAACAAAATGGGCATTCCGACCGTCAACGGCGCGATTTTCTATCACGATGGGTACACCGCCAATCCGCTGGTCTACTGCGGCTGCATCGGCGTGATGCCCGCGAGTGAGCGCAACGCCAAGCCGCTCGAGGCGCGGGCGGGCGATCTGATCGTCGCCATCGGCGGGCGCACCGGACGCGACGGGTTGCGCGGCGCGACCTTCTCGAGTCTGGAGATGGACACGAGTACGTCTGAGATCGCTTCCTCGAGCGTGCAGATCGGGCAGCCGATCACCGAGAAGCAGGTGCAGGAAGTGATTCTGAGATCAAAGCACCTGTACAGCGCGATGACCGATTGCGGCGCGGGCGGTTTCAGCAGCGCGGTCGGTGAGATGGGTAAAAACTTGGGCGCGACGGTGCGGCTCGAGGGGGCGCTTTTAAAGTACGCGGGGCTAGCGCCGTGGGAGATCTGGCTCAGCGAGGCGCAGGAGCGCATGGTGCTGAGCGTGCCACCAGCGAATCTCGAGGCATTGCGGGAGATTTGCGCGGGTCAGGACGTGGAACTCGTCGTGCTGGGCGAGTTCACGACTTCCAAGCGGCTCGAGCTGAGTATGAACGGCGCAAGCGTCGGTTCGCTGAGCCTCGAGTTTCTGTTTGATGGCATCCCGCAGCGTCACCTGCACGCCGACGTGCCGGAACGCATCACCGTCGCTCCCGCCTTGCAGCGGCTCGAGGCGCGGGACGTAGACCTCGAGCTGGACTTGCTGAACCTGCTGGCGCACCCGAACATCCGCAGCAGAGAAGACGTGATCCGGCGCTTCGACCATGAAGTCAAAGGCGGTACTCGGGTGCGTCCGCTGGTCGGTGCAGCGCATCACGGCCCGTCGGACGCGGCGGTGCTGATGCCCAATCCAGCCTCGAGCGTCAAAGGTGTCGCGGTTTCAAACGGACTCTGCCCGCAATTCTCGCATCAGCCGTATGCGATGGCGTGGGCGGCGATTGACGAGGCGATCCGTAACGCCGTCGCGGTCGGCGCTGACCCAGACCGCATTGCGATTTTGGATAATTTCTGCTGGGGCAACCCAACGATTCCCGACCGCTTGGGCGG
Source organism: Deinococcales bacterium (assembly GCA_025359505.1). GTDB lineage: Bacteria > Deinococcota > Deinococci > Deinococcales > JAAFIG01 > JANYHH01. The sequence goes on from JANYHH010000050.1 coordinate 12,458, forward strand.
GCTGCTCGAGACTTCACGCGGGTGTTACGACGCGGCCATCGCGTATGGCACGCCGTTTGTCAGCGGCAAAGACAGTCTGTACAACGAGTACACGGATGCCGATGGCGCGAAGCACGCGATTCCGGGGACGCTGCTGATTAGCGCGGTCGGGATTGTGCCGGACGCTGCTCGAGTCGTGACGATGGATTTCAAACGTGCTGGCAACTTGATTTACCTGCTTGGCGAAACGAGGGACGAGCTAGGCTCGAGTCATTACGCATTGCTGCACGGTCTTAAGGGTGGACTCGTGCCGCAACCCGTGGCGGGCGCACTTGAAAGATTCCGCAAGCTTCACGTAGCGATCCAAAACGGTTGGGTTCAAGCTTGTCACGACCTTTCTGAAGGCGGTTTGGGAGTCGCAATCGCAGAGATGTGTATCGCTGGGCGTCTCGGCGTTGATTTGCTGCTCGAGAAGAAAACCTGTTGGGATTTAATCGAGCCAGATATTCTGTTGTTCAGTGAAACGCTCTCTAGATTCGTTCTCGAGGTTGCACCAGAACACTGTGACCAAATAAATGCGCTTTTCGGTGATGGCGTCTGTGATTACATTGGCGTGGTCACAGAAAGTCCCGATGTCATTTTCGAGTTCTACGGTGCGGTGCTGATTCACACCGACATCGTGGCGCTCGAGCTGGCGTGGCGCGGCGATCTCGCGCCCGCGCCCGTGCCCAACGCACCAACCGTAGGGGCGAGGCTAGCCTCGCCCCTACGATCAACCGCGCCCAAAGTCCTGATTCTGCATGCGAACGGCTCGAACCGCGATTCAGATGCGGCGCTCGCGGTGCGACTGGCGGGGGGCGACCCGCGCATCGTCCACATCAACCAGCTCACGCAGTCCCCGAAGCTGCTCGAGGATCACGCGATGCTGATCCTGCCCGGCGGTTTCTCCTACGGCGATGACCTCGGCGCGGGCGTGCTGTGGGCGCTCGAGCTGCGGATGCGATTTGGTGACGCGCTGCAACAGTTCATCTCGAGCGGTCGCCCCGTGCTGGGCATCTGCAACGGGTTTCAGACGCTGGTCAAGGCGGGTGTGCTGCCGGGCAACGTCACCCCGCGCAAAACCACGCTGACCTACAATGCGGGCGGGCATTTCGAGTGCCGCTGGGTCACGCTCGAGGCGAATCCATCTTCCAAAAGTTTCTGGCTCGAGGGCTTAGAGGCTGGGCTGGACACGCCAGTCGCGCACGGCGAGGGCAGGTTCATGTGCGACATTGAGACTTTGGCAGCGCTCGAGGCGGACGGGTTGATCGCGCTGCGTTACAGCGGCGATTCGTACCCGTTCAACCCGAACGGCAGCGTATCCAGCATCGCGGGCATCACCAACGCCGCTGGCAACGTGCTGGGCTTGATGCCGCACCCAGAGAATCACGTCTTCGACTGGCAACACCCGCGTTTCGCTCGAGGGGAACACGGGCGCAGCGGGCTAGCGCTGTTCCAAAACGCGATCCGTCACCTCTCGAGCTGAGCCGCACTTTCGCCTCTCCCTGCGGGAGAGGCCGCTGCGAAGCAGCGGGTGAGGGGGGCGAAGCGCAGCGAGTTGCCCTTGACCTTGATCCCCGCCACACGACTCGAGGAGAACCAATGACGCACGATGAACTCGTCCAAGCCGTCCCGCACGCCCTCAATGAAATCGACCTATCACCTCTCGGCGCACAAACCTCGGGCAAGGTGCGCGAGATGGTCGCGCTGCCAAACGGCTCGAGGGTGCTGGTGACGACGGATCGCGTCAGTGCGTTCGATGTCGTGCTGGGCAGCATTCCCTTCAAGGGGCAAGTGCTGAATCAACTGTCCGCGTGGTGGTTTGAGCGCACGAGTGACATCGTGCAGAATCACGTTTTAGCTGTGCCGGACGAGAACGTGACGATTGCGGTGGAAGCCGTGCCGCTGCCCGTCGAGGTGGTCGTGCGCGGCTTCATCACGGGCGTGACGAAGACGAGCTTGTGGACGATGTACCAGAGCGGCGCTCGAGAGGTTTACGGGCACACGTTGCCGGACGGCTTACAGAAAAACGATGCACTCTCGCAAGCCATCGTCACGCCGACGACGAAAGCTGGTCTGGGCGGTCACGACGCGCCGATCACCGCGCAGCAAATTGTGGCTCGAGGTTTGGTGAACGCTGACTTGTGGGCGCAGGTCGAGCGCGTGGCATTGGCGCTGTTCGCAAGGGGGCAGCAAGTGGCGAGGGACGCTGGCTTGATTCTGGTGGATACGAAGTACGAGTTCGGCTTGATCGACGGGCAACTGAGCTTGATCGACGAGCTGCACACGCCCGACTCGAGCCGCTACTGGGTCGCGGAGAGCTACGAACGCGACTCGAGCAATCCCGAGAGTTTCGATAAGGAGTTTCTGCGCTTGTGGTTCGCGGCTCGAGGGTACACGGGGGACGGAGCGCCACCGCCGATGCCGCCTGAATTCGTCGCGCAGGTCGCCGGGCGGTACATCGCGGCGTATGAGCGTTTGACGGGTCTAGCGTTCAAAGCAGGCGAGACACCAGCCGCAGTGCGAATCCTCGAGCGCCTGAAAAACCCGTAGGGGTTTGCCACTGCAAACCCTGCGTGATAATCGGCTCGAGGGCGACCCTCGAGACTCAAAATAGTTTGGCGGTGTCTGGGTCGCGCAGAACGGTTTTGAGGATGTTCACGACGCCGCTCGAGTTTTTCGCGGTCAGTGCGGTGTTGCCCATCACCACCGCACCGATCCGCGTGACGGGATTCCAGTACAGGTAGCACAGCGCTCCCGGATCGCCGCCCGCGTGACCGATCAGCCCTTTTTTGAACGCCCAGAACAAACCCTGATCGTCGTCTTTCTCGGCATCTTTAAACTGCGGCTCGAGCATCGCCTGCAAGGTTTTTGGCTCGAGGATCGTCGCACCACCAAGGCGGCCACAGCTCATCATTGCGGCTAAAAATCGTGCCATGTCGTTGGCGCTCGAGCGCAACTGACCGTCGGGGTAGGTCGGGTAGCCGTAATGCGTCAACTCTGGAAACTCGGGGTCGTAAGGGAAGGCGATGCTGCCGATGTCTTTGAAGTCGCGCAGAAACCAGTGCGTGTTGCTCATCCCGAGCGGTTTGAAAATTCGCTCATCGGTGAACGCGTCAAAACTTACACCGCTGCGAAGCTCGAGCAGATAGGCGCTGAGGGCAATGCCGATGTTGGTGTACTCGAATTTCTGACCGGGCTTGGTGGCGGCGAAGTTGTTCGTGGCATCGTAACGGCTACCGCCGGGCAGAAAATAGCTTTTCAGGAAATCGCCCAGACTGACCGTTGAATCCCCCGCGCCGTAACTCGCGGCGAGGGTCGGCGTGAAATCCACCAAGCCCGATGTGTGCGTCGCCAAGTGCCGCAGGGTGATCGTGCCAGCGGCTCGAGGATTGAGGATTTTGAACGGCAGGTACGCGTTGATGTCAGTGTCTAAATTAATCTTGCCCATCTCGACAAGTTGCATCAGCGCCGTGCCCGTGACGACCTTGCTGACCGAGGCGATCATGAAGGGCGTGTCGGCAGTGACTGGGGCTTTGGTTGTCAGGTTGCCTACGCCGTAACCTTTACTGAAAACGGTGCGACCGTCTTTGACGATGGCTACGGCAAAGCCCGGATAGCGTGAGTTGCTGACCTCGCGGGCGATCAGCGCGTCCAGTTCCGCGACGGAGCGCGGCGCGGCCACACCCGACAGTCCGAAGGCGCTGGCGACGAGGCTCGAGAGGGCGATCAGAATTTGCTGCGTGCGCGTGATCTTCATAGGTTCAGTGTGTGGGCAAAGCTACTCGAGATGCAGCGCCCGTTCTCGAGTAGCCCTGTCCTCGAGTAGCCCTGTCCTCGAGTAGCATTCGGGTCAACAATGCACAAGATTTCCAAAGCCAGCACCGCCGCACTGCTGCTCGATCCCGCGAAGGCGTCCTACCTCGAGCGGCTGATGCAGCGCGAGTGGAGCATCGCGGCGCTCAGCGCGGCATTGGGGCACGACCTCAGCGGCGTTCACTACCACGTGGGTCAGCTCGTCAAGCACGATCTGGTTTGCGTGACCCGGCTTGAAAAACGCGCTGGTCGCTCCGTCAAGCACTACCGTGCCAGCGCTCCCAGTTTCTTCGTGCCGTTCGCGCTGACCGATTTTGAGACGCTGCACGCCTTCTGGCTGGCAATCCTCGAGCCGGGCCACAGCGCGTTCGTGCGTAAGCTCGTGCGCGTGGCTGAGCGACGCGCCACCAATCCGGCCGCTTGGGGGCTGGTGATCGAATGCGACAATGATGCGGGTTTGCACCTGCGTTCCGAACCGCGCCCAAGCTTTGCGCCCAGCGATCCAGTGTCGTGGCTCTCTGAAGACGATCTGAAGCTAACGCACGTCCAAGCGCGGGAGTTGCAGCTCGAGTTGAGGGCGGTGATCGCCAAGTACCAGCGTTTGAGCGGCCCGAACGGCTACACCGTGCGGGCTGGGCTGGTGGCGGACTGAAGCGGCGGCTCGAGCGGGGTTTGCATTGGCAAACCCCTACGGGTCACGACCCGCGCATGGATTTGATTTGCGCTTTGGCGATTTCAAACCACTGTCCCTCGTCGGATTTGACTTCGACGGTTTGCTTCAAGGGATTGAGCTTCATGACCTTACCGCACTGCGATTCGTCATCCGTGCTGCACACCTTCGCGCCTTTTTTGGGCAGGTCGCGCAGCAGCTCTTGGTACATCTCGTGCTCGTACTGCAAGCAGCACAGTAAGCGCCCGCACGGGCCGCTGATCTTCTCTGGGTTCAGCGGCAGTTGCTGATCGCGCGACATGCGGATCGTCACTGGCGTGAACTCCTGCAAGTGATGGCTCGAGCAATTTTCACTGCCGCACACGCCGAGCACACCCAGAATGCGGGCCTGATCGCGTGCGCCGACCGCGCTGAACTGCACGTGAGCGGTGGTGCGCGAGGTCAGTTCTTGCAGCAAGCCACGCAGCTCTATTTTCTCCTCGCTCGAGTACGAGACAGTGACGTTCTGCGCGTCCAAGGTGAACTCCACGGCGACGATTTTGGCTCTGAGATTCAAATTGCGGGCCTTAGAGCGCAGCAACCATTTGAGGTCGTTGGCTTCCTCCTCGAGCCGCGCCCACGTGCCGAGGTCGTCGCTGGTGGCGACGCGCAGAATCTCGCCGCCGACACCGTCTTTGTTGTAGCGGATGATGTCGCGCACCGTGGCTAGTTCCGGGCCGCGCTTGGAACGGATCACGACCCGCGAGTCAATCGCGTACTCGGTGTCAGTTTTCATCGCGTAAAGCTTGGGGCCGTTGTCAAAGCGAATCGCTTGGGTTCGCATGTGTTTCTCCTTCGTAGAACCGCTTAAACCTCGGCTCGAGATTCGCATTATCGCGCATTTCGCGCCCAGAGTTTGTAACCGACTTTCAGCCCTTGAGATAGCGGGATGACGAAGCCGTCAACCACATCGCTTTTGCCGATTCTCGAGCGCGTGGGTTAAGGTAAGAAGCGATGCCGCTCGAGCCGTTTTTTCCCGCTGGTCACATTGAAGTCGTGTGTGGGCCAATGTTCTCTGGTAAATCCGAGGAGCTGATCCGCCGCGTGACCCGCGCCCTGATCGCCAAGCAAGACGTGCGCGTGTTTAAGCCCGGCTTGGATGACCGTTATCACGCCACGAACGTCGCCAGTCACGCGGGGCGCACGGCGACTGCCATTCCCGTGCAAGGCACGAACGAGGTACGAATTCATCTGGGTTTAGAGCCGCAACCCGCGCTGTTTGGACTCGAGAACCCTGATGCGCTCGAGATTAAACTGCCCGATGTCGTCGCCTTCGATGAGGCGCAGTTTTTCGACGCTGGACTCGTGCCGTTGGCGCTGCAACTGGCTCGAGCTGGCGTGCGCGTGATCTGCGGCGGGCTGGACTTGGATTTTCGCGCCGAGCCGTTCGGGGTGATGCCGGAACTGCTGGCTCGGGCTGAGCACGTGGAGAAACTGACCGCGATCTGCGTGATCTGCGGCGCTCCCGCGACGCGCACGCAACGGCTCGTCAACGACCTGCCCGCCCGTTATGACGATCCCGTCATCATGGTCGGCGCGTCTGAAAGTTACGAGCCACGCTGCGCCCAGCATCACAGCGTGCCGCGCTGAGCGGCTCGAGATCGGCGCTGTGCCGCCCCGAGCGATCCGCTTGGCCAAAGGTGGACATACTCAAGTCTCGAGGGTTGGTCAGGGCGTCAATGCGTTGCAGGGGCGCAACATGTTGCGCCCCTACGAAACAGTTCACTTGACCGTGAATGAAAAGCGGCTCGAGATTACAACCTGCCGCGTTGACGCTCGAGCTACAGATCACTTCAGAACCGAATGAATCCAGCTTTTGAAAAAATCATCACGAACACGCCCGTCAGCACGACGAGGCTCGAGGCGATGGTCGGGGCCAGATCGGTGGCGCTGATGCGTTTCCTGAGCAGCCAGACCAAACCTGTTCCGAGCAGCACACCGAGCGCGACCGTCCACCACGGCGGGGTCAGCAATGCCTCGAAACTCCAGTTGGGGGCGCTCACTGTGCCACTCATCACTCTCGAGGCGATCACGAAGCCCGCGCCGATTCCGGCGGCCAGCCAGAGCTTGATGCGGTTTTTGGTTTGCGTGGAGATCAGCCAGATCAGTGGTGCGGTCAGCATCACTGCACCGGCCGCGAGCATGGCTGAGATTACGAGTTGCGCCAATGCGCTTTGACCCGCGTACCACGGATTCCAGCCCATGTTGACGCTCAGGCGGTCAATCAGGTTCGGTTGGTACGGCTGCTTTGAGTCACTGAGCCAGACTTGACTGGCGAAACCGTCGCTCTGCAAGTTCTGCCACGTCGCGAAGCGCGTATCGCCAGTGCCCGCTGTCGCGCCCGTGATGATCCCGCGAGGGGCGATCAACTGTCTGGAGGCGGTCAACCCAGTCAGCTCGAGCGCCCAGAGGTCGCTTTGCACGCTGTAATACAGCGCGTCGCCGATCTGACCGATCACGTCGCCAGCGGCCGCGAACTCGAGCGGCTGAGTTCCATTCCACAGCGCGAGGCGCGGATTGTGGCTTTTGGTCAATGCCGCGCGGCGCTGATCCTCAATGGATTCAAACCACCACACGGGCAGCAATTGCGATCCGCGTACCGCGACCGCGTAGCGCTGCTCGCGCCCAGCGTACACAGCCGCACCGAGCCGCTGGCGCTTGAACGCGCTCCCCTTTTCCAGCCTGCCCGTCAGCCAGCTCGCGTCGTACTTTTCATCCTGCGCGTTGCGGTAGCCTTCGGCGAACAGCACGCCGATCTGGCCATTGGGTGCGATGCCCAAGCTCAGCGCCCCGACATTGAGCGTCGTGCGGTAAACCGCGACTCGAGGCTTGCCCCAGCGCTCGAGGTAAACGACGGTCTGCTCGCCCTCGGCCGCTGCGTAAGCGATCACGGGCGTACCGTTTAGCAACGCGATGGCGATGCTCGAGTTCTGCGTCTCTATGAGCTTCTTGGCGCGGCCGCGATGCCACGCCCAGACTGCGTTGTTATCAGACAAGCTGCGCGAGTACCACGCCAGCGCCAAGCTTTGCCCGCTGCCTGTGCCGACCAGCCCGCGCACCCCGCTCTGCTCGAGCAGCACGGTTTGCTCAAGGCTTTCAAAGGCGTGCGCGACCAGACCCTGCTGATCTGCGACGACCACCCGCCCCCCAGCCGCGTCGAGCACGATGCCTTGCGTGACGGTGCTGCTGGCGATTTGGCGCGGTAAGCCCCAGCCGGCCTGTGCCTGAAACTGGGCGGCGGCGCTCGAGCAAATCAGGCTCGAGGTCAGGAAGCAAAACAGTAAAACGCGCAGCATAGCTTTGAGCTTACCCGCCAATTACGTCAGTTTTATAGGCGCGTCCCTGAAACCCTCTAGAAACTCTAGGAGCGCGGCGTTGAAGGCTTGCGGTTGCTCCAGATTGCTCAGATGCCCCGCGCCGCGAATCACTTCCAAGCGGGCGTTGGGGATCGCGTTGGCGATGATTTCCGCATCGCTGATCGGCGTCAGCGAATCCTCCTCACCGACCAAGACCAGCGTCGGAACGTTAATATCTTCCAGCATCCCGCACGAATCCGGGCGGGATGCCAGCGCCGCCAGCGCGTTGTAAACAGCCGACTGCGCCGCTTCGCTCGCCAGTCGCTGCGCCCGCTCGAGCACGTCTTGGCTGACGCTGCTGGAGAACAAACTCGGGATCAGTTCGGCTTGCAAAAACCCCGTGCCCTCGCTCTCCACTCGAGCCGCCATTTTGAGGCGCTTCGTGCGGGCATCCGGTGCGTCCGGGCTGGCTTTGGTGTCCGCCAGCACCAGCCCGCAGACCAGCTCAGCGTGACGCTCCAAGATGCGAAATGCGACGTAACCGCCCATGCTCAGCCCGACCAGCACTGCACTGGTCACACGCTCGCGCTCCAAGGTGTCGACAATGTACTGCGCGAACTCCTGCACGGTGCGCTGCCCGCTGCTTTTGGCAGCGCCAAAACCGGGGAAATCCAGCGCCAGCACCGCGAAGCCAGCCTCGCCGACCGCTTTCATCTGCGCGTGCCACATCAAAGCTCTCAGCGGAAACGCGTGCAGAAAAACCACGGTGGGCAGCGTCATGATGGCTTACATTCTACGACCGCGCCCGCCACCACTCGAGGCTGATCCGCACACTCTCCAAAGTGGGCAGCGCACAAGCGTCCTGCTCGAGCAGGAACCACTCGACGCCCGCTGACTGGGCAGCCTCGAGCGCCGAGCTGAGCGGCACGTGTCCGCGCCCCAACTCCACGGTTCGCCAGCCGTCCATGCCCGGCGCGTTGCTGATCTTTGTCACGTCTTTGACGTGCAGCAGCGGAATCTGCCCCGCGTGACGCGCCAGAAACTCGTTTGGGTCAACGCCCGCAGCGTGCGCCCACGCCATATCGAACTCCAAGGGGATGCCCGCCGCCGCAATCGCCTCGAGCGGACGCGGTTGCACGTCCAGTTCAAAGGTGTGGTTGTGATACGCCAGCCCCACGCCCGACCCCTCGAGCCGCTGCTTGAGGGCTTGCAAGCGCTGGATCACGCCGTCCCAGCCATTCACATACAGCGCTGCATCGAGCCACGGACAGACTAAGTACCCCGCGCCCAACACGCGTGCTGCACTGATCTGATAATCCAAATCCGTCTCGAGCGTTTCCAGCGCGACGTGCATCCCCGCGACCTCGAGTTTCAAATCCAACAGCACCCGCTTCAAATCTCGTGGCTCGAGACCGCCGTACTGCCCCGCGAGTTCCACGCCGTCGAAGCCGAGCTTGGAGATTGCCTCGAGTGTGCCGTGAAAGTCCGTCGCTAGCAGGTCGCGCACCGTGTAGAGTTGCAAACCGAGTTTCATCAGACAGTTTACCTCGAGCAAGCTGAGTCTTTTACCTCGAGCAACAGAAAACTCGAGCCACAAAAAAGCGGAGCGCCTTTTCGACCCAGCGCTCCGCTCTGTCCCCGAGAATCCCGCTTTACTTCATCGTTCCCATCTTCTTGCCGGTCGCCGCTTCCCAGACGCTGTAATCGACCGCGCCCGCGTCGGGCTTCTTCTTCAACACGCCCAGATCCATCAGCAGGTCGACGTTGGCTTTGTACGCGACTGGATCCAAATAACCCGCGAAGCCTTTGAGCGTCGGGCCCGCGTAGTACAGCTTGGCAATTTCCTTCATCTGCCACGTCTGATGGTCGCGGCTATCAATCGCGCCGCTGCCCTTACAGGTGTTGCCGCACTTCGGGATCACGATGTCCACGGCCGCACCCTGATTCTGCACCGCCCAGTTCCAGCCCTTGATGCTGGCCCGCAGCAGCTTCGCCGCAATTTCCTTACCAGTCATGCCGGAGGCTTTGAAGTTTTTGTCCGCCAGCACCTTCTCTGGCGCGAACATCAGATCCTCGAGTAAATTTACGCCGAGGTCTGGCAGGCGCAGGATGTTGAGCTTTTGCAGCGGGAAGCCTAAGCCGACAATCTGGTTAACCTCGTTGTAGGTCATCGCAGAAACTGCGTCCACCTTATCGGGGAACACGAGGCTCGGGTCAAACGGGTACGTCACGGCCGTGATGTCCGGCGCGGCGACGCTCGAGTCTAGGCTGGTGGTCAGACCCGCTTTCTTGGCGAGCGCCACGACGGGGTACTCGTTGCCGCCGGGCCAGACGCCGACTTTTTTACCCTTCAAGTCCGCCGCTGTCTTGATGCCGCTGTCAGCCAGCGTGACCAGCGTAAAACCGCTGCGCTGGAACATCTGCCCGATGTGAACGATCTTCTGGCCCTTCTCGCGGCTGACGAGGAAATCCGTGATCCACGTCGTACCGAAATCAGCCGCGCCCGCCATCACTGCACCGACGGGATTGGCGTCGCCAGCGGGCAGCAGCGTGACCTCGAGACCCTCGTCCTTGTAATAGCCACGCGCTTGCGCCGCGAAGTACCCAGCGAACTGGCTTTGCGGGAACCACTTGAGTTGCAACTTGACCTGCACGGGCTTTTTCATGGATTGCGCTTGGGTGCTCACCAAGGCAGCTCCGGCCAGTACGGCGGTGAGGATCGCGGCGGATGCGAGAACGGCTTTCTTCATACTTCCCTCCGTAGAGCGCGTTCAAACGGCTTGAATCGCCGATTGGAACCGAATCAGGTTGTGCTAGCTCGAGGTGTACGACTTTGCGGCGAGCGCGGGAAAAAATTGAAGGCTCGAGGGAGTTAAGAATCTGATCTGAACGAACTGTGCCAACCCGTGACGCGGCGCTCGAGGAGTGCGAGTCCATTATAAACCGTTATGCCGACGAGTGACGCAATGTTGATTGCCGCCCAGACGGTATCCAAGTTCGCCGTGCCGATCTCGACGACGATCCGAAAGCCCAGCCCAGCGCCGTTCGCGCCGAAGAACTCCGCGACAATCGCGGCGATCAGTCCCAGCACCGCGCTGGTTTTCACGCCATTGAAAATAAATGGCAACGCGTTGGGAATGCGTAAATCTGCAAAGACTCGAGACGGCGCGGCCGCGTAAGAGCGCATCAAATCCAGTTGCAAGGGGTTGACTTCAGCAAGCCCTCGAGCCGTATTGAGAAGAATCGGAAAGAAGACCGTGATGCCCACGACAACCGCTTTTGACTCCCAGTCCACGCCCATCGTCTTAATCACCACCGGCGCGAGCGCCACGATTGGAATGCTGCTGAACAGCGTTGCATACGGCATCAAACCGCGCTCCAAGAATGGGAAGCGCTGTGTGAAAACGGCAGTGAAAAACCCCAGCGTCCCGCCGACCGCGAAGCCGACCAGCGTCTCGAGCAACGTGATTTGCGTGTCGCGCAGCAGCACCGCTCGAGCCTCAAATAGCTTCGCCAGCACCGCGCTCGGCGGCGGAATTTGCGCGAACGGCACGGCGAAGCCGCGCACCAGCCCTTCGACGGCGACGATCACGACCAGCGCCAGCAGCAGCGCGGGCAGCAAACTGACAACTTGTCGCCACAACCAGTCCTTGTCGTCTTTCGCACGCGGACGCTCGAGGATACGCACGACGACGCTCGAGAGCATCATCACGCCGCCCAGACCCAGCGCGAGTCCCGCGTAAACGCCAAGCATCGCCCCTGCGCCCCACATATCCGTCAGCGCCGCATTGCTCGAGATCACGACCAGCATCAATGCCAAGCCCGCGATCAGCAGTGCCACTGCCAGCCCAGCGTGCAAGCTCGAGCCGATCTGCCTCGAAGCTACCGTTCGCGTTGCCACGGCGTCACCAGCCTCTCCACCACGCCAACCAGCGATACCAGTACGATTCCCAACACCGCACTGCCGATCATCACCAGCCACAAGCCCCTTGCATCCGATGCCCTCGAGTTTTCAGACAGCATCCTGCCCAACCCCGCATCGGTGATCGTGCTGCTTTCTGCGACAATCGCGCCGATCAGCGCCGCTGCCATCGCAATCTTGAACGCCGTGAACAGAAACGGCACGCTCGCCGGAAAGCGCAGTGATGAAAACGTCTGCTGAGGAGAGGCGTTGTAGGTTCGCATCAAATCCAGTTGCAACGGATCGGGGCTGCGAAAACCCTTCGCCACGCCAATCGCAATCGGAAAGAACGCGATGTACGCGCTAATCAGCACTTTGGGCAACAAGCCCTGCACGCCATTCGCGCCCAGCAGCACCGCCAGCATCGGCGCAATCGCAATGATCGGCACGGTCTGCGATGCGACCAACCACGGCAGCACCGCCCGCTCGAACGCCTTGGAACTCGTCAGCAGCACCGCCAACCCCAGCCCGATCAGCGCCCCCAGCAGCAACCCCAGCAGCGTCTCGAGACCCGTGAAAAACGCGTTGTACGGCACGGTAGTGGAGTCAGTCAGCGGCCAGTACAAACGCGGGATGTCCTCGAGCAACTGATTCGGCGCTGGGATAATCGGTGAGCGCAAATTGAACGCGCAGGCGAGCGCGTCACCGCACTTCAATTCTGCGCCTCTCGAGAGTAATTTCTGCGCTTGGGACGCGTTCAGCCAGATCATTGCGGGGAAGTACAGCGCTATCGCAGCGAGCGCGACGACCAGCATTGGGACGGCGTTGCTCGAGCGGCGGGTCATTGACTTCTACCTCGAGAAGAAGCATTGCTTGGGACGCCACTCTCATCCCCAGCCCTTCTCTCGCCAGCGAGAGAAGGGAGCCAAGTTGCACAGGTTTTCGCCCTCTTTCGTGAAACGAGAGAGGGCCGACGCGCAGCGTCGGGGTGAGAGCGGCCACTAGCGAAGCCGTTACAATCAATCAGGCTCACCCTATGAAGAAACCCTTTTACCTGCTCGAGTTGCAGCGTCAGAGCCGCAAAAATCCAACACCTGCCGAAGCGGTCTTGTGGCGAGCCTTGCGCGGCTCGAGGCTCGAGGGTTTGCGCTTCTTGCGTCAGAAAGCGTTTGGTCGTTACGTCGTTGATTTTTACTGCGCGGAAGCTCGCTTGGTGGTTGAGCTTGACGGCAGTGTTCACGACACACCAGAGGCTCGAACTTATGATGCCCAGCGCACTGCGGAACTCGAGGCTCGAGGGTTGAAGGTGGTGCGGTTTCGCAATGAAGAAGTTTTGAGTGATTTGCCCCGCGTTCTCGAGATGGTTCGTCAGTACTTGCGAACAAAACACGCTTGAACGGAATTGACTCACTCCGTCACCTCGTACCCATGCCCGTGCTTCAAACTCTCCCTGACCTCAGTGGCAATTTCAAAAAACCGCGCCGATTCTCGAGTCTCAAAATCCCTCGGTTGCGGCAAATCAACGTCAATAATCTTTTCGATCTTGCCGGGTCGCGGGGTCATCACGACGATTCGCGTGCTGAGGAACACGGCTTCGGGGATGCTGTGCGTGACGAAGATAATGGTTTTGCCGGTTTCGCGCCATAACCTGAGCAGCTCGAGGTTCAGGTTCTCGCGAGTGATTTCGTCGAGCGCCCCGAACGGTTCGTCCATGAAGATTAATTGCGGGTCGAACGCGAGCGCCCTTGCAATGCTGGCGCGTTGCTGCATCCCGCCGGAGAGCTGCCACGGGTAATTGCGGGCAAATTTTTCCAAACCCACGAGTTTCAGCATCTGCGCGGCTCGAGCTTCGCGTTCTGGTTTGCTAAACCCCATGATCTCGAGCGGCAGCATCACGTTCTGCTGCACGGTGCGCCATTCAAACAGCGCGGGCGCTTGGAAGACGTAACCGTAAGCGCGGGCTTCTCGAGCGGCTTGCGCGGTTTTGCCACCGATGGACAACGTGCCAGAGCTTGGTTGAATCAGGTCAGCCAACAAGCGCAGTAACGTGGTTTTGCCACAACCGCTGGGCCCGATCAGGCTGATGAACTCGCCCGCTTTGATCTCGAGGTTCGCGTCTTTAAGCGCGACTGTCTGGAGCGCCGCGCCGCTGGGGTCGCGGGTGCGGTAGATCATGCTGACATCGCGCACGGACACAAGCGCGTCGGCTCGAGGGGATGGAATGGGGGTTGTCTGCATTAAGGTTGACCTCGAGATGGCGCAGTTTAACCTTCGATCAGTGCGTCGTTGAAATGCTTGACGGGCAGGCGCAGTAAAAACTTTGTCGGGTCAACTTGCGCGAAGCCGTGGCGGGTGTACAGCGTGTGCGCGTCATCGGTCGTCAGCAGCCACTTGACCGTCTGCAAACGCGGATGCTCGAGGATCACACTGACCAGCCACTTGCCTAGCCCCAATTTGCGGTGCGACTCGAGGATGAAGACATCGGCCAGCCACGCGGTGCGCGTGAAATCCGTGACGACCCTCGCGTAACCGACCTGCGCCGCGCCGTCAAAAACCCCAAACGCCAGCGAGTGCCGCATCGCGTGTCGAACGACTTCTTTAGTCACGCCCTCAGCCCAGTAAACTCGAGTTAGAAAGCCGTGAATCACCTCGAGATCAAAGCGCTGCTGATCGGTGTGGATCGTGAAATTGTCCTTGTGCCACTCGGTCATTGCATCCTCGAGACTTAAAAGTGCTGCGGTTTGCGCCGTAAGAACTCGCCTCGAGCCGCGTCGCCCGTGAACTTCCCGTCACGCACCTGCACTACGCCGCGCACCGTGACGATGCTCGGCTTGCCGTCAATCTCCATACCTTCAAAACCGTTGTAATCGTTGTTCACGGTCTGCGTCGCGCTCGAGATCACCCCCCTGTACGCGGGGTCGTAAATCACCAGATCGGCATCACTGCCGACGGCAATCGTGCCTTTTTTGGGGAACAGCCCGAATAACTTGGCACTTTTGGTACTCGCCGCATCCACGAAGCGGTGAATGTCCAAACTCCCCCTCGAGACGCCGTAGGTGTATAGCAAGTTCACGCGGTCTTCAATCGCGGGAATACCGTTGGGAATCGCAGTGAACGCGCTCGCCCCCATCGCCTTTTGCATCACATCGAACGGGCAGTGATCCGTGCCGACCGTATCAATGAAGCCCTGCTCGAGCGCGTCCCACAAGGGTTTGTGGTTGCGCTTATCGCGCAGGGGTGGTGACATCACGAACTTTGCGCCCTCGACCCCGCCGCGCTCGGCGTAGGTTTTGTCCAGCAGAAAATGCGGGATCACGGATTCAATGAAAATCGGTACGCCTCGAGATTTGGCCGCCATCGCCCGCTCGAGCGCCGGGGCGCACGACAGATGCACGATGTACCCTGTCGCGCCGGTCGTCTCGAGGAAGGTCGCAAAGCGCTGCGTGCCTTCGGCTTCGACGGCTTCGGGACGGCTAGGTTCGTGCCATTCCGGCCCGGTTTTGCCTTCAGACATTAGCTTGGCTTGCAACTGCCCGACCAACTCGGCGTTCTCGCAGTGCGCGGTGACGATCACGCCGAGTTCCTTGGCGAGCATCATCGTCTGGTACATCTCCCCGTCGTCCACGCCGAAAAAGTTTTTATAGGACAAGAAAATCTTGAAGCTCGAGATGCCGTCCGCGACGATCTCGCGCAGTTGCGATTCGGTCTGCTCGTCAAACTTCGTGACCGACATGTGAAAACTGTAATCGCAGGCGCTGCTGCCCGCCGCTTTTTCCTTCCACAACCTGTACCCCTCGAGCGCGTCGTCATTGCGGCTCGGGCAGCACATCTCAATAAATGTGGTCGTGCCACCGATCAGCGCGGCTTGGCTGGCGGTGGTGTGCGTATCCTTGGCAAACGTCGCCATGAACGGCAAATAAACGTGGACGTGCGGGTCAATGAAGCCGGGAAAAACAAACTTTCCCGTCGCGTCGATCACTTCAGTGTCTGGCGGCGTCTCGAGGTTCACGCCGATGCGCGTGATCGTCTGATCCTCAATATAGATGTCGGCCACGTACCTCGAGTCTGCGGTGATGATCTCGCCGCTCTTGATGAGCAATGCCATTCGTGCCTCCTGAAATATTTCGCGCTCGAGTTTCAGCTTGCGGAACTTGGGTCAATCACAGTCACTGCGAAGCGCTTGAAATCTGCTCCATTCAAAGTCAGCAGCGTCTCGAGTCCATGCGCCTGCATCGCGGCGACCAGTCTCGCGTCGTGTGAGGGTTTGCCACTCACGCCGTAGGTCGTCGCCAACTCGAGCCAAAACTCAAAAACGCTGGGTGAATCGGCGATCAACTCGAATTGCTCGAGCAGCACGTCAACTTCTGCGCGGGTGCGCTCTACAGACCAACCCAAGCCGCCAACATTGACGGGGCGTGTCGCCACCGACCAAAACTCGTAAATCACTTGCGGCGCGATGCACACGCGATCACCTCGAGCGAATGCGCTACGCACCGCTGCGAAGACCATTTCGTGGCGCGAGTCTGCGAGGTGAACGAAGCGCAAAATGATGTTGGTATCGGCGAGGAGTCTCATTGGTTGTAAATGCTGTCCCGAATCGTTGCCCAGTCCTCTGGGAGCGTCGCTGACGATGGCTGTACTGCTCGAGCAGCCCAAGCATCAAAGGCCGTGAGTCGTTCTTCAACCGTCTCGAGTTCACTAATGCGTTTTGAGCGCGGCTCGAGCGTCACGGTTTTCCCCTCGAGTTTGACTTCAACCTGATCCCCAAGCAGCTCGAGGATTTCTCTGGGCAGTTTCAACGTGCCGTCTTCGCTGATCGTGATCGTCACTGAAAACCTCCTGATTGCTCCTCGAGTGTACGCGCTCAGTGAATGTCTATCCCGACTTCAGCGCGGTAGCGTTTCATCGCTTCCCAATCCTGCGTGACCTCTGGGCGCTCAGCGGACAGTTGCCGCCACGTCGTCGGGGCGCGACCACTGGGGACTTCGACCATCGTGATGCAACCCGTCACAGGGCAAACGTTGTGGCACAAATCGCAGCCGACGCAATCGGACTCGCGCACCACCGGAAACGGGCGGCTCGAGGTCGCTTGAATGCGCCCGTTGTCGCGCTCATCGAAGCCCGGCATCACCACTTCCTCGCCGCGCTTCAGGTCAATGCACTGATGCTCGGTGTCGTTGCAGGCGATGTAGCACAGGTTGCATTGAATGCAGGAATCTGGGTTGACTCGAGCTACGGTTTTGAAGCTCAAATCGAAGTCCCCGAAGTCACTGATGCGCGGCAGGGACTTGCCGATGATCTCGTTGACGCTGCCGATGCCTTTTTCATCGAGCCAATTGCTCAGTCCGTCGATCATGTCTTCGACGACTCGGTAGCCGTACAGCATCGCCGCTGTGCAAACCTGCAAGCTCGAGGCTCCGAGCAGCAGGAACTCGGCAGCGTCCTGCCAGTTCATGATCCCGCCCATGCCGCTGATCGGCAGCTTCGCCCTCATAACCTCTTCGGTCAGCGCGACTTGCGACATCAGGTGCAGCGCGATTGGCTTGACCGCTGGGCCCGCATAGCCGCCGTGACCGCCTTTGCCGCCGATGTTCGGGCTTAACTCGAAGGTCTCGAGGTTCACGCCGACGATGGAGTTGATCGTGTTGATGAGCGACAGCGCGTGCGCCCCGCCCGCCACCGCTGCCCTCGCCGAAGCGCTGATATTCGTGACGTTCGGCGTCAGCTTGACGATCACCGGAATGCTCGAGTATTCCCGCACCCACGCAGTGATCTGCTCGCAGTATTCCGGCACTTGCCCGACGGCCGCGCCCATGCCGCGCTCCGACATGCCGTGCGGACAGCCGTAATTCAGTTCGATGCCATCCGCGCCAGTATCTTCAATTTGCTGAATGATCGTCTTCCACGCCAGCGGATTGCTCTCCACCATCGCCGACGCGATCACCGCACGGTCGGGCCAGAGTTTTTTGATCTCCGCGATCTCACGCAGGTTGATCTCAATTGGACGATCCGAGATCAGCTCCACGTTGTTTAAGCCGATGATCTGACCGTTGTATTTGATCGTGCCGTAGCGGTTGGAGACGTTCAGTACGGGAGCGCCGATGGTTTTCCAGACTGCGCCGCCCCAACCGGCTTCAAACGCCTTGTGGATTTGATGACCGCTGTTCGTCGGCGGGGCGCTTGCGAGCCAGAACGGGTTCGGGGATTTGATGCCACAGAAATCAATGCTTAGATCAGCCATACACAAACCTTTCAGTCTCGAGGGGATTGAGGTGACAGCGGCGCGGCGGAGGACGCCCCCTCACCCGCGCCTTTCGGCGCGGCTTCTCCCACTGGGGGAGAGGCTAGGGCGTACTCTTGAGTGATGGGCGTGTTGACTCCTCGAGCGCGGGCACTGAGGCAGCGCCAGACTCCGACAGAGAATTTGTTGTGGGATCGCTTGCGTTCCGCACAACTGGGCGTGAAGTTCTACCGCCAAAAGCCCATCGGTCGCTTCATCGTGGATTTCGTGTGTTTCGAGCGCAATTTGATCGTCGAAGCCGACGGTCTGCATCACGCCAACAGCCAGTACGATCTCGAGCGTGACACGTGGCTCGAGGGTCAGGGTTTCCAAGTGCTGCGCTTCTGGAATCACGACATCACCGCGAATCTCGAGGGCGTCCTCCAAACGATCAGTCTGCATCTGCGTCCCAAATAGCCTCTCCCCTGGTGGGAGAGGCCGCCGCGAAGCGGCGGGGGAGGGGGCGTCCCCCGCCACGCCATCAATCATTCGCACTGACCATCCCCTCGAGCATCTGCGCGTGAATCCCTCTCGCTGCAATCTTGCCGTCCTGCACCGCCATCACGGTACTGGCGTCCCCAGTCACGCGCACGCAATCCCCACCGGCGTAAATGCCGGGTCTCGAGGTTTGGTTGTGGGCGTCGGTGACGATGTAACCGTTCTTGGTCTCGAGGTTGAGCTGCTGGGCGAGCGATTGGTGTTTTTCCTGTCCGATGGCGCTAATCACCATGTCGCACTCGAGCACAAAGTTGCTGTCGGGGATGGCTTCGGGTCGCGGGCGTCCGCTCGAGTCTGGCGCTCCCAAGCGCATCTTGACGCACTCGAGTCCTGTAACTGAGTCTGTGCCGCGCACCGCGACGGGATTTGATAAGAAGCGGTACTCAATGCCTTCTTTTTTGGCGAATTCAAACTCGAAGTTGTAGGCGGTCATTTCACTGGCGCTGCGGCGGTAGACCATCGTCACGCTTTCCGCGCCCAAGCGCCGTGCAATCGTCGCGGCGTCAATCGCGGTGTTGCCCGCGCCGATCACGCAAACGTGCTTGCCGACGGGGATGCTCGAGTACGCTTGCGTTTTGGTGTCTTCGATGAATTTGATGCCGTCGACCACACCGAGTAGGTTCTCGCCGGGAATGCCGAGGCTGGGGACTGTGCCCAGTCCGACGCTGAGGAACACCGCATCGTAATCGCTGGTCAGACTCTCGAGTGTCACATCCACGCCGACGGTCACGCCGGTTTTGATGTTCACCCCTAAACGCTCGACCATTTCGACTTCGGCTAGGGAGACTTGCACGGGTTCGCGGAAAACCACGATGCCGTAAGTGCTCAAGCCGCCCGCCAATGGTTTACGCTCGAGGATCGTGACCGCGTGTCCGAGCTTGGCGAGTTCGGCGGCACAGGACAGCCCCGCTGGGCCCGCGCCGATTACGACGACTTTCTTGCCGGTGCTGGGCGCGGGTTTGAACAAATCGAGCTTCTTCTCGAGCACAAAGTCGGTGCTGTAGCGTTGCAGGCGTCCGATCTCAATTGGCTTGTGGTCGCTCCCCAAGACGCACGCGCCTTCACAGAGTTCCTCGACGGGGCAGACTCTGGCGCAGGTTGACCCCAAGAAATTACTCTCGAGGATCACGCGGGCTGAGCCTTTCACATTGTCCCTGGCGATTTTTTTGATGAAGCCCGGAATGTCGATGTGCGTCGGGCAGGCGTGCGTGCATGGCGCGTCGTAACAAAACAAGCAGCGGTTAGCTTCGATGCTTGCCTCGCGTTTACTCAGCGCGGGCAGCACCTCCTGAAAATTCTGCTCTAAACTTTCAGCGCTCAAAGCGGAGGTCGGTAACGTCAACATTGGCTCCTTCCTCAAGGTGTGAAACCTCGAGCGCGAGTGCGAACCTGTGAAGCGAACGGAGTGGTTCAGCCCTCGCGGGGGCCGCTTTAACCTGTGCTTGGTTTGTAGTCTATGAGACAGGTCAAGGCAGTGTCAACGTGTGGCTCTAGGTTGCGCTATGCTTTGGCATGAAACGCTTTTATTTGATGCTTTGCGCTGCGTTGCTGCTCTGCGTCGCTCGAGCCGATGGTGTGGCAGACACTGTGTTGCGGGCAGGCGATACGATTCCCGATTTCACCGCGCAAACGCTCGAGGGGAAAGCAATTCGTTGGAGCGACGTGAAAGACCAGCCGGTTTTCCTGTACTTCTGGTCGAGGGCTTGTCAGACTTGCGGCAACGAGTACGACCTCGTGGAACGCCTCGCGCTCGAGAATCCGGGGCTGCGCGTGATCGGGCTGAACGTCTCGGATTCGGTCAACACCGCCAAGTACGTCGCAGAGCAGGAGGGTTTCAAATTCGAGGTCTGGACGCAAAGCCCCAGCAGCCCAAACCTCAAAGAAAAACTGATGGCGTGGCAGGGTCTCGAGGAGGACGCGCCGATTCTTTCGTGGGCGTATTTGATTGGCAAGGACGGCGTGATTCGCACGTTCCACATGGGCTTCAAGGAGGCGATCCTCGAGACCGTCAAGACTGAGGCGTTCAGCACCGCGCCAGTCACACCGGGGATGCGTCCGGGTCGCGCCATGCCGAACTTCGCGTTGCAAGACTCGAGTGGTAAAAGTATGGAGCTAAAAGGGACATTGGGCAGCGTCGTGATCCTGAATTTCTGGGGATCGTGGTGTCCGCCGTGCCGCGCCGAGATGCCGGAGTTGAATGCGCTCTACGGGCGTTACAAAGACAAAGGCTTGCGCGTGATCGGCGTCAATTACGCCGAAAGTAAGGAAAAAGCCCTGAGCTATCTCGAGGCGAACCCGCTCGGGTACGACGTGTGGTTCGGTGCGGACGCCAAAGCGACGGGAGCGCTGTTTCGCACGTGGGGCGGCACGGGCGTGCCGTGGAACATCATCGTCGGACGCGACGGCAAGGTGCATTCGTGGATGGTTGGCTTCGGGCCCGGCGCAATCGAGGAGATGGAAAAGCGCGTGCTCGAGTTGCTGTGAGCGATCTTGAAACGTATGTGCAGCTCAACTCGCGCCGCTCGAGCGTCCTCGAGATCGGCGGTTCGCACCTGAGTTCTGAGCTGAGCGCGTCGCACTTTGGGTTGACGCCACTCGGCTCGCCCGGCGAGGACTATCCGCTGAACGGGTCTGGCTTGCCACTGCAATTGATTTGTCAACTCAATCTGAGCGATGCGCCGTTCGTGCCTGAGGTGCTGGCAGATTTGAAGCTGCTGACCGTCTTCGTGGACGCACCAGAGAGTTTCCACGACCCTGAGGGCGACCGTGCGTCTTGGTGCGTGCGCGGGTACACGACGCTCGAGGGGCTGGTTCCGCTCCAAGACGTGACGCACAACCAAGAAAATCGCTGGCTAGATGGTTCAGCGGGGTATTGGCTCGAGGTGATGGATCATCCCTGTCACGACGATCCAGATTTGCGAACAGTCGCTGGCGTTGAGCATAGCTACACGCGCTTGCCCAACCAACACCGCACCAAACTGGGCGGCTACCCGAGCAGTCTTCAACACGAGGTCTGCTGGGGGCATTTCGAGATGAACAGCGATGGCGTGTTGGAGAACGCATTACAGGGCAAAGTCATGTTCGCGTTGCAGATCGACTCTGAAACTAAGGTCGGACTGAACTGGGGCGACTCTGGAACGCTTTACATCGGGCGCGGCATCAGCGCGGATACGGCTGGACAGTGGTTCGTGTCGTGGCAATTCTACTGATTCGCTCTCGACTCGTGCGCTCGAGGTGCTGGCACAGTCTCGCACTGCTGGCACAGTCTCGCACTGCTGGCACAGTCTCGCACTGCTGGCACAGTCTCGCGCTGCTGGGATAGCCCGCGTTGTCAGGCGCTAAAAAATCAGCGTGATCCCGAAGTGAGCGCCGATCACAAAACCCTGAACGCTCTTGTAACTCGAGCAACCTTGCCCCGGTTGCGATGGCGTGTCGGTGCAAATGCTGGTCGTGCCGATGCCGGGCGTGACCTCGAGCCACCAGCCGCTGGGCCAGCGCACACCGAGCAGCGCGTGAACGTCGTCGTTGATGCCACCGAATAATATCGTGGCGTTCGTGCTGTAGCCAACACCAGCGTAAAGCATCAGCCCTTCGGGGAGCGTGTAACCCGCGTATAAATCAGCCTGAGCGTGCCAAAAAAGCAGCAACAGGCTCGAGAGGGCCAGCCGCGCCCCGACGGTGATCGGCGCGAAGCGCAGTTCAGCGCCCACGTCTGCGCCAAGCGTCGGCACGAACACCAGCGTCGCATCGACCCGGCTGAGCAATGGCACAAGCTCCAATCGCCCGCCGAGCGTCACGCCGAAGCTTTGCGCGTGAGCGGCGTGACCGATCAGTACCAGCAGCGCAATCAGCAGGATTCGTTTCATGCAGTCACCTTAGCGCACCGCAGACTTTTTTGCGCTCGAGGCAACATGCTGCGAGGCTGCGTATCTCAGACTCTGGGCAGCTTCCCTAACTCAAGCTGCACCCGCGTGATCTGGCCTTCCACGTTGATGACCACGCTGCGACTTGCGGCGTCCCACGCGATGCTGACGCCCTGCAAACCGTTTAAAGCCCGCAGGGGCACGTGCATTTTGCCTTGGTAGATGATCGGCGCTGGGTAGCCCGTTCCGGCTTGCCCGACGGTCAGTTTCAATTCGGATGTCAGGCGAACAATCGTCGCGGTGCGACCCTGAAAAGCGGTGACTCGAGCACCGACGACGCCCGCCAGATCGCGCACGGGCAGCATGATCGTGCCTGAGACGAGAATCGCTTTCTGCGCCAAGGCGGCCGTCGCTCCGGTCGGTGCGGCCGTGTTGAGCGTCACCAAGGGCGGTGTGATTGGGCGAGCAGTGACCGCTGGACTGACCTGCGCCTCGAGCGCGAACTGGGCGGTCAGCGCGTCTACTGCGAGGAAACGCCCGGTTCCCTGATTGTTGCCTTTGAAGCGGCTCCACGCGGCCGTCGCCAACGGGCTGCCGCCGCGCACGGCGTAAGTCGTGCCGGTCAGATCGGTGAAGTACACCAGTCCGTCCCTCGTGATCGCGGGTGAACTGTCGATTCGCACACCGACGTTGTACTTCCATTTCAGTGCGCCACTGGCGTCCACAGCGTAGAGATTGCCATCGTAAGAGCCAAAGTAGACCGTTCCATCCTCGGCCAGCGCGGGCGCACCCGCGATGAATCCGTCGGTCTGGAACTTCCAGCGGCTCGAGCCATCTGGGTTGATGGCGTGCAGGTTTTTATCGTGTGAACCGACGTAAATTGTGCCGTCGCTGGCGATCACTGGACTGGAGAGCACGTAGAAGCCAGCGCGGTAGCGCCAGCGTTCGGTTCCGTCGGGGTTCACGGCGTAGAGGTTGTTGTCGCTCGAGCCGATGTAAATCGTGCCATCCGCACCGATGGCGGGCGAGGAGAAAATGAAACCATTGGTCTGGAATTTCCACTGTTCTAAACCGTTGGGGTGAATAGCGTGCAGCGCCTTATCGTGTGCACCGACGTAAATCGTACCGTCGGTTCCAATGGCGGCGGATGAAAACACAGATGGTTTGAGGCTCAGTTGCCAGCGCTGCTGCCCGTTGGGGGCAAGCGCGAAGAAACTCCCGGCGCTGGTTCCGAAGTAAATTGTGCCGTCGCCGCCGATTGTTGGCGAGGCGTAAATGTCACCGCTCGCCGGGAACGACCACTTCTGCTTGCCTTCCGGCGTTAAGGCTATCAAGTTTTTGCTGTAGGAGCCGACGTACACCGTGCCGTCTTCAGCAACGGCTGGCGAGGATTTGACCGTCCCACCCGTATCGAAGCTCCATTTGACCACGCCGCCAGACAATGCGTAGAGCTTGCGATCCGTGCCACCGACGTAGAGGCTGCCATTGAGTGCGACTGTCGGGGAACTCGAGGCGCTGCCGGGAAGTTTCCAGACGACCTCACCGGGTTGCACACTCAGCGCTACGGCCGTGGCGAGCATCAGGGTAACGACTGTGAAAAGTAAGGGCTTCATGCGTTGTTGACCTCCGTTGAACGAGTCAGGGCAGCCATGAAAAAACCTTGGTGCGCTCTGTAATCGAGTCGCACCAAGGTTAGCCCGGAATCGCCAATTCACAGATACGGTTTCTCACACCATGAATCGCTACACGCATTACTTTTTCAGAAAACCATTGGCGGTGTACCTCAGCGCTGGGCGCGTTGCAGCAAGGCTCGAGCGCCCGCGTCCTCTTTCCAGCGCAGGGAATCGGTCAGGTAGGTGATGGCGTCGGCTTTGACGCCGCGCTGCAAGGCCAGATACCCGAGCTTGGCTGCTGCTCTGGCGGCCTGCGTTTTGTCAGCCTCGTCCAGTGCGGTTTTGGACTCGTAGAGCTTCCACGCGTCATAAGCTTTAATCCACCACTGCGTCGTGGTGTACAGCTCAGCGGCGTAACGCAGGTATTTGAAGTCAGTCGGTGCGAGGTCAGCCGCCGCCTGAGCGTTACCGACGGCGCTGTCCCACAGGGGCAGATCTAAAAACGGTTGCGGGTAGGCGATCTCGGCTTGGGCGGCGAGCTGCTGCGCGTTGGCAAAGTACTCCTCGGCGGTGGGCGTCTGGGTTTGCGCGAATGCGGGAAGTGCGGTCAGCGTGGTCAGCGCGAGGGCGATCAGTGTTTTCTTCATGGTTCCTCCAATAATTGATCGATCGTAATTTGCCTACCGATCAATGGTCGGCGTTCCCCATGTATCGCTCATGAGGTTTATCTGAAAAAAATTTTAACTCCCAGAACAAACGCGGCGTGTCACGAAACCCTCGATCGGCTCGAGGTGAACTAACCAGTGGGTGCTCGTAAAAGCACGTTCTCGAGCGGCTGCAAGTGAACTGCTTACGTCAATTGGCGCTGTCGTCAAAGCTCGAGATGCGCGAGACTGAGGTTTATGGAAAACAAACGGTTCGTACAAATCAGTAAAACCCTCTCCAAGCACTTGCGACACGATCCGCAAGCCATCGGGCTGACCCTCGAGTCTGGCGGCTGGGTCAGCGCCGCCGCGCTGCTGGGAGCACTGGGACGCAAGGGATACGCGCTGACTCGCAGCGATCTCGAGGAAGTCGTGACGCGCAACGACAAGCAGCGTTTCGCGTTTGATGAGGCGGGAACACGCATCCGCGCCAGTCAGGGTCACAGCGTGGCTGTCGACCTCGGACTGATCGCCCTCGAGCCGCCGCCGATCCTGTTTCACGGCACGACCGCCGCCGCGCTCGAGAGCGTGCTGGCGACTGGCTTGCAGCGCATGCGCCGCCACCACGTGCATCTGTCCGTGGACACAGACACCGCACAGCGCGTCGGCTCGAGGCACGGCCAAGCGGTGATCCTGCGCGTTGCAGCATTGACAATGTATGAAGCGGGTCACGCGTTCTACCGCTCCGCGAACGGCGTTTGGTTGACGGATCATGTGCCGCCAGCTTTTCTGACCCGTTGAGGATCGCTCGAGGATGCACTGAACCTCGAGCGGGATCAGCCGAGCACCCAGACCAAACCGAGGCTCAATCCCAGAATCAGCACTCGAGCGTCCTCGTAACTGTTGCACCCCTGCGATTGCGGTGACCTAGACGTGCAAACCCTGAAGTAGCTGATGCCGGGCGTGGCTTCGATGAAAAAGCCGCTGGCAAAGCGCACACCCAGCAGGGCGTGAACGTCCTCGGTGATGCCTGTGAAGACGTTGGCGGTGGAACCGTAGCCCGCACTGGCGTAGAATGTCGTTCCCTCGGGCAGCGTGTATCCGACGTACAAATCGGCTTGACCGTGCCAGAACAGCAGTGCGAAGCTCGAGACCAGCAACCGCGTCCCGATGGAGAAATCAGCCGAACGCGCCAACCTCGAAACCGAAGGCCGGGAAAGCGGCTGGTTCGTTGGGGCTGCCGAGCGTGCTCGGCACAATCTCGAGCCGACCACCGAGCGTCACGCCGAAGCTCTGTGCGTGAACAACCTGACAAGTCAACATCAGCAGTGCGATCACCAGAATACGTTTCATGGATTGACTGTAGCGTGAATAAAATTTTACGCGACTACTGGCGCCCTCGAGCCTGTCAGAGACGCGATTTTCAGTGACGTTCCAAAGTCACGAAGTCAAACGCATACGCGTGCCGCTCATCCACCGCATGATGCTCGCGGCGTACCTCGAGCCAATCCGCACCGTCCCACGCGGGGAAGAACGCATCGGCGTCTGGAATAACGGTCTGGACTATGGTCAACTCGAGGGTCGTGGCAATCGGCAGTGCCAGCGCGTAAATCTCGCCGCCACCAATCACGAACAGATCGTCCTCAAGCGCGTTGCGTAAATCATGCACGACTTCGACGCCAGATGCGGCGAAGCTCGAGTCTCTGGTCAGCACGATGTTGCGGCGCTGCGGGAGCGGTCGCCCGATGCTTTCAAACGTTTTGCGCCCCATCAGCACGGTTTTTCCCAATGTCAAGGCTTTAAAGCGCTTCAGGTCATTCGGCAAGCGCCACGGCAGCTCGCCACCGCGCCCAATCGCTCGAGCCTCGTCTATGGCGGCGATCATCGTGATTTTCACACCGCCACCAGCGCTTTGATCGCGGGATGCGGGTCGTAACCGACGAGGGCGATGTCCTCAAAGCGAAACGCGAACAAATCCGTGACCGATGGCTCGAGCGTCACCGTCGGCAAGCTGCGGGGTGCTCGAGAGAGCTGCAACTCGGCTTGCTCCACGTGATTGTTGTACAGGTGCGCGTCGCCGAGCGTATGCACGAAATCGCCAAGCTCGAGCTGGCAGACGTGCGCGATCATCTGCGTCAGCAGCGCGTATGACGCGATGTTGAACGGCACGCCGAGGAAAATGTCAGCGCTGCGCTGATAGAGTTGGCACGAGAGTTTGCCGTCCGCCACATAGAACTGAAACAGCGAGTGGCACGGCGGCAATTTCACCGTGTCCGCGAAACTCGGGTTGTACGCCACGACCAACAAGCGCCTCGAGTCTGGGTTCTTCTTGATCGCGTCCACGAGGTTTTTGATTTGATCCACGCTTCCGCCATCCGCGTTAGGCCAAGCCCGCCACATCGAACCGTAAATCCCCTGCCCAAGCTCGCCGCGCTCATCCGCCCATTCATCCCAAATCTTCACGCCGTGCTGCTGCAAATACGCGATGTTGGTATCGCCGCGCAGAAACCACAGCAGTTCATGCACCACGCTTTTCCAATGGACTTTTTTCGTGGTCAGCAGCGGGAAACCAGCCTGCAAGTCGTAGCGCGTCTGATGCCCGAAGATTGATCTCGTCCCCGTGCCCGTGCGGTCGGATTTGCTCGAGCCAGTGGTCAGGATGAGGCGCAGAAGGTCGTGGTATTGCTGCATGAGGTTAGTTTACAACTCGAGAGTAGGCGTAAAAAACACGTGATTGATCGAAAAAATTAAAGAGTTTTGAGCAGGGATAGCGATCCGTTTACAACAAAAATTGAGAGCCAAATCGTGACAAAGAGTGAGAAAATGACAAAGTAAATTGATTTCTTCTTGAAATTCAAACTCCAATAAACTGTTTGGAAAATCGAGAGTAGACAAGCAAAAACACAAGAAATATACGATATCAGGACAATTTGAGAAATCTCTACGCCAGACCAAGATATCCATAACAAGAGATAGAAGGCGAACCAAATCCATAAACTCAAAATTGGTTCGAGCATGACCCATTTTGCTGAATCTATGCTTTTACTAAGCCATTCATTGCTTTTCATACATAATCTTCCTTTCTCGAGTGGATTTTACTCAAATCCGTTATTTTACCACCCATTCCAGCGTCTTCTGCGCTAACCGATCGAACGCCACGACGCAAGTCTCGAGATGCGCTTCTGGCGTGTCCTCCAATTTATTGTGGCTGATGCCGGGGCTGGATTGCACGAACATCATCACGGTCGGAATGCCGACTCGAGCGATTTCGGCGGCGTCGTGCAGCGGGCCTGAGGGCAGGCGGTGCGAGACGCCAGCGGTCTCGAGGATCGCGGCGTCGCAGAGTTCGATCAGGTGCGCGTGGAACGGGATTGGTTCTATGTTCCAGATCTTTGACCATTCCACGGTACAGCCTTCGTCAGCCGCGAATTGCTCCGACGCCCCCTTCGCCTGCTCGAGCATCTGCGCCAGTACCTCCGCGCTGAGGTCGCGCTGATCGAGGGTCAGCTCGCAGCGTCCGACGACGGCGGTGACGATGCCGGGGAAGGTTTTGACGCTGCCGACGGTGCAAACCGCGTCGGTGTGGGCTAAAGCGATTTCACGAATCTCCAAAGCGAGTTTGGCGGCTGCGCCCAAGGCGTCGCGGCGCTGCGTCATCGGCGTCGCGCCGCTGTGCGCTTCCTGACCGTAAAAGGTGATCGCGTGGCGTTCCACACCCTTTGTCCCCAGCACCACGCCGAGCGGCAAGCCAAGCGCCTCGAGCACCGGGCCCTGCTCGATGTGGAGTTCGATGTACGCGGCGGCGTTCGCCTTAGCGCGTCCAGCCTCGAGCGCATTGTCCAGATTGATGCCGTGCATCCGCGCCGCATCCTCGAGCCGCACGCCGTCCTTGTCCACGCGGTTTTTTAGATCGTTGGGGTCAAAAAAGCCAGACACGGCGCTCGAGCCGAACAGACTGCGCCCGAAACGAGCGCCTTCCTCGTCGCACCAGTCCACGAGGCGGATCGTCACGGGCGGCTTGCCGTCGTACTGATCCGAGATGCGCCGCAGCACCTCGAGACCCGCAAAGACGTTCAGGCAACCATCCAGCCAGCCGCCGTTCGGCACGCTGTCCAGATGCCCGCCGATCCAGAGTTCCTTGCTCGAGTCGCCTTTGAGCGTCACCCAGAGGTTGCCCGCCGGGTCCTGCTCGGTCGTCACGGGTAAACTCTCGAGCTTGGATTTAAAATATTCTCGAGCCTTACCCCACGTGTCGGTGAATGCGACGCGCTGAGCGCCGTCGGCATCGCCGGTCAGCATGCGGAGTTCCTTGAGTTCGGCGACGGTGCGCTTTGGATTAACAGCGGACATGCTCGAGTATCGCACACCAAACGGCTCGAGGATTGACAGCGTGAGGGACGACCCTCAGGGGCGAGCGGCTGAAAAGCCCCTACACGCCTATTGGCGCTCACATTCACTCGAGGTCAGCCAATGCCCCGCGCCACGTCACGCGCCCAGCCTCGAGCCGCACGCCGTGCCGCACCCAATCGGGCACTTCGTCGCGGCGATGCGAGATCACGACGAAGGTCGTTTGCGCCGTCAATCCCTCGAGCGTGTCGAACAGCGCGTCTCTCGAGGTCGCGTCCAGATAATCGAAGGCTTCATCCAAAATCAGCACGTCGGGCGCGGTGATGAGGCTGCGGGCGATCAGCAGTTTTCGCAGTTCGCCTTGCGATACGTGCCGCACGTCTCGAGTCTCGAGTGATGAAATGCCCAGTGCCTCGAGCAGTCCAACAACGCGCTGGACTTGCGCTTCCTCGAGTGCGGCGTGCCAGCCGACGCCGTTCGCGTAGCCGCTGGCGACGACGGTGAACCCCGTCGCTTCGACGCGGTGGCGGGCCTCAAGATCGCTCGAGACCAGTCCGATGCGTTGCTGGCGCTCCCAGAGCGGCGTTTGCGCCTGACCAAACCACGTCACCGTGCCGCCGAGCGCGGGCGCGATTTCGCCGCGCAATAGTTTTGACAGTGTGGTTTTGCCCGCGCCGTTCGCGCC
Organism: Deinococcales bacterium; assembly: GCA_025359505.1. Classification (GTDB taxonomy): domain Bacteria; phylum Deinococcota; class Deinococci; order Deinococcales; family JAAFIG01; genus JANYHH01. The sequence continues at coordinate 42,128 of JANYHH010000050.1, forward strand.
GAGCAATGCGACGTGACCGCCTCGAGCCAGTCTGAAGTCAATGTCGTGCAACACGTGATTTGTGACGCTCGAGGCGTGACCGTCAGCGGCGGTCGCGTCGTCCAACGGGTCGCCGAGGAAAACGTTGGCGTTGCTGACTTCGATCAGCGTCTCGCCGCCCAACCGTAGGGGCGAGGCCAGCCTCGCCTCTACGACACGTTGACGCATTTTTGCGTGCAGAACGATTCGCCCGTCCTCGAGCGTCACGCCCCGCGTGGTCGTCGGCAGCGTTTCGGCTTCGCGGTGCGTGGTGTAGACAACCGTCAAGCCACCCCGAGCAAGACCATTCACCAACTCGCCCAGCCGCGTCCTCGAGCCAGCATCAACGCCCGCGAAGAACTCGTCGAGCAGCAGGATGTCTGGCTCGCCGACAATCGCTCGAGCCAATAAAATTTGGCGCAGTTGACCCTGACTGAGTTGATGAACTGGGCGATCCATCAGCCCTTCGAGCTTGAGATCGCGCATCACAGTGCTCGAGCGCTCGAGTTGCGCGTTGTTCAGTGGCGCGTAGAGGTAATCGGTTTGCGAGAAGCCAGTCTGCACCAGCTCTAAGGCCGTGCGGTCGTACTCCAAGCGCCGCAAGCGGTCTTGCAGTTCCGGCGTGACGAGCGCGATGCGTTCCCGTGCGCCGATCGGCGATTCGCGGGGCGGGTCGCTGAAAAAATACAACCTCGAGCCGCTCGTGGGCCATAAGTCGCCGCGTAAGATTTTCAGCAAGGTACTTTTGCCCGCGCCGTTCGCGCCGATCACGCGCAGCACGTCACTGCGCTCCAACGTCAAGTCAACTGAAGAGAGGAGGACGCGGTGATTGAGGTTGAGGCTGACTTGCTCTAAGGCGATCATTGGCACGCGGGATTTATACCGCAATCAATCTGTAGTCTCTAAAGTAGTTACAGTAATTTCACAGGCTCGAGGCTTATCTTTAAACCATGCCCAGCACGCTCGAGGTTTTCAAGGCGTTCTTAACCATCGGTGCGACCGCCTTCGGGGGCGGCGGCTCGGCGCACATTCAAAACGCGATTGTCACCAAGCATCACTGGTTGACGCCAGACGAATTCCTCGAGTCGTTGACGCTCGCACAGACCTTGCCGGGCCCGATTTTCAGCAATTTAGCCGCGCAGATCGGCTCAAAACTGGCGGGCATCGGTGGCGGCGTCGCGGCTTGCATCGCGGTCAGCCTGCCCGGAGCCTTGCTGATCCTGCTGCTGGCAGGGCTTTACTCAAAACTGCCCGCCAACACCAAATGGCTCGAGGGCGCACTGACTGGCATCGGCGCGGGCGCGGTCGGTGTATCGCTGGCAATGCTGTTGAGCATCGCCCCGAGCGCCCTGAAAACCCGCGTGGCACTGCTGCTGGCGATCGCAGCGTTCGGCGCGAATGCTGCGCTGCACATCAGCGTATTGTGGATTTTGCTGGTACTCGTACCCGTCGGCGTTTGGCTCGGCAGAAAAGTCAACCATGCCTGACTTCTGGGCGGTGCTGCTGACTTTCCTGCGCTTCGGCGCGATTGCCTTCGGCGGCGGCATTGCGCTGATCAGTGAAATGAACCGCGTGCTGGTGCTAGAAAACGCGTGGCTGTCCCCTCGAGTCTTCGTGGACGGTTTCGCACTGGGACAATTCGTGCCGGGCCCCAACATGCTCAGTGTCGTGTTTTACGGCGAGCGCACCTTCGGCGTAGCAGGCGCACTCGCGGCGTGGCTCGGGATGTTCACGCCCGGCGCAGCCTTGAGCATTCTCGCCTCGAGCCTCTGGGCGCGAATACGCGCCGCGCCGTGGGCGCAAGCGGTGCGCGGTGCGCTGCTGCCCATCGGCTTTGGCTTGAGCACTGGCGGCGTGCTGACGCTGGCGCAAGCCTCGTTTCACGGCATCGGGAGCGTAGCGCTGGCCCTTGTGCTGGGGTACTTGGTGTACTCGAGACGGTTGAGTTTGATCGCGGCCGTGTTAGTCGGCGGCGCGATTGGCGCGGCGCTGAGTTTTCTTAGATGAGCGACTTCGATCTGGTCAAGGTCGCGGCGCTCGAGCAAAACCTCCAAGCTCGAGATGCTTGATGCTCGTCGCCCAGCCTCGAGCTTTGCTACGATCAATGCCAATGAACCGGCCCTCTGCTCCGCGTCCGATCGAAACCGAGCGCGAGTATGAGGCGATGCTCGAGTTTCTGCGCGAATTGATGCGAACTCAGAACGTGAGCCTCTAGGCAACGGCTGCTTTGTACGCCGCCGATTGGGAAACGCAGCATGACCCGTGGGCAGCCGTTTCTTGATTCAACTCATCACGCGGTACTGGAGCGCTCCGAACGTCAATTGATCGCCCTCGCTGACGGGCGTCGGCGTGCCCTCGAGCAGCTTCTTGCCGTTCAACAGCGTGCCGTTGGTGCTGCCCAGATCCGTGACGAACAGCGCGTCTGGCAGCACTTCTAACAGCGCGTGATGTCCGCTGATGCTGGCGTCTGAGATCGTCACGCGGTTATCGTCGTTGCGCCCGACGGTCACGCGCCCAGCGGGTAGCTCGAGGATGGCGTCGCTGAACAAGCGCCAGCGCTTCGCAGATACTGGCGCAGTGACGGGGACGCTCGGCATCACAGGCGCGAGTCGGCTCGAGGGTTCGGGTGCGGCGCTCCCGCCGCGTTGCTCGAAGAGGAATTCGGTTTTGCCCAAGCGAATCGTGTCGCCGCCCATCAGCGCCGCGTTGTCAGCCAGCAGCGCCCCGTTGACCTCGAGCGGACTGCCCGCGTAGCGCCAGCGGCTACCAACGAACTGGAACGCGCCGAGTTTGAGCGGTAACGTCGTTTCGCGGTACAGCCCGATGTCGTTGCCGTCCGAGCGCCCGACGGTGACGACGGGCTTCGCAAGGATGTACTGCTTACCCTCATACGGCCCGGTCGTCATGCCAGTCAGCCACGCGGTTTTCAGGGCTTGCTGCACGAGTTGCAGCATCAGTCCTATCGCAAAGCCCAGCACCGCAAAGCCGAGTAACCGCCCGATCAACTCGAGGAGTCCACCACTGAACGCATTGCCGAGCAGCGCAAAGACGAAGCCGCCCAGATACCCGCCAATTGCTCCGCCGAACGCGCCGCGTAAAGCTTTGACCTTTGAGCGATCCGCTAAGCCCAGCAAACTGCCCGCAATCGCGCCGACCACCAGCCAAGCCACGGCTCTCGAGGGGGCGTTGTCGGGCAGCAGCGCGAACAGGGCTTGCCCGAGCAGCGCTCCGGCCACACCCAGCACCGCGCTCATCGGCGTGACCCACGCGAGATCGCGCCACCAGCGCCCGCGCAAAGCCAAGGTGTTCTCGGCAATCAGCAACGCCGTCCCCAAAAACAGCGTTACCAGCGCTCCCAAGATCAGCGCATCCGTGAAACCGCGCCCCGCCCCGTTGCCGCTCGAGGAGGACGAGAAAAGCTGCTTGATTTTCTGATCCGCCCGCCCGAAGGCTTGCGCGAAACTGCCCGCATCGGTGCGAAAGACCAAGGTGCTGTCTCCGGTCAGCGCAGCCAGAAACTCCGCGTCGGAATCGCCCGTGCCAACCGCCAGCAGGCGCACGCCAGACGCCCGCAAGCGCTCCGCGACGACTCGAGTGCTGGCTTGGGCGTCCTCTAAAGATTCCTGAGTGCTGCCCGGTTGACCGTCGGTGAACAGCAAAATTGTCCTCGCCACACCGCTTTCCGTGCCGGACAGGGCCCGCGCCGCTTCCTCCAAACCATCGGCCATTTCAGTCGCGCCGTCCGCTCGGAAGCTCGAGATTGCCCGTTGGTGCGCGGCCGTGTCGGTGGACAGCGCTGAGACGGTCTGCGCGTCTGATGAAAAACGCACGACCGCCAAGCCGACGATGCCCGGCACACCCGCTTGCTTGGCGACGTACTCGCTGGCCGCACGTTTGACTTCAGCGATTTTGTTGTCGTCTCGCATCGAGCCGCTGGTGTCGATCAGCAAGGCGATGCTCGAGGATTTGGTTTCATTCGTGCTGCTGCTGACGCGAAGCGGGAAGAGCAATTCAAACAGCACTGCGCCCAGCACGCAGGCAATCGCGCCGATCACGGCGAAGGTCAGGGAAGAGCTGCGTTTCACGCTTCACGATACGCTGTGAATGCCCCGGAAGTCGCTCAAAATAGTGATGCGAAACGAAGTGTGTTTTGCACAGGGAGCGGCTTGTGTTGTCGCTAAGCTAACCAAATGAAACTGCTCGCACTGTTGATGCCGCTGCTGTTCGTCGGCTGCATCACGCCTTCGATAGCGATCACCAAACCCAACGAACTCGACGCGGCGGGCAAAACCGCATTCGTCGCGGCGATCAACGCCAAGCGCGGCGATGCAACCAGCATCTCCTGCGTCGGTGGCGCGAACCTCGGGTATCCAAATCCGCAATCTTATCTGGCAGCATCAGCCCCGGTGAGCTGGAACGATAAACTCGCGGCCGCCGCTCTCAACAACGCTTCGTTCTTGGCAACCAAGCAAGTGGACATCAGCAGCGGCGATCCGCACAACGGCGCAGGCAACAGCACAGTCTTCGTTAGGGTTTCAAACACCAAATACCCATTCGCGGAAGCCGGGGAGACCGTCGCCAGTGGCACGGGGGCGTTTTTCCGCACCGCTGCCGAGGTCGCGCAGGGCTGGCAGGACAGCACCAACGCGCACTGCAACCTGATGCTCGACCCCAGCATGAAAGATGTCGGCGGGGCACTCGTGACCAGCTCGAGCGGCACGCGCTACTGGGTGATGGTGATCGGCAAGCCGCAGTAAATCAGCCGTCTCGAGCGTTCAGCGTAGGCTCGAGCGCTTGAATTTAAGCTCTTCCTACAGCATTTCCCATGTTTGTGGAGTCCCTTCCCACAAACATGGCGAGCCGTGCGAGTAGAAACAGGCAGCGTTTCTCAGGTGAAGCGGACACCAACCGCCGTAGCGGGTGGTGGGAGAGGAACTTGGGAAACGCTGTAGAGCCTGCACGACG
>JANYHH010000051.1 GCA_025359505.1 Deinococcales bacterium
CTGGTGATGGCGAGCTGCACAGCTTGGGTTCTGAACTCGGCTGGGTACTGCTGCGTGCGTTTCTTGATTGGCATCTTCGCTCCTGATTCTGACTCGGAGCAACTCGAGATACGTCAAGTCCACTTATTCGTGGGAACCCCACGTTGAGGATTGGCTCGACGGGGACGATGGTCGCGTTCGGGATCAGCGTCGTGCGACCGTTGAAGGGATTGTCGGGCGGCTCGAGCGGGATGGGTTGGAATTGGGCGAGGGCGCTCGAGGTGAGTAGGGAGAGGGTCAAGGCAAAGGCGGGCAGGCGCGTCATGTAGACCTCCTGCATAAATTCTCGAGACCGACTGATGTGCTGATATCTTTATCCATGTTCTAACGCTGGCCAATCTCGAGCCATTTTTTCGTGTCGAAAACCTTTGCTTTTGAGACAGAATTGCGGAGTCACACTTGAGTCTCAATAAGTAATTCCTGAGCGTCTACGCCTTTGAACTGTGTTAGTGATAGAAAAAAACGTCAGCGAACAACGCGTTGCTCGGCAAACAATCATGGGGTTAGTGCAAAAATTGCAGCGCTGCATTTGCGGCTTGAGAACCGCACGTGTCCATCGGGGTATCGACGGCGAAACTCTTCGAGCGTGCGGATGCGCTTGAGCTTCCGACCATTTGGCGGAATGAAATCGACGCGCGGATCATGCATATACAGCATGAACCTGAAAAGTGGTTCATCGTTTAAAACTTCAACGATCTCTACGTTGAGTAGTGGGAATCCAATCGTTCCACTGTGCAACGATGGGTCCCAAGTAAGATCGCTCGCAAGCATATCCACAGATCGCTCGCGCAATTCCTCGGAGTTGTCAAGGGCGCTACGAATCACCGGAAGGGATTTGTAAACGTTCTCACCGCTGCTATCAGGCGTTGGGAATGGAAGTGGAGCAATGTTTAAGCGCACTAAACCTTTGTTTACAGCGTGAAAATCAAGTAAGAACTGTGCCTTAGCAAGAAGATATTCAGTTGCGCCCCAAGGTTCGCTAATCGTGACTCCCATAAGTATCTCGCCCCGGTTGCAATCCCACACTTCGAAGTCGCCCTGAAAACCACCAAACGCAGCCATCAATCCCAACACTTGAAGGTCGTCACTGAAATCGTGCCGATGCTGTGAATTGATTTCCATCGTGCAGCTCGCCTGTGCAGCACCGTCAACAAATGACCACTCAAGCTGCACCTCGGGGTACGCAGTGACTGCGGCCAGCGACCAGCGGCGTTCATCGTGGTGATACGAAATTTTCGCATTGATGGCGATACGTTTACTACAGACGCGGAACTCGACGAGGCGCACGACCGAACTGACCTGCTCAGTCCGTACAAAGATAATGGAATCTATAGAGCGACTCTCACCTAGCATTAAGTCAAACACGGGATGCGTGAGATCAAAACGCACGCCGTTTTGTGCACTTAAGCGGTGCGCCTGCAACGTTCCGCCCTCGAGTGCCCGCATTGCCTCGAGATCTGCCAGATTACCCGGTGGGATATGAATGGAGAACTGTGCAGGTCGGTTGAGTTCCATTGATTTCACACCATCCGGCCCAAGCTCGAGGCGCTTCACGCCGAGCGATTTCAAACTGTCAGCAAACTGTGCACTCAGTTGTACGGGCGTGAGTGGCAATTGGAGCGTCGCTGGTCTCGTCAGTTCCTCGATTCTCTTCCCAATCTCACTTACCATCGCTTTGAGGTCGCTGTTATTCGCGGCGCTAGCGTCAGCACTTGCCTCGAGTGCTGCTACTCCCTCCATCAAAACCGCTTCCTGCGGGGAACCTTCGAGCTTCCAAAGATGCTTCATAGCCTCGAGTAATCGTTGCGTAACTTCTGGTTTGGATTCGGATGGAATGCTCGCGGCTTGAACGCAGCTCCGCACCGCGTCAGGATTTTTAGCTCGATGGAGTGCGTCTGAGAAGGACTTTTTCCGAAGTATCGTTAGAACTGCTTCGCGCTGACTAGGCGAGAGTGTTGTTTCAGCGACAGCGTGTTCAATCAACCACGGAATTGCCTGTTCGCGGCGAACATTATCGTTCCAGAAAAATGAACCGAGTTTCACTGCCGCAAACACATGTCCGAATCCATCCAGCACAGTCGTGGCATCACCAACAAAATCGAGCAAGCTTGGCGATGATCGCGTCATAACGCATTCTAAGCAGCTCTTGAAAAATCGAGTAACGAGCGCTCCAAGTGAGACCACTTCAAAATCTGTTTAGAGGCCGTTGTACCGACTTCCAAGTTTTTCTCTGCCACCGTTTGGAAGCGTTACGCCACTTCGCTAAAGTTCAACGATTTACCAAATCTTGGCGATAACGAACGATGTCATTCCCCAACGCTCTGCTAGGGAGAGGTCTTTGAGAGTAGTTTAATGCCTTCGAGAACGCTTCCACCTACCTGTTCAATCATTGCAGTTCGTCTTTCCCGGTCATACGCGTCGCTCGAGAACATCCAACGATCCGCGCTCGAGAGCCGCACGCGCAACCGCGCTCCCGTCGCGCCAGAGCGTTTCTTCGCCCAGAACAGCACCTCGCTGTACTCGCCCGCTTTGGAGCGCAACTCGTGAACCACCTCGAGCGCCTCACTCGTCATGCCCGCGTGCGATTTGAGAATCGTGTCTTCCTCCTTTGAGACCGGAAAAACCCAGAAGACGCTGATGTTCTCAAGTAAACTCTTCTCGCCCGTCGCGGTTTGCTTGACGAACTCCGTCGCCGTTTGCGACACGAGAATCTGCGCCCCGTTGAGCGCTCGGCAGCGGCGCTGGTGATCGTCCAAGAAATCAAAGCCCGCCTCGAGTTTGGCAATGTCGTGCGCCTCGTCCACGACCACGCGCTTCTTGACGCCCGGCGCGAGGCTCCAGCGATCCGCGACGAGGCTGGCCATGACCATCAGCGCGACGGTCTTCATCTCTCGGTAGCGCTCGAGCGGACTGGTGTCGTAAAGCACGACTTTCTTATCTTCAAACGGGACGGTGGTCTCACGGTCGAAGAAGCGTCCCTTTGGGCTGTCGCCCGTCCAGTCGCTGAGCTTGATCGCCAGCTCGTCCGCGCAAGCTCGAGCCAGTTCTGGCAGGGCGACGCCGTTGACTTCATCCATGCGTTGCAGGGTTTCGCGCAGGTCAGACAACCGTGCGCCTTTGAAGATTTTTTCGAGTTCACCGTTCGCCCCGCGTTTTGACACGAGCTTGCGGCGATACGTCTGATCCACGGCTGCGGTCAGCACCGCCGTTTTGATCGTTGCGTGCAGTTCGAGCGGCTCAAAGATCATGGCTTTGACGAGGTTGACGACGCTGGCCACTTTGCTGACCTCCGGCTCGAGTGCGCCGCTGGGCAGGTCCATCACGTTAACGCTGAAGCGCTCGGGGTCTAGGGGAATGCGAACCGCATCGTCACCGAGCGCAGCCACGAGGGTCGCAAAGCTCTCGCCTTTCTCGATCACGGTGTAATTCACATCGCCTTGGTGCAGCTCGTCCGCCAGCAGCGCTTGCATCAGCACGCTTTTGCCGCTGCCGGATTGCCCGACGATCAGCGCGTTGCGGTTGGGCAGCTCGCGGTCATCGGGGTCAATCGCCTCGAGCGTGCCCCACGCGCTTTGAAAGACGCTGACGGGGCGCACGCCGTGCCTCAGTGGGCCTTCGGTCGGGAAGAACGCGGCAGCGTTCGAGTCGCGCAGTAACACTGGGTTCTCGAGCCGCGCCCCACTGAACGGGATTCCTAACTTGAACGGTTCCCACGCGTTGTAACCGCAGAGTTTGAACGGGCTGCCGGGAATCGCGCTCGTTTCGGACAGCATCGCGCTGACCCGCTCCGACAGGCGCAACTCGTCGCGCTCGAGCAGGTGAAGCTGCGCGGCGACCGTGTACACGTGTTCGCCACTGCGGGTCACGGACGTGTTGAAACCTTCGAGTTCCTCGCTGGCGACGCGAGCGTTGCTGTCGAAGAGTTGCACCGCCGATTGCGCGACGCCTCGGTACGTGCGCTCTTGATCTTTGAGTTTGTCGAGCGCCTTCGATTGCTCGAGGTGAGCGAAATCCGCGATGTACCAGCCGCGCCCGCCGAGTGCGAGCAGGCGGTTGGCCATGCCGAAGACGGTTTGGTCGGGTCTGGCGTGCAACGACAGCACGCGCACGATGTCCTCACCGAGCCAGAGCTGGTGGCGGTCGCCGTTGTCGATGTCGACCTTCGCTAAGCGCGACCGCAGGCTCGAGGGGGCGAGTCGGTGATCGCGGCTCGTCTCGAGTTCCGGGTAGCGCTGCGCTGTGGGGGCGTACTCGGGCAGCGTCACGGCGTGCAAACTCGGGTTGAGGTACGCAAAAACCATCCGCGTCGCCTCGCTCGAGGTCATCGCAGTGGCGGTCACGCCGAGGTGCTTGAAGGCAGCGGTCAGCGCATCCCGCATTTCGCGTGCGGCGAGCAGCACGTCCTCGAGTTCGTCCCGCGAGTAAGTCACGAAGCCGCGACTGGCGAGGTTCGGAAAGATTTTGGAGAGCAGCAGCAGCGGCAGGAACGGCGCGGTTCCCATGCGCGGCTGACCGACCGTCAGCGTGATGAACACGTCCCACTCGAACAGTTTGCCTTCACGGTGAAGCCGCTCGTACAGTTCACTCCTCGAGCGCCCCAGCAACGCCAGCGCAGGATGTATGCTGTGCCCAGCGCGGTACTGCTCGAGCAGCTCCAGTCCACCGGGGCGGCATTGCACGTACAGCCGCAGGCGCTGACCCTGCGGCACGATCTCGTGCAGGATCGTTTGCAGACCACGCTCGAAAACCTCGAGTTGCTCACCCGTCTGGGTCAAGCTCGGTGGGAGGTGCAGGCGCACGCCAACCTCGGCAACGCCGTGCGCGTTCAGCACCGTGCCGTCCACGACCTCCCAGAGCGGGATCTCGCCGAGCAAATTCCCGAACCTCACGCTGAACCTTCGGTGGTGTCCCTCGAGCCTTCTAGCACCAGCGGCTTGCACAGCTCCTCGCGCCCGACGAGGTACACGTCGCTCGAGGCGAACCAACGCCAGTACGCGACCATCGCTTGCGGTGGGATCGCTTGCTTCACGCGCTTAAGCAGCACGCTCGCCACGACAACGGCGACCGCCGTCACGAACACGCTGCCGAGCGCCCCCGCCCATTCGCGGCTCGAGAGGTTGGTCACGAACAAGACAACCAACAGCGCTCCGAGTTCCCACGGCTCGCGCCCCATGATCGTCACGCGGGTCTCGACCTTATAGACCGGATTCCACTCGGGCATGATCCCCACCTTTACGCTGGGCAGTTGGCGAGCGGCAGCTTCGTCAGCGAGATGATCGCGCCGATGTTGGCGAAGAACAGCGCTCCGAAAAAGGCGGCCGACGCCCGCCCTTGCGCCCCGCGATTGCCGGTTTTCAATTCGATAAACGCGATGCCGAGCATCAGCACCGCGACGGCGGGCGCGATGTAGCCCTTGACGGCTTTGTAGACGTTGCAGATTTCAGTGCCGACGCCTTGAATTGCGGGAGCGAAGGCGAGCGCGTCTCCGCCCAGCATCAGCGCGTAGCAACTCACGGCTAGCATCGTGACTTGCAAGGCTTCAAAAACAGCGCGGCGAGTGGCGGGAATACGGGGAATCTTCTGGGTCATCTCGAGTCCTCCTTGGTCGGTCTCGAGAATCAGTGTCATGACCGACCGAACCCAGCAGGTGCAGACTCCCACATCACCCGACGCGACCACCCCCTCGAGCCTGCTGTCTGACGCAGAGCGCCGCACCGTCGAACGCTTGACCGCTCGCAACGACCCGCGTTACGGCGCGGACGCGCAGAGCCAAGCGCTGCTCGAGCGGGCGAGGCGGCTGTCGCGGGCACTGCTGATGCGCCCTGACCACGGGCGCTGGCGGGTCTCGAAAACCAAGGGCATCGCGTGGCTGACCGTCGCGGTCGCGGCGCTGGCGTTCTGGAATTACCTGCCGCGACCGAACCTGACCTCGAGTTTCGATGCGCCGGGTTTCGGAATCGCCTCGAGCGTCGCGCCCAGCGCGATCCCGAGCCGCCCCGCAAAACCGCTCGAGCGCCCAGAGTTGATCGTCACCACGCCACCGAAGATGCCCGCCCCGAAGCTCGAGACCACTGCTCAACCGACTAGCCCGATGAGTCAGCCGCCACTCAACGCGCCCGTCTCGAGCGTCCCCGCCTACGAGCCGTACCAGAGCGCACCGTTAGCGCCGACTCCTCGAGCGCCTGTGTTGTCCGTACCGTCCTCAACGGGCGAGTCGGCATTCGGATCGAGTGCGCTTACCCCGTCGTCTGCGTTGGGCGATGCACCGCTGCCCGCGTTCGGTTCAGCCATTCGCCCAGTCAGCCCATCCCCTCGAGTCTCACCCGCCCCAACGCCGTTGGTACAGTCTTCGCCGATCTCGAGTGTCGTCCCTACGCCGCTGATCGAAACCCGAACTACTGCACCACTCGAGGGGCAGCTCGATGCGGGTGCAGGCGATTCAAACGCCCCCGCCACACTGGTCAGCACGATAGGCGCAGCGAATGAATTTGGGCAAGCGGGCGTTTTAGTGGACAGTTCTCGAATCATCACCGATGAAACCAATGCGAACTCACCGCTGCCCGAAACCAACTCGAGCCAATCTGGAGGCGTGTTGTTTGATGCGTCCCGCGCAGCAACGGACATCTCGAGCAGCGCTGGCACAAGTCTCACCACGCGCCCACAAGCCTCGAGTCCATACCCACCGGGTGCTCGAGTGGCGGCGAAACTGACGCTCGGCGTGATCGTCGTGCAAGGGCAGGATTCACCGGTCGTCGCGCAGCTCGAGGATGGCGCACTGGCATTGGGCAAAGCGACGCTGAGCGGCTCGAGGGTGCAGATCAGCCTGCTCGAAATTGTGAGGGACGGCAGCTCGAGCGCGGCGAACGGCGCTGCGGTCAGCAACGATGGATTTCTCGGTCTGACCACGCCACTGCTCGAGGACAGCCCCGATGTGGTTGGCAAACTCTGGCAAGCGGGATTGCAAGGCGTCTCGAGCTACGCGCAAAGTGTGATTCAAGGCGCGACCACGACGATAGCCAATGGCGCGACGAGCGTCACGGGGCCGCAGCCGAATCTAGGGCTGAGCCTGCTGCAAGGTCTCGCTCAGACCTTTCTCGCACCGACTGGACAAGCGAACATCAAATACGCCCGACTCGAGCCGAACACACCGTTTCAGGTGCTGTTTCTGCCCAGCCAATGACGGCGCTGTACCGCGCCCTCGAGACCGATCTGGCCTTGTCCGAGCGGCAAGTCTGGCGGCATTACCGCGCAACGCTCGAGGATTGCCGCTACTCGGGCTTGCACGTGCAAGCCGCGCTGATCGCCCCGACTGTTCACCGCAAAGCGACGCGGCGCGTGAGCTTCGTCTCGCTCGAGCCAACGGACTTCGAGGGTTTCGAGTTGCGCCACCTCGCGGCGGTCGCTGAAACGCGGCAGCAACTTCGCGCTGACCCTCGAGACTGGCAGGTCGTGCACCACGCCGCCATCATTAGTCCGGACGCGATCTGGCGGCGTGGAGGCGACACCTGGGCGGTTGAGTTCGACGCGGGGGCGTACTCGAGGGCGACCGTGCTCGAGAAGGCGTGGGCGTTTCGGGCTGGGTTCGATGGGCAGGTCTGGGCGGTCAGTTCGGATCGGCGTGGTCAAACGCTGGGGCAACTCTTCGGGGTCGCGCCGCTGATCGTGCATCCGTTTTGACGTGCCTCGAGCGATAACATCGAGCGCTCGTGCTGTGCAGCACCTTAAATCCGATATGGTGTTGTGCTTGGAGATCGGATTTAAGGGTATCGAAAGAAGTGCTGCGTGACGAACGTACCGAGTATGCTCAGCACGTGATCGGAGACGTGGCTGAGAAGTTAGCGACAGGACGCATCTAGGCCAGCATCGAATCCAATGCAATGAAGTGCTCGAGGCGCAGCATCTCGAGCGCGTGGTGATCGGCAACGGCTTGCTCGGCGAGGCGCACGGCCGCGCTGTAAGACTTGCGGTGATGCACACTGATACCCAGCCCGCGAATCTCGACCACCCACGCCCAGCCGCCTTCTACGCGATCCCACGCCACGCGAAAATCATACTCGCGCGGCTGCGTCAAATCATTGTTCACACGATCCATTCGAGTTCAATCTGCCCCTGCCGACTGGCTTTTACTCCGCTTTCCTCAAGCCGATCAGCAGCGCTGGACATGAACGCCCGGAAGCTCTCAGCGATCCACTGCACCGGTTCGGGTTCTCGCCTGTACTGGATGATCTGACCAACCTGTCCGCCTTTGTCCGGGTCGAAATCAAAGCACACGTAGTCCATACCCTTCTCTGCGAAGGGGATCCAGTGTGCGTTCCACAGCATTGCTTTGACCGCGCCGATCGATTCACCCTCGTCGAGATTCAAGCCGTTCGCGATCCATTCAGGGGCGATCTCATCATTCATCAGGCGGTAGCGGTCGAGAATTTCAATAATCGGCAGCATGACCCAGTGATCGATGAACATCTGCCCAGAGTCTTGACCATCGACAAGCTTGTACCACTCGTAAATATCGGCTTGGCTTTTGGGAACGAGCGGCTCGAGTGTCGTTAAATCCGTCGCGGGTGGGTTGAAAGAGTTGCTCACATCAGGGTTAAGTACGGTGAGACGGGTTTTGATACGTTCCCAGAGTTCCTGCATAGACGCGTTTGCCTACTTGTCTACCCGACTCCAAGATTCGTTTTGACCATCCCATGCGTATAAATCGCGTTCTAGATCAACCGCGAATTCCTCAAACCACGCTTGCAAATTGGGCGCAATCACTTCTACATAAGGCGGGTCAGCCGCCCATTGAATAACCTGACCGTTCGTGCCCCCATCGTCTGGGTCAAGGTCAATGCACAACAGATTGCCCGCGCCGTCAGAGGCGAACGGCAGCCAAGCGCGGTTCCAAAGGACGGGTTTGACTGGCCCGATGGCTTCGATGTCCTTTTGCTCTCCGTCAGGAAAGGTTTCACTCATCAACTCAATTTCTGATTCGATGCTCTGCGCAGACAGAAGCTGCCAAGGCCGGATCAAATCAAAACGCCCATCCTGCCCATCGTGAATTCGCAGGTAAGAGGCGAGTTCGTCTATGGTTTTTCCGTCGAATCGCCGGGTCAGTTCGGCAATCTCATCGGGATTCGCCCCGGAGTTGAGATCATCAACGACTGCCCTTGCTGATTTGGCCTCGAGCGAGTTTTGAATGCGTTCCCAGAGGTTGTTCATGTCACTGACCTGATCGAGAAGAAGATGTTACGACCTGATGTTTTGACGAATTGACGCAACTGATACACCTTGATCACTCTCCCATCTCGCAATCGCACATCGGCTTTATCGATCGTTGATCCCGATCCTCGGTTTGTTGACTTATCGAGCGGCCAAAGGTTTTCAAGAACGTTCTGCCCACCGAGCTGCATTTCGTGAACATGATCCCCGTCGAGGCGATCCTTATCGGGACGAAACCCGTACTTCCTCAGCACGTCGTTAATCAGGTGTCCCCCGGCGCTTTTGACACCATCAGCGGCAAGTGGCCCGATTATGGTTCCGACATCGAGGTAATAGTTCGCAGTTAGACCAATCGTTTCACCACCGGGGAGCACGGCACGCGTGTGTGGAGCGTACTGTTTCACAATCACGCCAGATTCGTCCATTTTCCCAACCATCTGAGAGAGGTCATTCTGGCTTTTGTAATCTGTACGTGTGCCACCGAGGAAAATCTTTGGGTATGTTGCCGAAGCTGGTTTTGCCCAATCCAATGGAAACGGATTGGTTTTCGTCCCCTCATCTGCGGCTGGCTCGAGGGCATCGGTGTAAGGTGCTCGACGACTCACTATAGGGCCGTTCGATGCGAACCACTCGTAGACAATCTCTGGTTTGCTCACCACGTGCCCAGCGACATTGCTGCCAGTCTGCGGATTGTAATGCACGAGAATTTTGGTAAAGATCGGGTTATTGCGCTTGATGGTCGCCGCGACCTGCGTCGCTTGCGCCCTGGTCAGCTTGCCATCGTTGTCTTTGGCGTCAACCTTGGCTTCCTCGAGATCAATCTGCGCCAGACCAACAGCCACTTTCTTGTCGTGATCCGGGTCTTTGGGTTTGGCATTGACGTTTTGTCAAAGAATTTTTTCGGAGACAGTCGCAACGGGCTTAAAGTTTACGTTCCCGACCAAATCTCGGTCAAAAAAGTACTCCTGTCCGAGATACTGAGCGATTTCTTTTTGAATTTGAATCACTGTCCCGAGTGACTGGCTCTCGTCATCGATTCGGAATCCAAAACAATTGTTACCTTCAAAATACTCGAGGTTCGGAAAAGCTAATTTCATACTCTCGAGTTTTGCTCGAGTAAAAAACTCGATAATTTCAGTGCCAAACATCGTAAACGAGTAGACTCCGGGTAAATATTTTAGAAATTCGCTGTGAGATATCCCGACTGCGCCACGTGCCGATCCACCACCCTCAAAATATTCAACAGTTTCATTTTTAATCTGGTACTCCTGAGATGTTCTACCGAATCCATAAATTAATGGAATTTCATTTGCCAAATCATTAAATAGTAAGATTAGATTGTTTATATCTGATTTGGAATACACATATACAGTTATCTTATAAATGTTGTGAGTGAAACTTTTCAGCCAGAAAAGGCTGTTGTTTCCTTTTGCAAAGAAATCTTCACTTTCTAGATAGTATTCATAGAGATTCATGTGCGAATCTGAATTCAGCTTGTGTTTTGTTTTTTCCGTACCTCCAAAGTTTGTCGCGCCGAATCTTATATCCAACAAAACTTTCCACAGCTTCAAAAAATCTGACTCTGATTTAAAGTCTGCGAAAGTGTATAAAGATAGTGAAAACAAATCTTCTCTCATGATTTATCAGGAAGTATACTATAAACTTTCCCGCCAGTGGCAGTAATGGCAGCCAGTAGTGGCCCATAAACACGAGTCTTTTTTCTAACGACTAAGTCAAAAACGGATTTCGCTGTCACTGGAATAGCTTGTGAACCGCGCAATAAGACTGCATTTTTTGCTTCAGCAATCGCATTAACCTTACGTAACTGTTCATCGTAGCTTATTTCTGCTGTATTTTTGACATCACCAACGACTTCACCTGCCGAATAAAAGTCTGGGATCACTGTGCCTGCATCATTGCCTTTGGTGATCTCGAAAGTGAGGTTATTCTTCGACACATTGCGCCCGGACGCCTTGTTATAAAGCGCAATCGATTCCGTCTCACTGCTCTTCCCAAGCTTCCTCGAAGCGCGATCACCAATGTATCTCCGAAATTCCTGTGTGATTGTAGCCGCCTGAGTTTTCAATATGAAATCCGTCACGTAGCGCTGATCGACACCCGGTTCGATTTTTTTCAACTCCTCGAGCGACGCGATCGGTTTAGCGTTTAACTCTGCGAGACGGGCTGCGACCACAATAGGATTAGCCGCTTTAACGACGGTTGTAGAGGCAATGAGTTGATACTCGAAACCCAAGCCGTTCTTGACAACGTTCACAGCTTTGAAAACATTGTTTGCCGTCTTCGTCTGCTTTGCCACCTCTGTTGCTGTGTCGAGGGTGAAACTCGCATCGCCCGTCAAACCTCCCAAAGCGGTTTTTTCAGTCTCGAGCAAGAACTTGACGCCCGTAGCGACTTTGCCGTCGTGGGTATCATCGCTGGTTTTATCGTCGCTGAATGCCTTGATTCTCGAGATGTCCGCTCCGAACTTAGCGGCGAAGGTTCTGAAAGCAGCCAGGGTTTTCGGAGCCTTCGTGTCTATACTCGGCTTGGTTTCGCTCGACGCATTGGCATTGGCATTGCTCGAGGTGGCTGGTTTCGCGCCCCTGCCCTTGACCAATCCCTTGAACCACGCGATCACCTTATCAATCGCTGCTGTGATCGGCGCTTTGATCTTATCAAACAGCGCCCTGACTCGAGCCACGATCCCATCGAGCTTGGCGATCCGAGCGAGGAAACTCACGCCCAACCCGAGCGCTCCCACAAGGCTCAAGCTGATCTTCGTAACCGCTTCAGCGATGTCGCCCGAAGCAATCGCC
>JANYHH010000060.1 GCA_025359505.1 Deinococcales bacterium
CGAACAGATCACCGAGTACCTCGCGATAGCGCTCGTGGGTCAAGGTCAGGAAACGCTTGACCGCTCGAGGGTTGAGGGTATCGGCGTATGTCTGCCCGTTGAACCACGGCGAGGGCAGCGCAGTTTCCAGATAAGCCAACCAAAGCTGTGCGCCCGCTGGAACGTCCTCGTATGCCTCAAGCCGTTTGAACCACGCTAAACAATCCGCCTCGAGCTGAACCGCGTAGCGGGCCAGAAGCTGACCGTTGCCGGAGCGTCCCGGAAACGCTCCGGCCAGCAGTGAAGCCTCCACGTCGCCGCCGTCGTAGGCTCGAGGGGTGAACAGCAGGTGGCGGGCCCGCAGGGCCGGGTCTTGCGTGACCAGCCCGCCCGCGAACCCGGATGGCCAGCGATCCTCGTCGTACAACCAGACCTTCAGCCCGAGTTCGCGGGCGCGTTCAGCGCTGGCTCGCACATGACCCATGAACTCTTCGCCGAGGTACGGCGTGGCCAGGCCCGTGCGCGGGTGGATGTGAACCCCGCCGAAGCCCATCCGGGCGAAAACCTCGAGTTGCCGCAGCAGCGATTCGCGCTCCAAATGCGTGTTCCATGACCAGAACGGCACGCCCCGATACTCGCCCGTCGGCGCACGAAACAGCGCCGCGTCCAAGCTCAGTGCGCTGTTCTGCGGGTAGAGCAGTCTGCGCCAATCCGCTCCACGGCGCTCGCGGACACCAATCTCGAGGCTCACCCTTTGACCGCCCCGGCCGCGACCCCCGCGATGATTTGACGCTGCAAGAAAAAGAAAAACAGCAGCAGCGGTAACGAGGCCAGCACCGCTGCCGGGAACAGCGACGCGGGATTGAAACCGTACATGCCGATGAACGACGCCACAGAAACCATGATCGTGCGCGAATCGGGCGAGTACAAAAACACCAGCGGCAGCAGAAAATCGTTCCACACCGACAGCGTTACGAACATCGCCAGCGTTCCCGTGACGGGTTGCAGCATCGGCAACACGATGTGCCAGAATGTCTGCACGGGCGTGCAACCGTCAATCGCGGCCGCCTCCTCGAGTTCTCTGGGAATCGTGCGAATGAAACTGGTGTAAAAGAACACGGCCAGCGGCAGATTGAGCGTCGTGTAGAGCAGGATCACCCCAGCGTAGGTGTTGATCAGTCCCAGCGCTTTCATCAGCAGTTGCACCGGAATCATCAGCATGAAAAACGGGATCGTTAACCCCGCCACGAACAATAAGTACACCGCGTTCGTCCAGCGCGATGGTACTCGAGCCAACGGGTAGGCGGCCAGCGGCGCGATTAGCGAGACCAGGATCGTGCTGGCGAGTGTGATCAGTACGGTATTCCCGACCATTCGCCAGTAGTTCATCTGCGCGAAAACGGACGCGTAATT
Source organism: Deinococcales bacterium (assembly GCA_025359505.1). Classification (GTDB taxonomy): domain Bacteria; phylum Deinococcota; class Deinococci; order Deinococcales; family JAAFIG01; genus JANYHH01. The sequence goes on from JANYHH010000060.1 coordinate 1,393, forward strand.
GTCAAAGGTCAAGCGCGTGGGCCACGCCAGTGGTTGCTGCACCAGTTCAGCCGAGGTTTTGAGTGACATGCCCACAGCGAGCAGCAGTGGCAACAGGTAAACGACGACGACTGCGCTCAGTGCAACCCCCGCGATCACCGGCCCCCAGCGGCGGCGTCGCCGGACGACGCGCTGCGGCTGTGCTGCGACGCTGGCACTCACAGGTGACTCTCGCGGCGGCGCAGGGCCTGCGTGGTCAGTCCAGAGGCCAGAACGATCAGCGCGACCGACACGACAGCGATGGCAGCGGCGTACCCGAAGGCGTTGTTGATGAAAGCATTGCGGTAGATCGTGACGCTCAAATACGGCATCGAGCTGCCAATCCCGCCGGTCAGCGCGTAGGGCAAGTCGAACACCCGCAAGCAGCCAATCAACGAGAGCGTCACCGTGACCGTGGTCGCGGGCGCGAGCAGCGGCCATTCGATGTTCCAAAAGCGTTGCCATGGGCCAGCCCCGTCCAGTTCGGCGCTCTCCGTCAGTTCACGCGGAATGCTCAGATACCCAGCCAAAAAAATCGCGGTGGAATGCCCCACATACGTCCAAACCATCACGCCCGCCGCCGAAGCCAGCGTCACGAAACCGCCCCCGAGCCAAGACTGCTTGAACGCGCCCAAGCCGATAGCGTCCATCAAGGTGTTGAGCGGCCCGCCGAGCGGGTAGAAAATATACGACCAGACGTAACCGACGATCACCAACGCCAACACGCTCGGGGTGAACAGCGCGACCCTGAGCGTGTTGCGTAAACGCGGCAGCTTACCCAACCATACCGCCAGCAGCAACCCCAAGGCGTTTTGCACGACGACGACCAGCAGCGTGAAGGTCAAGGTGTTGCCGATGGCGGCGTGCAAGGTCTCGTCCTCGAGCATCCGAGCGTAATTGCTCAGCCCTACCCATTTGGCCTCGCCCATGCCGCGAAAATCGGTCAAGCTCAGCGCGAAACTCGCCACGGTCGGCAAGACCAGAAACGACAGGTACAGCAGCAAGGCCGGGGCCATGAAGGCGAGCGCGACGGGCCAAGGAAGCTTCATCAGTCAACCTCTAAGAATCTACGGTCGGAATAGCGCTCGAGATGACTCGAGCGCCAGCGGAGGGACGGGTGGGCAACTTGGCGGCGTCTTCGAGCAGAGTTGCGTAACGCTCGAGGGGTAGTGCTCAGCTCGAGCATCGCGCTTTCTTGAGCGTTTAGCGAGGTTGAAACTGGCGATCCCAATCGCTCAGCACGGCAGCGGCGGTGGCTGTACCCGACACGTAGTCCTTGAGACCTTTCATGTAAATGTCTTGGAATCCGCTGTTGGGCCAGACTTGGAACGGGAACGACACCGTACGCTCGTCGGAAACGGCTTGAACGAAGCTGCTCATCTCGCTCGGAAGGCTCGTCGTTCCGCCCTTCAAAGTAGAGAACGCGCCCTCTTTCTCGAGATACATTTTCAGCACGCGGTCTTGGGCCCAAAAGGCGATGTACTTCTTAGCGGCGTCTTGGGCTTTACTTTTGGCGTTGATCATCAGCGTTACACCGGTCAAGTCGATGCCGCGCGGTTTGGAGCCAGCGCGTCCGCCGGGAAACGGGGCGAACCCAAATTGCAAGCTCGGGTTGTTCTGCTTGATTCCAGAGACCGACCAAGAACCGTGCGGCACGAAGGCGACGCGCCCAGCGGTAAATTCATTGAGCGCTTGGTCAGCACCGCCAACCCCGAGATTGATCTTGGGGTCGAAAAAGCCGCGCCGCGTCAGGTCGTCGTAGACGCGAAGGACGCTTGTCCAAGCTGGGCCGCTGAATTTGGCGCTGCCCGCAATGACTTTGGCATCGAAATCTGGATCCTGAACGTAGACCGTGTTCGCGGCGACCAGCGTAGAGAACAGCAACCCGCCCCAACTGTCTTTCATGCCGATCAGCAACGGCAGTTTACCGGCTTTTTTGAGCTTATCGCAGGCCAGCAAGAACTCGGTGTAAGTCTGCGGTACTTTTGCACCGACCGAATCAAGCATGGTTTTGTTGTAAAGCAATCCCAGTCCAACGACCTGTGTCGGGAACTGATAGGTTTTGTTGCCGACGCGGGCGATGGCAGCGGCGCTCGAGACCAGATTGTTTTTCCACGGTTGATCGGAGAGATCGGTGATGAGGTTAGCCTTGGACCAGTTGAGCATATTTTCCCGAGCGCGTCCAAAAAGTACGTCCGTCGTGTCGCCCGCTGCCAAACGGCTGTTCATCACGGCGTTGTACGTGTCGTTTGGAATGGTTTCGTATTCGACTTTCAAACCGGGGTTTTCCTGCATGAACAGCTCGTTGATTTTGGGAATATTGCCGAGTTCGCTGCCAGCTTTGAAGCCAACGACCCGCAATGTGACTGGGGTTTGCTGCGCGTGCAGCACAGAGGTCGTGAGCAAGGCTCCGAGCGCCAGCAAAACCGAGATGCGTTTGGTGTGCATGATGTCCCCTTTAAGGTAAGGCAGTGAATCTCGAGCCTGGGAACACCACGGTGGCGCAACACGCGACGGACGATGAGCGCGGACGCGCGAATCGAACGGAGCGATATCCCAGCAATCGGTTTCTCGAGTGTTGCCAGAGAATAATTGGAGTTCGCGAAATTGTCAAGCGCCGCCCCGAAATCCTTAGATATCGTTTCAAACACAACTTTCTCGAGATAGGTCCCGAGGCTCGTCTCGAGGATGTACGCGATATTGCCCATTTTTCCATTGTCACCTTTCCGCGCTAAAATATGTCAGAATCAGATATCGGTTTCACGAAAGGACGGTCGCGGTGGCCACGATTTACGATGTCTCCAAACGCGCCGGGGTCTCGGCATCCACGGTGTCTCGAGTGCTCAACAACAACCCTCAGGTCGCCCCTGAGTTGCGTCAGCTCGTGATGGACGCGGTCAACGCGATGAACTTCGTGCCCAGTGGCACAGCTCGCAGCCTCAAAACCAAACGTACCGAGCGCATCGCGCTGGTAATTCCGGACATCAACAACCCGTTTTTCCCAGAGATGGCGCACGGTGTCCAAGACGCGTGCGAGGCACGCGGATACCACCTGATTTTATCCAACACCGACGACGACCCCGAACGCGAATCGCGCTACCTGAAAATGCTCGCCAAGGTCGGCGTGGACGGCCTGATCATCACGCCCTCGGTTCCCGGCACGAACCGCAGAGCGGCTGAAAAGCGCCTCGAGCAAGACTTGTTGATGCTGCAAGTCCCAGTCGTCGGCATCTTCGTTGCGCCCGTGACGCCCCAAGCCGATCAGATTTGCGTGGACGAAGACCTGACGGGGTTTCGTGCGACAGAGCATTTATTGGCACTCGGTCACACCCGCATCGGGTTGCTGCAAGGCGAAGCCAACAGCGCAGTTACCGAACTGCGCCGCGCCGGTTTCCTCCGCGCCCTGAACGCTCACGGACTGACGCCCAACCCAGTTTGGATGCTCAACGGTCACGCCCGCCGCGAAGGGGGACACGCCGCCATGCAGCAGTTGCTCGCGCTTTCAGATCGCCCGAGCGCGGTTTTTGCCATCAACGATGTCATGGCGCTCGGGGCGCTCGCGGCCGCGCACGAAGCGAACCTGCGCGTGCCCGAAGACATCGCTGTGATCGGCGTGGACAACATCGCCGAGAGCGCGACCTCGTACCCGCCCCTGTCCACCGTGGCGATGCCCAACAATTACGATCAAGGCTACACAGCCGCGCAAGTCCTGCTCGAGCGAATTCACGCGCCGAACAAGAACGCCTCGCGCCGCACCATCGTTTTTGAAACGCAGCTCGTCGTGCGGGCATCGACGGTCAGTGAGCAAGCGAAAGTCTCGAGTCGAAGCTCGAGCGAACTTTGATCCCGCTCGAGTAGCAAAATTTGTACAGCTTTCGCCAGTCACCTTTGCAACCTTCAACCTCTGAACGCACCCCTGCGCGACACAGCGCAATTCGATCCTCGAGTTGCAGCGAGTTCACGGCTTTAAGGTTTTAGTTTTTTCATCTAAAGGAGGTGATTAGCACGCAGCCAGAGTCCTGAACAAAAGCCGTCAAACCTAATGCACCTTCGTGTTGCTCAGGAAAGGACAACGTTTATGTTGATGAAGCTTGCAGCCAGAATTGGAATCATCGTGATCGCCACTTTAGTGGCGTGTACCTCTGTGACCCCCCAGGCAGAGCAGCAGATCTTGAGAACCCAAGCGCTCACCTCACTCAACGTCAATTTCGGTTCGGTCATTCAAAATAATTTTTTAGGCTTAGGCGCGGTGTACCACGGCTTTAGTTACATGCCCGAGTCGAACGCCAAAGGCATGACCGACGCACTGCGCACCATCGAGTTCGACCGCGTGAGTCGAGCGAAACTCAACATCTCCCGCACCTGGTACGGCAGTGACTGGGCCATGCCGACTTGGGGTGGGGCTTACGACTGGAATTCCACCAAGATGACGGCTTTTTACCAGTGGCTCCAGGCGATGAAAGACCGCAACGTTCAAGTTGCACTGAACTTGGGCTGGTGGTTTACCGAAAGTACCTGCTCGAGCAGGAAACCTACAAGCTGTACACCACAAGTACCTACAGATGTCAATGTTTACACCAAGTGGGCCAGTGACTCGCTGCATCAACTTATCAATGTCAAAGGGTTCAATAACATCAAATACGCGGTGTTGTTTACTGAACCTTCGACCTATTGCGGTTGCGGTAATGTCCCAAACGGTTTTACTCAAAAAAACTACTACTGGCACGTTGTTCAGCAACTCCATAATCGTCTGGTCAGCGATGGCCGTCGCAGCCTTGTTAAATTGGTTGGACCCAACAACACGGATATCGAGAACTCAGCGGGAATTGCTGCCGTGCAGGAATCTGTCACCAACATCAACGCTTATCTTGATATTTACTCCTTTCACACTTATAGCATGGCAGGTTATGACGGTTGGTCGACTGCGGTGAACAATGGCTTAAATGCGATGTCCTCGACCGGAAAACCGTTTTGGTTTGACGAATACGGTAAGCAAGACCAAGCTTACCGAAATACCGCAGATTATGGCACGTATTTGGCAGAAATCAACGCTGCGGTTTTGAATGCAGGTGGTCAAACCAGTCTGATCTGGCTTTATCAAGATCAGTACTACGTTGCACCGTTAGACAACGAAACCAACAGCGATTCCTTCACGAACGGTTTGCATGAATGGGGTACTATGCCGTGGCTCCCTACCAGCACTGCTGTGCGTCCATCTTGGCAAAGTTTCGCAATGATGAGTCGCTTTCTAGGGGGCGCAGGCACGAAAATTGTCAACACCAGCAAGAGTATCAACGGGGTTCGCATCAGCGCGGTGCAATTGCCGGATGGCAATGTCAGCGTGATGGTGATCAACTCTAACGGCGCACCCGCCGACATCAACCTGAGTTTCGCCAGTGCCCTGGGCAAAACCCTGTGGCGACACCTCTATGACCCAAGCAATGCGCCACAGCTCGACACCATCATTGGAGCCTCGAAGGAATTCCCCGCAGTCAGCACCAGCTTGACCGACACCCTGCCCGCTCGAGGCGTCGCGATTTACACTTCGATTGACGACGGAACACGCCCGAGCACCTCGAGCAACTTGGCTGTGGGAGCCGCGCTTTCTGCCAGCAGCTCCGCCGAGTTTTCGGGCTGGGGACTGGCCAGAGTCAACGACGGTCAGAACGCCTCGTCGCCTGCAAGCTACGGTTGGTCAAGCGATGCCAACACGACGGTGGATCACAGCGAATCGCTGCAACTCGATCTCGGAACGGTGAAGTCCGTGGGACAGATTGACCTCTACCCGCGCACCGACGCCAACAACATTGGACAGGGTTTTCCGATTGATTTGACGGTTGAAACTTCTCAGGACGCCTCGAACTGGACAGTTGCCGTGACCCGAACGGGTTTTGGGCAACCCGGCAACAATGTGCAGAGCTTCGTTTTCCCAAGCACGCAGGCGCGGTACGTGCGCGTTCGAGGCACTCGCTTGCGGCCCAATCCTTTCGACAATAACCAGTACCGCATGCAGTTCGCCGAGCTTGAACTCTACGCGGGCAACGGCAACTCCGCCTCGTTCTCTTCCGGCCTTGAAGCCACCGATCCTCAACCCACATGGACAGACATCGTAGACACGGCAGGAGGTAACGTCAGTAACGTAGTGGGATACTGCTGTGGTCTCACAGGAATGGAAACCGGCATTCGGTTTAACGAAGTCGCGCACACCGGCAGCGCCGCCCTAATGTATTCCGGGCTGGACAACAGCTCCAATTCGTCGTATTCGTACATGAAGGTTTTTGATGTCAACATCGCGGTCTCTGGCAGTATGGTGCTGTCCTACTGGATCTACCCCCAACAAACCAACGGCAAGTGCGTCGCGGTAGATCTGTATTTCACCGATGGGTCTTCGCTTCGCAACCTCAACGCCAGTGACCAGAACGGCGTCACCTTACACCCCGGCGCTCAATGCGCCGCCAACCGCACCCTGAACGCCTGGAACGGAGTGCAATCGGTCATCGGTTATGTCGCCGCTGGAAAAACCATTGACCGCATCCTGATCGCGTATGATCAAGCACTGAACACCGGTCAATTCCGAGGATACATTGACGATATCCAGATCAATTGATCCCTTTAGACGCTCGAGGCGCTCCAAGGAGCGCAATTTCAAACAGACTGAATCTTTAGTTCCGGGCATCAGATCGGAGCTTTGAAGAAATTCGTGCGTCTCGCGGGACTCGGGCTCGCAGTGCTCGAATGATGACAGTTAAACCTTGAAGTGAGCGGGGAGTACATGGAATACAAAACTTAGTGCAATTGCGGCAATTGCACTAAGTTACTCCACACAAGAACGGAGAGAACGCTGGCGTCACAACTATTCGTTAACACTCCATTTACGCAGGTTAGAAAGAACCCCCAGATGGAACAGGAACGTGAACTAACCGAAGCCAATACGTTCGTACTATTCACCGATGATCCCAGCCCAGGGCAACTCGAGGCGTACTTCACACTCGAACCGCGCGATCTCGAGCTGATCGCAACCTGCCGCCACCCGCACACGAAACTCGGCTTAGCACTGCAACTCGGCACGCTGAGATTCCTCAGCACGTTCAGCACCGACTTCACTGGTATTCCACACGGCGTCCTTGCGTACCTCGCCGCGCAACTCAGTGTGCAAGACGTGGGCCTCGAGCGCTACGCCGCGTCACTGAAAACGCGACTCGAGCATCAAGCGCTGATCCTCGCGCATCTGGATTACCGCCGCTTCGAGGGCGCAGCCGTACTGCGCGTGATCCGGCGATTGTTCACCAAACTGCTGATCTCCAACGAAACCACCGAGTTGCTGTTCGATCTCGTCACGCGTGATCTGGTCGATCACCGCGTCGTGCTGCCGGGCGCGACGACGATCTCGCGGCTGATCGCCCGCGTGCGCGAACGAGCCAACGTCCGGCTATACACCGATCTGGCGCAGCGGCTCTCGAAACGCCAAGCTTCAAAGCTTGATGCGTTGCTGGCTCGGGAGCGCGGTGAGACCCGCACGGGACTCGAGCGCTTGCGCTCCGCGCCCATCGACGCGACGACCGTCACGCTCGCGGCTGCCCTGAAGCGTCTCGAGTCGATCCGCGAGGTCGGCGTCAGCAACATCAAACTCGACGATGTGGCGGACAACCGCCTCGCGCCGATGGTGCGCTTCGCGCTCGTCGTGCGGGCGGCTGATCTCGAGAAGCACGCCCGACCCCGCCGCCGGGCGACGCTGCTCGCCCTGCTGCAACACCTCGAGCGTAGCGCGAGCGATGACGTGCTGACGATTTTCGCTCGGGTGATGGATGAACTCGACGTGCGCGGTCGCAAACGCCGCCAAGTCGAGCGCCTGCGCTCACTCAAAGACCTTGACGCCGCTGCCCTGACGCTGCGCGATGTCGCACGCATAATCCTCGACTCGAGTATTCCGGCAGCGCAGGTGCGGACGACGATCCTCGAGCGGCTCGGTGAAACTAGGTTATTCGAGGCGATCACGCAGGTCACGAACCTCGCCAGTCCCGCTGGCAGCGAGGAGGCGGAGGTCTGGGAGAACGCGCACCGCTCGGTCGCGCTGTTCATCGTACCCTTGCTATCAGCGCTGCGTTTCGAGGGCGGGCCCGGGGCGAAGCACCTGCTCGAGGCAATGGCGTTCGTGCAGCGCACGTCGGGGACTGCCCGCTCGAGTTGGGGTGACCCGCCGAAGGCGTTCGTGCCCCAGAGCTGGACGCGGATGATCTTCCCGGACAGTGACATCACTGGTTTCAAGCGACCACAGTACGTCGTCTGCGTCGCCCATCAGTTGCACGCCGCGCTGAAGCGCCGCGATGTCTTCGTGAGTCGCTCGCATCGCCACGGCGATCCTCGAGCGCAACTGATCGCGGGCGAGGACTGGGCGAAGGTGAAAACAGAACTGCTCTCGTCACTCGATCTCAGTGCCAAGCCCGAGGTGATGATCAATCGCTGGTCTCAAGTTTTGAACGCAGCATACAAAAACGTCGCCGCGAACCTCGAGTCGAACTCTTCAGTAAACCTCAAGCGCGACGGTGACGCGATCAGCCTGACGATCACGCCGCTCGAGGCGCTGCCAGTCTCACCGAGCCTCGTGGCGCTAAACGTCAGTATCGAAGCGCGACTGCCCGAGATTGACCTGACCGAGTTGCTGCTTGAGATCAACGCCCGCACGGGCTTCGCCGCGGAATTGATAGAAGCTGCCGATTCGCACGCTTACGCCCCTGAGATTGAAATAAGCGTGATCGCCGTGCTGGTCGCCGAAGCCTGCAACATCGGTTTGAAAGCCGTCGCTCAGGAGCAGCATCGCGCCCTGACGCTCTCGAGGCTCGACCGCGTCAAGCGCAGCCTCGTGACGGCCGCGACGATCACAGCGGCGAACGTCAAGCTCGTCGAGTACCAGTCGACGCTCGCGCTCGCCCAGCGTTGGGGCGGCGGTGCGGTCGCGTCCGCCGATGGATTGCGCTTCAAAGTCCCGGTGCGCTCCATCGATTCAGGCTTCAACCGCAAGTACTTTGGCGCTCAGCGCGGCATCACCTACTACACCCTCGTCAGCGACCAGCACACGATGCTGCACGGTCAGGTCGTTCACGGTACGCTGCGTGACTCGCTGGTGATCCTCGCCGGGCTGCTCGAGCAACCCACCAATCTGCAACCCGTCGAGATCATGACCGACACAGCGGCGTACAGCGACGTGGTCTTCGGACTGTTTTTCCTGCTCGGCTACCGCTTCAGTCCGCGCCTCGCGGATGCGGGCAGTGCCCGCTACTGGCGCATCGACACCGAAGCCAAGTACGGCGATCTCAACGATGTGGCGCGACATCGCATCAACACAGCACTGATCGCGCAGCACTGGGAGGATGTCTTGCGGCTGATCGCTTCTCTAAAACTCGGCAAGCTCAGGGCGCTCGATGCGATGCGGGTGCTGTCTCGAGATGGCGAACTGGGCGGTTTGGGTCGCGCTGTGCAGGAGATCGGGCGGATCGCCAAAACGCTGTTTCTGCTCGAGTACCTCGACGATCCGAGTTACCGACGACGGATTCTCGCGGCACTCAACGCGGGCGAGACCAGAAACGACCTTTCTCGAGCGACCGCGCATGGCGGCAAGGGTGAGGTCAGGAAGCACTACAAGGCGGGGATGGAGAATCAGCTCGGTGCGCTCGGGTTCGTCGTCAACACCATCGTGTTGTGGAACACGCTGTACATGGGGGCGAGTCTGGCGTTGCTCGAGGCGATGGGTGATGACGTGCTGCCGGAGGATGTCGCTCGGTTATCGCCGTTGAAGTGGCGACACATCAACATGTTGGGGCGCTACGATTTCAGTATCTCGCCGGACGTGGCGGGCGGAGATTTGCGACCGCTGCGCGATCCGAATGCCGATGTCGGTCTCGAGGAGTGAGGAATAAGGCGTAGGTGACGATGTCCTTGTGCCTACCTCTACTTTTCGTTTTTACTCCACTTTCATGCCGGGCTCAAGTCAAGGAGCACCATGCCAATCAACCTTATCGCCACCGAAGGCATATTCAACGCCGAAACAGAAAAACAAATCTTTGCCGCCATCACCGATTCGTTCCTGACGCATCACCAAGGGCTCGGCAACAGCTTTCTGACACCCATCGTGATCGGGGAGGTCAGCAGCATTCCCAAAGGGCGATCCTTCGCTGGCGGCAAACCAAACGACATCGTGATTGTCGAATTAAAATTGCCAAGCTTCGCCTTCGAGACTCCCGAATCCAAACAAAGTTTCACCGCAGATGTGACCGAAATCATCCACCGGGCGACGGGCGGGAAGCACCCGAAAGAACGAATCTTTGTCAACATGGTCTTCACCGTTGACGGCCTGTGGGGCATCGGCGGACGGGCGTACACCAACGCGGACCTCGGTGCCGCCTTCGCCGCCGCCAAATAATCCAACCTGAGCGCTCGAGACTGCATGAGCGTTCATGCA
>JANYHH010000110.1 GCA_025359505.1 Deinococcales bacterium
AGAGGGGTTGGGGGAGAGGGTCGTGCGACGCGAGTACGCGCTCGAGCGTCGCACGCCCCCGACTTCGCAGGGGTGACTCGAGCCAGTCCCTCGAGCCTCAGCTTTGCATCGCGTCGAAGATCAGTTTTGAAACCTTTGCCAGCGCCAGCACCGCTTCGTTGTCAATGTGAAAACGGATGTCGCTGCAATCCTTGCTGCACAGCGCAACAATGTGCGGCTTGTCGCCCCAGACGTACCCGATGTCGCTTCTGACGCCAGTGATCTGCCCGCTTTTCGTGGCGGTCGCCAGACCGTCTGGCAAGTAGCGTCCGATAATTTCCGTGTACTGCTGCGCTCCCATGATCTCGAGCGCCAGCGCGGTCAGGTCGCTGTTCAGCAACTTGCCCGCGTGCAACTGCTCGAGGATCAGTACGCACTCGGCGGGCGTGATCTCGGCGAGTTTACCGACTTTCTGATCCTCGTTCTTCCTCTCAAACGGTAGCATCAGCTTGCCGACGACGGTTGTGTGACTCGCGCCCCACACTTGCAGCTCTGCGTTCACCACATCGCGCCCGCCGATGGTCTCGAGCACGATGTTGGTGGCGGTGTTGTCGGATACGACGATCATTAGGTTCAAGTAATCCAGCAGCGTCAGACCCGCGCCACCCTCCACGCGCATCAATACGCCGCTGCCGCCGACGCGCTCGTCGCTGGGCAATGGAATGCGCCCGTGCAACTCGAGCTGCCCCGCTTGGACTTGTTGCAAGGCGACGATCATCAACCAGACTTTCATCACGCTGGCGGCTGGGAAGACGGTGCTGGCGTCATGCTCAATGGTCAAGCCGTCACTCAGCCGCACCGCTTTGAAGCCAATTTTCCCAGAGAAACCATTGACAATCGGCTCGAGATCATTGCGAAAGGTTGTGGACATGGCACGCAGCCTAGCAAATCTGTAAACTCAACTCCGTGACCCCAGCGATCAGCAAACACCCGTTTCTCGCGGTCAACGCGGGGATTCGCGTCAAGTGCTTGGAGCAGTGCAGTGATATGGCGCTGACACGCAGCAACCGCATCTGGGTCGATGTCGAAAACCCATCGCCGAGTGATCTCGAGGAGCTACAAAAGTACCTGAAACTCAATCACCTCGCTTTGGAGGACGCGCTGGAGACTGGCCAGTGGAGCCGCTTCGAGGTTTACCCCGAGCATCTGTTCTTGGTGTTTCGCACGCTGGCCGAACCCGAGGATCTGACGGATCGCACCGAGCGCATCAGCGTTTTCTGGTATCCAGAACTTGAAACGGTGCTGACGTTTCGCAACGAACCCGTGACGTATTTGGAAAGCGTCTGGAAGGAAATCGATCACCGCGCTGGAAATGTGACCGCGATTGACGTGCTGTACGCCGTGCTCGATCGTGGCACGGATACCTTCTTCACGTTTCTGGATGAGCTGGAATCCAACACCGATGAACTCGAGGAACGGGCGTTCTCGCCGCTGACCGTGCGCTCGAGCGAGTTTCTGGCCGATGTTTTCGCGCTGAAACACGTGATGATTCACGCCCGCAGATTAGCCAGCGGTGCGCGGGAGAGCGTCGCGCAGTTCTCGCGGCACGCCAATGGCATCAACAATGCCAGTGCGATGTATCTGCGCGACGTGAGCGATCACCTGACCCGCATTTACGACGGTTTGGACAGCGCCCGCGATACGCTCGGCAGTTTACTGGACGTCCACCTGAGCGTGCAGAGCAACCGCATGAACGAGGTGATGAAAACACTGACGACCGTCAGCACGATTTTTTTACCGCTGACCTTCCTAGCAGGCGTGTGGGGCATGAACTTCAAAGTCATGCCGGAACTCGAGCAGCCGTGGGGTTACGCGCTGGCCTGGGGGAGTTTCATCACGGCTGGCGCACTGTTCGCCGCGTACTTCAAGTGGCGCAAGTGGTGGTGAGGGAGAAACAGGCCAAGGGCAAGGGGGAAAGTAAAAGCTAGGCGGAAGGCTCGAGCTGCGCTTTTGCCCACCCTCGAGATGACGCCCCTGTTACACTGCGCTCCATGATCCAAACCGCACTCGAGGTTCAAGAGGCAACGTTGTGATTCTGGCGCTCGCTGACCTGCACGGCCGCGCTGATCTGCTCGAGGGTGTGTTGAACGCCGTCCCCGAGGACACGAAATTCGTTTTTCTGGGCGACGCGGTGGATCGCGGGCATCGCAACCGCGACACGATTCGCTTGCTCGGTCAACTGGCAGACTCCGGACGCATGACGCTGCTGCGCGGCAATCACGAAGCGATGATTATGGAAGTCGACGAGGTGTACGACCGCTTTCAACGCGAGCAAAACGACCTGCGGCGCTTCGACGCCAAAGTCGCACTGGAAAACTGGATTCAAAACGGTGGCGACACCGTGATCCTCGAGTACGGCGGCTGGGACTCCGGCGGTGAGCCGGACGCGTTCGGACTGTGGGGCTTACCGCCGGAATTGCTGGATTACTGCGCCCGCACGCAGTTCATGTACCGCCACACAGGGCACGCGGGCGGCGATGTGCTGTGCGTCCACGCCGCGCCGCCGACGCCGATCAAAGGCTACCGCTCCTTGGAAGACAGCATGGTCTGGGCGCGGCCTGAGGACGGACCGTTCGCGCTCGAGGAGGGGATTCTGTGCAGCGTGCATGGGCACACGCCGATTAGCGCACCGACGCGGGTTGGGCAGAACATTTTTTGTGACCTCGGCGCGAAATGGACGGGTTGCCTGTGCGCCTTTGATTTGGAGACGCTGGAAATCACCGTTTTCAAAGGCGAAGGCGAAGACACGTTAGAGAAACTGCCTTCGCTCGAGGCGGTCGGCGGGATTTCCCCCGTGCGGCTCGAGTATAAAACTGTGCAGATATGAACAAAGTCAACGTCGCCGAAAAGCTCGAGCTGTTCACGGATTACTTCAACCCTCGAGTCGTCGGGCAGGTGAACGATACGGCCGTGAAGCTCGTCAAGTTTCAGGGCGAGTTCGTCTGGCACAGTCACGAACACGAGGACGAGATGTTCTTCGTGATGAGCGGTGAGTTCGAGATGCACTTCAGAGACAAAGTGATCAGGCTTGAAGCGGGCGAGTTTTTGATCGTTCCCAAAGGCACTGAGCACAAACCCGTCGCGCAGCGCGAGGTAGCGATCATGCTGATTGAACCCGCGACGACGCTCAACACGGGGAACGCTGCCTCGAGCGATCTGACGCGCAGTACGCTCGAGACGATCTAAGCGACAAGCTTCCCTCGGGCCGCCGAACCGTTGATCGAAGTCAGGAGCGTGCATTGATGACTCGAGACGCAATTCCGAACATTCGTGCGGCGATCCATGCGGACATCCAAGGCATCGCTCGAGTTCACGTGCAATCGTGGCGCGAAACGTATGCGGGCATCATGCCGCCAGCGTTTCTAGACGCCCTGGCCCCCGAGTCACGCGAGGCGCAGTGGCGGCGCACCCTCGAGTTTGGCAACCCGGTGTTCGTGGCGGAAATTGCGGATCAAATCGTCGGGTTCGCGTCGTGCGGCGCGACTCGAGACGAGGGTTATGACGGCGAGGTCTACGCGCTGTACCTGCTCGAGTCGCAGCACGGGCTGGGCAGTGGCAAGACGCTCTTTCAGGCGGCGCTCGAGGCGCTGCGGTCTCAGGGCAAGCATCGCATCATCGTCTGGGTGCTGGCGGATAACCCGACCCGCAGGTTTTACCAGCACATGGGCGGCGTGCAAGTCTTAGAGAAACCCATCGAGATCGGCGGCGCGACGCTGCTCGAGCTTGGCTTCGCGTTCGCGCTCTGACCGAGGTCAGCGTAGAATCACTGCCGCTGACTCGAGCCTGAAACTCGAGGATTTGCGCTGTGAAAGGAGGGACAGGCATGAACGATTCAAACAGGGCGGGTGGCAAGCTGATTATCTACGACGCGACGCTGCGCGACGGCACGCAGGGCGAGGGTTTCAACCTGTCGCTCGAGGACAAGATTGCGATTGCGCGGGCATTAGACGGCTTTGGGATGCCGTACATCGAAGGCGGCTGGCCGGGCAGCAACCCGAAGGACGCCCGCTTCTTTGAAGCCATGAAATCTGTGCGCCTCGAGACTTCGCGCCTCGCGGCGTTCTCGTTCACGCGCCAGAGCAATGTCAAACACTGTGAGGACGACGCGAACCTGCGGCAGTTGACGGCGGCAGAAACGCCCGTCATCACCTTGGTCGCCAAAACGTGGGACAAGCACGCGACCGACGCGCTCGGCGTGACGCTCGAGGAAAACCTAGCGATGATCCGCGACACGGTGCGCTACTACAAACGCATGGGGCGCGAGGTGATCTTCGACGCCGAACTCGCGTTTCTGGGCTTTCGCCACAACCCGCGCTACGCCTTGCAAGTCCTCGAGACCGCCGCTGGCGAGGGCGCGGATTGCCTCGTGCTGTGCGACACCTTAGGCGATGTGCTGCCCGAAGAGGTCACGCGCTGGACAAGTGCCGCCCTCGAGCTGGGCGTTGCAGCGGTCGGGATTCACACGCACAACGACCTCGAGCTGGCGATTTCAAATGCGCTGACGGCGGTGCGAGCTGGCGCGACGCACGTGCAAGGCACGATCAACGGCGTCGGTGAGCGCACCGGCAACATGAACCTGATTTCGTTCATTGGCTTGGCGCAACTGAAACTCGGGTATGACCTCGTGCCAGACGCCTCGAGACTGACGGAACTCAGCCGCTTCGTGGATGCGAGGGCCAACCGCACGCCGCGCAACGAGCAGCCGTTCGTCGGCGCGAGCGCCTTCGCGCACAAGGGCGGGATGCACGCCAGCGCGGTCGGCAAAGACCCCAGCCTGTACGAGCACATGCCGCCGGAAAGCGCAGGCAACACGCGCCGCGTGCTGATGTCGGACTTGTCCGGGCGCAGCAATCTGGTCGCCACCGCCTCACAGTACGGCTTGACGCTGAGCGGCAAAGACCCGGCAGTCGGGCAGGCCGTCGCCAAACTCAAGGAACTCGAGGACGAGGGTTTCACCTTCGAGGGCGCGGACGCCAGCGTGATGACGCTGCTGCGTCAGGCTCGAGGTGAGCCGGAGTTCTTCAAAGTCAGCGTTTTCAGGGCGCAGATTGACAGCTTTGCGGAGTTCGACACTGAAGCCGAAGCCAGCGTGCAAGTCTGGGTCGGTGACAGCCGCGAACACGCGGCGGCGCTCGGCGACGGGCCGGTCAACGCGCTGGATAAAGCCTTGCGAATCGCGCTCGAGCGGCACTACCCGACGCTCAAAGAAGTCGAGTTGCTGGATTACAAAATGCGTGTGCTGGAAGGGTCAATGGGCACGGCGGCTCGAGTGCGCGTGCTGATTACGTTCGGCGATGGCAGGGAGCAATGGACGACGGTCGGTGCGGGCGTCAACAGCATCAAAGCCTCGTTCATCGCGCTCTGCGACGGGCTGTCTTTTAAACTCATGCGCGACGGCGTGACCTCGAGATTCGCGGAATCGCTCGCGCTCGAGCAATTGGTTTAGTACGCGCCGTCGTGGTCGGTGTGCAGCTCGAGGAAGACGATTCTTTGCCCGCGTCGCTAGACGGTGGCGCGGCATTTTTGCGTGACTCGCACGGTGAAAATCCTTTCGCTCTCAACTTCGGTTTCTACAGAGGTTCATGGTTTGTGTGGTCAACACGCTTTTGAGAGTGAGGGGTTAGCGGGCTTCTTCAGCAGTGATCGTAGCGATCATGACTCGAGCTGTTAGGGACTGCACGGCATCCTCGACACTGGCGAAATTCGCGGCATCAGCACTTTCATTTGCGCTTGAGGTCACCATGGCAGCATCACGACTTGCCGCGTTCACGAAAGCGGCACAGACCGTGACTTTAGGGTTCGCGTTAGATTCGATGCGAGCCGTGACCAGCAAAACTCGAGCAGCATTGTCGCGCTTAGCCGCGTCGTGCATATCTTGCGACGAGTACAAAGTGATCCGCGACTGCCCGCAATCCGATGGTGTGAAATTAGTGCCTGTCTGCGTGCGAAACCTGTACCCATTGCTTTGCAAGCTGTTTGCGACTGCTGCGGTTAAGCCAACGCTTGAGACTCGGCTGGTTTGCGAATTACGTAAAATCAGAAAGCCCAGTACAAAAGGTTTACTGCTCACCTGCTGAGCTGACGCACTAGCGGCGGGTTGCGCTGTTGTCGGAGCGCAAGCGGCGAGAAGTGCGAGGGCTAGTGCAGACGCAAGGATTTTCTTCACCGCTCGAGGGTAGCATGACGCTTACAGTTCTAGTGGCAATATTATGATCCCGAGCTTCAATATTTGCCATCAGCTTCGCCTCGAGTTCATCCAGATCGGTCGGTGCTGGCATCTTGCCGTCGGCGTAACGCAGCGCGGTTTCCTTGAGTGCCGCATCCAAACGGCTCTTGGTTGGTTCTTGGTGCAACCAAAGTTCATTGTGTGGAATCGTAATTGCTGGTTTCAGCTTTGAGCGTTTGACTGGCATGAAGATACGATAGCGCAACTGCACAGCTTTACGATTCGAGCGAGGCGTGCTGTTACGAAAACCGCTTGTCGCCCTCGAGACTCAGCAGCTCGAGCAGACGCGCGTTCAACTCGAGCCGCAGTGCATCATGATCCTCGAGCGTGAATGGCGCGGCGTCGCGCTCGGCTGGCGTGTACGAGAACCACACGGGCATCTTGGCTTTAGCGGCATCTTCACTTGTGTATCGTGCGAAGACGTGCGCGTGCAAGAACGGATCGGTGTTGCCGTACACGCTGTAATTGACTCGAGCGCAACCCGTCACGTCCTGCACCGCTCGCCCCAGCAGCGCCATGTCGCGCAGGAAAACCATTTGCCCCTCGAGCGGCAAGTCGTTGAGGCTGAAAAACGTTGGTTCAGCGATCAGTAGGCAGTACCCGCGCAGCAATTGCGAGTCGCCCAGCACAGCTCGACCGCTTGGCATCTGCACAATCAGCGTTTGAGAACGGTCGACCATGCCCCGATTCTGCCACACCTCGAGACTCATCCCAGCCCCTGCTAGACTGCCCGCATGGATACCGACTTCAAGCACTTGACGCTGGATTTTGAAAACGAAGTGGCCATCATCACCATCAGCCGCCCGAAAGCCATGAACGCGCTGAACAACGAACTGCTGCAAGAACTCGCATTGGCGCTGGAGATGTCGCTCGAGCCGCCCGAGGTGCAAGCGCTCATCATCACTGGCGAGGGCGACCGCGCGTTCGTGGCGGGCGCGGACATCGCGGAGTTCAACAACATAGGTAGCGCTTTTGAAGGGCGCGAGGTCGCGCTGAACGGGCAGGACATCATGAGCAGCGTCTCCGCGATGCCCGTACCGACGATTGCTGCGATCAACGGCTTCGCTTTGGGTGGCGGTTTGGAGCTGGCGCTGGCCTGCGACCTGCGCGTGATGGCGAAAACTGCCAAGCTTGGACTGCCCGAGGTTGGGCTGGGCTTAATCCCCGGTTTCGGCGGCACGCAGCGCCTGCCGCGCCTGATCGGAGAGGGTCGCGCTTTGGAGCTGATCCTGACCGGGCGGCACGTCGGCGCGGACGAGGCATTGCAAATGGGCATCGTCAATCGCGTGGTGGACGACGCATTGCAAGAGTCTTTGACATTGGCGCACAGCATCATCAAAAACGGCCCGGTCGCCATTGGCTTAGCCAAGGAAGCCGTGCGGCGCGGCATGGTCGGCACGCTCAACGACGGTCTCGAGATCGAAGCGGATCTGTTCGGCATGGTCGCCACGACCGCCGACATGAAAGAGGGCGTCGCGGCGTTCCTCGCCAAGCGCAAACCCGAGTTCAAGGGAGAATAGATGCTGTTCATCGCCATCGCACGGGACGGCACGGACGAACTCGCGCCCGCCAGACGCTTGGCGGTCAGGGCGCAGCATCTCGAGGGGATCGCGCCGCTCGTTGAGGCTGGCACGGTGCAGCTCGGCGGGGCGATGCTGAACGATGCGGGTGAGATGATCGGTTCGGTCATGTTGATCGAAGCGCCGACGCTCGAGACTGTGCGCTCCATACTCGAGCGCGATGTTTACGCAACGGGTGGCGTCTGGCAAAGTTTTGAAATCGCGCCGTTTCGAATTGCGGTGCAAGCAAAGGGTTAAACCGTGTCAGAATCTTGGATTCCAAAACCCAAGTTCGCTCGAGAGCGTAGAATGCTCGAACACCACTCAGTGATCCAAGTGTTGACTCGAGGTGCAAACCACTCATGCCTGAAATGAAGAAAGATGCCCGTTTGACGCTCGAGGTCGCGCCCGCCGATTCTGGCGTGCAATCGGGTGTGATGCACTTGGAGCGCAGCGGCGAACACGGCAAGCTGGCCGCGCCGCCCACGCCGATGCCTGTCGCGGCGTACACCACGCCGGGCAGCAACACGGGCGGCCCGTCCGGCGCACCGAGGGCGAAATTGATTCAAGAAGCTGACCGTGCGATTCGCGGTGACTTGGAGAAATTCCCTCGAGCCTTGCAGTGTTATGACCTGCTCAGCCACGACCAAGAGGCGCTCGCCAATTGGGACATGGCCAATTTCATTACGGTCAGGAAGCTTGGCTACAACGATCATGGGCGCGTCCACGCGTGGGTCACGGCTGCGGCTAGTCTTGCGATCCTCGAGCTGCTGCTCGAATCAGGTGTGCGCGGCGATGTGGTCGAATCTGGCTCGGGCGAGATCGACGATATGTACGCGGTCGTGATTCTCGGGACGATGCTGCACGACATCGGCAATCAGGTTCACCGCGCCGGTCACGAAGCGCACGGCGTCGCGCTGGCATTGCCGATCTTAGATCGCGTACTGGGCGCGGTTTACCCCGACATCTCCAAGCGCACGAAGATCAGGGCGTTCATCCTGCACAGCATCAACTGCCACGACCTGAACCCGCTGCCGCTGACGCTCGAGGCGGGCATCACGGCCGTCGCCGACGGCACGGACATCACCAAGGGGCGCGGGCGCAAAGCGTATGCGCTCGGCAGCGTGGATATTCACAGCATCAGCGCATTAGCGGTCGAGCGCGTGACCATCGCAAGGGGCGCGGACAAGCCGGTCGAGATTCGCGTGATGATGATTAACAGCGCGGGGCTGTTTCAAGTCGAGGACACGCTGGCAAAAAAAGTCATCAACACGCCGCTGGCAAAATACGTTGACTTGCTGGCGTACACCGACGAGACAAGGGATTCCGACGAGCGGGTCGTCAAGAAGGTCAAGCTCGAGGGGCGCGAGTTCACCAACGTCGATTGAATGCCAGAGGATCAGGCTCGCGTCACCAATATGCTCACGGTGCTATTCGCACTCCTCGTTCCAAGTTGGCTTGGCTGGCGAGGCGGCTTTCTCGAAGCGTCGGCTGCGGCTGCACTGTACTGGGCGTTTGGAATGATCGTCTATGAAATCAGAAGTTTTGATGTTGACTCGAGCGGTTTTGCGCGGACATTTCACTTGTGGGTCGGTTGGTGTCCGCCGCTGGTGATTGGACTGATTGCCGCTGCGATCCGACGGCGCAGGCAGCATCGCTGATCCAACTTTGAGCCTAAGCTTAATTGCAACCTCGAGTACAACACGAATTTTCGTAGTGCAACGCGCCGCCGACCACCAAACCCTCGAGCCTCAGGTTTTAAAGACTCACCTCGAGACACCCCTTTCCCCTCGAGCGGGTAGACTCGAGGATGTGACCGAAGGTTTTAACGTCAGTGGCTTGTTGCAGATTGTCGTGTCCGACATCGTGCTGTCTGGCGATAACGCGGTGGTGATCGGCTTGGCGGTCGCCAACTTGCCGTTGGCGTTGCGCCGCCGCGCCATTCTGGTCGGTACGGCGGGTGCGATTGTGCTGCGCGTGCTGTTCACGGTTATCAGCACGTTCTTACTGGCTGTGCCGCTGCTGCGCTTCGCGGGCGGCGCGACATTGCTCTGGATCGGTTGGAAGCTGATGGCGCAAACCGAAGAGGACGTGGACGAGCCGTCCGAAATCCCAGCGGGGTTCGCGGATGCGATTCGCACGATCATCATCGCCGACGCGGTGATGAGCCTCGACAACGCCTTGGCGGTCGCGGGGGCAGCCGACGGCAATATTCTGCTGCTGGTGATCGGGTTGGCGCTGTCGATTCCACTGCTGATGATCGGCGCGTCGTTCGTCAGCGGCGTTTTCAAACGCTTCCCGTGGCTGGTCTGGCTCGGCGCTGGACTGATCGCGTGGGTCGCGGCTGACCTGATGCACGAGGACAAGCTGGTGCGTCAAGTCTTGCCACTCCTCGAGTCAGACCTCGCGTTGTGGATTCTGCGCGTGGTTTGCATCGCGGGCGTGCTGCTGCTCGGGCTTCGCAGCCGCAATTTGAAGCAGCACTCGAGCGCGGAGATTTAAGGCTCGAGTCAAAATCTGTTGTGCTGGACGATGTAATGGCTGAGGAGGGTGAACACAAGGTTCGCCCCTACGACAAACCGTGTATTGAGACTGCCTCGAGCGTGCATTCATCGGCTCGAGGTCTGACGGGGTACAAACGTTTCAACCATAAGGCGCTAAGATGCACGGGTGTTTGATCGAATCACCCCTGAAGAAGCCCAGACGCGCCTGCAACACGGCGCGGTGCTGGTGGACGTGCGCGAGCGCGACGAATTCGATGCGGCTCGAGTCGCCTTTGCCACGCTGATTCCACTTTCTGAATTCGCGGCTCGAGTGACGGAGTTGCCCAAAGACAAGGAAATCGTGCTGATCTGCGCGGGCGGTGTTCGCAGCGCCAGAGCAGCCGAGTACGCTGAATCGCAGGGCTACACCGTCACCAATCTCGAGGGTGGGATCAACGCGTGGGCGGCCGCTGGGCTGCCTGTAGAAACTGGAGCGAGCCATGAGTGAAGAAACCGCGATTAGCCCCTCGAGCCTGCCCGTGATTGCCACGTCTGGCATTCCCACGCCTGAGCAGGCACTCGAGGCTATGAAGGTCGTCAAAGACCCCGAGATTCCCGTCAACATCGTGGACTTGGGTTTGGTCTACAAAGTCGACGTGAGCGAGGACGGCGTGATCGACGTGGAAATGACGCTGACGAGTGTCGGTTGCCCCGTGCAGGACATGATCCGCGCTGACGTGGAACTCGCATTGATGCGGCTCGAGGGGACGAAGGCGGTCAACGTGGATTTCGTGTGGACGCCACCGTGGATTCCGGGCAAGATGAGTGAAGACGGCAAGCGGCAGATGCGGATGTTCGGCTTCAATATCTGACGCCAATCTGGCTCGAGGGGCGGCGTGTGAACGCCGCCCCTTTTTCATGTCTCGAGCGTCACAACCTGTACAGCGCTCGGTGCGCGGGCGCGACCAGCTCCGCGTACTCGCGGTGACGCTGCACGTATGCCGCGACGAACGAACAAAGCGGCTCGAGCCTCGAGCCGCTGCTTTTGATCTCCTCGAGCGCGAATTTGACGAGCTGACTGCCGATGCCCTGCCCCTCGAGATCTGGGTTGACCTCGGTGTGCGTCAATGACCTTGCGCTCGAGGCATCGCGGTACTCGAGGAAGGCGACGGAGCGTCCCTCGAGCTTGGCTTCGTAACGCTGTATGCGTCAGCCCGAGCGATTCCATGCGGTTCATCATAGTCTCGAGGGTGTGAAAAGCTGCGCGGCTCGAGGGACGGCTGTCAAACCATGTCGTCCATCATCGCGGGCAGGTCAATCTCTTTGATGTTGCTGCGCCGTGAAAGCTTTACGACGCACGCAATGATGGCAACCAGATCGCTGGGCGGGATCAAATCGAGCCTCGAGTCGTCCTCGCTGGTGGCGATGCTGCCGGGGTTGATGATCGTCACACCGATGCGCTTGGGGCGCAGGTGCTCGCGCAAGCCGTGAGCCACGCCGCGCAATCCCCATTTGCTGGCGTTGTACGCGACTTCTGGCATCCCAGAATTGCTCAGCCCGTTGACGCTGCCGATCAGGATCAGCTTCGGGTTGAGGCTTTGCTCCAAACGCGGCAGCAAGGCTCGAGTGAGTGTGATGACGCTCTCCAAATTGACGCGCAGAACCTCGCGGGTTTCGGCGTCGGTGACGGCTGCGAAATCGTACTGGCTCGAGAAGGAACCGCGCTCCCAGATGCCCGCGTTGTGAATCAGCACGTCGATCACGTCCGCCGTTAGTCCACCTGCGATGCGTTCACTGGCGTCCTCGCGGCTCAGGTCAGCCTCGAGCCAGTGCCGCGTGACGCCATCCTGCAACTCGAGACTCGCGGGTTTGGTTCTCGAGACCAGATAAACGCTGTCGCCCGCGCTCGGCAGACCGCGTGCCAGTGCGTCGCCCAGCCCGCGACTCGCGCCGGTGATGAAATAGTTCATGGGTCGTCATTTTAACTCGAGCAAAAACCTTGAGTTGGACGACGCGACTCGAGGCTGAAGCGAGGTTGAGAAGGCTCTGCGATGAACGTATTGGACGGGTGTTTGTCCCGGGCACAGCTCGAGGCGGCTTCAATCATTTTGTGAGCTTTGTGCAAGATGATGGATCTCAAGATTGAGCTGAGAAAGTATCGTTCTGTACATGTTCAAACCCTCGCTGTCTTGCTGGGATCTCGAAATCTCGAGATGCAAGCGATGGGTTACTGCCACGTGATATCTTATGCCAATGAATATCCCGACCTCACAACAAACATCTGGATATATCCTAATTGCCCTAGGAATCATAGTTGCAGTTGCAGGAATTATCAGTTTTCTGAGAGGAGGTTCCATAAAGCCTATTACCTTTGTAATTTTTATAATTGCATCAATTAGTTTGGGGATACAGTTTTCTTTAACTGCACCGAAGAAGCCGATGGAAATAAAAGAAATAGTCATCCCCAAAAATCCCCATCGCTAATGAAAGAAAAGCGGTCACACAGACAAGAGTGTCTTTGGATGCGCTGGCAGTAACTGATTGATCGTAATTGATGGCCGCGCTTGAAAACACCGTTCAGAACGCAAATTTAGGGGATTAAAAAATTAGACTCGAGCAAAACCCTTGAGTTGGACGAAGCGACTCGAGGCAGTAGACGTGGTTGATTGACGTAATACTCGAGGCTTCTAGAACAACTTTGGTAGGAGGCGAGGGACTCGAACCCTCAACCGCCTCCGCAAATTGAGCGCTGCAAGACGGGTACGCTCACCAGTTGAGTTAGCCTCCCAGACGAAACCTCAAAGAACCGCGCTTTGGCGGCTCGAGGTATTCGTCTGGGAAACGTGGATTTCATGGCTTTACGCGATCACATCGAGCGCCCGCCCGACCTTCTCGAACGCGTATAGGGTTCGCTCGAGCTGATCCGTGGTGTGCGCGGCGTTGTAACTGGTGCGGATGATGCTCATGCCGACGGGCACGGCAGGAGAGACGCTGGGCGTGGTGAAGATTTTTTCCTCCCAGAGCGCTTTCCAGAATCGGATCGCCATGTCGTCGGTGCGTACCAGCACGGGAATGATCGGGCTGTCGCTGCCCATCAGGTCAAAGCCTAAGGTCAGCAAATTATCGCGCATGAAGTTGACGTTTTTCCACATCATCTCGCGGTGCTCGGGTTCCGAACGCATGATCCGCAATGCTTCCAAAGTCGCGGCGGCGTTCGGGGCGGGCAGCGCGGCGTTGAAGATGAAGGGGCGTCCCGTGTGCTTGATGAAATCCACGATGTCGGCGTCACCAGCGATGTAACCGCCGATGCTGGCAAACGATTTGGAGAACGTGCCGACCACGATGTCCACGTCGTTTTCGATGTTGAAATGCACGTGAGCGCCCTCGCCGTGCGGCCCAAGCACGCCGCTGGCGTGTGCATCGTCGCAGATCACCCTCGCGCCGTGCTTTTTAGCGACGGCGGCGACGGCCGGCACAGCGCCGATGTGACCGCTCATGCTGAAGACGCCCTCGGTGTAGACCAAGCGCCCGCCGGGTTTGCCCGCGTCGCGGATCAGCATGGCTTCCAAGTCAGCCGCGTCGTTGTGTTCAAACTTCTCGAGCTTCGCGTAACTCAGGCGTGCGCCGTCGTACAGACTCGCGTGGTTCTCGCGGTCGAAGTAGATGATGTCGTGCCGCCCGCCGAGCGCGGCGACGCTGGTCGCGCAAGCCAGAAAGCCCGCGCCAAACACCAGTGTTTTCTCTTTTTTGAAAAACTGCGCCAATTCGTGCTCGAGCGTTACGTGGAGATCGAGCGTGCCGGTCAGGAAGCGGCTGCCGGTGCAGCTCGTGCCGTAGCCGTCAATTGCTGCCTTCGCAGCTTCTTTGATGCGCGGGTCATGCGTCAAGCCCAAGTAATCGTTGCTGCCCGTCAGCACGAACTCCTCGCCATCGACCGTGACGGTTCCGCGCCCGTGATGCTGAATGGCTTTGAAGTACGGGTATAAGCCCAGCGCATGCGCTTCGTCGGCCCGCTCGAATCGCCGCGCCTTGGCGAAGGCGTCTACTACAGTCGTTGCCACGTCGGTCACGCTATACTCCTCCTTGAGTTCTCAACCTCGAGTTTCAACGTCCACCCTGCCCCCGAGATTGCTGAACCGTTCACTTGCGTGAAAGCAGGGTATCACGCCCAGATGAGGTCAAAAGCGGGCTGGATCGTACCCACGGCGTCGCCAGCGACGTTGAGGATTGATGCGGCGCGGTACTCGAGTAGATCGCGCTGACCGATCACCCCAAGTTGCTCGAGGATGCGGGTCGCGGCGACATCGCGGGCGCGTTCGCTGCCATCCTCGATTTTCAAGGCGATCCCGAGCGGCCCGTGGCTCGAGGTGGTGATGCCCACGCCGATCAGTGCTTCCGCGCCGATTTTGCTGATGGCGGTTGGCACGGCTTGCATCAGCGCGGTGTCGATGCGTCCGCGCCCCGCGATCAGGTACGGGTGCTCTCGCATCGCATCGCCCGCGATCTCGAGTCCCGCTTGACGACTGGGCAGGCTGTCCGGTGCAGCCAGATGCGCGAAACCGAGCGCAGCGCTCCTGAGCGCCACGCGGTAGCACGGCACGCCGCAACCGTCCACAGCCACGCCCACATCCTCAGTCTCGAGGATAGCTTGTATGACCTCGAGAATTTGCGTTTGCAGCGGATGCTCAACAGTCGCATAGCCCTGCGTCGGCAAGCCCAGCGCGAGGCACGCGGCCAGCATTCCGCTGTGCTTACCGCTGCAATTGTTGTGTAAGACACTCGGGTTTTCACCCCTCGAGCGCAACTCGCTGCGCGTTCCCGCATCGAACGGCGCGTGAATCCCGCAAATCAACCACGCTGGATCGACGCCTGCGCGTTCCATCAGCTCAGCCACGACCCGCGTATGCACCGCTTCGCCGCCGTGCGACGCCATCGCTATTGCCAAGTGGCTCGAGTCGAGTCCAAATCGCTCCAAGAACGGGATCAGCACCTGCGCTTGGAACGGCTTGGCGCTCGAGCGTAGAAAAGTCGTGAAATCGGCGTTGCCAGTGCTGGCCAGCAGCGACCCGTCGGGGCGCACGACGGCAGCGTGGACGTGATGACGACTCTCCAGCAACCCGCCGCGCAGAACGTGAACGTAGGACATATCAAAAGAGTTTACGCCGCTCAAGCCGTGGATTTGCTTGTTGCTTTTCTCGCTGGCGGGCTGATTGGGACAAATGTACTTCATCTTCGGCCGCTGCATCATTGACCAATGAAATCGTGTGATGGCGTTGAGGTGACTCGAGTGAGACAATGTTTACTCATGCGTCTGGCACGTGGTTTTCTTGCCATGGACAAGATGTGTACACTCCTCAGCCTGCACGGCGGGAGACGGTCGGGGAGAGGGTAGCTGAGCGCAGCGAAGTGCTGTTGACGTTGAAGGTCAAAGGCAACTCGCTTCGCTCGCCCCCTCACCCGCCGCGTTGCGGCGGCCTCTCCCGCAGGGAGAGGCGAAAAAGCTACGGCTTGCGGGCTGGTCTCAGCCGCTCGAGCGTGTCAACAGGCAGCAGGCTCAGCACGAAGATCAGCGCGGCGAGTGTGAGCCATAACCCCGCGTTGCCACCGCTGAGAAACGCCAGTGGTGCGAGGCTCGAGACGATGATCGGCAGTGCAAAACGCCTGCCGAGCGCGAGGATGCCCAGTGCAGCGGCGATGATCGCGCCGAGGCTCAGCGCGACTCCGGTCGGGATGTAGCCCATCAGCACGCTCGAGATGCCCAAACCCAGTGCCAGCGCGAGCGCGGCGAGCGCGAAGCGGGCTGGCTCGAGGTGAATGCGGCGTCGCCAGCCGTACAGCAGCGCCCACAGCAGTGCGC
This sequence comes from Deinococcales bacterium, assembly GCA_025359505.1. Classification (GTDB taxonomy): domain Bacteria; phylum Deinococcota; class Deinococci; order Deinococcales; family JAAFIG01; genus JANYHH01. The sequence continues at coordinate 16,165 of JANYHH010000110.1, forward strand.
CCAAGAGGGCGAGCGGCGCGAAGACGTAGAGCTTGGTCAGTGTCTCGCGCAGGGATAACTCTGGGAAGGCGATCACGACGCTTTGCGAGGTGATGATGTTCTTTAAGTTCCACTCCAATACCCCCGTTTGATTCGTTGGGTAGAGGCTGCCGCGCAGGTACGAGACGCTGCGCGGCGAGTTGACGCGCAACTTGAAATCCTTGATCGGCTCGCGGCGTGCGCCAAACTGGTAACTCCACGTCTTCGCGCCTTGATTGCGGTACTTCACGACCACCTCGAGCTTGGCTTTGGCGTCCACACTGCCCGCCCAGATGTAGCCCTGCTCCAAATCGGCTTGATCCAATTTCTTGCCGTTGATGCTCATTTCAAAGTCCGAGAGCGTCCCCGAACCAGCGGGCAATGGGAACGTGAATTGCATCCGTGCGGGCGCGTCGTTCGGGTTGCTGAAACGGTACGTGCCAGTGAACGCGGCGCGGTAGTACGAGCGCCCCGCGCCGGTGTCCCCGAAGCTGAAATCCACACTGGTGTCAGCCGCCTCGAGCTTGACGGGACTGTTTTGTTCAATGGTGTACGTGCGGGTGTAGAGAATGCCGTTGCGGTCGCGCTTGAAACCGTCCTGCACGTCTTTCAGGCTGCCATTGTAGCTGATGTTCCCGAGGTAGCCATTGAGGGTCTGCTCGGCGTTGTTCCCGAGCCGCTTGGCGAAATCGGGCGGCAAGGTGAAGCTGCGCGTGAACGTCACCGTGCTGGCAATCGAGACGCTTGGGCTGCTCTGCACGGTCTGCCCGCCAGACGGGTCTTCTAGTTTGGAATAGCGCGTGGTTTGCTGATTTTCAAAACGCAGGTTGATCGCCCGCTGCGCGACGGAGAGGATGAAGACACCGATCAACGCGCTCAGCCCCACAGCGCTCCATAGCGCTACGGTACGACCTCGAGCCGCGAACCAATCCCGCGCTTTTGAGAACGCGCTTTTGTCCAGCGCGTACAAACCCAGCGCCAGCACCAGCAGCGCCGCCGCGATCCACAGCCACGGCGCGAAGTTGATGACGGTCTCGAGCAGGCGATTGAAGAAGTTGAGGGCGCGTTCCAATGTGCTCTGCACCATGATAAAACTCCTTGCGGCTCGAGGTTTTCAGCGGCCCGAGCGGCTCGTATTGATGCTAACGATCGTTTCTGGCCCGCGTGAGAACCGCGCTTGGGTTGCGCCTCGAGCCGCTTCACAAATTCTTTAGGCCCAGTTGAACTCTTCGGGCAGCGGCGCTTCGACCTTGAACTCGAGCCGTTCGCCCGCGTGATCGATTTCCAACTCCAAAGTCATGGCGTGCAGGAACAGGCGTTTGTGTCCAGTGACCCTTGCGAACTCGCGGTTCCATTTGAAATCGCCGTAATTGCCATCATTGACAATCGGCAGCTTGCGCCGCGCACATTGCACGCGCAATTGGTGCATCTTGCCGGTTTGCGGCTCGAGCGATAAGAGTGATACGCCGTCACGACTTTTGTGCAGCAGTTGCATCTCAGTCACCGCGCTCGAGGGTGCGCCCGTCGCAATCGCGTGGCGGTTGTCTACGGCGCGTTTTAAGCCGTCGCGCTTTTCAATCCGCAAGCTGTCCGTCCACGTCTGGAGTTTCTGGCGCGGCGCACCGAAGACGAGGGCGCGATACGATTTTTTGACGGCTCGAGTTTGAAAGGCTTTCTTGACTTCCTTGGCTAGAATCTCGTCTTCCGCAAACAACAGCACGCCGCTGGTCGCGCTGTCCAAGCGGTGCAGCAGCCACGCGCTGCCGCCGTCCCAGTCAAAGCGCTCCGCGTCCAAGTTGTACCCGCAGGTCAGAATTGCTCGAGGGTCGGCTGCCCCGTCGTTCGGGTGCGACAGCACGCCAGCGGGTTTCAGAAGCGCGACCAGTCCATCTTTGGCACGCAGCACGCGCACTCCTCGAGCCATCGGGAATTTCATGGTGCGAATTCTACCGCTAGGCGACGACTGGCTGGCGTGTTTTCCTAAACGCGGCGGACTCGGCATGAGGTAAGCTGCGCCGAATGAATTCCTATCCGCAAAAACCATCGGCTGCGTTCATCGGCTCGGCGTGGGTCGCGCTGATTATCGGAATTCTGGCGTTCCTGATCGGCTTGTCAAACTCCGGCATGACGATGATCGAGAAAGGCTACTACTTCACGTGCCTGATGTTCGGGTTGTTCGCGGCTGTATCGCTGCAAAAAAGCGTGCGTGACCGACTCGAGGGGATCGCCGTCACCGCGCTGTACTTCGGGCTGGCTTGGACGGCGGTCGGACTTTCGATCCTGCTGACGGCCGTGGCGTTGTGGAACTCAAGTTTGGATTTGGCTTCCAAGGGCTTCTACGCGATGGCATACGTGCTGAGTTTGTTCGCGGCCGTGACCGTGCAAAAAAACGTTCGCGATGTCAACGCCAGCGAAACGGGGCTGGGAACGCAGCCACTGAATTTCGAGCGCCCACCACCGCCCCCAGAGCCGCGCCTGTCCGATCTCGAGCGGCTGTCGGTGGGTGACAAGCGCAGCCCGAGCGATTCGTAGAGCGACAGGCAAAGGGCGAAGGGAAGTTCAAAATCAGAAAGCCCCTCGAGCGTTCCATCACTCGAGGGGTTTTTGGTTGTTGCAGTCCGCAGTTCCCTTTGCCTTTTGCCCTTTTCCCTACTTCAAAGATTCGCGTTCCAGACGGCGACCATTGCGTCCAGCGCTTCCTTGGCGGTTTTCTGCCCGAAGATCGCGGCTTCAACGTTGTCCTTGACGGCTTTGTTGAGCGTCGAGGCGTTGGGGACGATTGGCGTGAGTTCCTTAGCGTTACGCATCGTGATGCTGCCGACGTAGCGGCCCAGATCGGTCAGGTTGCTGCTGCCCTTGCCGCTGCCAAAATACGGGTCTCTGGCGGCTTTCAGGGTGGTCGGAAACACAGTGCCGACGCGCTTGGCGAACGCCAGTTGCTGCGCGTCGTTGGTCAGCCACGCGGCCAGTGCAGCGCTGGCTTTGGGATCTTTCGTGCCGGTCGGCACGGCGTAAGCGAAGGTGCTGGCTTGCACGACTTGACCAGCGGCGATTGGGCTGGGGCCGATCACGGTGGTCTTGAAGATATTGATCGCGTCTTTTTCCAAACGCGGGATGAAGGTGATGCCGACCACACAGATGCCGAGCTTGCCAGCGGTGTAGAGGTTGAACGCCGCGCCGATGCCTTTCATCGTGTCCTCGGGGAAGACATCGGCTTTGCGTAGAGCGATGTAGCGGTTTAAGAGCGCGACGTGCGCGGGGCTGTTGAAAACCGCCTTTTTGCGGTCATTTGATAGAACGGGCAGACCCTCTTCTTGGAAGACCTTCAGCAAGTTGGCGCTGTCGATCAGCGGCGAGAAGCCGAACGCACCGGTTTTCTCGCGGATGGTTTTGGCCCACGCGATGATGCCGCCCTGCGTGCGCGGCAGGTCGGTTGGATCTAAGCCCGCTTTTTTGAGGATTTCGGTGTTAAAGAGCACGATGCGCGGGCTGGCGTAATCGGGCAGGCCGTAAACCTTGCCGTCGAAGGTGAAGGCTGCCAGCGCGGATTTCTGGTAGACATCCAGCACTTTTTTGTCCAGCAGTGTATTCAGCGGCTGCAACGCGCCCTGCTGCGCCAGTTCTAAAATCTGCGTGTTGTTCATCTGCACTGCATCTGGCGAGTTGCCGCTGGCAATGCCGGTCAGAACTTTTTGCTGAATCGCTGCTTGTGGCAAATCCGTCCATTTGAGGTTTTGGCTTGGGTTGCCAGCGTTGTAGCGCTCCACCAGTGGATTGAAGTAATCCGCGAACGGTTGCAGGCTGGTGGTGACGAACTCGAGCTGCGCTTTTTGCTGCGCCCCGACTTGTGACAGGCTCAGTCCAGCGATGCCAGCGGCAACAGCGACGGTCAATCCAAATGCTTTTTTGAGATTCATACTTTCCCCCTGTGTGAATTGGTTGACGCGCACTTTAACCCAGACAGCAGCCCTGAGTTAAAGGTGTGTCAACAGGATGTCAGCGCGTCCCAGCTTTCACGGTGTAGAGTCCTCAGTGGTCAACGGGGGAGCTTCACGCCAGAAGCTGAGAACGTTTAAGGAACGTAAACCCCATGAACCTGACGCGGTTAATACCGCCGTAGGGAGCTTGCCAAATGAACTCACACGTCACGCGCCGTTCACTCGAGGCTTCGCCGTCTCTTGAAGCTGCTGACCTGAGTTCACTCCTCGAGATGCAAATTCTGCCGCTCGAGTGCTCTGTCTGGGTTCTCCTCTGACCAAGAGGAGAAATGTATGCAAAAGTTTTGGTTGGTTGGTCTGGTCGCCTCAAGCGCACTGATGGCGGGATTCTCGAGCGCCGCGCCGCGCACGTTGACGGTCATCACGCACGATTCGTTCAATTTGGATAAGAAGCTGATTCAAGCTTTTGAGCGCACGAATAACTTGCGGGTCGCGTTCGTCAAAGGCGGCGACGCGGGCGCGATGACCAACAAGTTGATCCTGACGAAGAAAACCCCGCTGGCCGATGTCGCTTACGGCATCGACAACACGCTGCTTGGCAAAGCGCTCAGTGCGAACATCCTCGAGTCGTACAAACCCAAGTCCGCTGCACTGATCGTAAAAGAGTACCGTCTTGACCCCGCGTGGCACATCACGCCGATTGATTACGGTTTCGTCGCGCTCAATTACGACAAAGCGTGGTTTGCGGTGAACAACAAAGCGCTTCCGCAACGGCTCGAGGATCTGACTAAACCAGAATGGAGAGGCTTGCTGGCGATGCCTAACCCGGCGACCTCGAGTACGGGCTTGGCGTTCTACTTGGCGACCATCAAGCAACTCGGTGAGCGCGGGGCATTCAATTTCTGGGCGGGTTTGCGCGACAACGGCGTCAAAATCACCGCTGGTTGGGACGCCGCGTACTACACGGAGTTCACCAGAAACGGCGGCTCGCGCCCAATCGTGGTCAGTTACGCCTCGAGTCCAGCCGCTGAAATCTTTTACAGTGACCAGAAACTGGATGACGCCCCGACCGCCAATCTGCTGCTGCCCGGCTCGAGCTTCCTGCAAATCGAGGGCGTGGCGGTGCTGCGTGGCGCGAAAAATCCAGACCTCGCGCAAAAATTCGTGGACTTCATGCTGACCACTCCCGTGCAGAGCGATATCCCAACGCAGATGTGGGTCTACCCAGTCATGCCCAACATCAAGCTCAACGCCGTTTACCGCTTCGCCGATCAGCCGACGGGTCAGCAAATCGCTGTGCTGCAACCCGCGACAATCACTGCCAACAGTGCGCGTTGGCTCGAGAACTGGACGCGGGTCGTGCAGCGCGGTGCGAACCCCGCGACGCTGCCATTGAAATAGCTCGAGTCAAAAGGGTTTTCGCCTCTCCCTGCGGGAGAGGCCGCCGAAGGCGGGTGAGGGGGTGAGCGTAGCGAATGCTTTTGACGTTGACGTGTAAGGTCAAGGGCAACTCGCTGCGCTCACCCCCCTCACCCGCCGCTTGCGCGACGGCCTCTCCCGCAGGGAGAGGCGAACAGGCACTTACGCAGGAGCCTTCATGAACTCACCTGCCTCGAGTTACGCGCTCGCCTTACCCTTGCTGCTCGCGCTGGGCGTGCTGGTTGTTTACCCAATCGCACTGCTGCTCTCCACTACACCGCTGCTCGAGGTCTGGACGGATTCGTACTTGTGGGGGCGCTTGGGTTGGACATTGCTGCAAGCGCTCGTCTCGAGTGTGCTGACCGCGCTGCTCGGTGGCAGTGCGGGGCTGGTCTTCGCCCGCTTCGAGTTTCGGGGACGCCGTATTTTGGAGGCGCTGCTGGGATTGCCGTTCGTCGTGCCGGTGATCGTCGCGGGGATCGGTTTTCTGGCATTGTTCGGCCCCCGGGGCTGGGTGGTGAATCTGAGTGAGACGCCGTACTTGATGCTTTTGGCGAACGTTTTTTACAATTACGGCATCGTGGCCAGAAGCGTCTCGAGCGCGGTGTCAGGCATGGATCGTGACCTTGAAAATGCAGCGCGGCTCGAGGGGGCGAGTTCGTTTCAAGTGCTGTGTTTCGTGACGCTGCCGTTCGCGTTGCCCGCGCTGTACTCCAGCGCTGGGTTGGTGTTCCTGTACTGCTTTGCGAGTTTCGGCGTGCCACTCTTGCTCGCACGTCCGCAGTACGCGACGCTCGAGGTCGAAATCTATCAAGCGGTGCAGCGCCTCGATCTGGGTACGGCTGGGGCGCTTACGGTAGCGCAACTCATCATTGCAGGCGTGGCGACGCTGCTGTACACGGGCGCTCAAGCGCGGGCTTCTGGGCTGGCGCTGACGGGTAGCACCTCTCGAGTTCGGAGTCGCGGGTTGTCTCGAGTCTGGCTGGCGCTGCACATCGCGTTCGCGCTGACCCTGACGCTCGCGCCGCTGATTGCGGTGCTGTGGCGCAGCGTGCAGAGTGCCAGTGGCACATTGACCTTCGCGCATTACCTCGCCCTGCTCGAGCCAAGCACGGGCATTTACTCGAGCGATCTGGGGCTGGCGATCTTCAACAATTTGCGCTTCGCTGGACTGGCGCTGCTGATCGCCGTGCCGCTCGGGGTGACGCACGCTTTCGCGGTTTGGCGGACGCGCTCGAGAATATTAGATGCGCTCTCCTTGTTGCCGCTGATGGTCAGCGCGACGCTGCTCGGCGTGGCGTACATCGTGACCTTCTCAGCCCAAATCTCTTCGCTGTGGCTGCTGATCGCAGCCTACGCCCTGACCGCGTACCCGTTCGTCACTCGAGCCGCGCTCACCGCCCTTCGCGCCCTCGAGCCGCATATCTTAGAGGCGGCCCGCGTGGATGGCGCTGGTGGCTGGGCGCTGCTGCGGCTCGTCGTATTTCCAATGATCGCCCCAGCCTTGCGGGTCGGCGTGGCCTTCGCCTTTGCCGTGGTGATCGGCGAGTTCGGCGCGACGCTGATTTTGCAGCGTCCCGAATGGACGACGTTGACAACGCTGATCTTCGCTAAGCTCTCGCGCCCCGCTGGTCTGGGAGAAGCCAGCGCCCTCTCGAGCCTGCTGTTGTTGCTGACCGCGACTGGGTTCTGGGTGATTGGGCGCAGCCGCTCGAGTTGAACGATGTTCTCAAAGGGGAAAGGCTTGCCTCTCCCCTCACCTCGAGACCGAACCAAAAAACGCGGCCCACAGGGGCCGCGTCGCTCGAGCTACAAAAGTTTAAGGTTTCAGGTACGGAATCTTCGTCGGATCGCCGCCCCAGACCTCGAACAAATACTGCTTTTGAATCTTAGCGACCGTGCCGTCGTTGACCATTCCACCGAGGATCGCATCGATCATCTTGTTGTTCTTGCCGTTCTTGGGCAGCAGAGCGCCGTAGGACTCGCCGGTTTTGTACTGCGCGACGACCTTGAAGCGCCCAGCGCTCTCCTTGGCTTGCGACAGCACGATGCTGGTGTCGGTCATGGCGACATCGATCTGACCGGCTTGCAGCGCGGTGAACATGCCCGGCGTGTCCGGGAAGACCTTTAGGCTCGCGGCCTTGATGGCATCGCGGGCGAAGCTCTCGCCGGTCGTGCCTTGTTGCACACCGATCCGCAGAGCCTTAATCGAACTCGAGGTCACGGTGAAGCTCGAGGCGCTTTTGACCATCACGCCGATGTCGCTGTAAAAGTACGGCCGACTGAAGGTCACGACCTTCTGGCGGGCTGGGGTGATGCTGATTTGCGACAGCGCCAAGTCAAAGTTTTTGGTTTGACCCGCGACCAGTCCGTCCCACGCGACGTTCTTGATACTGACTTTGCTCAGCCCAGCGCGGCTGGCCATGTTGGCCGCCATGCAGTACTCCGCGCCGCTTTTAATCGAATCTGGCGTATCGCCGTTGTACCACAGCGGTGCGGGCAGGTTGACCTCGACGGTCAGTTGCCCAGCGATGGCTGGCGTGAAAGCCATCATCTTGTTTTTCTGGGGGTAAATCGTGCAATCCCCGTACTTGTTCATCATCTGGGCGCTGGAAAGCGTGGCCATCAGACCGAGAGACATCACACCGAGCGCAGCTAAAATTTTCATGTGTTCTCCTTGAGACTTGTCTACCAAGTAACTTCGTGCAAGTAGACAATACCGCGTCGCTGCTGGCGGCGCAATTGCCGTTGAGATCAGTGACTGGGCAAGTGCACATCCGCGTGAGTTCATGCGAATTTTCGTCAGGCTCGAGGTTTGAGCTGGCCGTGCAGAGCACGACAGCTTCTTGGTGCTGACGGTTGCTCTCGAGATCAGTTGGAGCTGGGGGTTTACAGCGCCGCCCACTCTTGGCGAAACCAGCGTTGCTCGCGGGCGTACACGACTTGTTTTTTGCCGCGCAGATGCTCGAGCATCGGGGGTGCGAATTGAAGGTCGCTGATTTGCTGCGGTGGGAAGACTCTGGCTCGCAGGTCGTCCTCGTTCAGCAACACGAACGCAACCCAATCACCCTGTTGCGTCAAGGTCGCGTCCTTGCGCGTGGCAGCGTCTTGGAACATCCACGACAGACCGTAGAGCAACCCAGCCTTCAACGTCTGGGTTTTGACGTGCAACGCCGTGCCGTCCACCGTCAAGTCAGCCGCCCAGCTTTTCTTGGCGCGGCTGTAAATCTGATAGTCGGGCCCATCCACGGTGACGCCAAAGGATTGATAGGCCAGCCGCACGGCTTCCTCACCGAGTTTGCCGGTCAGGTGGTCAAAGCGTACTTTCTGGCTGACCTGCCCAGTATCAGCGTAATTGACCGTGCCGCGCACGGCGACCGCGTAGGCTTGCGCTTTCAAACGCAGGTGCGCGGGCAGCAGTAGGGTTTGCGGATGCTCGAAGCGGTGCATCAGCCAATCTTCACGAACATCGGTGGTGTGATCCCGATCATGCGGGCCATCATCCAGATCTGCCCTTTGTGGTGCGCCTCGTGGCTGATGAGGAAGTCGATCATGCCACTGATCGGCATTTGCGTCCCAAAGATGGGAATCACGCGGTTCAGCGTTTCCTCACTCAAGCCCTCGAGCAACGAGGCGGCATCGGCGGTACTGGACTTCATACGCTCGAGCGCTGCGCTCCAGTCACCGCTCGGCTCTATTTTCTCTGGCGTTTGCCCTTGCAGCATCGCGTTCATCCGCGTGATGCTGCCGCTCAAGTGATCGGTCAGCCGCATGAAGCTCATGCCGTCCTCCCACGCTTTGAAACCAGATTGATCGGCGGGGATGCACTCTAAAACACTGATCAGAGCGTTGCGGTGCATCAAGAAACTGCGGGCGTAAGCGCTGCCAGAAGTGGACATGCGTCATGTTACCGCGAGGGCGGTAGCCCGCACGGTGCGAAACTGACCTCGAGCCTCAGAGATCGCTTCGATGAGCCTCAAGGTCAGTTTCGCCAAGCCCCAAAGATACTCGAGCTGTCAAAGGTCGCTGTGGTGCTCGCGCTCAAATGCCTGAGTGCGGTGACGCGCCTTTTGCAGCACCAACCAGAACAGCACCACGATCAGTAGACCGATCAGAAATAAGCCCGGGTACTCCGTGAGCGCCCGCCACGCGGCTGGCTCGAGTTGAAAAAACGCAGCGATGGCCAAACCCCAACCGATCACGGCGACCGTCACCAGCGGCGGGATTCTGGGCAGGTTGACTTTCGGCAATCTCTCCGGCTCGAGGGTCGTGAACACGAAACCGACGAACAACACGGTCACGCCGACCATCCGCCCGATCGACTCGAGGTAGACAATGCCGAAGCGGTTGAGGCTGCTCGTGCCCGCCAGCAGCAGACCACTGACGGCGATCAGCAGCGTGCCCATCGCCCGCGTGCGCGACACGCGCCAGAGCTGCGCGGTGCTGTAAAGCGCCCCGCCGACCAGCCACAGTGTGCCGTAAATGTTGAACGGAATCGTCCAGAAGCGCGGCGTCGCAAAGCCCAGAACGGCAATGTCTGGAAACGCCGTGCCTTTGGGTTCCCACGGCGTGCCTAGCTTACTCAGGTCAAGTGGCGCGTTCAGCACAATCAGTAATGACACCAGCATCAGCACGACGATCACCTCGAGCAGCCTGTTCGTCCAAGGGCGCTTATCCAGCAGATGCAGCGTGCCCTGCCCGAGCAATGTCACGCCGTGCATCGCGCCGAAAAAGTACCACAGCCGATACCCGCCCTCCGACCAGCCGCCCTGCGCCCGCGCCACCGTGTCGGCCGTGACGGACAGAGCGAAACTGGCGATTCCGAGCGTCCACAGCAACTGATGCTGCCGCCCTCTGGTGCGGTACTGCTGGTACGTCAATAGCGTGAACAGCCACGCGACGGCGCTGGCGATGCTCGAGAAGATGAGGTCGTTGGGCATGAGTGACAGACGCTCGAGTGCAGCGCAACCTCTGATTATGCCCGATGCCTTGGGTGAGAATAGTCCTGTCTGAGTTTTTGAATGTGTGCATTACCCCAAATTCTTTGCGTTCTGGACGTGAAATAAAATTGTGTTCCACGGCAACGCAGCCGCCCTAGACACGGCGTAGCATCTCAACTATGGAACTGCCCCTCTTCCCAATCGGTGAGCTGGTGCTGCTGCCGGGAATGGCCCTGCCGCTGCACGTCTTCGAGCCGCGTTACCGCGAGTTGCTCGGACGGGTGCGTACCAGCGGCGAGGCGTTCGGCATTCCATGCGTGCTGCCCGGCGAGCAACCCCCAGCCGACAGCCGCAACCCCAGCATGGAAATCGAAGCCAGAATCGCCAAGGTCGGCACGCTCGCGCATTTGACGCACGTCGATTACCTGCCCGACGGCACGGCCAACATCGGTGTCGTCGGCGGCGAACGCTACGAGATCATCAGCATCGATCACAATAAATTCCCTTACGCCACGGCCGAGGTTCGCACGTGGCCGCTCGAGCCGAGCGACCCGCAATGGGTGCAGGCGATGGCGAAAAAAGTGCTGGACAGGTTTTTGATCAAAATCCAGCCGCGCTTCGGCGATGTCTCCAAAGACGTGCCGGAAGACATGCTGTTAAAAGCCTCGTTCGTGGCCGCCAACCTGCGCTTGGGTGGCTTGGAGGGGCAGCGCATTTTAGAGTCGAAAACGCTGTTGGAGCGCTTCGAGATTCTCTCCGAATTCGTTGGTGTGGAGCAGCGGACATTGAACTGAGTTTTTGGTGACTCGAGCGTTACACGCAAGCGATGCTTGATTGGCTCAATCGCTGCTTCGATGGTCGCAAAGCCTGTCCGCGTTGCGGCGATCGGTTCAACGATTTGGAGCTGCTGGCGCTTCGTCAGCAAGGACGGCGTTGCGAGTTCGCAAACGGCTGCCCGATGCGAAAAACTGGGCTGCAACGCCACATCAGCTAGGCAAACGAACCGAGACGCACCTCGAGACTGACCCGCTCACCAGTTTCGTCTCGAGGTTTCAAGCGTGGTTGAAAAAGAGCGCAACTCGGTTCGTTTACTCGAGCGTTGGGATAACCTGCGACGCATGGAACCTCGTTCGATTCGCCTCGAGACCGCAGATATCGACCGATTCTGGTACGCCGTGGATCGCTCCACCCCAGAGACGGCCAAAGACATCTTCCAAACCGAGTATTTTGACAAAGCCTCGCTGGGACTGCGCGATTTCATCGCCGCCCGAATCGGAACCGTCGAGGAGTTATTGGCGAATTTCAGCGCCAAACCGCAGTACTTCGCGGCGATCCGCGCCCAGACATTGCGGGTGGAGACGCTGCGACCCGCGATTGAAGTGATGTGCTCGAGGCTGATTCAACTGTTCGGGGACACGGTGATTCCGGCGGTCTATTTCGTGATCGGGCGCATGAACAGCGGCGGCACGTTATCAAGCAGCAGCGTTCAAATCGGCATGGAGTTTTTCGCCACCGACGAACACACCCCGCTGTTTGAACTGAGCGCTTGGGAGCAAAGCGTCGTGATGCCGCTCGAGGCGCTACCCTTCGTTGTAGCGCATGAACTCGTGCATTTCCAACACGTGGAGCGCTTCACGAAAGCCAACGGCGCTCAGTTCAAACGCAAGAACACCTTGCTCGAGGCGGTTTACGCCGAGGGTCTAGCCGAGTATTTTGGCGAAGCGATCTCCGGGCGGGTGGTCAACCCAGAAATTCACCGTTACGGGCGGCAGCACGAAGCCGCGCTGCTCGAGCGATTCCGCATTGATATGCGCGGCAGCGATTTGAGCGACTGGCTGTACCAAGGCAGCAGTGCCACCGACGAACCCGCTGACTTGGGGTATTTCATCGGTTACGGAATCGTCAAAGCCTACTTTGAGGGCGCGGCGGATCGCACGCAGGCGCTCGAGACGCTGCTCACAACGACCAATGTGTTGAGGATTGTCGAAGAGAGCCGTTACTTGGCTTTGGTCTCGAGCACCTGAGCCGGCCTCGAGCACTTGAGCTGCCTCGAGCACCTGAGTGAAAAATCACCACAGCGCCCCGCCAGTACCGCTATGGTTGCACGATGAAACGATGGTTGGCGTTGGTCGTCTTATTTGGCGCTGTGGCATTTGCTCAGGGCATCGAATCCCAGAGAAAGTACCTGCGTAACGAAATCATCAAGCTCGGCACACTGGGAATATCGATGCAATTTGGCTTCATCGTCTTCGGCAATCTCAACGAGTATCTCGTGGAAGACGGCCCCTTCAAGGTGGGGCCGCAACCGGGCATGACCGTCACTCAGGTCAAAGCCTCCATCGAAGCCGCCATGCAGGGACAGTACCGATCAATGAAATTGCAGGGCGGCGTCAAGATCAGCGGTTCAAACGTGATCGGTCGCTACTGGCGGCCGTCGAGCAATACCTACTGGCGCATCGTCTACCGCCAAGGCTCACCGGGCCAAGGCGTGCTGCTCTCGAGCGACGGCATCAACCCCAGCAACGAAGCCGCCATTGGCAAGACCATGCTGGAGGTAGCCAGCAAAAACATCCGGTTTTTCCCGCCGCAAACGGGTCAACTCGGCGCAGCTTGGAAGTCGTATTTGAAGCAAGCGTCGGTCTTCGTCAGCGTCGGCGACAAGGGGCCAGAGATCCTGCGATTTTGCGACACTGGCGCGGTCAGCGTTCAGACCGCCAAGGAATTCCCGCGTTTGAATGTGCTCCAAGGTTGGACGCCCAACGACCCGCAGAAACGCGTGACCGGCAAGTGGAAACTCTACCCGATCTCAGCCAAGCGAGCGTTTCTGATGCTCGAGTTCGCACCCAACAACGTCCGCACGGTCGATGTACAGTACAACGACGGCTCGGATGGTTCGACGCCAGCGATCCGCTTTGCGGACACGGCGTTTTACATCCGAACCCCCGAGAAACTGGCGGAGAGCAACATCGATTTCCCCGAGTGCTGACGGGACTGGACGAGTACGCTCGAGACTGCCGAAACGAACCTCGAGCCGCACGTCACTCTGGGGGTGCTGGATCGAGTCGAGTTTGACTTGATCCTCCACTTTGTCTCGAGGCGGGACGGTAAAGCGTTTGGTGCGGTGATTCCAGCGCGGCGCGACTTGGGGCTGGTGCGGCTGCGGGACGAGGTGGCTCGAGTGAATAACGAAAATAGGGTGAAGCTGACGTGTTCGCAACGCACGCTCGCGGCCGCGCCTTGCTCGAGTGACCCGCGACGGTTTACGCTACGTGCATGAACTGGCGCCAGATCATAACGATAGAACCCGGCAAGCGCAGCGGCAAGCCCTGCGTGCGCGGAATGCGTTTGACGGTCGGTGACGTGCTGGGCTTTGTGGCCACGTATGGCAGTTGGTCTGAGATCATCGCCGAGTACCCAGAGTTGACTGAGGATGACATCCGCGCCTGCCTCGAGTTCGCCGCGACCCGCGAGGGGCGTTTGATGGAGCGCGTGGCTGCGTGAAGCTGCTGTTTGACCAGAACTTATTGGCGAAACTTTGCGGATTGCTCAGCGATGTTTGCGTTGGGTCTCAGCACGTCAGGGTTGATCTGGGTTTGCACGAATCCCCTGATGAGCTGATCTGGGCGTATGCGCTCGAGCATGGTTTTGTCGTCGTCAGCAAAGACGATGATTTCAGGCAGTTGAGCGCCGTGCGGGGCGCACCGCCAAAGGTACTGTGCTTGGATATTGGTAACACGCCGACCGCGTTCGTGGCGGCGTTGCTGCGGCGCAACCTCGAGTTGATCGCGGAGTTCGTGGCTGATCCCGAGGCGGCGCTGCTCGTGCTGACTCGAGATCAAGGGTAGTTACCGAGCTGCTGTGGTGAGGCAGTTCGACGGCAAGCATCAGCTTCGTCTCGAGGCGGGATCATCTTAGGGCGGAATCATCTCGAGGCGGGACGGTAAAGCGTTCGGTGCGGTGATATCAGCGCGGCGCGGTTGGGGATAGCGCGGTGGCATGAGATTGAAGAGGGAGACGATTCAACAGGTCATACTGTTACGATTTTGTTACGATCCTGAAATGATTTTCCGTCCCACCATTCCCGACCATCCAGAAGCCCAAGAGTTGCTGCTGCAAGCTGGGTTTGCCCGTCAGCAAATCCTGCTCGCACCACTCAACCCACGCCTTGAACTCGAGTGGCAATTGAACACGGCTCTCGAAGCGACGCATCACAGCACCGCGATTGAAGGCAATCCGCTGACCTTAGAGGAAGTCAGGCGCTTGCTGAGCGGAAAGCCGTTGCAAAAGCCACGCAACCGCGAGATTGAAGTGCGAAACTACAAAAACGCTCTCGATGAGGTTCTGAGCGATTGGACAGCCAGCCGCAAAGCCGTGACCGCGACCACAATCCTGCATCTGCACCGCAGCGTGATGCGCGACCTCGAGCTACCCGCACGGCTTGGTCAATGGCGCGTTGACCCTGTGTTCGTGTTCGACACGAAGACCCAAATCCCCGTTCACGAAGGCGACCCCGCGTCAGAAGTCAGCAGCCGCATCGCCGCGTTGTGCGTGTGGCTCAACAATGCCGACGCGCCGCACCCAGTCATCAGAGCCGCCATCGCGCATTTGGAGTTCGTCAGAATCCACCCATTCATGGACGGCAATGGTCGCAGCGCACGGCTGCTCGAGACGCTGCTGCTCGCTCAGTTCGGTTGGAACGCACGCGGCTTGCTGGCGTTAGAGCCGTATTACCGTGCGAATCTGGCGCGGTATTACGCGCTGATCGCCTCGAGCATCAATGATGGCGATTACACGGATTGGGTAACGTTCGTCGCAGCGGGCGTTTTAGAGCGTCTGCAAAAAGTTGAACAACAACTCGTCCACGATTCACCCGCCAATTCGCACGCGCCGATGCTGAACGAACGTCAGTGGCGCATCATGGCGCTGCTCGGTCACGCTCGAGCGACGGTTTCCAACATGGAAGTCCAGCGACTGACCAGCGCGTCGCACATGACGGCCGCCAGAGATTTAGCGTCTCTGGTACAGATCGGATTGCTCGAGAAACACGGGGCTGGACGGGCGACGCGCTACTCGAGGAGAGCGCCCCGCGCAGCAGAGTGAAGCTGGTGGGTGAGCGCTCGAGGTGGAATGGCGTTTGGTGCGGTGATTTCAGCGCGGCGCGACTTGAGGCTCGAGATGTGAAACAGTGGCGAAAGAACTCACGGTAACAACTCGAAATACTCCATGTTGATCGGCTTGACCAGCGAAAAGTGGCGTCTGTCGAGCGTCAAAATTCGCTTGATTTGATACCGCTCAGCGAGCGCCATGACACTGGCATCGGCGATCCCGAGCGGCACGCTTGGATAACGCGCTATGATCGCATTCGCCCGTGCGAAATCCGTGTCATCAAAACCCAGTAATTCTAGGTCGCCACGCTCGACACCTGCAAAGAACGCCCTTGCGACGTGATCGCCAAGGTACTTGGTGACAAGATAATCAATTTCAGCTAGCAGAGTTACGGGCAGCAGCAAGTGCTGCCCCAAATATGACCGCACTGCTTCGTGATGCTGCTCGCTGGTGTCAAGCAGTGCAATCACCGCCCCGTGTCAATCAGCGTGGTCGTCACCGCTCGCGTTCCAGCGTCTCGAACAGCAGTTCCTCAGCCCTCGAGCCAAGATCAGAGCGCCCAGAGCTGGCCATGCCAACCCAAGCGGGAACGGTGCGCGGCGCGGTTTCGCGGCGCAGCAACTCGAGGACGAACTCCTCCGGCGTACTGTGTGTTTGCCCCGCCAGCCGATTGATTTGTTGGGCGAGGTCTGGTTCTAACTCGAGTTGCAGGGTCATAAGTTGCCTCGCTTTCTGGAGAGTTTACTCCAAAGAGCAGGTTTGACCAGCGCTCGAGTCATGCAGCTCGAGACCGCCAAGAACCTCGAACTGCACAGCATTTTAGGGGTGCTGGATCAACTCGAGGTTGACGGCGAGCATCAGCTTAAAACGAGGCGGGGTGGCAAGGCGTTCGGCCCGGTAATTCCAGTGCGGCGCGGTTGAAAAGAATAGAGATGTGTAACCCGTTGCTCAGCAGGCGCGACGCAACGGTGCTAAAATCTGCGTCATGTTGCTTGATCTATCACCGCAAATTGCGGCTGAACTCGAGACCCTGAGCCGTTCAATGGGCAAAAGCCGCGTTGACACGCTCGCTTACGCGTTGCGCGTGGCGAAAGTTGAAATCGCAGCGGAACGCGAGTTCAGGTCTGAGAACTCGGTCGCGCTCGAGTACAGCGCAGATGATGTGATGGAGATCATGAGCCAAGCCGTCGAAGATGACCGTGCCAAGCGACGGCGCGGTTGAGAATTGCGCTCGACACCAACATCTTACTGAGTGGCGCGGCGAAACCCAACGAGTCTGTCGGGCTGATCGTGCAAGCATTCCTTGATGGTCAGTACGAATTGGTGATGGGAACGTTTCAACTCGAGGAGTTCAGGCGCGTCAGCCGTTACCCTCGAGTTCGTAAGATTCTGCCCGCCGCTCGAGCGGGTTTTTTGATGAACCGAATGTTGCGCGACGCGCTGATTGTTGATCCACTCGAGCCGATTGACGCATCGCCCGACCCAGATGACAACCTGATTATCGCGGTTGCGCTTGCGGGAAATGCGGCGTTTCTGGTCAGCGGCGACAGAGATCACATGATTGTGTTGCAAAAAGTTGGCACACTGCGGATTGTTACCGTGCAGCAAGCCATGAATTTACTTGGTCTTGAACCTCGAGTTTGACCTGAGCATCAGTTTTTGTCTCGAGGCGGGATGGTAAGGCACTTGGTGCGGTAATTCCAGCGCGGCGCGGTTGAGGCTCGAGCGGCTGTGGAGTCATTCTCCCGACCTCCGATCACCCGCGCTGACCTCGAGCAATTCCACGCGCCCCGCGACGTTCAGAATCCGCGTCTCGCGCAATTGCGCTTCACCCGCCGCCTCGTGAACGTGCCCGCAGATGAAGACCTGCGGTTGCCGCGTGCGGATGTACGACACCGCTGACCTCGAGCCAATGCGCTTGCCTGCATCGGTCAAGTCCAGATACCCGAACGGTGGGCCGTGCGACACGACCACATCCACGCGCTCGAAATCCCACGCGGCGTCCTCCTCTTCCTCGTCAATCGTCATGTGCTGCCACTCGAGCAGCAACTCCGGCAGGTGATGTGCTGGGGTTAGCGCGACGCCGCGCACCGTCAAGCCGCTTTCGTGCCGCCACGTCAGCCCGTCAATCGGGGTCACGCCCCACTGCGCCCAGCGGTGGTTGTCAAAGCCCAGATCGTGATTGCCATGCAGCGCCAGCACGTGCGGATACTTGGCTCGAGCGTCGCGCAGGAAAGTTTCGAAGCGCGTGAACTCGAGCTTGCTGTGGCGGTAGCCGATGTCTGTCCAGTCGCCCGCGTGGATCAGCAGGTCAGCGTCGGGCAGGTCGGCGATGCGCGGGAACTCGAGGTGTGTCTGAGAGGGCGAGTAGACGCAACGCATTTGTCACACGGGTTTTGCGGCGGCGTCAAGGATGTGTTCTACGTTATCTGCCAAAGCAATTAATGGCTGCAACACGTTATCGCAGATTTCCTTTAAACCCTCTACTGAAAGACTCTCAGCTAAAATCTCATTGCTAACTACTGGACACTTCTCAAGTTTGCACGTTCCCCACGCAATCTGAGACAATAGCGGCTACTCCGTCCGACCAAGGAGAAAGTAGCCACATGAATCATAAACCCGTGCGAGACGCCCTGCAAGCCCACTTCGACCTT
>JANYHH010000116.1 GCA_025359505.1 Deinococcales bacterium
CGGGCTTGGGCGCTACTTCGCAGGGGAGGACAGAGGCTCGAGACCCGCCGCACGGAACTCGAGACGAATTGCATCCCTCGAGTCCCGCGTGGGTCAGTGCCTCACTTCAAGTAGACGTTCAAGTACATCAGTCGCGCTCCGATGCCGTCGTCTGGGCTGCCGTCGTTGTACGGGTTCTTGTCCGACGGGAAATTCGTGAAGCGCGTGGCGTTGAACAGACAGAACTGCGAGCGGTCGGTCAGCGGCACGAACGGCACGTCGCTCATGACTTGTGCGACGATCTGGTTGATCGCGGTTTTACGCACCGCCGCGTCGCTCGTGGCGCGAAAAGTCTGGAGCGCCTTGGTGACAGTCGCGTTGGTGTAACGCGTCAAATTGGAATCGGCTTGCTGCCCCACGGCTGCCGAAAGTTCCGGCGAGAAGGACTTGTAGAACAGGTCATATGGCGTGTCGCCGTTGCCCCAGCCCCACGAGATGCCCATGTCGTAGGTTCCGGTCTGGAGTGCTCCGGCGTAGCCGCTCCACTGCTGCTGGTCGATCGAAGTGGTCAAACCAATCTTCTTCAGGTTTTCCGACACGACCTGCGCCATTGAGATGAAGTCAGTCCAACCCGCGCCGACCAGAATCTTCAGCGTGCCGAACGGCTTGCCGTCTTTATTCAGCAGCGCCCCGCTCGAGTCGGTTTTGTAGCCGGCATTTGACAGCGCGGCTTTGGCTTTTTCTAAGTTAAACGTGTACGCATTCTTCGTGGCGCTCGCGCTCAGCCACTTGCCGCGCTGCGCGGGGATCACGCCGCTCGGGTCGGCGGCCGCGACGGTTCCGTTGTAACCCTTTTGCGCGACGTCTTTGGTGTCGACCGTCATCGCAATGGCGCGGCGGAAGTTGACATCATTGAACGGCGCTTTGGCGTTGTTCATGTACAGGTAATTGGCATTGTTGACTGGCCACCAGTACAGGTTCAGCGCAGGGTTTTTGTCGGCGTAATCGGATTTGACGTTGGTCACGCCGACGTAACCGAAATCCACTTCACCCTTCAAAAGCCGCAGCAGCGCACCGTCGTTGCCGCCCGCAACCGTCCAGACGATGCTGTCGACTGATGGTTTGTTCGGCATCCAGTAATTGGGGTTCTTGGTGACTTTCAGCGCTTGCACCGAGTACGTGTCGAAGACGAACGGCCCCGTGGCGACGGGCTTTTGGTTGGTGAAGGTCAGTGGTTCGGTGATTTTAGACCAGACGTGCTCGGGGATGATCGGCATGTGCGCGAGGTACGTGAAGATCGGCGTGTTGGCCTTGTTGAAGGTGAACGTCACGCTGTCCGCGCCGCTGGCTTTGACGCTTGCTAAGCCGTTGTTCCAAACGCCAGAGATGTCCAGTGCCGGGTATTTCTTGACGTAATTGAAGGTGAACTCGACATCTTTGGCATCAAACGTCTGACCGTCGTTCCATTTGACGTTTTTGCGGGTCGTGACAGTCAGGGAGAGCGCGTCCTTGCTCCATTTGTAGTCCGTACCCAGCACGTCGGTCACGTCGCCGGAAATGCTGTTGACGAAGAACAGCGTCTCAAAAATCGCGGACAATGTGGGCAGCAGGTGCTGATCGCCGGGCAGGAACGGATTGAGGTTGTTTGCGCCCCACTGGTTGTCGCGCACGACGATGAACGTGCCGCCGGATTTGGTTTGTGCGGCTCCAGAGTTGATGGCGACGCCCAGCGCGAGCGCCAGACTTCCGATGACGACGAGCGGTTTCCAGATGTTCATACGCATAGCGACCTCTTTCTTTTCGCCAGATCAACCTTCTGGCTGGGATTGCCCCTCGAGTTTGTGGTGTGCTCGAGCTGGTGCTGCCGACTGCCGTGCGCTTGCGCTTGCCGAGTGCGGTGCGAGGTGGTGATCTAGGAATGGTGCGCCGCGACGCTCGAGCCGCGCACCACGAGTTCGGGCGCGAACAGCACGGGTTGATTGGACAGGGTTTCGGAGGACTCGAGGGTGTAACTTTGGAGCAACAAGCGTGCGGCTGCTGCGCCCATCGCCTTGGCGGGTTGGCGCACGGTGGTCAGCGGCGGGGTCAGCAGCCCAGCGAACTCCGCGTCGTCGAAGCCGATCACGGCCACGTCTTCGGGCACGCGCAGGCCAGCCTCGCGCAGTTCGCGCAGCGCTCCGGCCGCCATGATGTCACTGGCGAGGAACAAACCGTCCAGCCCGTCACGCCCGACGCGCTCGAGAATCGCCCGGGTTGAGATGCGGCCGGTTTGTTCGGAGTAATCGCCGACCGCGCGGCCGACCGCCTCGAGCGGGTGGTCGCGCAAAGCCTCGAGAAAGCCAGCTTCGCGGTCGTCACCCTCGCGCCCTTCACCAGCGACGTGCGCGAGGCGTCGTCGTCCGAGGCTCAGCAGGTGCTGGCCAGCGAGGCGTCCGCCCGCGACGTTATCGAGTTCGACCGCGCCGGACAGTCCGGCTGCTTCCGGCGACAGGTGAATCCACGGGTAGCGCGGGCCGCTCGGCAGGGATGCGCTGGCCCGCGAGTTAATCACGATCCCGCCGTCGACCGCGTGGCGCAGCAGGGACTGCGCCGCTTCGACCTCGCGATCATTGTCGTCGTCGCTCGAGGCCAGCAGCGCTCGCAAACCCAGCGGCTCGAGGATATCCTCCACGCTTCGCGCCATCAGTCCGTAGAGCGGGAAACCGATGTTGGGGACGATCAGCCCGACCAGATGGCTGCGCCCGACGACGAGGTTGCGCCCGAGCGGGCTGGGGCGGTAGCCAACCCGTGAGGCCGCTTCCAAGATGCGGTTTCTGGTGGCGGGCGTGACTTGATGCGGCGCGTTCAGCGCCCGTGAAACCGTGGCGATGGACACGCCGACGATCTCGGCAATCTGCCGCACGCTGCTGGGGCGTTGCGGGTTGGGTTGAACGGCGCTGCGAGCGGACAATGACTGACCTCCTCTCGAGGTGAAACGCTCGAGACTGCTATGGCGACTGACACGGCGATGTAAACGTTACAAAGAAGGTAGCATAGCGCATGCGAAAGTGCAAACGCTCCATGTCTCAATTGGCATCCCAAGCTCAGCGGCAGGCGCAGCCGTGAACGCCTTCTCGCTCGGCGTGATCGAGGGCTTTTACGGGCGACCGTGGACGGTTGACCAGCGTCATCGCCTGTTCGCGCAGATGCGCGAGTGGGACATGAACACGTACCTGTACGCCCCGAAAGAAGATTTGAAGCACCGCCATCACTGGCGCGACCCTTACGCGGGACTCGAGGCGAGCGACTTGTCAGCCCTGATCCGCGACGCGCACGATCAGGGCGTGAACTTCGTCTACGCGCTCGCACCGGGGCTGGACATTGTTCACTCGAGTGAAGCTGACCGGGTGGCGCTGCTAGCGAAACTGTCATCCGTCGCCAAGCTCGGGGCGCGGCATTTCGCGCTGCTGTTCGACGATATCCCGCCGCAGATGCACGCGGACGACATGCAGCGCTACGCTGGGCTGGGTGAGGCGCAGGCAGACGTGACCAATTTGGCGGCCGCTCACCTCGAGCCAGAGTCCACACTGCTGTTCTGCCCGACCGAGTACTGCGCCCGCCGCGCCGAACCGAATGTCGCGCAGTCACCGTATCTGCGGGCGTTGGGGCAGCTCCTCGAGCCGAGCATCGGTTTTTTGTGGACGGGCCCTGAGGTCGTCTCGCCAGAGATCAGCCTGCACAGCATCCGCGAGTTGGCAGCCGTGATCGGGCGCAAACCCGTGTTGTGGGACAACCTGCACGCCAACGATTACGCGCCGCGCCGCGTCCACTTGGGCCCGTATGACCGCGATCCCGAGTTGCGAGCCGAAGTCGCTGGAATCCTCTCAAACCCCAACACGCCGTTCGAGGTCAACTACCCGAGCCTCGCTAGCCTCGCCGATTACATCCGTGGCGCAACCGACTGGACGGCTCGAGGCTCAGTCACTCGCGCCCTGAGCGCTTGGTGGCCGCTGCTCGAGCTGCCGCCTGAGAGTGACGTGGAACTCGAGGATCTGGCGCTTTTGGCGGACGCACTCTACCTGCCGCACATCTTCGGTGATCGGGCTGACAAGCTGGCGGAGGCTGCCCGCACGGTGCTCAAAGGTCGTCAAACCACATCAGATATTGAACGCCTCGAGCGGGATCACACGCGCCTCGAGCGCCTGCTGCGCGGCTTGGCTGGCTGTGGCAACCGCGAGTTATTCTTTGAACTGCACCCGTATTTGATCGAACTGGTCGATGAACTCGGGCGCTTGCGTTTGCGGGCGGGCGGTCGCGCCACGGACGCGTTCGAGCCGTTCCCCAATGCGCGGCCCGGCAGCCTCGTGGATCAGTTGAGAGCGCCGTAGACCAGAGGCTCGAGCGCGGCGAGTGGTTCTGCCGTCAGTCGGTCAGAATCTCCACGCCGTACCCCTCGAGCTTCAAGATTCCACTGACCGCATCCCCCGTCAGTAAGCTCGTCGCCTGACCGCCCAGCGCCACCGATTGCGGATCAGCACTGTGATTGAGGTAGAACCGCAGCCGCGTTTCGCCCTGCCAGCGCTCCGTGATCTCGAGCTGGTTCGTCTCGAGCTTGGCGGCGGTCTGAGCTGCGAGCAGCCACTCGAGCAATGTTTCGGGCAGTGCGGCGTCGCCGATTGCGCCGACATAAATCACCGATCCGCGCCCGACTTGGTTGCGGGTGATCGCCGCCGCACCCGCGTAAAAGCCGCCCGTGTACCGCGCCAGAACATCAGCACCGCTCGGCTCGAGGAGATCGCACCAGATGTTCACGGTGACATCGGCGGCGTCCAGCACGGTATTGGGATCGAAGCGCAGACCGTTGCTCGAGCCGATCAGCGAGTCGTACTCCGTCACCCGCACGCCTGCGAGGTCGCGCAGTAAACCCGGCAGCGCCTCGTTCACCACGGCGTTGCTGCCGTCCTTGACGCCGCTGCGGGCGGTCAGCACGAGCGTGCCGCCGCCCTGCACGAAATGCTCGAGGTTGGCGGCGGCTTCGGGCGTGACGACATGCAGCAGCGGCGCGATCACCAAACTGTAAGCGCTCAAATCATCCGTGCTCGAGCTGATGTCCGCACCGACATTGCGGCGGTGCAGGGCGCTGTACCAGTGCGCGAACTGCGTGGCGTACTGCAACTCCGGGTTGTTCGGCTGGATTTGCAAAGCAAACCTCGAGTCGTAATCGTGCAATAGAACTACGCTTGATTTGGCAACCGACCCCGCGATCTGAGCGCCTATTCTTTGCAGTTCCAAACCGAATTGCTTGGCCTCGAGATAGCGCCTTCCGACCGTGCCGTCGTGCTCCAAGAGTCCGTGCCAATACTGCTCTGTGCCGTGTCTGGCAGTGCGGAAGCGAAAGAAGACGATGCCGTCAGCGCCGTGGGCAATCGCCTGATACGCCCACAGCCGCAATTCACCGGGGCGCGGGTGCGGCACGACCATCTGCCAGCCGCCCGCGCCGGCTTGCTGCTCCATCACCCAGAAATTTTGTCGTTTCAAACCGCGCATCGTCGCATGACCCAGTGCTGCCCGCGCCGCATCGTCGCCCGCGTAGACGTTCCACCACATCCGGGGGTAGTTGTCCCACGTGACGAAATCCAGATCGCTCGCCAAATCAAAGTAGTCGATCTGGTCATACCCGAAGCCCATCAGGTTATGTGTGACAAAGTGGTTGGGGCAAGCGGCGCGGACGATCTCGAGCTGCTCGCGTTGGAACGACACGTAACCGTCAGACGAAAACCGTGCGAAGTCCAGCGCCAAGCCCGGATTGTGCGGCCCGCCGGTGTCGAGCGGCACGGGGATCTCAGACCACGCCGTGTACGTCTGCGACCAGAACACCGCGCCCCACGCTTCGTTCATCGCCTC
This sequence comes from Deinococcales bacterium, assembly GCA_025359505.1. GTDB lineage: Bacteria > Deinococcota > Deinococci > Deinococcales > JAAFIG01 > JANYHH01. The sequence goes on from JANYHH010000116.1 coordinate 5,863, forward strand.
GAGCGATCCGTACTTTCGCTCGAGCCAAGCTTGAAAAGCGGTTTGCGCGACCGCCGAGTACGAGCGATCCCCGAACTCGTTGTCGATCTGCCAACCGATCACCGCTGGATGATTGGCGTACTGGCTGGCCATGGCGCGGACGATTCGCTCGGCGTGCCTGCGGTAGCCCGCGTGGTGCGGGCAGTACCCGCGCCGATGCCCGAACGTCGCGGCGCGGCCGTCACTCGACATGCGGTAAATGCTCGAGTCACCCGCCATGACCCACGCGGGCATCGTCGCCGTCGGCGTGCCCAAGATCACCTCGAGACCGTGAGCGCTCAAGGTTTCAATCGCGCGATCCAGCCAGTCAAAGTCGAACTCCCCGAGCGCTGGCTCGAGCTTGACCCACGCGAACTCCGCGAGCCGCACGACGTTGAAGCCCGCGTCGCGCATCAGTGCCGCATCGGTCGCCCAGCGCTCCTCGGGCCACTGCTCCGGGTAGTAGTCCACGCCGACGGCGAATTTGCCGCTCATGCTCGCCCGTAAGTTGCGGCGCTTTGCCGCAACTCTTGCTTGAAGCTTCGTAAGCGCGTGTCCGAGTCGATCACGACCAACTCAATCCCGATCATCAATGCGAAATCCTCGAGCATTTCGGTCGTGACTGCGTAACTATAGACCGTGTGGTGCGCTCCACCTGCCAGAATCCACGCGGCGCAAGCGGTTTTGAAATCCGGTTGGCACTGCCAGACGGCCCTCGCCATCGGCAGCTTCGGCATCGCGGGTGGCGTCACGGCGGTGACTTCGTTCACGATCAACCGAAAGCGGTCGCCCAAATCCACCAAGGACGCGTTCAGCGCCACTCCAGCGGGCGCATCGAACACCGAGCGCACGGGGTCGCGCTTGCCGCCGATGCCGAGCGGGTGAATCTCGAGACGCGGTTTGGCAGCGGCGATGCTCTCGCAGACCTCGAGCATGTGAGCGCCCAGCACGAGGTGGTTGTTCGGCTCGAGGTGATAGGTGTAATCCTCCATGAAGCTCGTGCCGCCGGGTAAGCCGCCCGCCATGACCTTCATCGCCCTGAGCAGCGCCGCAGTCTTCCAATCGCCTTCTGCCCCGAAACCGTAGCCCTGCATCATCAAGCGCTGCACCGCGAAGCCCGGCAACTGCTCGAGACCGTGCAGGTCTTCAAAAGTCGTCGTAAAGCCTTTGAAACCGCCCGCAATGAGAAAATCCTTGATCCCCAACTCGAGCCGGGCGCTGTAACACAAGGCTGACCGGCTTGAGCCGCTGGCTTGCAACTCGGGCGCGACCTCGTACTGCGCGTCGTACTCGGTCACAAGCGCGTCGATCCTCGAGTCCGCGACGGCGTTCACTTTCTCCACCAGATCCCCGATGCCGTAGCCGTTGACCGCAAAGCCGAAGCGCTGCTCAGCCGCGACTTTATCGCCGTCGGTCACGGAGACAAAACGCATGTTGTCGCCAAACCGCGCGAACTTCGCGCCCTGCCAGTCGTGCCACGCGTGCGCCGCCCTCGTCCACGCGCTCAGCCGCTCGAGCACCTCTGGGTCAGTCCAGTGTCCGACGATGACTTTGCGCTGCAAGCCCAGCCGCGTGTGCAGGTGGCCCGCCTCGCGGTCGCCGTGCGCGGCTTGATTCAAATTCATGAACTCCATGTCGATGCTGTCCCACGGCAGGTCGCGGTTGAATTGCGTGTGCAGGTGACACAAGGGTTTTCGTAAGTCGGTCAGCCCGCGAATCCACATTTTGGCGGGGGAGAAGGTGTGCATCCACAGCACGATCCCCGCGCAGGATTCGCTCGAGTTCGCCGCGAACAACGCCTTGGTGATTTCCTCGGGCGTGGTCAACAAGCCTTTGAACAAGAACTCGAGCGGCAACTGCTTTGAGGCGTCAATATGCACAGCGACTTCTCTGGCGTTGCTGGCGACCTGCTCGAGTGCCGAAGCGCCGTACAAGTGCTGCGAACCGCAGTAGAACCAGATTGACGGCTGAGTGATGTTATCCATTGAATGACCTCTGGGTGTGGGGATGTCTCGAGCCTTGATCGCTCGAGCCGTGCGCTGTCAAGTCAATCAAAGCCGTGCTACTGCCTCACTCACCCGAGCGTCCGGTTACTCTCGAGACCCCTTGGCGAGTCCACGATTTTTCCCTTTTGCCCTTCGCCTTTTGCCTGCACTCGCCTTCACTGTCCGTACTGATTTTGGTAACGCTGATACAGTCGTTCGATATCCTCGAGCGCAAGCGCTTTGACGTTGCCGAGCTGCACTGCCAGATGCGCGGTTCGCGCCACGTCCTCGCACATCACGGCTGCCTTGAGCGCATCCTTTGGGGTTTTGCCAATCGTGAACACGCCGTGGTTCTGCAAAATGATCGCTGGGCTGCGGTGATTGCCCAGCACGCGCACGACCTCGCGCCCGATCTGCTCACCGCCGATCATCGCAAAATCACCGCATGGAATCTCACCGCCGAACTCGTCCGCCATCGCCGTCAAGAAGCACGGGATCGCCGTGGCGTTCGCCGCCCACGCGGTCGCATACGGGCTGTGCGTGTGAACAATGCCGCCGACCTCAGGCAGATGTCGGTAAATGAATGCGTGGGTGGCGGTGTCGCTCGAGGGTTTGAAATGCGTCTCGAGCGGCGTTCCTGTGAGATCGCAATGCACCATCTGCTCTGGCTGCAAGTCTGGGAAGGTCACGCCACTGGGTTTGATCAGCATTCCATCGCCCACTCGAGCACTGATGTTGCCGCTCGTCCACGTCACCAAGCCCGCTTTTGGCAACTCGAGATGCAAGTCCCGCAGTGTCTGGCGCGAGGCTCGCAAGTCTGGCTCGAGACTCATGGCTTGACCAGCGCTTGGCTCGAGCGAATCCGTTTCAGGCGCTTCATCACGTCGTTCGCCCCGCGCCCGAAGTAATCGTGCAGCGTTTGGTACTCGGCGAATAAATCCGCGTAGATTTCTTGATGGCTCGAGATCGGCGTGTACACGTGCTGCTTGATTTTGCCCATCGCGGACGCTGCTTCGACAATGCTGTCATACGCGCCAGCCGCGACCGCCGCGTGAATCGCGCTGCCCAAGGCCGGCCCCTGATCGCTGTCGACGATGCTCAGGGGTCGCCCCGTAACATCGGCGTAAATCTGCATCAGCATCTTATTTTTTTGCAGTCCACCCGCGATCACCAGTTCTCTCACCGGCACGCCGTGACTGTCGAAATTATCGACGATCACGCGAGCACCGAACGCGGTCGCTTCGATCAGGGCGCGGTAGATGTCCGGCGCGGTCGTCTGCAAAGTCATGCCGATCATCAGCCCGCTCAGCTCAGTGTCTACCAGCACGCTGCGGTTGCCGTTGTGCCAATCGAGCGCCAACAAACCATGCTCGCCGGGTCGTTGCGTCGCCGCATCCATCTCGAGAATCGCATGAAGGCTGACGCCTTGCTGCGCGGCTCGAGTCGCGTATTCGGCCGGCACGCCGTTTTTGACGAACCAGCCAAAAATATCGCCGACGCCACTCTGCCCAGCTTCGTAGCCGTACAAACCCGGTACGACGCCACCATCGACCACGCCGCACATCCCCGGCACGCTCTCCAAGCTACTGCCGTTGAGGATGTGGCAAGTACTTGTGCCCATGATCGCCACTATCTGTCCCGTGCCAGTCACGCCAGCGGCGGGCAAGGCGACATGCGCGTCGACATTGCCGACCGCGACCGCGATGCCAGCGGGCAATCCCGTCCAAGCGGCGGCTTGCGGCGTCAAATCCCCCGCCCTCGAGCCGAGCGGTGACAGCGTGTGCCCGAGTTTCTCGAGGATCGCGGGGAAGTCCGGGTGCAGCGCGGCTAAATACTCAGCCGATGGGTACGTGCCGTCTTGGTGGATTTCCTTGTACCCAGCCGTGCAGGTGTTGCGGGTTTCCACACCGCACAGTTGCCAGACCACCCAGTCTGCGCCCTCGATGATCCGCTCGGCGGCGTGGAAGACTTCAGCGTCCTCCTCGAGCATTTGCAGGGCTTTCGGGAACGTCCACTCGCTCGAGACTTTGCCGCCATAACGGTTAATCCACGGCTCGTTGCGGGCGTGCGCCAGCGCGTTGACGCGATCCGCTTGGGCTTGCGCCGCGTGGTGCTTCCAGAGCTTGACCCATGCGTGCGGGCGGTTGCGGTACTCAGGGAGCTGGCACAGCGGCGTGCCGTCGCGCAGCGTCGGCAGGATCGTGCAGGCGGTGAAGTCGATGCCGATACCGATCACGGCGTTCACATCGACGCCGCTCAGCTCTAAGGCTTTGGGGACAGCGACTTTAAACACGCTGAGGTAATCGGCTGGATTTTGCAGCGCCCATTCAAACGGCAGGCGCTCACTCGAGCCGGGCAGGAAGCTTTCGATCACGCCATCGGCGTAGACGTGTTCGCTCGAGGCGATCTCAAAGCCGTCCGAGACGCGCACGACAAGGGCACGACCTGATAACGTGCCGAAATCAACGCCGATGGTGAATTGATCTTTGGATACGTCAATCAAGGCTTCCTCCGAAGTGATGGGCTGTGCGGCTCGAGCTTCATGACTGGCGCTGCCGTGCTGCTTCGCACGATCAATTCCGGTACGAGCATCGTCAAGTGGCGCGGGGCGGATGGCTGGTCGATGCAGGCGGTGAGCTGATCCAAGCTGCGCTGCGCCAACGCACTGAAGTCCTGCCGCACGGTCGTCAGTGGCGGCTCGAGAAACGCCGCTTCCGGGATGTCGTCGAAGCCCACGACCGACACGTCACGAGGCAATTCCAAGCCGCGCTCGTGGAAGGCCCGCAGTGCGCCCAGCGCCATCTGGTCGTTGGCCGCCAAAAGCGCCGTGAAAGACGTGCCACTCTCGAGCAATTCGGCGGTGGCGCGGTAGCCGCTGGCGGGCGTCCAATCGCTTTCCAATGTGGCGACTGGCGTCAGCCCCGCCTGTTGCAGGGCGCTCAGCCAACCTTGGTGGCGCAGCAGCGCGTCGTACCAAGTGAGTGGCCCGCTCAGCAGGGCGATCTGGCGATGCCCTAGCCCGATCAGATGCTGTGCGGCCAATCGCCCGCCGGTGAACTGGTCAATCGAAGCGACCGCGCGGCCAGACTGCGGTTCGGCGTCGGTGATGACCAGCGGCAGGTCGGCGCAGAGGCTCTCCAAATCCGTGTGGGCGATGCCGATCAGCGGCGCAAAGAGAATCAGCCCGTCGACGCGCTGGCGGCGCAGGGTTTGGATCGCGCCTGCGATCTCCTCAAGAGTCAAATCGCTGACGTTGACGTTGCTCAAGCTGTAACCGCTGCCCTGAACAGCCTGCTCCAAACTGGCCAGCATCTGCGCCGGGCCATAGTGAACCGTGCCGTAACTGACCACGCCGATGACTTTGCTGCGCTGCGTCGCCAAGTGTCTGGCAGCGTTGCTCGGCTGGTAATTGAGGGACTCGATTGCTTGCCTGACCCGCTCGAGGGCGTTTTTGGAGACGGACGGATGCTGGTTGATGACCCGCGACACGGTTTGGTACGACACACCCGCTCGAGCGGCGACATCGTTGATCGTGGTCGGTTTGATTTTCAGCATGGAATTCCTTGGGCGCGGTCTGCTGCGTTCGCCACACGCAGGTCTGGCTCGGGTTTTGTAGCGTTTGGATTGGCGAAAGTCGGAAATTTGTGAACGATCACAGTGTATAGACCGAGCCTCGAGCTTGTCAACGTCCGCTCGAGATGACGCTGACTTAGTGATCTCCAAGCTCAGGTTCAGTGTGAGGATACCGTGTTCAGCGGATTGAAGCTGTATCTCGAGTTCACAGTATCGCCGAGCAACTCGAGCCTGTGGGCGAGGTTCTTGACGTTTCGAGTGCCTTCTGCTAACTTGTGAGCGTTCACAAACACGTATCACCAAACAACCAACGGCTTCAGCCCTTGCGGTCAACTGCATCTTGAGCCGCACCTCGAGCATCACCAACACCTCGAGCGCTCGCAACGAAGAAAGGCGGTTCCGGTTTGCTCGATCACCAACGCCCTCGGCCAGCCCACTCATCGCCACACAGCACTACACAGGAGTCCACATGAACGCAAGCGCTCGAGCCATCGCCATCGCCCTGCCAATCAGCCTCGCCACGATCATCGGCGTGGTCAGCCAAGCGCAGACTACCGTCAACACCGCCGTCAAAGGCGAGATCACGATCTGGGGTTGGAAAGACCCCTTGAGCGCCCTCAAACTGGTGGACGACTCGTTCGGCAAAGCCTTCCCGAACGTCACGCTCAAATACGTGCAAAAGAGTGCGCCCGACACGTATCAGGGTCTGAAATTAGCCGTCTCCGCTGGCTCTGGCGCTCCAGATGTCGTGCTGCTCGAGGATTCCAACCTCGCACAGTTCGTTGGACTTGGCGCACTGGCCGATGTCACCGACAGAACCCAACCGTACTTGAAGAAAATGAACGCCTACAAGTGGAACGCCGCGACGCTCAAAGGCAGGGTTTACTCGATGCCGTGGGACAGCGGCCCGGTGGCGATGTACTACCGCCGCGATGTCTTCCAAAAAGCGGGCGTGGACATCAACTCCATCAAAACGTGGAACGATTACTTGAGTGCCGCCAAGGTCATCAAAGCCAAAACCGGCGTCAAGATGCTGCCGCTCGCCAAGGCTCGCAACGACGCACGTTTCTTTGAGACATTACTTTGGCAGCAGGGCATCGGCTACACCGACCGCAGCGGCGCGGTGATCCTCGACAAAGACCCACGCGCCAGCCTCGCGCTGGGGTTGATCGCCAACCTTTACAAAGACGACCTGACGGCTGATTTTGAAAACTGGACTGACCCTTGGTACAAAACCATGAGCGACGGTCAGATCGCCACGCTGCCGATGGCCTCGTGGATGGGCGGCTTCCTCAAAGGCTGGATCGCCCCGAAAACGGCCGGGCAATGGGGCGTCGTGCCGCTGCCGACCTTCTCGGGTAGCCGCGCAAGGGCCAGCAACGATGGCGGCAGCCACTTGGCGATCCTCGAGTCCAGCAAAAATAAGGAAGCGGCGTGGGCCTACATCGAGTACCACCTCGGCCGCCCAGAATCGCAATTGACGATGTACAAAGCCGCCGACTTGTTCCCAAGCTTGGAAAGCACGTACAGCGATCCCATTTTCAACGAACCGGACGCCTTTTTCGGTGGTCAGAAATCGCGTCAAGTCTTCGCCGAAGCCGTCCGTACCGTTTCCAACGCGACCGTTTACACCCCAGACTACGCCGAGATCAACGGTCTGGTCAGCATCGAAATTCAAAAGCTGGCGCTCGGCAAGCAAAGTGTCAGCGCGACGCTTGGCAACGCCGCCAAATCCGTGCGCGACCGCACGCGCCGCAAGTAAACCTTCGTCCACCCTCGAGCCGTTCAGATTGGCTCGAGGGGAATCATGAACCGATATTTCAGTCTGCAACACTTCAAGTTTTGTGAGTGCCGGACAGTAGTTCTCGAGAGGTCATCCAAAAAATTACCGAGCTGTGCATCGGTTATCAATAGCTCGGAATCGTGGCTCTAACAAACTGATCTCGAGGTACGCCACCCCCAGAAACACTAGCCTCGAGCAACGCCGCAAGCAGCGACGGAATCCGATCCAGCGATTAAACAGAAAGCGAGCGTTTACTCCCCCGTGCGTTCCCTCGAGATCATCCCGCGCCCCGCCCGCCCCGTTGCCGCTTGGCAACGGCTCTGGCGGCAACGCTGGGGACTGCTGTTCATCGCGCCATTCTTCGTGCTGTTCGGGGTCTTCAGCGTCTACCCGATTCTCTTCTCGAGCTGGTTGAGTTTCAGGGAGTGGAACGGTGTACCGGGCAAAGAAGTGTTCGTTGGTTTTGAGAATTTCAGTTACGCGCTGCGCGATAATTTGTTTTGGGAATCGATGTTGAATGTGGTATTGATTTTCGCATTACACCTGCCACTGATGCTGTTGGTCGCGCTGGTGCTGGCCGTGATCCTCAACCAAAATTTCTTGCGCCTGCAAGGGCTGTGGCGGGCACTGATCTTTTTGCCACACCTGACTTCGATGGTCGCGGCTGGTTTCACCTTTAGGCTGATTCTCGAGCAGGAAACGGGCTTCGCCAACGCGCTGCTCACGGGGCTGGGATTGCCGAGCGTGCCGTGGCTCAACGATGTCTGGTGGGCCAGAGTCTCGGTTTCCCTGCTACTGCTATGGGCGTGGACGGGTTATCAGATGGTGATTTTTTTAAGCGCCCTGCAAACCATTCCACCAGAACTGAACGAGGCGGCGATGATGGACGGCGCGAACCGCGTGCAGATTTTTTGGCGAATCACCGTGCCATTGCTGCAACCCGTGATCATTTTTTGCCTCACGGTGTCGCTGATCGGTACGTTTGGGCTGTTCACCGAACCGACGATCCTGACCGGTGGCGGGCCGATCCACTCGACCGCCACCCCGACAATGGAAATTTTCGGCAATGCTTTCACGAATCTCAAATACGGTTACGCCGCTGCGCTCAGCTACATTTACTTCCTGATCGTCGTCGTGGCCACGATCATCCAACTGCGTTTCACCAACCGAGGTCAGGCGTGACCCGACGCTCCTCGAGCCGAGCCGCGCCGCGACCGCCTCTGAGCCAGCACCTCGTTCACGGGCTGATCTACGCCTTCATCGTCGCCATCTGTGTCTTTACGACTTTCCCGTTCATCTGGATGCTTTTTTCAAGCCTTAAGCCGCTCGGTGAAATCTTCGGGCAGGGACTGCTGCCCGCCAACCCGTCGCTCGAGAACTTCCGGCGTTTGTTCACGGAAACGCCCGCGTTGGGGGCGCTGGTTCGCAGCTTCCTGATCGCCCTGACCGCTACGGTCTCGTCGGTGTTCTTCTGCGCTCTGGGCGGCTACGGCTTTGCGAAGTTCAGGTTTCCGGGGCGCGGGCCGCTGTTCGCGCTGATGCTCGGCACGATGACCGTGCCGTTCGCGGTGATGCTCGTGCCGCTGTTCGTGATGATGCGTAACGTCTTTCACTGGATTGACACGCCGTGGCCGTTGATCGTACCGGGCATCGCCAATGCGTTTGGAATTTTCTTCATGCGCCAGTACATGGTCTCAATCTCCGACGAGATGCTCGATGCGGCGCGGATTGATGGCGCGAGCGAATGGCAGATTTTCCTGCGGCTGGTGCTGCCGACGACCACACCCGCACTGGCGAGCCTCGGGATCATTTTCTTCATGGGATCGTGGAACAACTACCTCTGGCCGACCATCGTGTTGCGCGACCCCAGCAGCGCCACGCTGCCTGTTCTGATCGCGTCCCTACAAGGCGACGCGGGGCGCACACCGTATGACCTGATTATGGCTGCCAGTGTGGTCAGCACTCTGCCAATGCTGATCGTGTTTTTGCTGCTGCAACGCTTTTTCTACGCGGGTATCACGGCCGGATCAGTCAAAGGCTGATCCACACCAGCTCGAGGGCCTCCAGCCCAACAACAGTGGGTGAAGTCACCCACAGAGGAGTTCTGATGTCTAAAATACTGATTGTTCTCTGCGCGTTGATGCTCTCTGGTTGCGGTACGCAAGTCGCCACGCCCGAGGACAACAAAGGCTCGAGCGTGGCGCTGCTCGCGGGGCAGAGTTTCTACATCGATTGCTCCGCGCTGACGAACGGCAATGGAACGCTGAGCACCCCGTGGAACAATTTTACCGCCATCAACGCCAAGGTGCTGAGCGGCGATAGCGTCTTGTTGAAGCGCGGCGTGACCTGCGAAGGCAAGGGCACGCTCAGCCCCAAAGGATCTGGAACAGCCGCTGCGCGAAACATCATCGCCACGTACCCGAACACCAATGACCGCAACGCCCCCAGAGCTTGGATCAAAGCGGGCAGCAACACTGCGATCAAACTGTTCAACCAGAGCTACTGGGAAATTTACGACCTCCACGTCTCCTCGAGCATCGCTGGGATTCACGACAGTGGCGTCAACAAAAATAAGCCCTGCCTCGAGTGCCACACGGGTTTGCTGATCGGTTCTTCGACTGGCATCCGCGAGTATTTCCGCATCGTCAACGTCGAGGCTTCTGGCAACTGGTCGGGCATGGTTTTGGGCGAGTACCGAGCGATTGACCCCAAGCGCCCCTTCCTGCCAGCCCCAGCCCAAACCGCGCTGAAAGACATCGTGGTTGACGGAGCGTACTCGCACGACAACGAGGGCAAAGGCATCTTCGTCGGTGGCAATTACGAGGACAAGGGCACATTGCAACCCAAGACCTTCCCGCGCAACAGCGAGGTGTTCGTCAGAAACTCGGCCGCTCGTGACAACGGTGAGGACGGCATTTTCATCGCTTCCACCAACAACAGCGCGGTTGAAAACAGCGTCGCTTCCGGCAACGGTGCGAAACTCGATGCCCGTTACGGCATCTGGTATTTCAATTCAAACGACGTGGCGATTCGTAACAACGAGGTTTACGACACCAAAACGCCCGGCTCGAGCGATGGCGGTGCACTGGACTGCGATTTTCACGTCGTCAACTGTGTGGTCGAATTTAACTATACGCATGACAATCAGGGGCCTGCGGTCTTGCTGATCGGTTTTGATGGCAATGGCACGACCAGCCCCAAACAGCCGCTCGAGGGTTGCACGGTGCGCTACAACGTCTCGCAGAACGACGTGACCCACCCCAGCAACAACTACGGCGCGATCACGATGTTCGGGCATGTCAACAACTGCAAGATTTACAACAACACCGTGTATTTCTCAAACGCCGCCAACCTCAAAGCCCGCGCTCTGTCAGGTGTGACCTTCGATGTGCCAGCCGCAGGCGGTGATGAACGGTTCTACTGGGGCGTCGGTTCAAACAACACCGTGCGAAACAACGTCTTTTACCTCGCCAATGGCGCACAAGCCATGAAAATCAACCAGAGCCACATCGGGCGTGGAAACTCCTACGATTACAACCTGTATTACGCTGCTCTGAACGGCGGTTACGCCTATCTACAATGGGGCGATGATCTCGTGAATGGCGGCACACCGCAGTATTTTGGTGATGTCGTCGCCCTGTGCGCGGCCACGGGGCAGGAATGCAACGGACGCCAAGGCAATCCCAACTTTCAAGCCGTTGGAGCTGGCAAAACTGGCTACCAGATCAACGCAAACGCCGTGACCTCCCCGGCTGTTGACATGGCGCAGGTCAGCAACCTGCCCGCCAGCAAAGACTTTTACAACAACGTCTTGACAGAACCTCGAGACATCGGAGCGCACCAGTCCAGCCTGACCGCCAATCAGTTCGTTGCTAACGGCAATGCCGAGTCTGGCGTGCTCGGGGCGTGGACGCAATCTGGTGGAAGCGATTCTGGAGTCACCAACGTGACCAATAACGTCAGCACTGGAATTTGGTCGCTGTTCACGGGCCCCAGCAACACGCTTTACCAAGCCATGGGCGGATTCGCTGCCGTGCGAACGTACAAGCTGAGCGCTGACGTGAAAACTTTTCCTTCGAGTGGCACTGGCTATATCGGTCTTAAATCCACGACGCCCGGGGTCAACTGGCAGTGTGTCGTGACGTTTACCAACACCAGCTACGTGAATGTCAGCAAGACCTGTCTCGCGCCGAGTAATGTCAGCTCCGCTCAAGTCTTCCTCAGCGCCGCTGACTCGAGTTACGCGTGGGTGGACAATGTATCCGTGAAGTGACTGGCTCAAGCGTGATCGATTAAAGCGATGCTTGAGCCACTCGAGGGAGCAGGCTGTAGGGCGTATCTCGAGTCGCATTTCGCGCTGCGACTCGAGATACATCATGCCTGAAAAGCTTCACCGTGGGGTGTCCTCACCCGTATGCTGGTCAGCATGAAACTTGGGTTCACGCCGCTCAACGCGCAGATGCTCGGTCTCGAGGAAGCTTTTCAATTGGCCAGCGACGAGGATTTGCAGTTCATCGAACTGGCGTTCGACATGCAGGAGCTGCTGCCCACGTCGCAACCCGTGAAGCAGGTCAATGAGTTGCAGCGCAGCACGGGCGTGGCGGTCACGCTGCACCTGAGTTACGTTGACCTCAATCTAGCGTCCTTGATGCCGGGCGTGGCGGACAATTCGATCCAGCGCACGCAGCGCGGACTTGAATACGCGGCTGAAGTCGGGGCGCTGTGTGCGGTCTTGCACACTGGACTCGTGCCGTTGCGCCACCCGCTGATGCTGCAAGCGGCCACGGCGCGGCTCGAGGAAAGCCTGAGTGCGATCCAGCCGCTCGTGCCAATTGCTTTGGAGAATCTGGCATTGACTGAGTATGACCTGCTGCGCGGTGCGGGCGATCTCGAGGCGCTGACGAGGAAGGTTGGGTTTGGCAATTGCATCGATGTCGGTCACGCGCTCGTTGAGGGTTGCAGCACTGAAGTTTCGGATGGCACGGGCAGCGGCGGTCTGAGCGCTGGGCTATCGCGGCTGGGGGCGTACAAAGCTGGGTTGAGCCACGTGATTCACCTGCATTTGCAGGACAACGACGGACTGAGCGACGCGCACCAAGCGCTGGGGACAGGCAAGCTCGAGTGGCTGGCGATGCGCGAGTGGCTGAGCAGTTTCACGGGCACAATCAATCTCGAGGTTGGGCCCTCGCCAGATCAGGTCAGGGCGAGCGTGCGCTTCTTGCGGGCGCTGCTGGCTGGTTGATCTGTAATACGGATTCCGTTAAATCACTTCATCTATTTTTGCAAATAGATTGCGTTCAGCACGGAATCCGTAGTTTTTCCTATGCCCTCTAGGGCAGAAAATTCTTAAGGAATTTTCCGGAATTCGTATAAGTATCTCCCAGTTAAAACTTAGATCTTGGAGCGAGGCTAGATTCGAGTTCACGCTGTTCTACACATTGCATTCGTGATCTAAGATTTTAACATGACAGGGTTCTCGAGTAAAAACTTGGATTGAGAAAGCGCCGCGATGGCTCCACTGATTGCCGTCAAAGTGCGAAATGGGCAATCCAAGATTTCTACATAACTGCCACCCAAAGGCGGGATGCACTTAAATGCCAAAAATTTAGCGCTCGAGTGTGCGCTGAATAGTTTACGCTCAAGCGATGAAATGTTCTCTGGTTTCGCTGGTCGGGTTACTCGCTCTAACGGTCGCTTGCGGCAGCGTCGCGCCGCCCGCCACGCCGGTCACTGGAGCGGACGGCGCGTGGAGCAACCCCGCGACGTGGGGTGGCAAACTGCCGGACGGTAACTCGAGCGTGACGATTCCGGCGGGCAAGACGATCACGCTGGACTCGAATGTATCGGTGCGAAACATCACCGTGAACGGCACGCTGCTGTGGAGTGACGGGGACAATCTCGAGCTTAAATCCAGTTGGGTGATGGTCGAATCCGGCGGCGCGTTCAAAATCGGTAGCGTTGACAAGCCGTTCCTGAAACGCGCCACGCTCACGCTGACCGGCAGTGACCAAGCTGAAAACATCATGGGCATGGGCACGAAGTGCTTGTGCGCGATGGGCGGCGGGCAGCTACAGATTTACGGCGAGGATCGCCTGAGCTGGACGAAACTCAGCGCCAGCGCCGCAGTGGGCGCGAATCAGCTCGCATTGCTCGAGGCGGGAGGCTGGCGGGCAGGAGAGAAAATCGTCGTCGCCTCGAGCAGCTTCAACCCCGAAGAGGCGGAAACCGCGAATATCAAAAGCGTCTCGAGTGACGGCAAAACCCTGACGCTCGAGACGGGATTAAAGTACGCGCATTACGGTGTGCTGCAAACGTTCGACGGCAAGACGTTGGACGAACGCGCCGAGGTCGGGCTGCTCAGCCGCAATATCGTCATTCAAGGCGACGATGCCAGCAGCGCACTGAAATTCGGCGGGCACGTGATGGTGATGAATAGCGGCTCAGTCGCCAAGATTCGCGGTGTGGAATTCAAACGTATGGGACAATTCAACCGTCTGGGACGCTACCCGCTGCACTTTCACCAGATGCGCGACGCGACGGGCAGCTTCGTGGCCGCCTCGAGCATCCACGACACGATCCAGCGCGGGATCGTCGTTCACGGCTCGGACAACGTGCATGTGGAGCGCAACGTGGTGTACAACACCGTCGGACACGCCTACTCCGTGGAGGACGGCAGTGAGCGCGGCACGGTCTTCAACGCCAATCTGGGCTTGCTGCCGCGAGCCTCGAGCTTCACCAACGAGGGTTTGAAGGATCAAGACGATCAGGGCGCGGCCGTCTTCTGGCTTCGCACGGCGGCAGTGACGCTGACCGGCAACGCCTCGGCGGGCGGGGCGTTCTCTGGGTATTGGTTCGACATGGGCTTTGTCGATGGCAACAACGCCACCAAATCCATGCTGAGTTTTACGAACAACACGGTTCACTCCCACGGTGGCACGCGCATTCCCGGCACGGAGCGCGACACTTGGGCGATCTGGCACACCGACGGCACGGTTCCCAGTCAGGAGGGGGCGCTCTACTTCGATGGGGTCACGGCGTATAAAAACGGTCGCGCTATTGAAACCCTCGGGCGTGGCGTGACCCGCGATTCGCTGCTCGCTGACAACGCCATCACCCTCAGCGGCGGCACATTGCGCGATTCGCTGGTGGTCAGCCGCAGCGCCAACACCGACACGCTGCGCGAGTGGGGCGAAACCGGCCTATTCGCTTACGGCGGTTACGCCAACGCCGAGCGCGTCACGTGGGTTGGCTTCAAGGACGGGCGGGTGATCTCGAGAACCAACACCTGCTTCCTCGAGTTCCCGCGTTTCAGCAACACGGGCGCGAAGCTCATCGATTCCGATCCGGCGGTCGGTTGCGGCGATATCGTGCTCAGTGATCTGGACGGCTCGATCTCCAAGTCTGGCAAGCCCAGCAAACTCGTCTCGAGCGACGCCCGCCTTGGGTTGGTCACGAGTGCCTGCCAGAAACTCTCGGTGAACGATGTCGTCGTCTGCCCGAATTACGATTACCGCGTGCTGAACGTGCAATACCCGAACGGCCCGACTGAGCAGTTCGCCAACGACGCGTGGCGCGTACACGTCGTGCGCGACGAAGACGGCGACCGCGTGACGCCGCAGCACTACCGCTGGGCGAGTTACGTGATCCCGGAGAAAAGCTATCACCTTGAAGTGAACAGCACCAACGCCTCGGACGCGAGCGCGTACAGCCTCGCCAAACTCGCTTGGGTCAACATCGGACTGAGTGAAGGCGACCATGTGAACGCAGCGCTACTCCCCGGCGGACACGACAGTTACTATGATCCAGCAGCCGCGACTCGAGCCTTCAATCTGTGGGTCGCCCCGCCCGGCGGCGCGTACCGCATCCGGCTGTGCGAGCGCAAAGCGACCTGCGACAACGACCCTACGAAGTGGCCCGTCGTCAACGCCGCCCCCAGCCTCGCTGGGCTGCAAACACAGACCTCGAGCGGATTCTTCGCAGACGCCAGCAACCTGAGTTTCAGATTCTTCGGCGGCGATCAGCTCCGCTTCGAGCGCCTGTGAGCGCGTTCTCGAGGAGCCGTCTGGCTGGGACAGTGCTGCTGGTGACGGTGCTGCTGCTGACTGCCCTGACCGCCTGCCCCGCACCAATCAACGAGGGGCAGAATCCCGCGCCTGTAAACCCAGCTCAGCCGCCTGCCGCCCCGCAACCTGTTCCACCGCCCGAGGAATTCCTCTCGAGCGCGACCCTCGAGTTCCCGCCCTCCTTCATGAAATCCGTCAAGGATTACGGCGCGAAGGGCGACGGTGTGACCGACGACACGACCGCGATCCGAGCGGCGCTCGGTGATGGTCGCGTGGACGGCTCCGGCAACGCGCTCTATCCGCCCGCCGAGTTCAACGGCCGCCCGAAAGCGCTGTACTTTCCGGCGGGTACGTACCTCGTGTCAAATACGCTCAAATGGGTCGGCTGCTGCGTGAATTTGCAGGGTCAGGGATCAGCCAAGACGATCATCAAACTGAAATCCGGCTCGAGCGGCTTTTCTAATCCCTCGAGTCCGAAGCCCGTGGTGCAAACCGAGAACGGCAACGAGAGTTTTCGGCAAAATATTCACGACCTGCAAATCCTCGTGGGCAGCGGCAACCCCGGCGCGGTGGCGCTCGATTACATCAGCAACAACAGCGGCGTCGTGGAGAACGTGCTGCTTAAATCCGAGGACGGTGCGGGCGTCAGCGGTCTGGAAATGACGCGCAACTGGCCCGGCCCGAACATGTTCAAAAACCTCGTGATCGACGGCTTCGATTACGGCATCCGCGTGCAGTTCATCGAGTACAGCCAGACCTACGAAAACATCCTTTTAAAAAACCAGCGCGTCGCGGGCATCAAAAACGATGGCGCGGTGATGGCGATTCGCAACCTGCAAAGCCGCAACAGCGTGCCCGCGATTCTCAACGACGGCTACGGTCACGGACTCATCACGCTGCTGGACTCCAAGCTCGAGGGTGGAACAGGCGGCAGCGCGATTCGCACCGCCAGCAGCAAAGACGCCTTCGTATACCTGAGAAACGTTTCCTCGAGCGGCTACGAATCGGTCGTCAGTGACGACGGTAAAGCCATCCCCGGCTCGAGCCAGACTGAGTGGTACTCGAGCGCGAAGAGTTACAGCTTGTTCGGCACGCCTGCGGTCGGGATGCTGAAACTGCCGATTCGCAACACGCCGACTTTTCTGGACAACGATCCGAGCAACTGGGCGCGGGTGGATTGCACGGGCTACGACTGCCAAGTCAGCACGCAGTTGCAAGCGGCGCTGAACTCCGGCAAATCCACGGTCTACTTTCCGGCGGGCGTGCGGCTCGTCTACAACGAGTTGACCGTCACCGTGCCTGCTGGCGTCAAGCGCATCATCGGTTTTCACGGCGTGGTCAACACAGACAGCAACGGCGTCAACGGTGGCGGCATTCGCTTCGTGGTCGCGGACGACAGCACCGAGCCGCTGATCCTCGAGCAATTCGGCTACGGCGTGAAGCTCGAGCATCGCGGCAAGCGTCCCGTCGCGCTGAAGAATATTTTTCTGTATGAGTACAAAGCGCTGCCCGGCGCGGGCGACCTGTACGCCGAGGACGCTCAGATGGACGGTTTCACCGTGCAAGCCAGCCAGCGTTTCTGGGGACGGCAGGTCAACAACGAGTTGCGTACACGCACCAAAATCATCAACAACGGCGGCACATTGTGGATCATGGGCATGAAAACCGAGGGTCAGCAGACCGTCATCGACGCCATCGGCGGGCAGACCGAGTATCTGGGCGGGCTACTGTACCCCGCGACAAACGACATGCCACCCGGTGAGATCGCC
>JANYHH010000122.1 GCA_025359505.1 Deinococcales bacterium
AAGACGCGCCTCAACGCGATTGCGACGGCTGCACTCAGCGCCGGGGCGCGGCTCGGGGGGCGCGAGGAGCTGGGCATCGCGCCGATGCTGCGCGACCCAAGCGGGGTAGCCGATCTCAAGCAGGTCAGCGCGTGGGCGCGAGATTTTGTGACCTCGAGCGCGACCGTGACGATCTTCGATCAGTGGTGGTCGGACAGCATTGGGCACGAGATGAACCTCAGTGAAGGGCAAATGTTCGCCCAGCGGCTCGAGGTCTTCTGCGCGGCGGTACTCGAGACTCGAGCTGCCGATACGTTGTTCCTCGTGACGAGCGATCACGGTAACTTTGAAGATCTAAGCGTCAAAACCCACACGTTCAATCCCGTGCCGCTGGCAGCCGTCGGCGTCGGGGCGCTCGAGTTTGAGGGCGTCACAGATTTGACGGGCATTGCCCCTGCGCTGGCTCTAGCGCTGGGGCTAACCTAGAAACGGCAATTCACCGATAGCCGAACGTAAACGCTCGAGCCCATTGGCTCGAGCGTTTCTCAATGGGGGTTGAGCGAGGGGAGTTGAGATACTGCGGGGTTTAGCCTTGGACGGTGATGCGCTTGGGTGTGGCGTCCACGGCTTTCTTCAGGGTCACGGTCAGCACACCGTGCTCGAGCTTGGCTTGCACCTCATCGGCGCTGAGGCGCACGGGGATGCGGATGCTGCGCTTGACGGCACTGACGTTGCGCTCGGTGTGCAGCACCTTCGCACCTTCGGGCTGGGCAGACTCGCTGGTCGCCTCGAGTGTCAAGATGTTCTCTTTGAGCGTGACGACAACGTTCTCGACTTTGACGCCGGGCAGGTTAGCGATGACCAGCACGCTGTCAGCCGTTTCGACGACATCGAGTTGCACACTTGGGCGCGGGGCTTGTGTGCGTTCCAAATCGTTGAGCACGAGGTCGAACACTTTCCACGGGCTGACGTTTCGTTGCATCATGGTCTTGCCTCCTGTGGCGGCTCGAGTGACTCGAGCGCCGAACGAAGCGAATCTTAGCAAGCATAAAACTTGAGTGCAGTAAGCTCAATTACATTGCTCATCTATACAGCGTTTTCGTCTCGAGAAGAAAGCGTCCTCGAGACGACATCACTCATCACTCGCACTTCTATACTGTCTCCATGAACCCGCTCCGCACAGCCGTCACGATACTGGTCTGGGTCATCGGCTCGAGCGCCGCCGCGCAGCAATTCAGCATTCACTTGCAAGGTGGGACAGCTCCCGGTAGTTTCGGCGGGCGAGGTCAGCTCGAGGCGAGTTTCACGCTTTTGCCGGGCCTCAGTGCGGGCGCACGGCTGAATATCCTCAGTGCGCCGCTCGGTGGTGTGCTCGAGTTCAGCCTCTCGCCGCTGATGCTCTACCGCATCTTTATTTACGGCGACGGCCTGTGGTCGTTCAGCGGTTACGGCGGCGTGCAATTCGGCGTCTTCTACGCACCACACCGCAGCGCTTCGGCGTCCGGGGCTGGCGATGACAACAGCGGCGGGGGCAGCGACGGCAGTGGGAGCGGCAGTGGCAACAGTAGGAGTAACAACAGCGAGTCCGACAACGCCGAAACCAACGATGACCGTCGCAGCGGACGCAACCCGCGCGGAGACGACAATTTCAACTCCACGCAGCCGCTCGAGTTCACCGCACTCGGTTTGAGCGGTGTGGACGGCGCTTATTTCGTCAATGAACGCGTCAGCTTGTATTTCGGGCTTGAAGTGGACTTGCGGCTGCTGCCAATTTTGGAGCCGGTCGCGTACCCGTATGCGGAAGTCGATTACCTCTTGCTGGACAACCTGACAGCCGCCGTGGGCGCGTACCTCGGGCTGCGTGCGACGGGCGCGACATACCTGATCTACGGCGATCTGTTCTACGACTTGACTCGAGCGCTCAGTGTGCGGCTCGAGGTGGCTTTCGACGGCGCGGTCTCTGGCTACGTGCGTTTGACGATTCGCCTTTGATCCTCAACCGATTGAATCTTGGCTCGAGGGATCAACGATTTTTGCATGTCTCGAGCCGCACTCTGAGAAACCAAATCAGTTCAGCGAATCCGGGTGGCGCTCGAGCCGATTTCTTTCAGCGCCAACTCGTCCGTGGCGACGCCGCCACTGCTCGGATCGACGTACAGGTAACTCACCAGCTTCGACGCCCAGTACACCTGCACCTCGAGACCGCGCGGTGAGGGCAGCAGGTACGCCCCGAAGCGCACGGTTTGCGCTTCCTCGCGTAAACCGCGCAGGTAATTGGTCAGCACGACGGTGGCCGGCAGGCGCTCCAAGCGCTGGTTATTGCGTTCCTGAAAGACCACGGGTTGACCGCTTTCTGGTTGCAAGGTGACGTTGCCGACCACGCGGTTGTCTAATTCCAAACTGATGCGGATCGCAGTCAGGCGCTCGCCGCTTTGCGCGACCCAAAGTTGACCCAAACGCAGGTCGCGGCGAATCTCGTTCAGGCGGCGCGGCACGTCCACGCTGCGCGATGGCTCCGCACGTTGCGCCGCGACGCCGAAGGCCAGCAGCACGACCAACACGGCGGGTTTGACGAGGCGCACGACGAAACTCATAAGGGGTTCATTTTAATGCTCGAGGGTTAGACGAAGGTTGGAACGACGAGCATCTCAGCGTCAGACTGAAAACCGCGCCGAGTTGCACGCTGTCCTCGAGTTGCACGCTGTTCCCTGACTGCACGCTGTTGCCTGACTGCACGCTGTCCTCGAGCCGCAGTACCGTGCCGTGCGTATGCGCGATCTGCTGAGCAATCGCCAATCCCAGCCCCGCACCGCTCGAGCGTCCAGCTTTGGAGAAGCGTTCAAACAACGTGGGTTTAAGTTGAGCCGCCACGCCCGGGCCATCGTCCCAGACCGTCAACCACACCTCACGCCCGTGAAGTACGGCGCGAAGACCGTACCGGGCACGGGCGAAGCGCGAAGCGTTTTCCAGCAGATTCGCCACGAGCCGTGCGATCAACCCGGCGTCGCCATACACCTCCAAACCCAGCGGTACATCCACCTCGAGCCTTAACCCACCCGTACTTCCCAGCATCCCTGCAATCTCCAGCGTCCGTTCCAGCGCGTCGCGCAGCAGGAACGACTCGAAGGCGCGATCTGGCCCCGCCTCGAGCGTGGAAAGCAACAGCAGGTTCTCCGCCAGCGCACCCAGCCCTTCCACGCGGGACAGCAGACGCTGCATGGTCTCGCGGTAAACCTGCGGATCGCGGTCGCGCCGCAGGGCCACCTCGATCTCAGTGCGTAAAACCGCAATCGGTGTTCGCAGGTCATGCGCGGCGTCAGCCGTGAAACGCCGATGCGCTCCGACCAGACCCTCGAGCCGCTCCAACATCGCGTTGAGGTCGCGCCCCAACGCGCCGAGTTCGTCCCGCGCACCCGCGTCCGCGATGCGCCGCGTCAAATCGCCTTGCCCAACGGCGTGCGCGGTCTGCGCGATGCGCCGCAACGGTTCGCTCAGCCACAGCGCCAACGCGTTGCCAACCAGCAACGCCAGCAGCGCCGCCGCGCCCGCCCAGACCAGTACCGCGCCGCGCAAACGCGCCAATCCCGCCGCGCCCGCTAGGTCGTTACCTGAGACCACCAGCGCGTAAGACAGCCGAAAGGTTTTCGCGTCGAAAACCGGGTAGGCGGCCACGCCGCGACCCTC
This sequence comes from Deinococcales bacterium, assembly GCA_025359505.1. Classification (GTDB taxonomy): domain Bacteria; phylum Deinococcota; class Deinococci; order Deinococcales; family JAAFIG01; genus JANYHH01. Next base: position 3,664 of record JANYHH010000122.1, read on the forward strand.
GAGATCGAAAATAGATTCTTGTCCACGCCGCAACTCCTCCCAGACCGCTGCGGGCAAACGCGGCTGAGCATCAGCACCCAAAGTGTCGCGCACCGCGCCGCTCGGCTCGAGCAGGGTCGCGCCGACATCCCCCAAGCGTGCCTGAAAGGGCGAGGGCGGCGGTTCTCGCAGTTGCACGGCGTCCGCCCCGAGCGCCAAACGTGCGTATTCTCTGGAGAGCGTTTGCAAACTCAGGTGAAACGAGACCTGCGCTTCTTGTGCCGCCAACAAGTACAACGCCGCACCTAAACCGAGCGCCACACCGAGCAGCGCCAACGTCAACGTCAGGGTCAACCGCCAGCGCAGCGCCACGTTAGTCTGATCCCGAAGCTGTTCCACGCAGCACGTAGCCCATGCCGCGCACCGTGTGAATCAGCTTCACATTGAACGGTTTATCGACCTTGGCTCGCAGGTAAGACACGAAGACATCCACGACGTTGGAATCCAGCCCCGACTCGTCCGGCCAGACCGATTGCGCGATCCGCGCTCGGCTCAGCACCTCCTCCGGGTGGCGCATCAACAGCTCTAACAGCGCGTACTCTCTGGCACTCAGCGACAGTGTTCGCCCAGAGCGCGTCACGCGCCGCGCTGCTGGGTCGAGCAGCAAATCCGCCACGCGCAACTCGGCGCTCGAGCCACCGCGCCGCAGCAAGGCCCGCAATCGCGCCAGCAACTCCGCGAAGGCGAAGGGTTTGGTCAGGTAATCGTCCGCGCCAGCGTCCAAACCGCTGATCTTGTCGGGCAGGGCGTCTCTGGCGGTCAGCATCAACACGCCGGCTGTAACACCCGCGTCGCGCAACTCGCGGCAAACCGAGAACCCATCACGGTCGGGCAAATTGACATCGAGCACGATCAAATCGTACTCGCCGACGCTGCCCCGATACGCAGCCTCTTCGGCCAAAGCGCTTTCATCGACGATGTACCCCTCTTCGCGCAAGCCGTGCGCGAGCGCCGAGCGCAGTTGCGCGTCGTCTTCGACGATTAGGATTCGCACGATTGTTCCCCTCGGTCACTGCGTATTATCGCACGAAAGCGTTGCGTTTTAAGAAAAACGCAACGCTTTGACCTTCCCAACGGCTCGAGGAGTGAGTGACCCGAATTGATGCGACGCTCGAGCTTTGCTACCCGCGTGTGCTCCAGTGCGGCGATGTTGACCCGAGGTCGGAGCTGAGCCGCCGCGTGGTGATGAGCTTTTAGGTGCTTATTTCGAGTCGTCATCACCGCTGCCGCTATCGCCGGGCAAAACCGTGACCGCGCTGGCTTTGACGAGCTTGACGTTCAAAGCGTCCACCACGCCGACGACTTTGACGCGTGCGCGATCTTTGAGCGTACCCGTGAGCGTCGCCGCGCCGTAATCCACGACGTAACCCTCGAGCTTGAACGTCTTGGCGGTGGCGTCGAACATCCCGAGGCGACTCTCGAGCGTGACGCTCGCACCGGGCAGCGCTGGACGATTATCACCGTCGCCATCCTCGCCGTCCCTGTCCTCGAGCTTGACCTTCTTCGCGGTCAAGGTTTTCGTCGCGGCATCGAACGCGCCTTCGGCTTCGACGAAATCGCCGTCTTTCAAACCAACGGGCAGCGTGCAAGGTGCAGTGCAATCAACCATCGTCTCGCCGAGTTTGAAGCTCGTACCGCTCAAGGCTTTGACCGCGCCTTTGAGTTCGTGCTCGTTGTCCATACCGTCCTCGCCGAGTTCGCCCGGCGTTTTGACCTCGACCTTCGTAGCGACGATCAGTTTACTCACGGGATCGCTCGAGCCGGTGACTTCCACGAACACGCCAATCGTCAACGCCGCCACGCCAGCACCGCTCAGAGCGCTGTCGTCCGAATCGCCAGATGCGTCAAAGCGCGTCGTGGCGCTGTACTTCACGGTCACGCCCGCCACGGTGATCGTCATGGCGGTCGTGTCCACCGCACCGAGGACGCCTTTGAGTTCCAAGCTGACTTCCACGTCAGAAACCTTACCCTCGCGGGCAATGACGCGCACGCGCTGCCCAACGCTGATCGCTCGAGCATTCGCGCTGCGCCCGTTGACGCGCACGTTCGCACTCCCGAGCGAAAAGTTCTGCCCCTGCACGGTCAGGCTCGAGCGATCCGCGCTCAGCGCCGTGACCGTTCCCGAAACCATCTGCACAGAAGCGTTGACGCCGCCCGCAGGGACGGTGTTGCAACCCGCCATGAACGTGCTGAGCAGAGCGAGCGCGGGCATCCAGAAATTCTGTTTCATAAAGTGTCCTTTCGGCGCTTGTTTCCTAAGCGCGACGTGGGCACTGTCTCAAGGTTTGGTTAAGCCAACATTACAGCCGCGCCAGTTCAAGCGATGAAATCAAAATCTCGAGGTGTCAATGCTCAAGCTGCTGATGAGTGATGTCCCTCGAGCGTTGCGACTTTGATCCAGTCCTCGCAGAAATCTAACCCGCGAAAAATTGACCGCCCGGTGACGTTTCAGGAATACGTCTGTCAAGAAGTGCTGTCCAGCACGCCAAGTCATCGTTTGAGATCATTACCGAGGAAACGTCTGCAGCACGCAAAAAACTCGAGACGTTCCAGACAAACAGTCAACCCAGCTTGGCTTTAAGCCGCTCGAGGCCGCGCCGATGATTCTCAAAACGCGACTCGTCAGGCCGTAGAATCACTCCAGCCTCGACGCGCAACCCTTCAATCTCGAGCAACTCCAGCGCCTGCAACGCCAGCATCGCAATCCCTCGAGCGGTCGCTTCGGGTTGCTCGGACGCGAACACATGCCGCCCGAGCGTGTCCGCGATCATCTGCCGCCAAAGCCTCGAATGCTCGAGCGCGTTTCCGCTCAGTGTGATCGTGTGCTGCGTGCCATGTGTCGCCTCGAGCCGCTCGAGCAGATCCGCGAGGCGGTACGTCACACCCGCCATCGCCGCTCGCAGAATCTCGAGCGGTGTCGTGTCGAAGCTCAGACCGTGAATTGCGCCTCGAGCCTGCGGGTCGTAACCGGGGCTGCGCTCGCCGCTCAGCGTCGGCACGAAGGTCAAGCCTCGATCCTCGGCTAGCAGGGCTGACAGCGCCGCCTCGAGATCGCCCACTGGCAAGCGCAGCGTGTTCAGTGCCCACGCGTAGACGTTACCGCCCTCAGTCAATGAGCCGCCGACGAGCGTGCGTAAGGGATCGCAGCGCAGCGCCCAGAGTCCGTTCGGAACGCTCGAGATTTCGTTCGTGACAACGGTTCTCAGCGCGGCGCTCGTGCCAATCGTGATCGCCGCGCAACCGGGCTGCGCGACGCCACTACCGAGATTCGCGGCGTACCCGTCTGCCACGCCCGCGAAGAACGGCGCGTTCGCCAGTCGCGGCCAGCGCGAGGCAAACGCGGCTCGCAAGCCGGTGTGCGCTGGGTGCGCTTCAACCGGCAGAAGCTGCGCCGCGCCAATACCAAGCCGCTCGAGACACGCGGCGTCCCACGTTTGCGTGTGGCGATTCAGTAATCCCGTCCACGCCGCCGCTGACAAGGTGCAGCGCACGTACTCGAGTCCAAAGTAACGGGCGAGCAGCGCGTCCGTGACCGTGACGAATTTGGCGGGGTGCGGGTGCGTCTCGAGCCACCACGCGATCTGCGCCGTCCAGAACGACGTGTACGCCGGGCAGCCCGTGCGCTCGAGCAAAGCTGTATCACCGCGCCAATTTGCCAAAAAGCCAGCCGAGCGCGTGTCGGCGTACGTCAAACTCGGCTCGAGCGGCTGGTCGTCCGCGCCGAGCGCGACGAGGCTCGAGGCGAAACTCCCAAAGCCCACCGCGAGGATTTCATGACCCTGAGTCTGCGGGTGAATTGCGTCCAGCACGGATTCCACGGTTGCCGCCAGCGCCAAAAAGTCAAACTCACCACCGACCGAAAACGCCGCTCGAGCGCTCAAGCCCGGCACGGCTCGAGCCGCTGTGTCGTACCCCAGCGCTTTGATGCCGCTCGAGCCGATGTCCACGGCGATCACAATCGCGCTCACCCTTTGACGCCGCCTCCGGTCAAACCGCGCAGGATGTGGCGCTGCACGAACAGGCTCAGCACCACCACTGGCAACGTAATCAGCACCGCCGCCGCCGCGATCCCGCCGAAATCCACCGAGCCGTAACTGATGAAGTTGAAAACCGCCACCGGCACGGTTTTCGTGTCAGGCCCCGCCAGAATCAGGGAAAACAAGAACTGATTCCACGAGTAAATAAAACTCAGAATCGTCGCAGTCGCCACGCCGGGCGCGACGAGCGGCACGGCAATGCGGTAAAAGGCGGCGAAGCGCGTCAGCCCGTCGATCAATCCAGCCTCCTCGAGTTCAATCGGGATGTCCTCGAAAAACGCGATCATCACCCAGACGATCATCGGCAAGGTGATAATCAGATGCGTCAGAATCAGCGCCCAGTACGTGCCCGTCAGTTTGAGCTGCGTGAAAATCAGAAACCACGGCAGTAAAAAAGTCACGTAAGGAATGATCCTCGAGACCAGCACCCAGACCGCCAAACCGCGCAATTTATACCGGGCGATGGAATACGCGGCTGGCAAGCCCAGCAGCAATCCCAGACCGGTCGCGGCTGCCGCGACGATCAGGCTGTTGAGCGTGTAGCGCAGGAAATTCTGCCCGACGATCACCGCGACGAAATTTTCTAAAGTCGGCACGAAGAACCACACGGGTACGCTCGAGGTGTTCTGCGTCTGCGTGCGAAACGCGGTCAGGATCATCCACGCGAACGGAAACAGCATCACAGTCAAGGTCAGCGCGATCAAGGCATTGACCCAGAACGACTCGAGGCGGCGGGTGCGCGACTGCGATCTGGCAGCCGTCACGCTCGCCGCCGCAGCAGATTCACGCCGAGCGCCACAACCGTCACGACAATCAACAGCACCGTCAGTAAACTCGAGGCGTAACCGATGCGAAGAAACTCGAAGCCGGTGCGAAACGCCAAGACGTTCAGCGTTTCCGACGCGATGCCGGGCCCGCCCTGCGTGATGACTTCGATGATGTCGTAGGTTTTCAGCGCGTCGATCAGCCGCAGCGTCAGCGCCGCGAACAACGCCGGTTGCAGCAGCGGCAGCGTGATCCGCGTGAAGAGTTGCCACGGCGACGCGCCATCAATCCGTGCGGCTTCAAACGGTTCCTCCGGCATGGATTGCAAACCCGCCAGCAAAATAATGGTCACAAGCGGCGTCCACTGCCAGATGTCCACCAGCGCCAATGCAGGAATTGCCAGCGCCGCGTCGGCCGTCCACAATGAACGCCCCAAGCCGAGCGTCTCGAGGAAATAGTTCAGCACCCCAAGCTGCGGGTTGAACATCAGCGACCAGATCAGCGCCACCGCGACCGGCGTGGCGATCATCGGCAGCAGCACCAAGGCGCGAATCACGCCTTGCATCGCGCCGAGCTGACGGTTCAGTAACAGCGCAATTCCCAGTCCAAGCCCGAGCTGCACCGGAACAGCGATCAGCGTGAACTTGAGCATTTGCCACATCGCGTTCCAGAAGCGCTCGTCGCGCAGAATCTCAACGTAATTGCCCAGCCCGACATCCCGAATCGGCAGTGCACTCGAGACGCTGCGATCCTGCGTACTCAGGAACAAGTTGAACAGCAGCGGCGCGAGCGTCAACAACGCCAGCACGATGATCGCCGGAGCGGGCATCAACCAACGCAAATGGCGATCCACGAAACTCGAGAGTGTCACCGCGCCTCGAGTCTGGGCTTTTGGGTTGAGCGCGGGCGTCATGGACGTACCTCCGGTTGAAACTGGTGATCGGTTTTGAAACTCGAGACACGGACTACCTGCGGGTCACGCGGTTTTCGTAGGGGCGAGGTGTGCCTCGCCCGTGCAACGCGGGAACGTCGTTGGCATCCCAAACAGCGATACTCGAGATTGTGCATCTTCAGGTCTCGAGCGAGATCGACCTCGGGATTCGTCTATTCCGTGGCGCTCGAGAAATCTCGAGACTGATCGTTTGAATGTGATGGTCGGCTTGCCGCTGGCTGGGCGAGGCAAGCCTCGCCCCTACGGTGTGGACGATGTGGCTCGAGTACTCGAGATTCCGCACCGAGGCTCGAGCCTCACTTCTCTTTGGCGAGCACGGTATCCGTGGCGGTCGTGGCTTTCTCGAGCAGCTCCTTGACGTTGCCGCCGCCGAGCGCCCCGACAATCGCTTGCCCGAGAATATCGCGCACCTCGCCAACGGCGATGATCGGCGGGTTCCAGACGGGGTTGGCGTAGCTGATCTGCTCCAAGTTGGCTTTCGTCCATTCCGGCGTCTTGTCTTTGCTGGTGAACGCGCTGTCCTTCCAGACGCTGCGGCGGGCGGCGGGCACGCTTTCCAAGAGCGCACGGAGCTGGTTTTGCTTGTTCGTCGCCCACTGCATGAACAGCCACGAGGCGAGTTTGTTCTTGCTGGCTTTGGACATACTCAAGCCCCACGTGATGACGACGGGCGTGCGTTTGCCGTTCGGGCCAGCCGGGAACGGCGCGTACCCAACCTTGCCCGCGACCGTGCTTTTTTGCGCGTCATCCACGGTGCTTTTAAACAGGCTGCCGTCGGTGAACATGCCCAGTTTGCCCTGCGAGAACAGCGCGGTGACTTCGGGCCAGCTCATCTGGGTCGCGCCTTGCGGGCCAGCGGTTCGCAGCAAATCCGTGTAATACGTCAGCGCGTCCTGCCAAGCCTTAGCGCTGAAGTTGCTCTTGCGCTCACCCGTCAGCCAATCGCCGCCGAAGGCGTACATGTACGGCGCGAGTTGGCTCGTGGCCGACGCACCGCGACCACGCAGGCCAATGCCGTTCACGCCGTCTTTGCCGTTGAGCGTCTTAGCAGCGGCCGCGAGTTGCGCGAAGGTGCGCGGCACGGCCAAGTTGTACTTCGCAAACAGGTCTTTACGGTAAAACAGCATCGTGGTTTCTTGCTGGAGCGGCAAGCCGACGAGTTCCCCACCGATGGACACGGACTGGATCGTGGACGGGAAGAAATCGTTCAGCACGTAATCACCGGGCGTCAATGCGCGGTTTTTGACGTAGCCAGCCAGCGGCTCGAGCCAACCGGATTTGACGTATAAATTGCCTTCTTGGTTTGGGGTCAACATGAACACATCGGCCGTGCCCGCGCCGCTGGCGAGTTCCACGAGCACTTTGTTGCGAAACTGCGCCTCGGGGAAGGTTTCGACGACCAGCTTGATGCCCGTGAGCTTTTCAAACTCAGGGAAGTACGGTTGCAGCGCCGTCGTCCACGGGTGCTGGTTGAGCAGCACGCGCACGCTCGAGCCGCTGGCTTGATCCCATTTGAAGCCAGTTTGCGCTTGGGTCAGGTTCGCACCGATCAACCCCGTGATGCCAAGACCGAGAATGCCAGTGATGATGAAACGTTTCTTCATAAGTTTCTCCTTAAAACGTGGTTTTAGAGCAGGTGACTGAACCGTGACGCTCGAGCATCGCGGATTGGTAGTTTGGGTTAAACGCGTTTCTCGGTCAGGGCAGTGCGGGCGCGTTGCCAGTGCCGCCCGAGGCGTTCCTCGTCGCGCAGGTACAACGCCACGACGAGCGCGTCCACGATGCACAACTGCGCGATTCTCGAGGCGACGGCTTCGGAGCGGTAGCGGCTCTCCGGGCTGGTGGTGTTGAGGGTCACGTCGGCCAGTTTTGACAGCGGCGAGCGGGCCAAACCAGTCAGGGCGATCAGGCTGGCGTTATTGTCCTTGGCGATCCGTACCGCGTGCAGCACGTCTTGCGTCGTGCCGGAATGCGAAATGGCGACCATCACATCGTCGGGGCCCAGCAATGCAGCAACCTGCGCGGCGTTGTGCGGGTCGGGCACGGCTTCGCAGAACAATCCGAGCTTGAAGAATTTGTGATGCGCGTCCAGCGCGACAATCCCGCTACCGCCAACCCCAACGAAGGTGATTCGCCGCGCTCGGATTAGCAGATCAACGCTGCGCTCCAAAGCGGCTGGCTCGAGGTGTTCCAAGGTGTCTGAAAGCGTCAGGCTCGAGGTGGCGAAGACTTTCTGGAAGATCGTGTAGGCGGTGTCACCGCTCTCGATCCGGCGCTCGAAGCTGCGCGTGGTCGGCACTAAACTCTGCGAGAGGCGAATCTTGAAGTCCTGATAGCTTTTAAAGCCGAGGTTTTGAAAGAGGCGCACGACCGTCGCCTCGCTCGAGTTGCTGCCTTCGGCGACTTCGGTGACGGACAGGTGAATCACGTCGTTGGGGTGCTCCAATACGAAGTCGATGACGCGCTGCGTGGCGCTGCCGACGGTGCTGCGTGCGGCGTGAAGCTTTTGCAATGCGGGCACGAGTGAAGCGGGGGGCTGCTCTAAAACCATGATGCCTTTCTGGATGCCGAGATTTCAAAGTCGGCGGTTGGCTCGAGCATCTGAAATTTCTTTGCAAAATCTTATCTTTTTCTTGTAATTTTATTTCATCACATTACAGCAGATTTTGCAAGTCCTTTTCATCGCGCCCGAGTTCTGTATGATCTAGCCATGAAAATCGCCATGATCGGACTCGGCAAGATGGGCGGCAACATGACCCGCCGCCTGATTCAAGCCGGACACAGCGTCATCGCTTACGACCGCAGCCCAGAAACCGTCGCGGCTTACGCCGCCGAAGGCGCGACGCCCGCCAGCAGCTTGGAGGAAGCCGTGACGCTCGCCAAGTCGGGCGACCAGCCGACCATCGTCTGGCTGATGGTTCCCAGCGGCGCACCGACCGCCGATTCATTGGTGCAACTATCATCCCTGCTGAGTACACCAGACATCGTAATCGACGGCGGCAACAGCAATTACAAAGACTCCATCGCGCACGCGACGATGCTCGAGGGGCACGGCATCGCGCTGCTAGACTGCGGCACGTCCGGCGGCGTCTGGGGACTCGCCAACGGCTACTGCCTGATGATCGGTGGACTCGAGGCGGCGTACAAAACTTGCGAGCCGATTTTCGCGGCGCTGGCGCAAACGGGCGGACTGCTGTACGCGGGCCCGAGCGGTGCGGGGCACTTCGTCAAGATGGTACACAACGGCATCGAGTACGGGCTGATGCAAAGCTATGCGGAAGGTTTTGAAATCCTCGAGAAGAGTAAATTTGACCTCGATCTGCACGCGGTCGCTGGGCTATGGATGCACGGCAGCGTCGTCAGAAGCTGGCTGCTCGAGTTATTGCACAGTGCTTTCTCGAGCGAGCCGCGCTTAGAGAGCATCAAAGGCTTCGTGCCCGACAGCGGCGAGGGGCGCTGGACGGTGCAAGCGGCAATGGACTTGGATGTCCCCGCGCCGGTCATCACGCTGTCCCTGATGCAGCGCTTCGCCAGCCGCCAAGACGAATCGTTCGCCGCCAAGGTCAACGCCGCGCTTCGCAATCAGTTCGGCGGTCACGCCGTCAAAAAAGAGGGCGAGGCGTGAGCAATGCCAGCTCGAGCCATGCCGACACAGCGATTGTCATTTTCGGCGCTTCTGGCGATCTGACCAAGCGTAAACTCCTGCCTGCACTCTATCAACTCGTGCAGGACGGCTACGCCCCCAAGCGCTTTGCGATCATCGGCGCGGCCCGCACCGCGATGACCACGGACGAGTACCGCCAGATCACCCGCGATGCGCTCGAGAAGGCCAGCCCGAACAAGCCACTCGACGATCAGGCGTGGCATAAATTCTCCGAGATGATCGACTACCACACCTTGGACTTTGCGAATCTCGAGGATTTCAAAGGTTTGCGCGACCGATTAGAGGGTATGGGCTTTCAGAACTGGTTGTTCTATTGCAGCGTGCCGCCCAGCGTCTTTCCCGTCATCACCGCGCAACTCGGCGCGACTGGACTCAACGACGAGGAAACCGGTTGGACGCGGATCATCGTCGAAAAACCCTTCGGTGTGAACCTCGAGACAGCGCGGTCGCTGAACGACGAGATGCACAAGGTTTTCAAGGAAAGCCAGATTTACCGCATCGACCATTTTCTGGGTAAAGAAACCGTGCAGAACATTCTGGCGCTGCGCTTCGCCAACACGATCTTCGAGCCGCTGCTCAACCGCAATTACGTTGATAACGTGCAGATCACCGTCGCCGAGGACTTGGGCATGGAGGGACGCGGCGCGTTCTACGAGGAAGCGGGCATCCTGCGCGACATGATCCAAAACCACATCATGCAGCTCCTATGCCTGATGGCGATGGAACCGCCGGTCGGGCCGTGGAACGGTCAGTTTCACCCCTTAGAGGCGGGCGCTCTGCGCGACGAAAAAGCCAAAGTCATCCGCGCCCTCAAACCAATCACCGAGCAGCACTGCACCAATTGCGTGGTGCTGGGGCAGTACACCGCTGGCAACATCGGCAGCTCGAGCGTCCCCGGTTATCTCGAGGAGGAGAAAGTCAGCCCGCACTCGAGCACCGCGACCTATGCGGCAATCCGCGTGGAGATCGACAATTGGCGCTGGGCGGGCGTGCCGTTTTTGCTCAGAAGCGGCAAGCGTTTACCTGTGAAAAACACCGAGATCACGATCACCTTCAAGCGCCCGCCGCTGAACCTGTTTCCGCAACCGAGCCAGCCTAACATGCTGCACATCAACATCCAGCCGGACGAGGGCGTGACGATCTCGTTCGACGCCAAAACGCCGGGCTTAACCTCAGACCTGCGCCGCGTCGAGATGGACTTCAACTACCGCGATTTCGGCAACACGGGCCCGAGCGCTTACGAGCGGTTGATTCTGGACGCGATGAACGGCGACGCCAGCTTGTTCCCAAGGGAAGACGAGGTGGTCGCGTCGTGGGCGTGGATCGAGCCATTGTTAACCACGAAACTACCGATGCGAACTTACGAAGCGGGAACGTGGGGCCCGAGCGAAGCCAACGACCTGCTGCGCCGCGATCAGACGTGGCTCGAGCTGCCCAAAGGATGACTCAGGTCTTCCCAGACCCAGCCGCGCTCGCCAGCGCCGCCGCCGAGTCCTTCAAAACCCTCGCGCTCGAGGCAATCGCGGCTCGAGGACGTTTCATGGTCGCGCTTTCAGGCGGCAGTACGCCGAAGATCGTTTACGAAGCGCTGGCGGACTTGGACGGCGTGCCGTGGGCGCAGACGCAGGTCTTCTGGGGCGATGACCGCCTCGTGCCACCAGACGACTCGAGCAGCAATTACAAGATGGCGTGGGATGCACTGTTGTCTCGAGTCGGCATTCCGGCCGCGAACATTCACCGCATCAAGGGCGAACTCGAGGGAGTGGCAGCGGTCATGGCGTACACATCAGAACTCGAGAATACTTTCGGCTCGAGCATTGTGTTTGATCTGGCGCATTTGGGCATCGGGCCCGACGGTCACACCGCATCGCTCTTCCCTGCCACCCCGAACCTCGAGACAAGCGCACCCGTACTCGAGACTTTCCCAACGCCGGGACTCGAGCCGCAAGTGGCGCGGGTCAGCCTGAGTCTGCGCGTGCTGAACGCCGCTCGAGTCAAGCAGTTTTTCGTGACGGGCGCGAATAAAAAACCGATCCTCGAGCGTATTAAAAGCGGCGAGGATTTACCAGCCGCTCGAGTCGTCAACGCTGAGTGGTGGCTCGATGCCGCAGCCGCCGAGTAAACCTGTTCTGGCCTCGAGCATCCGCCCGAAATACGACGAGTTGGGCGTGACGGGCTTTTACGCTTCAAGTGGCGCGACGTACCGCAACCCGCACGAGGCGATCATCCGGCGCTTGCTGCATCAAGTCGCCCTCGAGTGGGACTGTGACCTCAGCAACGTGCTGGACTTGGCGTGCGGTAGCGGCGAGGTCACGCTGAGCTTACGCGAACTCGAGGCGACGGTCAGCGGCATTGACCCGTTCACGGGCGCAGCCTATCTCGAGCGCACGGGGTTGCAAACTGAACCGCTAAGCTTCGACGACATCTGCGCCGGAGCGCTCGAGGGGCGACGTTACAGCCTGATCGTTTGCAGCTTCGCGCTGCACCTCGCCGACCCGTCAAAATTGCCCGTGCTGGCGCATCAACTCGCTCGAGTCAGCCCCGCGCTGCTGATCCTCACGCCGCACAAACGCCCAGCCTTGAAGCTCGAGTGGGGCTGGGAGTTGATGCAAGAAACCATGCTCGAGCGCGTGCGGGCGCGGTTGTACGGGTCGGTGGTTGATGTTGAGTAAAGCTCGCACGCTCGAGGCGATGATTCAGTCATTTTCTGTTAGGATTCTGTCGTTGAAGTACACCCCGAGGGGCGCAAGCCTAGACACTTCAGTACCGCCCGCCACGGGTTCCCAGTTGAACTGGAATAAGTGGTGATGACCTAAGAGGCTAGGGGATTAATAGATGTCGGGCAAGCGATTGGAAACTTGCCGTTCTGCCTCGAGACTCGTCACGCTCGAAGCATGGGGCTGCGCGGTGGTAGGGGCGCAACGCGTTGCGCCCCTACGGGTCGTCGCTCACACATCCGATGAATTCTCAGACTCGAGCCAAACAGAACTGCACCCCAAACCGTTGAACGCGGTAAAATCTGTGCTCGAGCGATGCGGTGATGACCTCGAGCGGCTGAGTGGCTGAGGCCACCGAGACCGTCACGAGTGTACCGCATTCATTGCATCAATCAGTGTGAGTGCTTCTCCTGATTCCGTAAGGCATGGTTAAGGGCTGATACCTCGGAGCAATACAGTCGAATACAATTCTCGAGTTTCAGGATTTTGTGCGGTCTGTGCCGCCATCATGAAAACACAGAGCAAGTTGTGTAAGTCCTTAGCAGAAATATCGGAACGAACTTTGTGTTCCTTTTGGGCTTGTGTCAACAAGGTTTCATTCAGACTTTGAAGTTTGGCTTGTAGCGTGAACGTGTGCGGATAGATTTGCTGATCCGATTGCAATACTTCAATCAGCCCTATTTGATCGCATAGGTAGTCAGAAACTTTTTGAATGTAATCTTCTATACCAGTCACGTTTTGAACCACGATGATCAGTTCCTCGAGTGCTTCTGTGCCAAGGGCGACCAGTAGTGCATGTCGGGTGGGAAAGTGACGGTATACCGTTCCCACACCCATTCTGGCTTGCTTGGCTACGCCATTCATCGAGAGGGTTTGGTTACCTGTGGCAAGCAATTGGCGAACGGCTTTCAGGATTTTGCTGTGGTTACGCACCGCATCTATTCTTTGCTCGTTGGGGTGATTGGCGGCGATGGTCATGATGTTAGTTTAGCAAACTCAGCAACGAACTAGATAAATTATCCGGTTTATGCTATCTTCCATAAACGGATAATTTATCCGTTTATGGAGGTTCTGAATGAAAATACTGGTCATAGGCGCTGGTGTACTCGGCAGTTACTACGCGGCACGACTGCAACAAGGTGGGCATGATGTTTCCATTTTGGCTCGAGGTCAACGCCTGCTCGAGTTGCAAACACATGGCATTGTGCTGCAAGCCGTTGGTGATAACAAACAACAAATCGTTCCAATTCGCAGTATTGGGCAAATGGATGTCAAAGATTTGTTTGAATTAATTGTTGTTGTGGTACGGGCGCAACAAATCCCGTCCGTGCTCGAGTTACTCAAATCAAATGAGTCCGAAGCACCCGTTTTGTTCCTCACAAACAACGCCGCAGGGCCAACAGCGTTTATTGACGCTTTGGGTTCCGCCCGCGTCATCATGGGCTACCCCAACGCTGGAGGCACTAAAGTAGGTCAGGTCGTTCATTACTACGCTCCGCGTTGGCTCGAGCGTATTCAACCAATCACCATCGGTACTTCACTAGATGGTTCACTCACCCACCCAAAGAACATCGTTAACACCTTCAAAAAGGCAGGGCTGAATATGACAATAAGCTCAGACATGGATGCTTGGCTTAAAGCGCATACCGCCTTTATTATACCTTTTATTTTGTCACTACAAGCCGAAGGGAACGACCCTAAGCGCTTGGCAGGCAACCAAGCCGCCATGGCACGAATGATACGCGCAATACGAGAATACTTGAGGGTTTTAAGGGCTGCCAAAGTCTCACTTTCGCCAAAAGGATTTCTGTACGTAGCATTCGAGAAAATGCCAGAGTCATGGCTGGCGGTTTTGCTAAAACAAGTCTTGAAGTCCCCAAACGCAAGCTTTACAACCACAAACGCAGAAGCAGAATTTGGGGAAACGCAATCACTACTAGAAGGGATGTCATTGCTAACCCGAACAACTTCAGTGACGACACCAAACGTTGATGAACTCCGCAGGTTGACTAAAACCTGATCGTTGTAGAGTTATTACAAGCAGAAATCAAAACATCTTACGGTAGTGGTTCGGTCAGCGTGAAGCGTTATACCCAGCGATAAAACGGTCAACGCTGCCTCGGGCATCTCCCGCGATTTTGAAAACGAGTACGACCGCCGTACCACTCGAACCAACTTTGAGCGTAGCGTACCAAACCAGCGCTCGACATGATTCGTTTCGCCTTTGCAAGTGGTTCTGCGCTCTTTGGGCAAGTTGTCATACGCTTACCACGCATCAGTTGTACGGGTCAACGTTTGACGTTGATTGAGTAGGGCAAACGCACCAAGTAACTTGCTAGCTTGAGTGCATGAAAAACAATTCTATTCCCAGCATCATCGAACACTTCCAAGACTTCCCTGACCCGCGCCGCGAACACCCCAGCAAGCTTCACAAACTCATTGACATCATC
>JANYHH010000026.1 GCA_025359505.1 Deinococcales bacterium
CGCGTTGCTGACCGCTGCTAAACAAGCGCAATCTCCTGTTATCAGCGCACCGAAGATCATCGGTGTGGACGACTTTGCTTTCCTTCGAGGGCGAAAGTACGGCACGATCATCGTTAATCTTGAAACCCACAAGCCGATTGACCTCCTGCCCGACCGGACATCCACGACCCTAGCCACTTGGTTGAAGGCGCACCCGAGCGTGACGACCATCACGCGTGACCGCTGGTCTGAGTACGCCCGAGGCATCGCTGAAGGTGCGCCAGCCGCTATGCAAGTCCTCGACCGATGGCACTTGTTGAAGAATTTACGTGAGGCGCTCGAACGGGAACTCAACCGGCATCGCAAAAACATCGGTGAGGCTCTTACCGACGGTAAGACCGCCTCCTCTGGACGGATCACGTCGAAGGCAGAGGACACCGCGAGCCTAGCAGCGCTTGAGCGTCGCCAGGCTCTTCACGCACACATTAAAGTGCGTCACACAGCCCTTGGAAGCATTGTCAAGACGGCGCATGAACTCGCCGTGTCGCGCACGCTGGTTCGCAAGGCGATCTACGCCGACGCGCCACCCGAGCGGCGACGGCATGCTCGCCCACCGAGATTGCTTACGCCATTCGAAGCGCACCTGACGCTACGTTGGAGCGAAGGCTGCCGGAACGCGTGCTTGCTGTTCCGGGAGATCAAGGCGCAAGGGTTCGCGGGTGGGCAACGGAGTGTGTTGCGGTGGGCGCAGGAGCGGCGTGAGTTGGCCGCGCCAAGCACGCCCAGTGCTTACCGTGAAACTGCCGTACGCTCAAAGGTAAAAGGTTTGGACGTGGCTCAAACGAAGGTCGGTTTCTCCTCTCGTCAGCTCTCTTGGCTGTTGTTGCGCGACGAACTGGAACTCGGCGTTACCGAACGCGAGTTGGTGGGGCGTGTCCGTCAGGGTTGCCCGCAGGTTGAGCTTTCTGGCTCGCTGGCGCGGAGCTTCGCAGCGCTGGTTCGTGAGCGTCACGCTGACGGGTTCCAGTTGTGGTTGACGGCTGTTGCGGCGAGCGGCTTGCCCGATCTGAAGTCGTTCGCGGTTGGACTCGAGCGGGAGGGACAGGCGTTACTGAACGCACTTCGCTTGCCGTTCAGCAACGGGCCCGTGGAGGGTGCGGTGAATCGAATCAAGCTGTTCAAGCGTCAAATGTATGGGCGTGGTTCGCTGGAGTTGTTGAAGAAGCGCGTGTTGCTCGCGGCGTGAATCGTTGCACCAAGAAAGCGGGAGAACCTGTTTTGTGGACTCGGGCAGTCTCAAGCCGCTCGGCTCTGCTCGAATTCGGCTGGACTTAAATAGTCCAAGCTCGAGTGTAACCGCTTCTTGATCCTGAACATGCACCTGACGGGCAGGATCGCTGCCGATTATAGAAAACCTCCATCCACTCGAACACCAACGCCTGCGTCTCGAGTTTCGTCCCCCGTGATTTCCGCAAGTCAAGCTCGAGTTTCAATGTTGAGAAAAAGCTTTCACAAGGTGAATTATCCCAGCAATCCCCCCGCCTAGACATGCTCTGCACCACCTCGAGCCTCGAGAGCACTGTTCTGAATTCGGTGCTGGCATATTGCACGCCCTTCTTGCCGCTGATCCCAGCACCTGACGGGCTATTCGCGCTCCAGCACCACTGCCAAGTACAACCAGCCCTCCGTTGTTGGTAAGTAAGTGATGTCCGAAAGCCATTTCTGATCTGGTTCAGAAGCTGTGAAGTTACGCTCGAGCAGGTTCATACTGCGCGGCTCACCGTGCTTGCTGTTCGTGATCGACACCCGCCCCCTGCGATGCGATTTACCGCGTAGCTCAGCGGTTCGCATCAGGCGAGCTACGTGATGCCTTGAGACTCGAGACCCGCTTCGCCGCAGGGCAGCCGTGACTCGAGGGCTGCCATACGATCCTCGAGAGGCGCTGTGAACGCCTTTGATTTCCTCGAGCAGCACCGCGTTCAGCGTGGCTCGGGGGCAGGTCAGGCGTTTAAGCCACGCGTAAAATCCGCTTTTACTGACGTCCAATACGCGCAGCATAATGGCGATTTCAAATAAGGTGGTGTGGTCGCGGATGAACGTAAATCTCACTGATTTTCTTTCACGAAGAATTTCGTTGCCGCTTTTAAGCGCCCCGCCCGTCAGGTGCATCTCGAGGGCAAGACAATTTCACGCTCTTGACGAAGAATCTCGAGTTCGCGTTTCAAACGACGGTTTTCTTGCTCGAGAGCTTGTTGCGTGGTCAGCCCGGAGATCGTCGAGATCGCTTCGAAGGCGTTTGGGGTGCGGTGATGCTGCTTGACCCATTTGCAGAGGGTACTCAGCCCCACACCAAGTTCGTCAGCAACACTGCGTCTGAACTTGCCGCTGGTGAGGGTGAGCTGTACCGCTTGGGTTCTGAATTCGGCTGGATACTGCTGCGTGCGTTTCTTGTTTGGCATCTTCGCTCCTGATTCTGACTCGGAGCGACTCGAGTTGCATCAAGTCCACTTATTCGTGGGAATCCCACCGATTCCTTTGAGGGGATGCACCATTGTGTTTTCAGGCGTGGTTTGAGCACGTTTTTTTCAGCACTTGCCGCACTGATTCCTTTGAGATCGACTCGATCACCTCGAGCTTGACCACGGCATTCCCCAGCATCGAGAGCGTCCAGTTCAGCTCGCCATTGGGGGTGCTGGAACACGCGAGCGCGGTAATGTGGGCTTGCACGCGACCATCGACTTTGCGGGGTCGCCCTTTATCTTTGCGCGATTGGCGTTGCAGTGTTGCCTCGAGACCGACGGTTTGAAAGCGTTTACGGGTTGTTTCAACGGTTCGTACCCCTGTTTGGAGTGCATCTGCGATGCTGATATCGTTACGGGCTTGTCCTTGAGTGTCAGCCATGAAGAGGATGCGAGCGTGGTTGATGGCTCGAGCGCTGCGTGTTCCGGTGCGTGTGAATTGCTCGAGTTGCTGGCGTTCGCTTTCGGTTAGTTTGATGGTGTGTTGCTTCATTGTTGTAATGTAACAGTTACCCGTAGCTAATCGCTTGACGCTGTACGAGCGCAAACAATCGCGACTTCATCACTCACGGATGCCCGTGATTGAACGTCGCCGTGCAACCGCCGTCCACGGCGACAATCGAACCTGTCATGAACGAACTCGCCCCAGACGCCAGAAACACCGCGACTCGAGCGATCTCCTCTGCCTGCGCCTGCCGCCCGAGCGGTTGCCGGGCCGCACCCGCCTCGCGGCGGGCGTTGGCGGCGGCTGATTGATCGGCTGGCAGATTGGCGCGGTAGCCGCCCATGTCGGTGTCCACGTAACCGGGGCAGATCGCGTTGACGCGGATGCGCTGCGAACCGTAATCAACCGCCAGTTGCCGCGTCAGGTTGACGAGCGCTCCCTTCGAGGCGCAGTACGCCGGGGCGAGCGGAGCGCCGATCAGCCCGTAGGTCGAGGCGATGTTGACAATCGCGCCGCCGCCGAGCGCGATCATCGCTGGAATCGCGTACTTAACGCACAGAAATGGGCCGCGCAGATTCACGGCGATCACGCGATCCCAGTCTTCAGGCTCGAGTTCGTGGGCCAGATGCGAGCCGCCAGCGATGCCCGCGTTGTTGACGAGGATGTCCAATCGCCCGAAATGCCCCGTGGTCGCTGCCACAAGGTCGCTGACCTGCGCCGCATCGGACACGTCGCACGGCACGAAAATCGCCTGACCGCCAGCGGTTTCAATCGCGCTGACCGTCCCCTGCCCGTCTCGCACATCGGACACGATCACCTTCGCGCCCGCCGCACCTAGGGCCAGCGCAATGGCCCGCCCGATGCCGCCCGCCGCGCCTGTGACGATGCCGACCCGCCCATTCAGATTCGTGTCGCTCATAAAATACCTCTTTCGTGTCGTGATGCTCGAGGGAGGTCGCTCGAGTGTATGAAGGCCAGCGGCGTTAGACTGCGCGTTGGAATCGAGGTCATTGATGCGCGAAGCGGTGCTGGCGATTCACGGAGGTTGCGGCGCGATCCCGAAAGCGGAACTGACTCCGGAGGCAGATATCGCAGCTCGAGCCGCATTGAGACGGGCGCTCGAGGTCGGATACGCGGTGCTGACGGGCGGTGGGCTGGCGACCGACGCGATCACCGAGGCCATCGTCGTCATGGAGGACGATCCAAGCTTCAATGCGGGCTTCGGCGCGGCCCTAAATCGCGCTGGACAGCACGAACTCGATGCGTCGCTGATGGATGGCGCGAGCGGGCGGGCGGGAGCCGTGGCGGGCGCGAGCCGGATTCGCAACCCCGTGCGGGTGGCGCGGCGCTTGATGGAGGCGTCCGACCCGCTGTTGCTGATCGCGGACGCCGCCGACGCGTGGGCAGCCGCGAACGGCTTCGCCGTCGTAGAGAACGCGTATTTCACCACCCACGAGCGCCGCGAGGCGTTGGAGCGGATGCTCGAGCGCGAGTGGGTGGACGACATCAGTCCCGCCTCGGAGCGCGACCGACACGGCACGGTTGGCGCGGTGGCGCTCGATACCCACGGCAATCTGGCGGCCGCCACATCGACTGGCGGGTACACCGCCAAACCCGTCGGGCGGGTCGGTGACACGCCAATCATCGGCGCGGGCACGTGGGCGGACAACCGCACTTGCGCGGTCTCCGGCACGGGCAAGGGCGAGCTGTTCATTCGCCTCGCCTTCGGACACGAGGTTCACGCCCGGATGCTGTACCGGGGCGAATCGCTCGAGGTGGCAATAAGCGGTTTGGTTCATGGCGAGTTGGTCGCGCTCGGCGGCGGGGCGGGCGCGTGCGCGATAGACCGGAGTGGCAACGTATCGCTGCCGTACAACACCGAGGGCATGTACAGGGGCTGGATTCGCCAAGGCGCGTCTTACGTGGCGATTCACGAAACCTGAGATCGTCGCGGTCAGGCTCGAGCATCAAAACATCAGGCACTCGAGCGCTCCAGACTGTACAGCGCGGCAAACTTGCGCTCTAGGTAGTCCAAATATGGTCTCACCTCGAGTGAGCGTCCAGTCGAGCGCCGCAGCAACTCGTCCGGCGTGAAGCGGCGACCGTGGCGGTAGATGTTTTGCGTGAGCCACTCGCGCAGCGGAGCGTAATCCCCGTTCGCCAGACTTTGCTCGAGGTTGGGTTGTTGCTCGCAGGCGGCTTCAAAGAATTGGCAGGACATGATGTTGCCCAGCGTGTAGGTCGGAAACGAGCCGATGTAACCGCTCGACCAGTGGATGTCCTGAAGCACGCCCAGCGCGTCGCTCGGCGGCGTGATGCCCAGATAATCCCGCATTTTGGCGTTCCACGCCTCTGGCAAGTCCCTGACCAGCAGCGAACCGTCCATCAATCCCAACTCGAGTTCAGTCCTCAACATGATGTGGAGGTTGTAGGTGATCTCGTCGGCCTCGACGCGGATCAGGCTGGGCGTGACGCGGTTGACGGCGCGGTGGAACGCCCCCACGCTGACGCCCTCGAGCTGCGTTGGGAAGTGCAATTGCAAGCGCTCGTACCAGTGCGCCCAGAAACCCTGCGAGCGCCCGATCAGGTTCTCCCACAGCCGCGACTGCGATTCGTGTGCGCCGAAGCTCACACCAGCCACCGCGTAGAGGTTCATCAGGTCGCTCGTCAGCGCCCCTCGAGCCAGTGCGGGTTCTACACCCTGCTCGTACAGCGCGTGACCCGTCTCGTGCAACAGCCCAAACAGCGCTTGCGGCAGGAAGTTTTGGTTATAGCGCGTCGTGATCCGAACATCGTCGCGGGTCAGGGAAATCTCGAACGGATGTAAGGAGGCGTCCAGCCGCCCTCGAGTCAGGTCGTACCCGAACGCCTGCGCGACCTCGAGCGCGAAGGCCCGCTGGCTGTCTACTGGGTAGTCCAGATGTAGGAAATCGTCTCTGGTCGTGACGCCCGAGTCGGTGATGCGGCGCAGTAATGGCAGCAAGCCTTGACGCAACTCGGCAAACAGCCTCTCGAGCCGCTTCGCCGTCATGCCGGGTTCGTACAGTCCGACCAGCGCGTCATACGGGTGATCCACGTAACCAATCGCCTGCGCCAGCTCGCGGCTGAAGGCAACCACGCGCTCCAGATCCGGCGCGAACAGCGCAAAGTTATTGGCCGCTCGAGCCTGCGCCCAATGCTCCTGCGCGACCGTTTTCAGCGCCGCGAACTCGCGGGTCAGACTTGGCGACAGGCGGCGGTAGAACGCGGACGCCTGCCGCACGGCTGTGACGCTGCGGCGCTCCACGCTGTCTTCGGGCAGCCCCTCGAGTTCGGTCTCGCACTCATCCAGCAGCATCAGCAGCCGATCCGATGCCAGCCGATCCTGCGCGATGGCGGACAGCGTGGCAATCTGCTGACCCCGGCTACCCACGCCTCCCGAGGGCATCTGCGTCCGCGCATCCCAGTTCAGCAGGTTCAGTGCGCTCAGCACGTCGCTGACCTCGCTCAGCTCGAGGCGCAGCTCATCGTAGGCGCTCACTTGCCACCGTCCACCGACAGCACCTGACCGCTGACCCAACCGGCCGCCTCGGACGCGAAGAACAGCACCGCCGAGGCGATGTCCTCGGGCGAGCCGAGGCGCTTCAAGGCGATCCCCTCCACCAAGCGCCGCTGCCCGTCCTCGCCGTAAGACTGCCACTGGCGCTCGGTGCTGGGGTTGGAACGCACGAAGCCCGGCGCGACGCAATTGACGGTGATGTCCCACGCGCCGAGTTCGTGGCAGAGCTGGCGCGTGAGGTTAATCAGCCCCGCCTTGGCCGACGAGTACGCCTGAATCCCGGTCAGTGACGCACCCAGACCCGCGCCGCTCGAGATGTTGACGATCCGCCCGGCGCGGGCGGCCTTCATGCCCGGCGCGACCGCCTGAGCGCAGTAAAACGCCGCTGACAAATTCACCGCGATGATGTCGTTCCACATCTGCGCCGTGACCGTCTCGAGCGGTGCGCCGACCTGCCCCAGCACGCCGCCCGCGTTGTTGACCAACACCCGCACCGCGCCCAAACTTCCCAACACGTCCCGCACCGCCGCCGGATCGGTCACGTCCAGCACGTGCGTCTCCACGTGACCCGACGCCCCAGCGCGGGTCTGCTCGAGTTCGGCTGTCAGCACGTCGCACGCATGGACTCGAGCGCCGAGCGCAGCGAATGCTTGCGCGATGGCCCGCCCGAAGCCGTGGGCCGCACCGGTGACGATCACGGTTTGGTCATCGAAGCGCAGGTTCATGGGTTCCTCCTGAATGGGTTGAAATCGTGATCTCGAGGTGAGGTTTGCGTCCGTCAATACCGACCAATTCGACTTGACCGTGCTGAACGGTCAAACAAGTCACCCCCTGCGAAGTAGCGCCCAAGCCCGTCAGGTGCTGCTTCAAGGGCAAGAAGGGGGTAGCACGTTCCGATAGGAACGGCGGGGGGTCGTGCGACGCGTAGATGACGTTCGAGCGTTGCACCACCCCCCCCCCACAACGGG
>JANYHH010000064.1 GCA_025359505.1 Deinococcales bacterium
TGAACGCAATCAACTCGAGCAGCTCACAAGCAAAGGACAAGTCCAAGTTCGAGTCTACAAACGCGCCCGGATTCTGCTGCTCGCCGACAAGGGTTTGGATAATCAGCAGATCGCTGTCCAAACCGCGAGCAGTTCCCGTACCGTGCAACGCATTCGGGTACGCTACAAAACCGAGCAAGCTAGCGGCGCGATCGCCGAGAAACCCCGCCCCGGACGACCAGCGAAACTCAGCCCCGAGCAACGCGCTAAGATCACCGCGCTGGCGTGCAGTACCCCACCTGAAGGGTATGCGCGGTGGAGTTTACGCTTGCTCGCTGATCGCGCAGTCGAACTCGAGTTGGTGAGCAGCGTGTCGCATGAAACCGTGGGTGTGATCTTAAAAAAACGAGTTGAAACCGCACTTGAAACGGCAATGGTGCATCAAGACCATCACCGCTTCTTTTCTATGGCAGATGGAGAACATCCTCGATCTGTATAGCAAGCCCTATGACCCACAGCGTCCGTTGATTTGCGTGGACGAACGCCCGTGTTATCGGAATCGGTGATGTGCTCACGCCGATTGCGATGTCAGCAGGGCAGTCCAAGCGCGAGGATTACGAGTACAAGAAGAAAGGCAGTTGCACGGTCTTCATGGCGTTCGAGCCGGGTACGGGTCAGCGCTGGGTGCAAGTGTATCAGCGACGCCGAGCGTTGGAGTACAAGAAGTTCATGGAGTTCGTTGCCAAGCAATTTCCTCGAGCTGAGCGAATCCAAGTGGTGCAGGATAATTTGAACACGCATCAAGCAGGGTCGTTTTACACGCATCTCGAGCCTGTGAAAGCATTCAAATTAGCCAAGCGGTTCGAGTTTCATTTCACACCTAAGCACGCGAGTTGGTTGAACATGCGGGCAAGCCCCATCCGGGTGCTGTTCTGCCCAAGACGGTGGAATTGGAGTTCTCGGCGTTATCAAGGCAATATTTGGATCGGCGGATTGCGGGTATGGATGTGCTCGAGGTTGAGGTGAATGCGTGGGTGGCGCGTCGTAATGAGAAGCGGGTGTCGGTGGATTGGCAGTTCTCGGTGAGCGCGGCGCGGGTGAAGTTAGCGCGGCATTACCACAAGGCGTCAAAATTTACCTGACACTGTACTATCAGATGAGTCTCGAGCAAAACCGTTGCGAGCCGAAGCTGAAACGAACAGAGTTTCAACCCTCTGCGCGGTTCACGGCTTGGGCGTAACGGGCAGCGCAGGTGTGCAAAGCCGCGCAGTGTTCCCGCAGCCCACGCGAGCGTGATGATCGCGCCCGCAACGAGCGGAAACTGGTTCAAGACCACTCCGGCTGCCGTGCCACCCAAAACCATGCCAAGCAATCCGAGCGTCAAAGGCAGGTGGCACGGGCAAATCAAAAACGAACCCACGATCCATAACATCCCATGTTTTTCGGCATTCGCGCTGGCATTGGGCAGAGCGCACTTGGAAGCATTGTGAGCATCAAAGCGTTTCAACATCGGTTTATTTCCTCTGTACGCAATTCTTGCTCGAGCATGGTCGTGACTCGGTTACAAGGCCGCCAGCGTCTTTGAAACTTCGCGCTCCAAAAAACTCGTCATTGGATTGAACGACCCGAGAAACAAGCGCAACACGCCCTTGGCATCGATCACGGCTGTTCCACTCCGCTGCATCGTCCCCAAGGCTTTGCCGAGGTCGTAACGCGCATACGCGATTCTTTCTGGATCGGCCACCACCGGAAAATCCAGTTTGTAACGTTCGGCAAGCTGACGTGCCTGAGCAGCCGAACCCCCGCCGACCAACAAAAATTGCGTCGCGGGATTCGAGGATGACAAACGCTTCATTTCACGCACGTGCCCGAGGCACATCATGCAGTTGAACTCGCGCATGAAGTAGACCACGGTGTTGCGTCCACGGTACTGCTCGAGCCGAATGCGGCCCGCACTTGAGTCGAGTTCAAAGGTCGGGGCGATTTGGTTGATTGCGGCTGAATGGTTAATCGAAGCTGTCATTGCGTTCACCTCGGGACACAGCTTGCAGGCGAGTGTGAACGCTCAGTGTCGGCATGCCGACACGCCACCACATCGGCTCGTTTATCGTGTGATGGTGGAAAGTTTGAATCCTGTCCTATTGATGCTCGGCCTGCAACGAAAGCAACTCGCATCGGGCT
The DNA here is from genome assembly GCA_025359505.1 of Deinococcales bacterium. GTDB lineage: Bacteria > Deinococcota > Deinococci > Deinococcales > JAAFIG01 > JANYHH01. The sequence continues at coordinate 2,161 of JANYHH010000064.1, forward strand.
ATTGGGTGATTGAGCAGACAGCGATGATGTCGTTAATCAGTGACGCAGATGTACAGATGCTCAGCGGGATTTGTCCGCCTCGTCAGTACCATCGTGGCGACCGCTTGTATCGTTCTGGCGACGAGGCACATAGTTTGTTCGTGCTGCTCGATGGTCACGTAAAAATCAGCATGCCCGCGAGACTCGGCGGTGAGCGGGTCGTGACGGTTTGCGGGCCGAGCGATTTCTTCGGTGAGTCGTTTCTGACGGGCGCTCAAACGCGGGTCTCGGACGCGGTTTGCCTTTCGGATGTGGCGGTGGTCTGTGCGATCTCGAGGATTCAATTTCTGCAAATCGCCCGTCAAATCCCGACGGTCGCACTCGCCTTCGCAGTCGTGCTGGCCGAACACGCCCAGCACCTTCAGGCGCAACTCGATTCCCTAACTCGTCCCGCGCCAGTGCGTCTGGCCCGCACATTGATCTCGCTGGCTGAACGCTTCGGGCAGGAAACGCCACTCGGTTGGATCGAACTCGAGGTGGATCTCAAACACGAGGATTTGGCGGGACTCGCGCATTTATCGCGGGTGACGGTGACTGAATACCTCAGCGCTTGGCGCGTCCAAGAACTGGTACTTGGTACTCGAGGTCGTTACGTCATCAACCGCGAGGGGCTGCTGACCTTATGTGAGCAACTCGAGGGTGAACAGGTCAGCATGAAACATTAAAACCACTTAAAACTGGGACGTAGCCAACAGCAAAGCCCTTCAAATACAAGTGGATGCCTTTATTGCTGACGCACGTCACCTTTGAGTAACGTGCTAGAACAACCCATGCCGCTCGAGACCGCGTGGATGATTGAAAAACTTCGCCAGCTTTTACTGATTCCCAGTCCGACGGGGTTCACCAGCGCCGCCACGGATTGGCTGATGCTCGAGTTGAGCGAGTTGGGCGTCGCGCCGAAATTGACGCGCAAAGGCGCGGTGACGTGGACGCTATCAGGCGGGGACGCAGCCCCTCGAGCGATTGCCGCGCACGTGGACACGCTCGGCGCGATGGTCAAAGAAGTCAAGTACAACGGTCGCCTGAAATTGACGCCACTGGGCGGGTACGACCCGTCGACGATCGAGGGTGAGCAGTGCGTGATTCACACCGCCAGCGGAACGGAGTTCACCGGAACGGTGCTGAGCACCAAGCAAAGCACGCACGTCTGGGGCGCTGAGGGACGCGAGTTGAAGCGCACCTTTGAAACGCTCGAGGTCAGGGTCGACGCGCTGCTACACGGACACGCGCTCGTCAACTGGCACGATACTCGAGCGCTAGGGATCGAAGTCGGTGATTTCGTCTCAATGGACACGCGCACGCAAATCCTAGACAACGGTTACATCAAATCGCGTCACTTGGACAATAAAGCCGGTGTCGCCGCGATGCTCGAGGTCACGCGGCAGGTCGTCAGAGACGGTCTCGAGTTGCCGGGTGCGATTCACTTTCTGGTGACGAACTACGAGGAGGTCGGTCACGGCGCGGCGCACGGCATCCCCGCTGATGCAGTCGAGGTCGTGGCGATCGACATGGCAGCCGTCGGTGACGGGCAAACCTCGAGCGAGTTGCACTGCTCCATTTGCGTTAAAGATTCCGGCGGGCCGTATGACCACGACCTCAGTCAGCATTTGCGCGGCTTGGCGAAAGCCGCTGGGATTGAGTTGAAAGTCGATACTTACCCGTTTTACTCGTCCGACGCGACGGCCGCTTGGAGCGCGGGCGGGGATTTCAGAGCCGCGCTGATCGGGCCCGGCGTGGACGCCAGCCACGCTTTCGAGCGCACGCACACCAAAGCCATCGAGGACACCGCCCGGCTGCTGCTCGAGTACATCAGATCGTGAAGGTGACAGCGCTGAGCGACATCGCTGATCTCGAGCCGCTGCTGGGCGCGTCGGTCAGTGAGGGCTACCGCCATGTGACGCGCTTGGTGGACGATTACCGCAGCGGCGCGAGCCGTTTCGGTCAGTGCGGCGAGCTATTGCTGATTGCTCGAGCTGAGGACGAAACCGTGTTGGGCGTCTGCGGTTTGAACGCCATGCCCCAGTCGGGCGTCGGTCGGGTGCGACGCTTTTACGTGCTGCCCGACATGCGATCCAGAGGCATCGGCGCGGCATTGCTCGAGCAGATTGTCAGTGCGGCGCGACTGCATTTCACCACGCTCGAGTTGCGTACCCGTGACCCTCGAGCCGCAGCGTTTTACGTTTCTCACGGTTTTCAAGCCGTGGGGCGTGAGGACGCCACCCACGAACTCGAGCTTTGAAGCTGTTATCATCTGTACATGACCGTGACGCTCGAGATCACACCGCAACTGTCTGAAAAGTTGCTCAGAGTCGCCCAAGCGCGTGGGGTGACGCTCGAGGAATTGCTTAGCGACGACCTCGAGTCGCGGTACTTGCTGCCGGGCAATCTGGTGTTTTCATCACTAGGAATTGGCGAGAGCGACTTGACGGGCGAGGACAGCGAAGCGTGGTTGCAGCAACACTGGGGTAAGTCGTTGTGACACTCGATACCAGCATCGTGTTCGCGTTGCTGAACCGTAAAGACCCTGACCACCAACACATTAAAAAAACGCTATTGACTCACAAACCACCGTACCTGATTCCGACGGGTGTACTGGCAGAGATCGCGTATCTACTCGAGCAACGCCTCGGGTTTCACGCACTCGATGCGTTTTTGAACGATCTCGAAGCAGGCGTATTTCGCCTTGAGCATGATCCAGTAGATTTGCGACGCGCCCATGAAATTGCCCGTCAATATCAGAACCTTAATTTGGGTTTATCTGATGCGCTGGTGATCGCCTGCGCGGAGAGGCATGGCGGTTTAGTGATGAGCTTGGATCGTCACTTCTGGGTTGTGGCGGGCGAAGGCAAAATCCAGATGGTCAGTTGAGACTCGAGCTAAACCCATGCTGAACATCGTCTTGTTCCAACCCGAGATTCCGCAGAACACCGGCAACATCGCCCGCACCTGCGCGGTGCTGGGGGCGCGGCTTCACCTGATTCGCCCGTTTGGATTCCGGCTGACCGATCCGGGTTTCAAGCGCAGCGTAATGGATTACTTGGAGGGCGTGGAAATCTTAGACCACGCCGCTTGGGGCGCATTCCTAGCTACCGTGCCGGATGTCTCGAGGGTGTTTCTGACCTCTGGGCTGGGCGGGACGGCGTACACCAGCGCAGCGTTCCAGCGCGGCGATTACCTCGTGTTCGGGCCAGAGTCCGACGGCTTACCGCCCGCGTTACTCGAGTCACACGGCGCACTGACGATTCCGATGCCGGGGATCGGGCGCGGATTGAACGTTGCCGTCAGCGTCGGGATTGTCGCCTTCGAGGCGGCGCGGCAGATCACGCAGGGCTGGGCTGTACAGACTCAGCGCTGAACAGGTTCGAGGGTCGTGATGCAAGGCTGGTCAAATGGGCGCGTCGCCAGCAGTGCCCCGACCGTCTCGAGGGTCACGCTCTGTACTTCCTCGAGTAAATCCGCGACACTGCGGTACTCGCCGAGCGCCAGCCAGTCCTCAGCCAATGTCAGCAGGCGGCTGGCGGGCGTCTCAAAACGCAATGCGAGGCTAACCTCGAGTTTCTTCTTGGTGCGGCTCAGCTCATTTGCAGTCACGCCGTTTTCCTGCACGTCGCGCAGCACGCTGCGGTAACGCTCGAGCGCTTCGGGCAGGTCGTCTGCGTCTGTGGACACTGAGCCGTAAAACGCCCCCGACCCGTCCTCGCTGGTGTGTTCCAAACTCGCCTCGTCGCACAAACCGTCGTCCACCAATGCCCAGTACAAACGGCTGTTGGCGTCGCCGATGATCTGCGCCAAGACACTGGCGGTTACGCAGCGCGGGTCGTTACCAGCAAAGCCCGGCATCAGCAGCGCCGCTTGCGCTCGAGCCGCACTCAGGGTCAGGTGTTGCCCTTCAGTAGAGGGCGTCAGCGGCGGGTACTGGCGCTGCACGATAGACGGTTGCCAATCGGCAGTCAGCTTTGAGCCTTCGGCGACCAGCGCGTCCCAATCCACGCGTCCGCAAGCGACGATGGTCAAGCGGTTCGGGGCGTACCAATCGTGTAAATAGGATTTGAGGACACCAGAGTCAATCTGCTCGAGGCTGGCTTGCGTGCCCAAGACACTGCGTCCCAACGGGTGCGACTGATAGAAACTCGCTTGCGCGGCGTCGAACAGCACGCTGCTGGGATCATCGCGGTACATCGCCAGCTCCTCTAAGATCACGAGGCGTTCCACGTTAATGTCGTCGGGGCGCAATGCGGGACGCAATAAGCCCGTAAGTTTCTCGAGCAAATCAGTTTGGAATTGCGGCAGGGTCGCTGCGGAGTACGCGGTCAGTTCCTGCGTCGTGAAGGCATCGACCCTCGCGCCGATGGCGTCGAAAGCCGCGTTGACCTGCTGCGCCGATTGCCCAAGCTGCCCTTTGAAGCACAGATGCTCCAAGAAGTGAGCACTACCCCCAAGCGCGTCGTCTCGAGCACCGCTCTTGATGAACGCACCGAGCGCGATGCTGTGCGCGTCCGGCCAGCTTTCAGCGATGATGGTCAAACCGTTGGCGAGTTGCTTGTGTAGAAACACTTGACGGAGTTTACTCGAGCGCGGCTGACCCAAGCGTGACCACACCCGGCCGCTCGAGCGAATAGTCGTGCAGCCACGCATTGACCGTCTCGAGCGTCACGGCTTGGATCGCCGCCCTGATCTCCTCGAGTGGGCGCACCCGACCCAGTAGGCGCGTGTCGCGGATCATCGCGGCGGCGCGGGCGCTGGGGGCTTCCTCAAACAATGCGAGGCTCGTCAGAATTCCAATTTGAGCGCGATTGAACTCGTCATTCGTGATGCCCGCTGCCAAGCGTGTCAACTCCTCGCGCAGCACCTCTAAAGTTTCACTCGCCCGCGCTGGCGCGGTCGCCGCGTAGACCTCGAGCGTGCCGTAGCCGCGCCCGTAGCCCGTGCTGGCGGACACGCTGTACGCCAGTCCGCGCTGCTCGCGCACGGCTTCGAATAGGCGGTTTGATTGCGACCCGCTCAGTACCTCGAGCATGATCCGCGATTCGTAATAGCCGGGAGCATCCAGCGCTGGCACGGGGTAAATCAAGCCGATCTGCGTTTGCGCCGAGTCGAACTGGATGTGCTGTTGAAAACCCGCTCGAGTTTGCACGGCTGGCTCTGGGATAATCTCGCCGCGCCACGCGCCGAAAGACTCTTCAATCAGCGCCGCGAACTGATCTCCCTCGAGTTGCCCGCTGGCGGCGATCAGGCTGCCGTGCGGCGTGCAGCGCCGTTTGAAGTCGGCTTTGACGCTGCGCGACGTGAGCTTCGCTAAACCTTTGATCGTACCGAACGGACTGCGCCCGTGTGGAGACACGAAATACGTTTCACTCAACGCTGTGAACAGCAGGCTATCCGGGGCGTCCTGCAAGCCCTCGAGCGCCGCCATCGCTTGTGCCAACACTGGTTTGAAGTCAGATGTCTCGAGGTGCGGGCGCAGCACCAGATCGGCTGCGATGCCAAGCGTCGCCGCTAAATCTTCGGGCAGGCACGCGAACGACAGCAGCAAACCGTCCACGCTGACCTCGCTCTCGCGCTGCACGCCCAAGTCATCCAGCGCGTCCTCTAATCCCCTCGAGTCCAGCGCCCCAGCGCCGCGCCACAGCCACTCTTCTAAGACGCTCGAGCAGCCGGGAATCGGTTCAGTCAGTGCGCCGCTGGGGATAAAAATTTCGATGGTCACGCCCGCGCTGCGGTTGCTGGTGGCGCAGAGGGTCACGAGACCATTCTCGAGCGTGTACGTGTTGGCAGGGTCTGGGTTCAAGAAGCGCGATTGTACCGCGCAGAAGACCGTAGGGGCTTGCCAATGCAAGCCCAACCACCGCGCAACCCACACCATCACCTCGAGCTGCCTCTGCACCTCTCGAGTTAAGATTCACTCCCCATGCCTCCGAAATCCCTACTGGCGATCTTCGCGCATCCAGACGACGAGAGCTTCTGCGCGGGCGGCGCACTGGCGACGTTGGCAGCCGCCGGAACTCGAGTTGACTTGCTGTGCCTGACGCGGGGCGAGGCGGGCAGCGTCGCTCCGGCCTTACTGAAAGCCGCTGGTGTGCAGAGCGTCGCTGAGTTACGCACCAATGAACTAGAACGCGCCTGCGAGCTGTTGGGCGTGCAGCCGCCGCTGTGGTTGACCTATCAGGATTCCGGCTTTCACCGCCCCAGCAAGTTCCCGCGCCGTCTTGTGGATGCCCATGGGCGATCCGTATCGGAACAGATTGCGGGTGTGATCGCCACCCTCGAGCCGGAGGTGCTGATGACCTTTGATCCGCACGGGTTTTACGGACATCCCGATCACATCGCCACGCACCACGCCGCGTTGCAGGCGTGGTTCACCAGCGGGCACTTTCCCCGTCCACCGGAGCGTCTGTACTACCCGATCCCCAGCGCCGCGATGATCGAGCGTTTTCGCAGTGCGGGCTTCGGTGATCTCGAGCCGCAGCGCCGTGCGCTCACGGAGACTAAGGTCGCTGTGCGGGTGGATGCCAGTCCCGTTATCGAACAAAAACGCGCCGCGATCCTCGCTCACGCGTCGCAGTCCGGCGCGGGCAGCGGCATTGACCGTTTACTGCCAGAGTTGCGGCTCGAGACGACCTCGAGCCTGCTGACCGAGGAGTTGTACACGCTCGGGGCGACGCGGCTTGGTGTGGCGGAGTGGCCATTCGAGGGGTTCTGAACTCGAGGCGGGTCTCGAGGATTGCAGTGATCGTTTACGTTTCGTGATGGGCGATTCCCTTGGATCGCCCCTACAAAACCTGTTGCGCTCGAGTATTCACCGTCATCCCGTAGGGGCTTGCCATTGCAAGCCCGTGCAACGGCAAGCCGACCTCTCCACCCAGAGAACTCGAGCCACCGCGCAAATAGAGTCTCTAGAGGTTGGGTTTGGACGCTGGAAACGGTAAAATCAACCTACTTTGAAATACCCCAACGCCCTGATTCAACTCATCCGCGAACTCTCCCGGCTGCCCGGCGTGGGCCCGAAAAGCGCTCAGCGCCTCGCGTTTTACCTGTTCGCGCAAACCAAAGAGGAGGTCGAAGCCATCGCGCAGGCGATGCTCGAGGCCAAGCAGACCTTGAAACTCTGCCCGGTTTGCTACAACATCACCGACACTGATTTGTGCGCGGTTTGCATGGACGCAACGCGGGATCAGGAGGTGATCTGCGTGGTGGAAGAGCCGGGCGATGTGATCGCCATTGAGCGCAGCGGCGAGTTTAACGGCTTGTATCACGTGCTGCACGGGGCGCTCAGCCCAATGAACGGCATCGGCCCGGAGCAGATCAAACTGGGCGGACTGCTGAAACGCATCAATGCTAGGGACACCAGCCCGACTGACACCGCTGCTCAGCTCGAGGTGATTCTGGCGACCAGTACGACCGTCGAGGGCGAGGCGACCAGCATGTACGTGCAGCGTCAACTCGAGCCGCTGGGCGTCAACGTCACGCGGATCGCGTATGGTTTGCCGGTCGGCGGGGCGCTCGAGTACGCCGATGAAGTCACGCTGGGGCGGGCGATTGCGGGGCGGCAGAAGGCGCGATGAATCAAGCGCTGAGGCTCGAGGATTTGCGTGAAGGTTGGAACATCCATGGTGATGAGGAGCGGCAGTATTTGCAGCGCGAATACGAGCTTGAACTACCCTTGGAGCATCCGCTGGCTGGCATTCCCGTGCGTGTGATCGCGCAGTGGGACGGCAACGACGACGTGCTGCTCGAGCATCTAGATTCTGATATGTTTAGCGTCGCGCATTTGACGTGGCGCATGGCGCGGGAATGGCCGGACTTTCCGACTTTGGAGTTCCACGGATCGTTCGCGGCGTTCCTCGCTTGGGAAGACGCTTGGCCGAACGGGTAGCTCTGCTGCTCGAGCTAATTCAGGTTTGGAATCTCAGCCAGCAGCTCTTCGAGGGTCGTCGTCAAGTCTCCAAACTGCACCAGCCCCGTCTCGAGATAAAACTCTGTTGACTCCGTGGGTTGCATTTCATGGATGTAGGCGCGGCGATAGCGAAAACGCCCGTACTTGTCCAGTTCGCAAGCGATGATGTACGTCCAGTATTTGGCCATCTTCCGACGATCAGGGCGGAAGATGGCGCAGTTGAAAAAGAGTTGCCCGGCTCCCCAAACGATTTTTTGCGCGTAGTCGTCAGTCAACACCGCTTTTGGATACTCGATCACCCTAGGCATGGACACCTCTCCTCGAGCCAGCTCAGAACTCGAGCGCCAGTACCCAGTCCGCACCAAACTCCTCGTTCTTGGCGATCCAGACTTTCGGCGCGGGCACGGCGTGACCGTAAACCTCTAATTTGGAGTGGATCGCCTCGAGCCAGCCTTTGCGGTCGCCGCGCTCAGTTTCTAAATCAATGAAGTCCTGCCACATGAGGCACTGGCGTTGTCTCGCCCAGTCGTAACCGTCCTCGAATAACTCCAAAACGCGGTGATGCCCGTGCTTGGCAATCAGCAGCGTGTCCACTTGCCCTTCCAAAGTGGTGTGTCCAAGGGCCTGCCAACCGCTCTCAGCGAGTGGGTGCTTGCGCTCTACTGGCGTCAGTGAGCGCGGCGCAGCGTAAACCACGGCCGCATCTTCTTCAACTCCGATGGTCGGGGCGACCAAATCGTCAAAGCTCGAGTTCATACTGCGTAGTGTGCGCTTGCATGCTCAAGATTTGCAAGCGGTTTTTTCATAGCTTTTGAGCGCAGCTCGAGTCTGGGATTGTCGTGTTTCGCCGTGCGGCTCGAGACCCGATCACGCTTTGGTGTGGGGCTGCACGGCGGTTCTCACCGTGGGTCGTGATTCACGTATTCAATGAATCTTTAGGCTCGAGTGGCAATGAAACGCAACGCGGCCCTGAACCCGCCCAGCGCGGCCCAGCAAGAGCGCCATCCAACTGGGGTGGCGCTCTTGCTTTACAATAGGCCTCATGAAAACTCGTCTGATCGCCGCGACCGTGCTGACCTCGCTTTTGGCCGTCTCGAGCATCGCGGCTGGCAGCTTGACGGATTACATCCGCGCCCGCGAGTACGCCTCGCGCTTCGCCAATGTGATCGCGGTGCAGGGGCTGACCTACACGATTGGGCGCGACAATGCCGACCCGAAGCGGTTGACGGTCGTGTCTGGCTCCAGAGACGCCTTTATTGGTGGGATCGGCGGGCGCAAAATCAAGTTGGACAGGGGTGCGAAAGTCGATACTCGCGGACTGCTGATTCCCGCTTCGGCGCTCAAGTTTTTAGAATGCGCCGTGAAATTGCAGGGCGCTGATGTGCTGACCACCTGCAATGGTCGGTCGTACCCGTTGCAGCGCTTCGCCAAATGATGCATCCTCGAGCGGGGTGCAGACTGGCGTCGGGGTGATAGGCTCTACGACCTGATGCGGTTGTTGTTGCTGGCAGATATCCACGCGAACCTCGAAGCGCTCGAGGCGGTGCTGAGGGATGCGGCCGCACGCGGGTACTCGGATACGCTTTTCCTTGGGGATGCCGTCGGATACGGCGCGGATGCCGGGGCGGTCGTGCAGCGTTTGCGCTCACTGTCGCCGCGTTGCGTCAGAGGCAATCACGAGCAGATGCTGCTCAGCGCGGCCCGCACGGGCAAGACCAGCGACACGCCGGTTGGTCTGGCGCTGAAACTGGCGTTGACGCAGCTCAACGCCGATGACCTCGAGTGGCTGCGCGATTGGAAGCAGGGCATCAAGGCCTCGCATGGCAATGTGGAATGCTTTTTCGTGCACGGCAGTCCACGCGACCCGAACGAGTACATGGACAGCCTGAGCGCGGCCAGAGCCGCCTTCGCCGATTGGACGGGGCGCTTGGCGTTCGTCGGACATTCGCACATCGCTGGGGTTTACGCGGCTTTGGAACGCGATGTCAGTAACGTGCGTTTCACCGGGTTCTTGGAAAGCGTCAACCGCATGGCTTTGCCCCCGCGTGGTCGCTGGATCGTCAACCCCGGCAGCGTCGGTCAGCCCAGAGACGGCGATCCACGCTCGGGCTACGGAATTTTTGATTTCACCCGCAATGCCTTAGAGGTCTACCGCGTGGAGTACGACATCGCAGGGGCGCAGCAGAAAATTAGAGCGGCGGGTTTGCCAGATGTGTTGGCGGCGCGGCTGAGTGTCGGGAAGTAAGCTGTCGGGAAGTAAGCCTGTCGGCAAGTAAGCTCGAGGTTTCAAGCATGAGGTTGACTGTGTTGCATCTCGAGTCTCGAGTTCAAGTGTTCACTGGGAGTCACAACGCGTGATCGGGCATCAGAAATTGCAGCGGCAACTGGCGCAGAACGAGGCGCACAGCCTGATTTTGGAGGGCACAGCGCAGATCGGGCGGCGCGTGCTGGCGCAGTGGTACGCGCAACTGCTCAATTGCAAATCGCCTGTGGGCAATCAGCCGTGCGGCCTGTGCGTGTCGTGTCGGAATTTTGCGGCGGGTACGCATCCAGACGTATTGGTCGTCAGTCCCAAGGAGGAAACCAGCACGGGCAAGAAAGCCCGCAGTTCGATCATCCCGATTTCAGCCATCAGCGCGTCGCACGACACGGGCAAAGACCATGAAATCCACGTGCTGGACTGGCTCGAGACGGCGGCGCGGTATCGTCACAAGGTCGTGATCGTCGACGGCGCTTCTTTTTTAAATGAGTCGGCCGCCAACGCGCTCTTAAAAAGCGTCGAGGAGCCGCCGCACGCGGCGCGGTTCGTGTTCATCACCGAGGACATCAGCGGCGTGATCCCGACGATCGTGTCCCGCAGCGTGCGTTACCGCGTCGCGCCCGTGCCGGACGTGGAACTGGAGCGAGCCTTGCCGGAGCAGCCACCCCGCATCCTCGAGTTCGCGGCTGGGCGCGTCGGTTGGGTGCTGCAAGCCGAGCGGGTCGCGGCGCAACTGGCGCTGGTGGACAGTTTGCTATTGGCCGTCAAAGGCGATCTGATGGATGCGTTCAGTGCCGCCGATGCTTTTGAAAAAGGCTTTGAGCGTGAGCTGTCGCCGCAGGTGCTGCGCTTCGCGCTGCGGGCGTGGCCGATGCCCGCGCAGGTGGGGGCGGACACAGCGCTGACCCGCGCCGTGGAAGCGCTCGAGCGTTACGCCACGCCGAATCTGGTGTTCTCGCATCTGGCGCTCGAGCTGAGGGCGGCGCTGGGCGTTTCAGGCTGAGGGCACGTCTTTGAGCTGGTAATAGACAGGAATGCCGCACTCGAGCGCAATTTTCACGTCGTTGTCTGCGCCTTTGGACGCACCGGGCAAACGCAGCACGGCGTCGCACCGCGACAACAAGCGGTGCGCGGTCGGGTGCAAAATCGCTTCGTACAGCGCGTCACCGACTTGCTGCCCGCCCGCAACGCGCCAAATCGGGAGCGCGATCCACTCGCCGATCATCGGGATATGACCGGCGCGAAACAAATCGTAGGAGACCAACTCGAGGTTGGCGAGGTTCGCGGCCATCAACGCAGGATCGTCGTTTGTGCCGGAGCGGTAGGGTCCAGCGATCAGGATCATCATGGACTTGCTCATGGGTTCCTCTATTTCTCGAGCCTTGGCTTGTGCGGCTCGAGTCAGAGCATAACCAGCATATTCGTGCAATGTCAAGAATTTTCGCGCAGTTCTCGAGCGGGTATGCTGAGCGCGATGCTGACCTCGCAGCGCAAAAACCTGATCCTCGAGCGCCTGAAACGCGATGGTCAGATCATCGCCAAAACTTTAAGCACCGAACTCGAGCTGTCCGAGGACACGATCCGCCGCGACCTGCGCGAGCTGGCTGCCGACGGCTTATTGCAGCGCGTTCACGGCGGCGCTCTGCCCGCCTCGAACGCGATTGCGGACTTTGCGACGCGCCAAACGATTGCGCCGAGTGCCAAAAGCGCGATCGGGCAAGCAGCAGCCCGCACGATTGAGCGCGGGAGCATCGTGATCGTGGACGGTGGCACGACCGCCGTGCAGATGGTACGCGCCTTGCCGCAGCAGCTCGAGGCGACGATCTTCACCCACAGCCCGAGCGTCGCTGTGGAATTATTCCATCACCCCAACATCGAAGTGATCCTGATCGGCGGCCGACTGTTCAAGCACTCCGTCGTCGCCCTCGGCGCGGTCACACTCGAGGGATACGCCCAGATTCGCGCCGACTTATGCTTCGTTGGCGTAACTGGACTACACCCAGAGATCGGTTTAACGACTGGCAATCTCGAGGAAGCCCACATCAAACGGGCGATGATCGCCAGCGCCGCCGAAGTGACCGTGATGGCATCCAGCGAGAAACTGCTGGCCGCCTCGAGTTACGTGATCGCACCGATTGGTGAGGTGAGTACGATCATCACCGAGCGGGCCGCACCGCTCGCCAGCACCGAGCCTTTCGAGCAGCTCGGGATCAGTGTTCTGAGGGTCTGAAGGCTCAAAGTCGCGGTAAACTCAGGGGAATGAAACTCGTCAGCATCAACATCGGGCAATCGGGCATTCTCGAGTCGAGCTTGTACCAAAAACCGACCGGCATTCAAAAACGCAGCGTCCCCACCGCGCAAGTCTCGAGCCTTGGCGTTGCGGGCGATTATGTTGCCGACCAGAAATATCACGGTGGGCCCGATCAAGCGGTTTACGTCTACACGATGCCCGATTACGACTGGTGGACAGCTACGCTCGAGACGCCAATCGCGCCCGGCACGTTCGGCGAGAACCTGACGATTTCACAGCTCGAGAGCGCGACGCTCTGCGTAGGCGACCGCTTGCAAATCGGTGCGCTCGTGCTGGAAGTCGCCGCGCCGCGCATTCCGTGTGTCACACTGGCAGCGCAAATGAGTGATCCGCAGTTCGTCAAACGCTTCAAATCAGCCGAGCGCCCCGGCGCGTACTGCCGCGTGATCACACCCGCAGGAGTACAGACGGGTGATGCCGTAACGCTCGAGCGCGGCGGGTTTGACGTGACGCTGACTGAACTGTCCACGAGTTGGATCGGCTACGCGAAACTCGAGCGCTCTCAACTCGAGCGTCTGCTGGCCGCGCCGATTGCCGTGCGAGTGCGGGCGGTGTTGACCGAGCGGCTCGGGCAGCTTTAGGATGGATTGAACGACTTGCCCTCGAGCTGCAAGGCTGGCGGCAGGTAATCGCGGTGCGCGGTCAGCAACTCGTCGACGAGATTCCGAATCTGGCGCAAGTCCAGCTCGGCTGCCGTGTGCGGATCGAGCATCGCCGCGTGGTAGACGTGCTCCAAGTTGCCCGTCAGCACAGCTTCGGCGGTGAGTTCCTGCACGCCCACATTCGTTCGCATCAACGCTGCCAACTGCATCGGAATCGCACCGATCTTCGTCGGTTGCACACCGTTTTTGTCCACTAAACACGGCACTTCGACGCAGCAGCCAGCGGGCAAGTTGTCGATCAGTCCGTTATTGCTGACATTGCCGTAAATCACCCTTGGCTGGCCAGTTTCAACACTGTGAATAATCAAGCTGCCGTACTCGGTGCTGCGCTTGACCTGCAACTGCTCATCGGGATTCTCGAGGCGCTGCCGCAGTTCGTTCCAATGCTCAAGCTGCAACTCGCAGCGGCGAATGTACTCGTCCAAAGGAATCTGGAACTGCTCGAGCAAATCTGGACGGTGTGATTTGATGAACCACGGCACGTACTCGCTAAAGTGTTCCGAGGACTCCGTGACCGAGTAGCCGAAATGCTTGAAAACCTCGTAGCGCACGGCGTCGGTCAAACCCCACGGCATGTCGGCAGGGACGCGACGCGTGAACTGCCCACGATTGACGAACTCGCGCACCTTTGGGTACAGATCCTCGATCCGACCGTCTTTGTGGTGCTGCTCCAGCTTCAGGTAAAACGCCATATGGTTGATGCCCGCTACCAGATACTGCACTTCGTCGGCGGGCACGCCCAGATCGCTGGCGATTTCAGACGCGGTGTTCGGCACGCTGTGGCACAAGCCCACGACCTTGATCTTGCTGGCTTTTGAGAGCGCCATGCAGTTGATCGCCATTGGATTGACGTAATTGAGGTGCAGCACATCCGGGCAGACGCGCTCCATGATCCGCGTGTACTCGAGCAGGACGGGTACAGTCCTTAAAGCCCGCATGATGCCGCCGATGCCGAGCGTATCGCCAATCGTCTGGCGCAGACCGTACTTCTTTGGGATTTCAAAATCGATCACCGTGCTGGGTTTATACCCGCCGACCTGAATCATGCTGATCGCGTAACTCGCCCCCTCGAGCGCCCGCTCTGGATCGGTGGTCGCGCTGATGTTCGCTTTGACGCCCAAACTTTGCGCGACTTTGTGCGCGACGACTTCGGAGGTCTTCAAGCGCAGCGGATCAATGTCGAACAACACAATCTGCGACTGCGCGAGTTCTGGGTACGAGAGGATGTCACCGAGCAAATTCTTGGCGAACACAGTGCTGCCAGCACCAATCAACACTATTTTCGGCTGCATCAAAAAATCCTTTCGACAACGCACGCTCGAGATTCCACTTCAACTCGAGCGAATGGCAAGTGCAGACTTCACCTCGAGCCGCTGGGTCAGCCCTCACTGCTCGAGGAGTCGTCCTCTAAGCCGTCCACGTCCACCTTCATCACCTCGCGCAGCACGGTCGTCGCAAAGCAGCCTTTTGGAAGCGAGAACTCGAGCCAGTAGCCATCATCCGTGGCTTCAAAACTCGCCTCACCCATGACGATGCGCGTGATGCGGCGGTCGCCGTGACGATCCTTGAAACCATCCCATGTCAGTCCCGCCAGTGCCAACACCTCGTCCTCGAGCGCCCGTCCATCAAACTGCGCGACCGGCGTGACTTTGCGCCCGTAAAGCGGCGCGGTCGCGCTGATCTCCAAGGCGGCAGCTCGAGGGGACTCAAGCAGCGCGTCTTCGACGACGAAGATGCCGCCCGTTTCGTGCTTCTTGGCGACATCGCCGCGCAGTACCGCGTCATACACGCCGCGCTCGAGCCGCAGGCGCAGGATGTGATTGAACAGCAGGCTTTGCAGCGCGGCGATCAAGAAGCGTTTGATCGGGATGCTCTCAGGTCCGCGCATCCGCCCGTCGCGCACCAGCTCCGCGCCGCGCACCGCGTTGCCGCCGGTGTTCCCAAAGCGCTGTGGGCCAAAGTAGTTCGGCACGCCCGACACGCGCAGTGAAGAGAGGATTTTGGTGGCTCGAGCCGCACTGTCGGTGTCAGCCCCGCGCACGCGAACTTTAAAGCGGTTGCCGCGCAGATGCCCGATGCCGAGCTTGTTGCCATGCGCTGTGACAGTGAGAATCTTCATACCCTCGAGCGCGAATTTCTCGAGCCTAGATTCGTACTTGCGCGGCAAGCTGATCCACTGGCGCGTGACCGCGTGACGGTCTTTCAAGCCCGCCACGCCGACCTCCGAGAACTTCATGCCGAGTTGCTTGACCAGCTCGTCCACGACGAACTTGGTGGTGTTCCCACGCTTCTCCATCCACAGGTAAATGTGATCGCCCGAACCGCTTAACGGGTACGCGCCCTCCTCTGTGACCTCAAAATCGTCTTGCGCGGTGCGAATCCGTCCGCCCGTGCCGGGCAGATCGGCGGTGACTGTCGGAAAATCGCTCCAGCTAAAAATCAGGTTCAAGTAACACTCCAGTCTCGAGGGGCTGCGCTCGAGTCGCTATTATCTGCTGCGAGCGTGTAGCATAAGCGCAATGCCCCTCAATGAACACGCCGTGACCTTCGAGGTCAACAATGATCGCCTGCACGGAATGCTGCACCTGCCCGTGGGCGCACCCGCCCCGCACCCGTGCGTGCTGATGCTGCACGGCTTCACCGGCACGAGCATCGAACCGCATCGCGTATTCGTGCTGATGGCAAGGGCCTTCGCCGCTGCGGGCATCGCTGCCATGCGCTTCGACTTCAGAGGCAGCGGGCAATCCGAAGGCGCGTTTAGCGACATGACCCTGACCCGCGAACTCGAGGATGCGCTGGCTGCACTGGCGCTGCTCGAGGGGCGCGGCGATGTGATCGACCGCTCGAGGATGGGGATTCTGGGGCTTTCGATGGGCGGACTGATGGCGGCGTTGACGGCGGGCACGGTCTCTGTGAAAGCACTAGGGCTGTGGGCCCCCGCGTCGCCGGCCGTGATGCTCGGTTGGTTCAACGGCGAGCGGCGCAACCCAGCCAGCATCGTGGCCGCGTTCGCGGCCGGTTTTGCGGGCGAGGAATTCCCAGCGGGCATGGGCTTTCACGCACCCAGTGGTCACATGGATTTCGGTGGCAATCCAGTCTCCAAAGAGTTTTTCATCGACGCGCTGAACCACGACTCGCTAACGACGGTCAAGAATCACGCTGGCAAAGCACTGATCGTCCACGGCACGGCTGATCCGACCGTTCCCTTCGCGGTCGGGCAGCAGTACGCGGCCGCGCTTCGTGAACACGGCACACTGCACGCGATTGACGGCGCGGGTCACACCTTTGAATCCATCCCGCACCACGACGAAGCGCTGCGCGTGACCTTAGAGTTCTTCAAACGCTTATTGTGAACTGCATCAGGTCTGCGCTCGAGCCGCGTGTCAGAATGCTGGCTTGATGCGCTGCGCTCTCCTCATCGTCGCTTTGCTGTGCGTGACCGCCTGCAACGCCAAAACCACGCAATCGGTGACGCTGACCCCGGAAACGCCAGCCGTCCCCAGCAGTGCAAGCTCGAGCAGTGCAAGCTCAAGCAGTGCAAGCTCGAGCAATCCAGTCCCCAGCGGCGAGGAATCCAGCAGCTCAGCCTCGAGCACGAAGCTGGTGCGAGCCTCGAGCGCTACGACTCCGATTGCGCCCGCGCCCGTCGTCACGGTTACGAGACCAACCTGCGCGGCATTACCGCAACCGCTCAAAACCATTGCTGCCCCAAAGCCCGCCAGCGTCATCACTGGGCGCGTCGGTTTGTTCGTCGGACGGTTGACTCGAGGGGCGAAGGACTTTCAGTTCGACCGCGCCACGTGGCTGCTGCCAGACGGTCAGTTTCCGCTGGCCAGCAACTTTAAGACCAGCGTGCTCTACGAATTGATGCGTGCAGTAGACGCTGGACAGGTCAAGCTATCGGAGAAATTCAAGATCACCAGCGGCAATCAGTCCTACGGGCGCTACCCGTATGACAACTCCGACGTGATGACACTGGCCCACGCGATGATCGCGTGGTCGGACAACACGGCCACCGACATTCTGTACCGCCGCATCGGACTGTCCGCACTGCACCCGCTCCCGTTCGAGCTAGGGCTATGCAATACACGATTGCTGCTGCCGACCAAAGCGTGGTGGGCAGCGCAGGCGGGATTCGGCGGCGCTGACTTCCCCAAATACGCCTTGGTCAGCGCGACCCGCCGCTTCGCGCTCGCACCGTTTGAAACGCAACTCGAGATCGCTAAGCGCTTGGACGCAGCCGCGCAAAAAGTCAGCGCTGAGCGTTTACGCCAAGCCCTCGATTACGGGTACTTCGCAGGGCGCAACGGCGGCGTGGACACGATGAGCCAGATCGACCGCCAGATTCAGAACGCCAGCACGCCCGCAGAATGGGCCCGCGTCTTACACAAAGCCTTCGTCAATCCAAGCTTGAGTCCCAGCAGCGCCGCCATGTTCCGCGAAGTCATGTCACATGGCAAAGGCAAAAGCGACCTCCACGTGCCATTCAAATACTTCGGCGGCAAAAGCGGCAACACGGCTCGAGTGCTGACCTACAGCGGCTATCTTGAGACCTTAAGCGGCGACCGCGTGATCTACGTTTACATGAACGACTCGAGCCGGAACTTGCTGACCCGTGACGAGACGCCGCAAGCCTTCAAGCTGATTAATACCGCGCTGCGACTGGTGATGCGCCCAGAGGATTTGACGCGCCCGAAAGCGGTAGCAACACCAGCACTGCGTAAACCGTGAACGGTTCGCTTGTCGGCTTCAACGCTTTACAAATGACATCAACCACATGAACTCGAGGGTAGAAATCAACCCAGCGATCTGCGGTGGTCGCCCGATCGTCTCTGGGACGCGCATCACCGTGCAAACGATTCTCGAGTTTCTTGGCGCTGGCGACAGCATTGAGGACGTTCTCGAAGCGTATCCGAGCTTGACTCGAGCTGATGTTCTGGCGGCGTTGCAGAGCGTGTGATTCAAGTTCTCGAGAAACAAATCGCACTGCGCTGAGGGCTTTGTGGAAAAAGCGGCTTCACCGAGAATTAGCACTGTCCAAATCAACGTTTAGGCGCTCCATACAGGTAATGGTCAAGGTTCTGACCTCCGTCTGTGGGCAGCTTCTCGAGTTCAGACGCGGGGGCTTCTGAGGCGATTCGGTCAGCGGATTCCAACAAGAACTCCACAACGCTTTGCTTTTTACCACCAGACTTATTTTTATCTGCTAAAGATTCACCCATGAAGCACAGTCTAGCGCCGCCTTAGTGACTGCGCTAACCGTCCGCGCAACCTCGAGTTTTAATTTAAATTGTCTTCGTCCTCGAGTACGTTTGGCTTTGACTCGAGCAGATGGTTTATCATGGCTTTGACATGACACAGCCGCACTCTCGAGCGTGGTGCGCGGCGATTCCGGGCGATTACGTGCTGCCGTGGAAGCAGGATTTGCTCGGGGTCAGCGGCGAGGAGATGTTCGTCGCGCTGCTCGAGCGGCACGTCTCCGCTGCAAAGTCTGTGCTCGAGGCGGGCTGCGCTGGTGGGCGCGACGCGGCTTTGTACGCGCCGAAGGTCAAAAGCTGGATGGGCTACGACTTCGCGCCGCAGTTCCTCGAGACGGCTCGAGGCAAAAGAATTTCCAACGCGAGTTTCGTAGATTGGCATTCCAGCCGTGAACCCATCCCAACAGCCATTCTCGAGGCTGCACCCTTTGATCTGATCTTCTCGAGGCGCGGCCCGACCAGCGTGATCCAGCATTTGCCCGCGCTGGCAGCGGCGGACAGTCACTTCCTGTACGTCGGGCCGCGCGGCGCAGATTTGCTCGAGGAGATTGTTGCGAAGATAGAAAGCGTTGACTGGCAGGTCACGTGGAGCGCCGTAGTCATGGCTCGAGGTTTCCTACCAAGTTTCGAGGAGTACACGCTCTACAACGAATTCGGCGCGTTGCCCAGCTCGAGGGCCGCGTTTGATGCCGTGGCGACCGCTCAGGGGTTTCCGATTGTTGAAACGAAATGCGTCGTGGTGGCGACGCCGGTTTGATATGCGCTGGCGATACCGGCCTTGAGTCTTCGCGCTCGGTCTGCTATAGTCTCAAAGCTTGCCCCGACGGGGCTTTGAATGATCGGGATTGATGCTGTATAGGCGCACCCGTCGGAGGAAATACCATGTTTGCAATCGTAAAAACTGGCGGTAAGCAGTACCGCGTGTCTGAGGGCGACATCATCCGCGTCGAGAAACTCACCGCCGAGGCTGGCGCTAGCGTCAACCTGCCCGTGCTGATGCTGGGCGCGGAGGTCGTGGCGTTCGGTGGAACGGTCACGGCAACGGTCGTGCGTCACGTGCAGGGCAAGAAGATTTACATCGACAAGTACAAGAGCGGCATTCAGTACCGCCGCCGCAACGGTCATCGTCAGGAATACACCGACGTGAAAATCACCGGCGTCGCTGCGTAAATTTAGCCCGACCCTCGAGTTCTCGAGCGTGATGAAATTCCTGAGGAGTTGATATTGAATGGCACACAAAAAAGGCGTGGGCAGCACCCGCAACGGTCGTGACAGCAATCCGAAGTACCTGGGCGTCAAGAAGTTCGGCGGCGAGTTGGTGCTGGCGGGCAACATCTTGGTGCGTCAACGCGGCACGAAGTTCAACGCGGGCGAGAACGTCGGCATGGGCCGCGATCACACGCTGTTCGCATTGACCGGCGGCACGGTCAAGTTTCAGGACAAGGGCGCTTACGGGCGCTTCATCCACATTGAACCCGTGATGGCCGCTGCCGCAGACGATTGAGCGACATCCGTTCTACCTTGAAGCCTCGACCTCGAGTACAGTCTCGAGACACGGGGCTTTTCTCTTGAAATAGGTTCGTAGGGGCGCAGCGTGCTGCGCCCGCCCAGCGAGGAGCTTTAACATGAAATTCCGTGATTTGCTCGAGATCGAGGTCGTCGCCGGGAAGGGCGGCGATGGCAGCATGTCGTTTCACCGCGCCAAGTACAACTCCAAGGGTGGGCCTGACGGGGGCCACGGTGGGCGCGGCGGTAGCGTGTACCTGCGGGCGATTCAGGGCGTCGAGAGTTTAGATGTGCTGGTCGGCAAACGCAAGTTTAAGGCTCAGGACGGCGAGTACGGAAAAGGTCGTCTCAAGGCTGGCTACGACGGGCAGGATCTCTACATTGATGTGCCCGTCGGTACGGTCGCCATTGACCTGACGGAAAACCGCATCATCGCGGACATGCTCGAGGTTGGACAGCTCATGCTGCTGACCAAGGGCGGTTCTGGTGGGCGCGGCAACAGCGCGTTCGTCAGTAGCACGCGCCAAGCGCCGCGCTTCGCGGAGCTGGGCGACACTGGCAAGGAGCGCAAACTGCGCTTGGAGCTGCGGCTGATCGCCGATGTCGGACTGGTCGGTTATCCGAACGCGGGCAAGTCCAGTTTGCTGCGGGCGATGTCGAACGCCAATCCAGAGGTCGCGGCGTACCCGTTCACGACGCTCAACCCGATCCTCGGGGTGATTCACAGCGATGCTGACGAACACGAGCGTTTTACATTGGCGGATATCCCCGGCATCATCGAAGGGGCGCACGAGGGCAAAGGCTTGGGCTTGGAGTTCCTGCGCCACATCAGCCGCACCAGACTGCTGTGCTACGTGTTGGACGGCAACGAAGACCCCGCTGGTCACTTGGAGCAGTTGCAGACCGAGCTGCGCGAGTACGACGCGAGGCTGCTCGAGCAACCGAGCATCATCGTGCTGAACAAACTCGATTTAATCGACGAGGAACTAAAGCTCGCGCTCGAGGATGAGTTGGTGCGTTTTGGCTTGCCCGTCGTCGCGGTTTCGGCGCAGCGCGGTGATAACCTTGACGGTTTGAAGCAGACCTTGTTCGACGTGATCCCGCCGAACTTATCAAGAGTCAGTTTGGTGACTGAAGCGCCCGTCAGAGGGCCAGACCCGGTGCGGGTCAATAAAGACACCGACAATTACGAGGACGGGTCGGTGCTGTGGCAGGTCACGGGCGGCGGCTTCGCGGAGCGCATCAACCGCTTCAGTCGTCACTTGGAAGACGCAGCCGAATATTTGGAGAACGTCTTCAAGCGCGAGGGTTTGAACAACACGCTTAAAAAAGCTGGCGTCAAGCCCGGCGACACCGTGCAGATCGGGCCGTTCACCTTTGAATTCTTTGAAGACAGTTGGGACGCGCCCGCCAAACAAAAAGCGCCGGAGTACGTGCCGCGCAATTACTACGGCGATGCGGTCAAAGAGACCGACGAGGACGACGAGTACGCGGAGCCAATCGCCGCGCTCGACTCCAAAGCAGAGTAAATCAAGGCATCAACCGTTGGCTCGAGGAACCAATATGTTTTGCTTGAGCCGACATGACAGCGGTTTTCAGCTCCGTTGAGGAGCTGATTTCCAAATGGCTTATCGAAGGGTCGCAACGCTCGAATAACCGAG
>JANYHH010000070.1 GCA_025359505.1 Deinococcales bacterium
TTGCACGCATGGGCGTGACGCGAGTTGCCCTTGACCTTGCACGTCAACGTCAGAGGCATTCGCTTCGCTCACTACCCTCTCCCCGACCCTCTCCCGCCAGCGGGAGAGAGAGAAAATCAGTTGCGACTCGAGCATCACCGCACAATGCCGATGAAATCCGCCAGCATGTCATACGCAGTTTCACTCGCCCCAGCGCCTCGCGTGATGATCTCGAGCGCGGGCAGCACGTCAAACTCCAGACGGGCCATCATGTCCGAACCGCCGATGCCCGCCATCGCACTGCCCTGCTCGAGCAGCGTGGGTTTGACGCTAGCCCGCACGGTGTCGCCGTCTGGCTCGAGGGTGGCGACGAGGCGAATCGGCGTACCGCTCAGCTTGGCGGCTCTGATCTCCTCGAGTGGGAGGTTGCGGATGCCGATGCGTTCCACATCAGCGATGCCAATGTTCGCGCCCATCACGGTGTTGGCTAAACCAATGATTTTGACCGCGCTGTCCCAGCCGTCCACGTCGAAGCTGGAGTCGGTCTCGGCGATACCGAAGTCCTGAGCGCGTTTGACGCCTTCCTCGAAACTAGAGCCGCTTTCGATGGCCTCGAGAATCATCGTGGTCGTGCCGTTCGGTAAGCCTTGAAAGCGTAGCAGTTTGGCAGCGGGCAGGCATTCGCGCAGCAGCGAGTAGATTGGACTACCGCCCATGAAAGTCGCCTCGAAACGGAACTTGACATTGTGAGCACGCGCCAGCTCCAAAAGCGCGTGTGAGGCGTGAACAATCGGGCCCTTGTTGGCGGTGACGACGTGAATGCCGCGCTCCAAAGCGGCTTCTATATAGGAAATCGCAGGCTGTCCCGTGAACGGATCTAAACTCGAGGCTTCGAAGAGCAGCGTCGGCGCGGCTCGCTCGAGCCAGTCGTGCAGATTCGCGGCTGGTAGCGCGGTGACGCGACCCTCGAGCAAGGCTGGAATGTCGAGGCCATCTGGATCAGCCAAAAACCCGATGCGTCTCGAGTACACGCCGCTCACGCTGAAGGTCAGATCGTGTTGCGTTTGCAACTCAGTGCGCTTGCGCTCGAGCAGTTGCAGCAAGGCGCGGTGGACGTTCCCAAAACCGATCAGGGCGAGCTTGAAATGTGGCACGGTTGCGAGTCTACGCCGCGTAGGTTGTGCGACAAGCCGCAACACACGAAAGCCATACAATTCTTGTCATGAGTCTGGCATCGCTCGAGCACAGAATTGAAGAATTGCAGGCGCTCCCCAAGGACGCGCAGATCACGAATTTGATTCAACTGGCGGGCGGTTTGGCGAAACTCGCCCCAGACTTTAGTCAGCACTGGGATATCAAAGACGTGCGCCAAGACCTCGAGTGCGCCGATACGGTCGGGTTGTACGTGCGGCGCGACCCTGACGGTGTGCGGCTGGCGGCAGAAGTCGGGCAAGAAGTCACGACGCTGACCAGAGCCTTGACCGCGCTGATGGTGCAGCATCTGGACGGCGAGACACCAAGCGCGATTGCCAGCGTGACTGCCAGCCAGCTCTCGAGTATCGTGCCAGAATCCTTGCTGCGTCAGCGGCAGAACACCGTCAACTACGCGGTGCAACGACTTCAAGACGCGGTGCGTTCGCTCGAGCCAGTCGGTGTTCAGGAACGAATTTAAACGCAAACGCATAATGTAAAATTATGGAACGCTTTTACATGGTCTATACCGACAACGCCCAGCGCGGGCCGTACAGCGTGGCGCAGTTAGAGAACTTCTTGCAGCGCAATGAACTGAACTCGAGCGCGTTTGTCTGGACAGAAGGCATGACCGACTGGCAACCGATTGCGACGGTTCTCACGCCGCCCTCGAGACCCATCGCACCGCCTGTTTTCACGCCTCGAGCGCCGCAGATGATGACGCCCATCCCAGCGCCGCTATCGTCAACTGCTGGCGTCAAAGAAAGCGATTACACGTTCATGCTAGTCGCGCACATTCTGATGGCCGCCTCGATCCTGACCGGTGGCGTGGCCAGCATCGCTGCCGTCATCATGGCGTACATCAAGCGCGACGAACTGCGCGGCACATATTTGGAGTCACACGCCAAGAATTTGATCGAGACGTTTTGGTGGTCGGTCGCGCTCGGCGTGATCGGCGTGATCCTGACGTTCGCGTTCGTTGGCGTTTTCGTGCTGCTCGGTGGGTTCATCTGGTTCGTGTACCGCTGCATCATGGGGATTGTCAGAATCTCGGAGCGCAAAGCAATCTAAACTCGAGCCGTTCAGACTCGAGCGGGATCGCTTCGCGTGCGCCGCAGCAGCAGCACGGCGACGAACACCATCGTGTTGACGATCACGACCATCGCCCCGGCGGGCGTTCCGAAAAAGTAACTCAAGTACAAGCCCAACACGCCGCACAGCACGCCGATTCCGCTGCCCCAAAGCATCATCGCGCTGACTCGAGTGGTCAACAACCGCGCCGTGCTGCTCGAGGTCACAAGGAAGCTCACCACTAGAATTGTGCCGACGACTTGAATCGCCAGCACGACGGTCAAAGCGATCAGAATGAGCGTGAACGTGTTGAGCGCATTCACAGGCAACCCGATCACTCGAGCCTCGGTTTCGTCGAAACTGACCAGCACCAGTTCTTTTTGCAGGGCGAACAAGGCGATCAGCGCTAGGGAACCCAAAACCAGTGTCGTCTGAATGTCGCCTGCGCTGATGCCGAGCGGTTCACCGACGAGTAAGTGCGCCAAGTCCACGCTGTACGTGCGGGTTTGCGACAGCAACACCACGCCGAGCGCGAACATGCCCACAAAGACTGTGCCGACCGCGCTGTCTTGCTTCAACCCGCTGCGCCGAGCGACAAAGCCGATGCTCAACGCGGTGATGATCGCAGCCGCCACGCCACCAACGAAGTAATTGATTTTAAAGATGAACGACGCGACGATCCCCGGAAAAACAGCGTGCGCCATCGCGTCACCGATGTACGACAAGCCTTTTAGCACCACAAACGTCCCCACGCAGGCGCACAGCACCGCGATCAAGGAAAGTCCAATCAAGCCGCGCACGAAGAACTCGTACCGCAAAGGCTCGAGGATCAACTCTAAACTCACGGCTCGAGCCTCGCGCTGGAAAAGGTTTTTTCGATGTTGGCGGGCGTGTAGACCAGCGCCGGGCTGCCGGCCGCGATCACCGTGCGGTTGACCAAGAGGATATGCGAGCACCACGCTCTGGCACTCTCCAAATCGTGCGTGACCATCAGAATCGCTTTGCCGCTGATCCGTTCACGCTCGAGGAGTTGCAAGATGCTGTCTTGGGTTTTCGCGTCGACACCCGTGAACGGCTCGTCTAGGAAAATCAAATCGCAGTCTCGGGCCAGCATTCGCGCCAGCAGCACCCGTTGGCGCTGCCCGCCGCTGAGCGCCGCGATCGGACGCCTGCGAAGATCGCTGACTCCCGCCCGCTCGAGGGCGTCAGAGACGGCCGCCGTGTCTGTGGGCGCGGCGCGGCGCAGCCAACCAATATGGCGGATGCGCCCCATCATCACCACATCCCAGACGGTCACGGGGAACGACCAGTCGAGGCTTTGCTGCTGCGGCACGTAACTGATGCGCTGGAGTGGCTTTGCGCCGAGCTGACTCGAGAAACCGATTTGACCCGTGAACGGCACGAGTCCGAGCATCGCCCTCAGCAACGTACTTTTACCCGCGCCGTTCGGGCCGATCACCGCGACGAACTCGCCTTTGCACAGGTGAAAGCTCGCGCCAGTCAGCGCCACGGTTTCCCCAAAGGTCACGCGCACGTCTGACACGCTCACCAGTGGACTCGAGTGATCGGCGGGGAAGCGGTCTGGGGGCAATATCGGGTTCGGCATTGGCGCTCGAGGCAAGAGCATACCTTCTAGAGTTATTTGAGCGCCGCGACGATGGTCGTGACGTTGTAACGAAAGGCTTTCAGGAACGTATCGCCGCTCGAGCCGACCTGACCGAGCGCGTCGGTGTACAGCGGCGCGGCGACTTTTGCGCCGGTTTCGGCCGCGACTTGCGCGACGAGTTTGGCAGAGATGATGTTCTCGGTGAAGATGGCTTTGACGCTGTTGCGGCGGATACCGTCGATCAGCGCGGCTGTTTCCTTAGCGCTCGGTTCGGATTCCGTGCCGAAACTGGGAATGACGTTACCCAGCACCGTGATGCCGTAGCGAGCCGCGAAGTAGCCGAGCGCGTCGTGATTGGTGACGAGCTTGCGGTTCTGAGACGGAATTTTCTGCACCTCGAGTTTCGCCCACATGTCTAGATTGGCGAGGTCTCGAATGTATTTCGCGGCACTGGCGGTGTAGACAGCCTGACCAGCAGGATCGGCTTTGATGAGCGCATCGCGGATGTTCTTAGCGTAGACGATGGTGTTCTGCAAGTTCCACCACATATGCGGATCGGTCTCGCCCGATTCCTTACCGACATCTATTTTGCGCGGTTTCAAACCGCTCGAGACGGTCACGATGGTCGCTTGACTGGCAGAGTTCGTCAGCAACTTATTGAACCACGCCTCGAGACCCAAGCCGTTAACAAACACCAACTTGGCGCTAGTAAGGTTTTTGACATCCTGCGTGCTGGGCTGGTACGTATGCGCGTCTCCGTTGCGCGGCACGAAATTGGTGATCTTGACGCGGGAGCCGCCGACGTTTTTCACAATGTCCTCAAGCATGCTGAACGAGGTGGCGACGTTCAGTTGAGCGTGCGCGATGCTCGAGCTGAGCAGGGCGATCATGGCGGCCATGGCGAAACGGTTCATGCAATCTCCTGAGAATTGATTCTCAATAACTAAGAGGCAGTGTAAAACGCATTGCCAATAAACGCAATGGCTCGAGGGTAAGGAGTCGGCTCTAGGCGCTGATGCTCGAGTTTCAGAGTTGCACGGGCCATTTGAGTTCCACCGTTGCACAACCCTCTCCCCCGACCCCTCTCCCGAACTGCGGGAGAGGGGAGAAAGCAAAAGAATGCAGTTGACTGTGGGGTTTCCCTCTCCCGCCGGGCGGGAGAGGGTGTCGCTTTAGCGACGGGAGAGGGCTGCGACGGGCGAATGACTGATGCGATGAGCACCTCGTGCCACACGACGCAAGCGATGAAGTCGGAGTGCCTGACCTTGTGTTCGCCCGCCACTCGAGACCTCGCGCATCAAGCTACCTACGCCGCGCTACCCAAACCACGTGCCGCGCCCCTTTACCCGGTCGCGCCCGCACGGTCACGGCTCTGGAATCAAACCCACTGCGCTCGAGCCTCGCCGTAAAACTGGCGTCCGGCGCGACGCTCCAGACCGCGAGCACGCCGTGCGGTCGCAAACTGACTTTCGCCGCTGCCAGCCCCTCGAGCGAGTACAGCCACGAGTTCGCCCGCAATGTCAGCGCATCTGGGCCGTTGTCCACGTCCAGCAGAATCGCGTCGAATTCAGCCTTGTGTGAGCGTAAAACCTTTGCGATGTCGTCGACGATCACGTTGGCTCGAGGGTCGCGCAGTGGATGTCCGGCGCACGCGCCGAGTACCCCCGTGTTCCACTCCACGACGGCTGGCACGAGTTCCGCGACTGTCACGGCGGCTCGAGTGGGCAACGCGTCCAGCGCCGCCCGCAGCGTGAAACCCATGCCGAGTCCGCCAATCAACACCTTCGGCAGGGGGCGGTCAGCGATTTCATTGCAGGCGAGCTGCGCTAACCTGTCTTCGCTGTAGTGCATCCGGCTGTTCATCAGATCGCCGTCGTGTCCCGTGACGCGAATCGAGAACTCCTCGCCGCGCTGCCACAACTGCAATTCGTCCTTACTGTGTGGAATGCCGCTCGAGCCTAACCGCACCCACGGCGTCATAGCTCGACCTTCACAGCATGTCGCTCCGCGCAAACTCGAGCGGCGCGAGGTGACTTTCGATCTCCGCCCGGCGCGGCTCGAGGAACGGCGGTAGGGCGAGGCGCTGCCCGAGTTGGTCTTCGTTCTCGTCAGTCGCAAAGCCGGGATCATCGGTGGAGAGTTCAAACAAAATCCCGTTCGGCTCGCGGAAGTACAGGGCTTTGAAGTAATGGCGGTCAATCGGGCCGGAATTTGGGATACCGCTCTGTGTCAAATGCTCGAGCCACAAGGCGTACTCAGCGATGTTTTTGACGCGGAACGCCACGTGGTGCATCGCGCCGGAGCCGCTGCGAGCGGGCGGCAAATCGGGGCGCGTCTCAATGTGAACCTCAGCCCCTGCACCACCCGCTGCCATCGCAAACACCGTCACGGTAAAGCCATTCAAATCGTACTCGCGCACGACCCGCATTCCCAGCACCTCGGTCAGCACCGCGGCCGTCGGCTCGAGGCGCGGCACAGTCAGCCAGACCGGCCCCAGCCCGACAATCGCCTGCTCGAGTGGCACGATCTTCGTCCACGGCTTGGCTTCAAACGCCCCGCCATCTGCGACGAGCGCGAAGCGCCCGCCCTCGAGATCATCAAAAAATAGGGTCGGACGACCGTCGAGTTCCGTAATTGGCTCGAGGGTCGCGCCTGCGGCTGTGAGCCGCGCCGACCAGAACTCGAGGCTGGCGGCACTTGGCACGCGCAGTCCCGTGCGGGAGATCGAGTTATTACCGCGCCGCTCTTGCGGTGAGCGCGGCCAGTCGAAGAACGTCGCGTCCGTCCCCGGCGATCCGATGCGGTCGGCGTAGAACAGGTGATACGCCCGCACATCGTCCTGATTGACGGTCTTCTTGACCAAACGCAGCCCCAGCGTGCCCGCGAAGAAATTGTAATTCGTGGCGACGCTGCCGGTGATGCCCGAGATGTGATGCAATCCGCCGAGTTCCATGCGTGCATTCAACACCACGAGGGGCGTGTCGTCAGTCATCTGCACCGCCAAAACCTCAAGGCCAACTAAGCCTTTTCTCAGTTTGTCCCCGAGCCAGTCAGGAGTAGAATGCCAGATGTGAATCAAATCCCTGATGTCACCACCATCACCGTCGAGCAGTATTTCGGCGAGTACGGCTGGAGTTTTGAAACGCTCGAGGACGGCATTTGGCGCACCGGCTTCAAAGGCGAGAACGGCTTTTTCACCATTTACCTGCGGCTGACCGACAATTGGCTGTACATGAGCATCAGCCCATATGTGCCCGCCCCGGAGGTCGAGCGCACCCGCGTTCACACGATGGAAGCAATGCTGCATTTCAACCGCGAGATGAACCTCGCCAAGTTCGTCTTGGACGAAGATGAAGACGTGACATTGACCGTGGAACTGCCCGCCAACGCATTGACCTACCCGGTCTTCGCCGAGGGGCTGACCGCGCTGGCGTACTACGCGGATGACATCTACACCGATTTGCTGGAACTCTCTGAAAACCCCAATGCGATCTCGAGGTTCAGAAGTTTGAACGGCAAGACCACCAAACCGATGAGCGCCTAAAGCTCAGATCATCGTCGCCTCGAGCGGCTGGTGATGCGTTCCCAGCAACTCGAGCAGCGCGATCCCCGTTTGGCTCAAGCGGTAATAGACGAAGCGCCCACGCCGTTGCGACTCGACCAAACCAGTGGAGCGCAACACGCTTAGGTGTTCCGACACACCACTGGCTGCGAATCCCAAGCGCTGGGCAATCTCCAATGTCGATGACGGCGGCTCGAGGCTCAGCAGCACCGCTGCCCGACCCTGCCCGAGTAGCAACTCGAGCGCATGGGCGACGGGCGGCGGATCGTTGATCCAGAGATTGGCCACGCCCCGAGGGGTGTAGGCCAGCGTCGGTTACCACGGCGCATCGAGGATCGTGCTGAGGCGCGGCCAGACGAAGGCTGAGGGCATCAGCAGCAATCCGCGCCCGCCAAGATCAATATCACCGTCATCACCACTGCACAGCGATTGGTCGAGGCTGAGGACACCATCCGCAAAATGCAGCAGCGGATTGAGGTCAGAAAACAGCGCCTCCGCACCGCCCAGCGCGAGGCTGCGGGCCCGCAGCAGAATGTCGTTCTCGAGCATCGCCCGCAAGCGCGGCCAGTGCGGCTCGAGCGCGTGTGACCAGTACAAGCGCAACTCATCCGCCAGCCGCTGCAATGCACCTTGCGGCTCGGCTCGGAAAACCTCGAGTTGATCGTGAAGATCTGGGTTTCCCTCGAGCAGTTTTGATATCTCACCCTGAACAGTTGTTACAGGCGTGTCCAGCAACGCGGCGATCTCGTCCTCAAATTCTGGCAGCGCCGTGACGGGCGGCGGTGAGACGAAATCTGGGATGTACCCGTGCGGTTGCACGACCGCCCTCAGCAGCCTCAGATCCAAACCGTTGGTTGACTGCTGCGCCTCGCAAACCCACGGCAAATGGATTGCAAAACGGCTGGGGTCGCGCATCACGCGGTAGCCCATCACGGTTTCCCACAGCGGGGAGTACGCGAAGCGCGTTTTCGTCAAGTCCAGCGTTGAGAGGTGCAAGTGAACCATTGTCGGTGGTTGTACCTTTCAAACGCTGCCATCACCAACCGATTCGGTACGCCCCGAATTGATTGCTGACGGACAGCCTCGAGCCTAGCCTAGCAAACAAGGAGGTCATCATGACCAGTTTTGAAATGGAAATGCGCGTGCGCGAACGCCGTCAGCAGATGCTCGAGATTGTTGAGAACGACCACCTGCTGAGCCTCGCACCGCAACGACCCACGCTGAGGGTTCGATTCGCTCGGGTTTTACTCGCGCTCGGTGAGCGCCTCGATCCGCAGTTGCGCCGCGCTCACTCAGCCGTCCCCTGCACAGACTGCTGACTCGAGCAGCCCGCAAAATTGCTTGACCACCCCGAGCCAGACGTGGTAGCTTTGCGGTCTGTGTGGGGCTGTGGCGCAGTTGGGAGCGCGCTTGAATCGCACTCAAGAGGTCAGGGGTTCGAATCCCCTCAGCTCCACCAAGAAACCCCCGCCATCAGCGGGGGTTAATTTTTTTACTGCTACAACTGCGCCAGCACCGCATCGGTGAACGCCCTCGAGCCACTCACCCCACCCAAGTCCCGCGTCGGATGCGAAAACAGCGATTTTTGCACCGCTCCCTCGAGCGCTCGAGCTTGATCTGGGCGGTTGAAGCTGTAGGTCAACATCATCGCCGCACTGAGGATCGTCGCGGCGGGATTGGCGATTCCCTGACCAGCGATGTCCGGCGCAGAGCCGTGAATCGGTTCGTACAAACCCACGCGGTCGCCCAGACTGGCGCTCGGCAATAAGCCCAATGACCCCGGCAGCACGGACGCCAGATCGGACAGAATATCGCCGAACAGATTCTCGGTCAGGATCACGTCGTAACGCTTGGGGTTCTTAACCAGAATCATCGCGCAACTGTCGACGTACTCGTGCGTCAGTTCAATGTCCGAGAACTCGGCCTGATGCACCTCCACAACCACGCGCCGCCAGAACTCCGAAACCTCCAAGACATTGGCTTTGTCCACGCTGCACACGCGCCCAGAGCGCCCTCTGGCGGCTTGAAACGCCCACCGCGCCGCCCGCTGGACTTCTGCGGTCGTGTAACGAATCGTGTTGAACCCCTGCCCATCCTCGAGTCCACGCGGCTGCCCGAAGTACGCGCCGCCCAGTAACTCGCGCAGGATCAAAATGTCCACACCGCCCGCGATTTCGGGCTTCAGTGGCGACAGATGCTCCAAACCCGCGTAGACCTTGGTGGGGCGCAGGTTGGCGTAGACACCGAGCGCCTTCCTGAGCGCCAGCAGTCCAGACTCTGGGCGCAATTCCCGCGCCACGTGATCCGTGCTGCCGGGCAGCCCGCCGACCGACCCCATGAACACCGCATCCGCACCCAGCGCCGCCTCGAGCACTTCATCACCGAGCGGCCTGCCGTACTTCTCAGTCCCCGCCAGTCCGAACGCGTATTCGCTGTACTCGAGGTCAGGCGCGACCGCTTTTAGAACCTCAAGGGCGCAACTCACCACTTCTGGGCCGACTCCATCTCCGGGCAGCACGACGACTTTGGGCATAGGGGTTTCTCCTTGGATTCTGGTCTCGAGCGTTACCGCGTCGCACAGGCGAAGCGTGCTTCGCCCCTCCGGTTTGGGCAATCGGCTCACTCTAACTTTTCGTACCGCACGACCAGCATCGGTTCGGTGTGCGCCAGTGGCGAGCCGTCCAAGTTGCGCTCGAGCTGAATTTCATCTGGGACGCGCTCGAGCAATTCCAGTAACTTTGAGATTTGCGTATCGTCACAACCCGCCATGCCCGTCCACCACGCGAACTCGAGGCGATACGGCACGATCTGTTCGCGCACCCAAGCCAATCCAGCCGCTCGAGCCAAGTCCTGCCACTCTTGGGCAGTGCGCTGCGTGAAATGCGACCCGTCTCGAGTGCGCTGAAATTCGTCCACCCACGCTTGGTTTGCCGCCTCGAGCGTGACCTGATCGGCCATCACAAAGCGCCCGTTTGGTTTCAGAACCCGCGCCACTTCACGTAAAAACTGCTGCGCGTCCCTGAAGTGATGCGGTGCGTGGCGGCTCGTGACCAAATCGAAACTAGCATCCGCGAACGGTAACTTCTCAGCGCTGCCCTCGAGAAACGTGGCGTTGGACACGCTCTCCTCGAGCGCACGAGCGCGAGCCGACTCGAGCATCTTGACCGCGAGGTCAACGCCCGTGACGTGTGCCACAAACGGCGCGAAGGTCAGCGCGGTATTGCCCGTTCCCGTGGCAATGTCGAGCATCGCGTCTGTGATTCGCGGCGCAGCGAACTCGAGCATCACCGGCAGACTCGCGCCCGCGCGATGCACGCTGCTCGAGGCGTAATTGCTGGCGAGTAAATTGAACTGCGCTTCACTGTTCTTCGTCATGGTTTCACCCGTTCCACAAGCCACTACCACCCAGCGCTTCCAGCCGCTCGAGCAGCGCGTTGTACGTCGCACTCGAGAACTCTTGTGGGTGAATCGTCACCCATTCTGCCGCTTCCTAGAGCGTGACGAACTCCAAATCGTGAGGCTCGAGCACGACTGTCGAACGCTCGGAAATGACCAGACGCAAGCGTCCACCCTCGAGATCCACGATCACGCGACGTTGCGCCATGTCACGCCTCTAGTAAATCTTCGAGGTTACTTTCTAAACGATCCGCACGGCTTGGCGCTCGAGTGCATTCAAATACTTTTTGAATCTTCCCTCGAGCCAAATCACCCCATTGCCGTTGTCTGAGTTGCTGCAAAATTGCTAAGCGCTGCTGTGGCGTCAAGCTCCACATATGCGCTCGTTTGGCATCATCGGCTTCCTTAAAGCTCTGAAAAACTTCAATCACTTCTTGGCAAGCGAGATTGTCTTGATCCATCAATAATTTTACCTCAGTACGCCGGCTTCGCCTCATACGCCGCTATCGCCGCGTCGCGCTTCATGATGTACCCCAGATCATCCACGCCCTCGAGCATGCACGCTTTGCGAAACGGGTCAATTTCAAATCCCGTACTCGAGCCATCGGGCAGCGTCACGGTCTGCGAGGGCAGGTCAACAGTGATTGATGCGCTCGGATTTGCCTCGAGCGTCGCCCAGAGTTGCGTAACGGTTGCCTCGGGCAACACCACAGGCAGCAGCCCGTTCTTGAACGAGTTGTTGTAAAAAATATCCGCGAACGCGGGCGCGATCACGCTGCGAAAACCGTAATCGGTCAGCGCCCAGACCGCGTGCTCGCGGCTCGAGCCACTGCCGAAATTGCGCCCCGCCACGAGGATCTGAGCGCCCGCGAATTGCGGTTGATTAAGACTGAACTCTGGGTTGCTCGAGCCATCCTCCAAGTAGCGCCAGTTGCTGAAGCAGCCGAGTCCCATGCCCTCTTTGGTAACGGCGGTCAGGTACTTGGCGGGGATGATCTGGTCGGTGTCCACGTTCTCCACGCGCAGCGGCGCGGCAGTGCTGGTCAAGGTTGTAAAAGAAGCCATGTGATTTCTCCTTGTGATGAGGCGAAGGGCAAAGGGCGAAAGGCGAAGGTAACGGCAGAAAAGTCAGTTTTTCTCGAGGGAGCGGATGAAGGCGCTGAGCATGTTGGTGAGTTCATAGGCAGTTTGCATCAAGGGTTGTGTTTGCTCGCGCTGGACGAACTCGAGCTTCTCCGCTAAGTGCAAACCGCTGACCACCTCGAGCAGCGAACCTCGGGCAATGTACAGAAAGCGGGCGAAGTCTTTGGGCGTACCTCGTCCTTTGCCTTCAGCGATATTGAGCGAGACAGACGTGGCAGCGCGGCGAAGTTGCGAGATCAACCCAAAGCGCTCGAGGTCAGGAAAGGTTTGAGTCAATTTGTAAATCAAAGCTGCCAAATCAACGGAACGGTGATACACCTCGAGTTCTTCAAACGCAAAGTATCCCTTTTGCACCATTCGTTCTCGAGAATTCATCGCATCCCCCTAGCCTTTAAGCTCTTCCCTTTGCCTTTCGCCTGCCCTTAAAGCATTTGACGAACGTCAACGACGCGCCCGCTGACCGCTGCCGCCGCTGCCATCAGTGGCGACATCAACAAGCTTCTCGAGCCGGGCCCTTGCCGCCCCTGAAAATTGCGGTTGCTGGTGCTGGCGACGTATTTGCCCGCGCCCGCTTTGTCCTCGTTCATGGCGAGGCACATGCTGCACCCCGCGCCGCGCCACTCAAAGCCCGCACTGATAAAAATCTGATCCAGTCCTTCAGCTTCGGCTTTGTTGCGAACGTCTTTACTGCCGGGGACGACGATGCCAAGCACGCCGCTCGAGATGCGTTTGCCTTTGACGATACCCGCCGCCAAGCGTAAGTCCTCGAGCCGCCCGTTGGTGCAACTGCCGATGAAGACGACATCCACGGGCAGTCCGTCAATCGCTTGACCCGCCTGCAAGCCCATGTACTCGAGGGCTGAGGTCAAAGCGCGTTGCTGCGCGGGATTCTCGAGACTTTCGGGGATGTGCCCAGAGATGCCCGTTCCCTGTCCGGGGTTCGTGCCATACGTGACCATCGGCTCGAGCTGGCTGGCGTCGAGGTGAATTTCACGGTCGAACACGGCGTCCGCATCACTCGGCAGGGTTTTCCAGTACGCGACGGCTCGAGTCCAGTCCTCACCCTTCGGCGCGTAAGGGCGTCCCTCCACAAAGTCGAACGTCGTCTGATCTGGCGCGATCATGCCCGCCCGTGCGCCCGCCTCGATGCTCATGTTGCAGATCGTCATGCGCTCCGCCATGCTCAGCGCTTCAATCGCTTCGCCTCGGTACTCGAGCACGTAGCCCGTGCCACCGTCCGCGCCGATCTGCGCGATGATCGCGAGGATGATGTCCTTCGCCGTCACGCCGCGCTCGAGTTTGCCGCTGACATTGACCGCCATTGTCTTGGGCTTACTTTGCAGCAAGCACTGCGACGCGAGCACGTGACCGACTTCGGACGTGCCAATCCCGAATGCCAGCGCCCCAAACGCGCCGTGCGTGCTGGTATGGCTGTCGCCGCAGACAATCGTCATGCCGGGATGCGTGATGCCCATTTCTGGCCCCACGACGTGAACCACACCCTGCACCTCGCCATTGATGTCCCACAGGGTCACGCCGAAATCGGCGCAGTTCTTGCGTAGCGTCTGCACCTGATTGGCTTGCTCAGCGCCCCACATCTCGAGCGGGATCACGTCGGTGGCGTTTGCCATGCGCGTCGGGATGCTGTGATCCATCGTCGCAAAGGTCTTGTGTGGCTGGCGCACTTGTAAGCCGCGCTCGCGCAGCATTGAAAACGCTTGCGGCGATGTGACCTCGTGAATCAGGTGCGTGTCGATGTACAGCACCGCTGGCGCTCCCGCATCTTGCGCGACGACGTGTGCATCCCAGACTTTCTCAAACAGTGTTTTTCCCATAAGTGCCTCTTTCATATATGCCTTACACAAGTCCTGCATTCTCTAGATTTTTTCCCAACTCTGCTAAATCGGAATAGTGAAGAAGTAAGATTGATGTATTTTTCGCGAGTATTTTTGCAGATTCAGTATAATCTTGGTTTGCTATCACAGCGCCAAAATCCGCTGATTCAAATTCTCTACCCGCAAGAACTTCTTGTACCGCCTTATTTCCAATTGGTTGCGAATAGAGCTTACATTGAAAAACAAATAGTAATTCTTTATATTGTGCAACGATGTCAATTCCCTGATCGCCACTTTTTTTGGTCAAATGCCCTTTCCATCCAGAAGATTCGAGTATCTCTAAACAATATATTTCAAAATCTTGTGGTGAAATTTTATCAACATTAATTGTCTCAAGTGGAGTTGATTGAGATTTTTTAGCAACAACATCAGTAATTCTATCTCTTAGCATACGAAGGCTTAGAAATTCTTCAGTAAAGTTTTGCATACGAGTTTTGAGTACTGTTTCAATAAAATAATCTAGTTCCGTATCCCAACGGTCAAACACAAGATTTCCATATTTGTCTTGAAAAACAGATTGTCTAAATGTTTTGATTAACGTTTTACTGTGTAACTGCAAAAATTTCTCTAATTCCACATCAAATTGGCTTCTTCGTTTTGTTTCTTCCTCTTGCGATTTATCATTTAAGATTTTGGAAACAAAAAAGACAATCAAGGTGATGAATACCATAACCACCAAAGTTATTAAAAGAATGTTTACTGTTGTATTTTGCATAATCTCTCCTGCTAAAAGTTAGTTACGTTTGGTCAATGCCTTAATCTATCAAATTGCGTTTTTCATTCCCCGAACCTGCAAGCCACCACTCTCGAGCAATGCGGTCAACACGCGGCTTCTCGAGCGTTCGAGGTGCGCTTTTAGCTCGAGTTCGACTTGCACTGCGTTTCCGGCGATGACCAGTTCTAGGATGCGTTTATGTTCAATATTGGCGCGGGTGCGTCCGGCTTCTGTGCCCGCCTCGAAAGACCGTGCTCGAGCCAGTCGCACCAGCACGTCCTCGAGCGCCCTGACCATGAAGGCGTTGCCACTGAGTTTAGCCAGTTGCACGTGAAAATCCGTGGCGTCGCGCAGGTAACTTTGCATCGGCTCGAGCGGATTGACGGCGCTGAGCTTGGTTTGCAGCGCCTCGAGTTGGGCGGGGTTGCTCTTTTGCACGGACAGCTTGGCGGCACTGGTTTCGATGACCTCGCGCCAGTCGCAAGCTTGCGTGATCTCACTGAGGTCAATCGGCGCGACGCTGTAGCCGCGACCGGATTTGACGACCAAGCCCTCCGCCTCGAGCTTCAGTAAAGCGCCGCGTACCGTCGTGCGGCTGGCGTCCAGCAGCGGCTCGAGTCCGCGTTCGGTCAGGGCTGCGCCGGGTGATAGCTCGAGGCGCAGGATCGCGTCGCGGAGTTTCTCTAAAGCGGAGGCGCTGAGGATCACGGTGCGCTTGGTATACCATTTGGTATCCCAAAATGCAAGCTGCTTTCTCCCAAAAAAGATTCAGCGCCCGAGGCTGGTGTCCTCGAGCGCTGGCGTTGGTGGGCAGGGATGGATTCGAACCATCGTAGACATTACATCAATGGATTTACAGTCCATCTCCTTTAACCACTCGGACACCTACCCGCTCACCACGCACCCCAAAGTTGGTCAAACAAAGGGTTTTGGAGCCACCCATCGGAATCGAACCGACAACCTTCCGATTACAAATCGGGTGCTCTACCAGTTGAGCTAGGGTGGCTGACTGACGATTGGGTTTCGAGGGCTGTTACGCGCTCGAGCGAGGAGATTACCGCAGGGGTCGCACGCAAGTCAAGACTGGCGTTTTGGCGTAGCAGCAAGCTGTTTCACCAGCGTAGCGGCTTGCCATTGCAAGCCGTGCCCCTCGAGCGTCAACGCGTCGCACAGGGCGAACACAGTGCAGATTGCACGCATGGGCGTGACGTTCGCCCCTACAAAAGCCGTGCTGCTCGAGCAATCGCGTCAATCCCGTAGGGGCGGGCCGCTCGCCCCTGCAACGCGAGAACGACACCAGCGTCTCGAGAGAGACCTCATCGCCCTAACAAGCTCGAGGCAGCAGCCCAACCGCTCTGCACGGCGTTCTCGACTCGAGTGCCGTACCCATCCGTCTCGCACCAATCGCCGCAGAAAATCAGGCTGCCCTGCTCGAGCATCGGCGCGGGGTGCAATGTGTCGGCTCTGGCGTAACGCCAGCGGTGCGCGACGGCTTGCGTGATCTCGAGGTCTGAGCCAAACACCTCGAGCGCGGCGGCTTGCATCAGCGGCGCAATCTCCTCAGCCGTCCGCTCGAGATGCGCGGCGCTCCACGCGGGGTTGGCGTGCAGCACCAGCGCGGGCGAGGATTCGCGCTTGGTGTGTTCCAGACTGGCCCACTCGAGGACGGGGTGCGTCAGCTTGACGCCGCGCCAGTCCACCTTCGGGTGAGCACGCAACTGCGCGAGTAGCGCCCAGCACGGTTGCCACGTCACCCGCTCGAGGGCTGCGAGCGTGACTGGCTCGAGGTGAGGGCGGGTCAGGTTGAGGGCTTGCGGCGTCGGGGCGCTGACGATCACCGCGTCCGCCTTTCGCGTCTCCCCTGTCGCCAATGTGACCGTCCAGCCAGATTCACTCGGCTCGAGTCCCGTGACGGTCGCGCCGACCTCGAGCGTGAAGGTGGCGCTTGTGCCGCGCAGGTGCTTGGCGAGCGCGTTCATGCCGTCACTGGCAATGTATCGCGGGTGCGAATCGCTCGGTGCGGTCAGTGCGCCATCGCGCCACTGATGAAAGCCTTTCGTCCAGACGCGCACCGCGCCCGCTTCCTCGAGCGCTTGGATCAGTGTAGTGAAGCGCTCCCCCCTTGCGGTGAAGAACGGTGCGCCGTGATCGAGCACTGCGCCTTCCCAGCGGCGGGTCGCGCTGCGTCCACTGATGCCGCGTGACTTCTCGAGAACCGTGACGGCATGACCAGCCGCGTGAAGATCGGTTGCGGCGGCGATGCCACTCAAGCCTGCGCCAATGACGATGATGCTTTGCACGCGTCTCAGTTTGCGACATCCTCGGCTCGAGCGCTAGGGATAGTGACAGACTCGAGGCTTATTGAGCATATTTTCTCAAATTATGAGCTGATTGATGGTTTGACGATTCCATGACAAAGCCTCCGTAGCGTCTCACTCGGAGGGCAATATGAAATCACTCAAAAGCTCAATCGCTATTCTCTTTGGCTTGATCGCCGCTGGCAGCGCCGCCAACGCCGCAACCGTCAGCATCGTCCCAGTCCAAGGCGCGAAATTTTTAGCTGGCGCAAATTTTGATCTGCGCGTCGAAATCAGCGGTCTCAAAGGCGTAGCCAAAGACGTGACCGTGACCGTCAACGGCCGCGAGGCTGGCGACTACTTCAAAAAGCCACTCGTCGCCTCGAGCATCGCGGCTGACAATCAAAACCTGATGGTGCGCGGCGTGAACATCCGCACGCCCGGTAAGCTCGAGATCATCGCTCGCGGTGTGGACGACGCGGGCGTCTTCATCAAGCAGGTCAGCTACGACGTGGTGAATGAAACGAACTTCGGCAAAAGAGCCAAAAACATCATCATCTTCATCGGCGATGGCATGGGCTGGAATACCGTCACCAACGCCCGCATCGTCATGCACGGCATCGAGAACGGTAAAGCACGCGACTTGCTCAATATGGAAAAAGCCGATTCCGTGGCGACGATTGCGACCTCGGGCTTGAACGGCTTAGTCACCGACAGTGCCAACAGCGCCAGCGCCTACAGCA
Organism: Deinococcales bacterium; assembly: GCA_025359505.1. GTDB lineage: Bacteria > Deinococcota > Deinococci > Deinococcales > JAAFIG01 > JANYHH01. Next base: position 17,599 of record JANYHH010000070.1, read on the forward strand.
CGGGGCACAAGACCGCCAACAACGCGATGGGCGTCTACCCGGACAACACACCGGACACGCTGGACGACCCGCGCCAAGAGAACTTGTTTGAGATTTTGAAGCGCACCAAGGATTACGGCTTCGGTTTGGTCACGACCTCGTATTTGGCGGATGCGACGCCCGCCGCGTGGGTCGCGCACACGCGCCGCCGCGCCGATTACAGCGACATCATCGGACAGTTTTTTGACGGCCCCGTGCGCCCAAGCGTGCTGATGGGTGGCGGTTCGATTGATTTCCTGCCCAAGAGCGTCAAAGGCTCGAGGCGCAAGGATGAGCGTGACATGATCGGTGAGTTCCAAAAAGCCGGGTATCAGTTCGTCAGCTCCGCCAAAGAACTCAGCACCGCCAAGCCCGATAAGGTGCTGGGCCTGTTCCAGTTGCAATGGATGAACGGTTACATCGACCGCGTGCAGACCAAGAACCCCGACACGCTCGGCGCGTTCACCGACCAGCCGCTGCTGTGGGACATGGCAACCAAAGCGATTGCATCGCTCGAGGCGCTGCACCCAAATGGATTTGTGCTGATGGTCGAGGGCAGCAACTCCGACGTGCTGCAACACAGCTTGGATTGGCAACGGGCCACATGGGACGCGATTGAGATGGACGTGGCGGTCGGCAAAGCCAAGGAATGGGCCGCCAAGCGCGGCGATACGTTGGTGATCGCCACCGCCGACCACGCGCACAGCAACTCAACGTATGGCACGTACAACACCGCCAAGGGCGCGGGCGCTCCGACGGGTACGGCAGCGGGCGTGGGGCTGTACGAAGATTACGGCTTTCCGACCTACACCAACAACCGCGACCAGTACGGCTTGCCAATGGCTCGCACCGACATCGGTTTAGCCGTCGGTTACGCCGCGTCACCCGCACACTATGAGCAGAACATCGTGCAAGACAAGCCCAACGTGCCAACCGCCACGCAGGACGGCAAGACCGTCCCGAACCCAGCCTATGCGGGCGGTCAGCTCGCCGGGGGCAACATCGGCGGCACGAGCGGCAATCACACGGTCGATCCCGTGCCACTGTTCGCCACCGGGCCCGGCAGCCAGTTCTTCAAAGGTTCGATGGACAACACCGAGGTTTTCTTCGGCATGGCCAGAGCCATCGGCATCGACGCCAACCGCAACCTCAGCAGGTAACGCAAATTCGAGGCTCGAGGGGATGATGACCCCTCGAGCCACTGTTCATCTCGAGGTCAAAGTTCTAGGGTGGTGACATGCGTTTATTTTTGCTGGGCATTTTCGCACTGCTGACCGTGACACTCGCGCAACCGGCCGCCGAACCAATCAAATTCGCGGAGTTGTACACCACGACAATTCGCGGGCTGAACTTCAGCCCGAAAACACTGGAACTCAATGGCAAGCGCATCGAGTTGCTGGGCTACATGGCCCCGCCATTGCGACCACGCTTGACGTTTTTTGTCTTGACCAAAACCCCACTGGCCGTCTGCCCGTTTTGCACCTCGGCCGCCGACTGGCCGCCGGACATTGTGGTTGTGTATCTACCCAAAGGGCGCGACACGCTCTCGAGTGCGTACCCAATGCGGATTCGCGGGCGCTTGGAACTCGGCGTCAAGGAAGACCCGGAGACGGGCTTCGTCAGCATGATCCGCATTTACGCCGACGACTGGTCGGAAATTCGTTGAGCGTCGCTGTCTTGCAAGCCTCGAGCGTGATCTACCCCGATGGCACGCGGGTCGCACTGCCAAATTTGCGGCTGGGGGCGGGAACAGAACTGGCGCTGGTCGGCCCGAGTGGCAGCGGCAAGAGTACAGCGCTGCACGCGTTGGCAGGCTTGGTGACGGTGCGCGGTGAGGCAAACTGTGCGGGACTAAACCTGACGAGCGCGACCCTCGCGCAGCTCGAGACGCACCGCGCCCAATCGGTCGGTTTGCTGTTTCAGGACTTTCACCTGTTAGAGGGCTACACGGCGCTCGAGAATATCATCGCAGCGCTCGGCTTGTCCGGCATGGGCATCGGGGCTGCGACGCTCGAGGCCAAAGGCTTGCTCGACAGAGTCGGGTTGGCGCACCGCGCCCATCAGACCGGGGCGCAGTTATCGACCGGCGAGCGTCAGCGCGTGGCACTGGCGCGGGCGTTGGCGGTCAAACCCAAAATCATTCTCGCCGACGAACCGACCGCGCATTTAGACGCGGCTCGAGCGGCGGATGCGCTGCGCTTACTGCGCGAGTTGCGAGCCGAACTCGGCGCGGCGTTGTTGATCGCCACGCACGACCCGATGGTGATCGCCGCGCTGCCGCAGCAAATCACGATCTCCTCGAGTCTGGATGAGGTTGCCGCGTGACATTGTGGCTGCTGATCCGCAACTTACGTACCCGTGCGCTCGAGAACGCCTTGACGATCCTCGCGGTGGCGCTCGGCGTGGCGGTGGCACTCGCCGTACCGCTGATCCTCGCCAGTTTGCGCGAGGGCGTGATCCGTGCGTCCAACAGTTTCGATTTGCTGATTACCGCACGCGGCAGCCCGACGCAGGCGGTGCTGAACACGATTTTCTATCAGGAAGCGCCGATTGGCAACGTGCCGTACAGCCTGTACGAATCGCTCGAGCGCGACCCACGCACCGCCAAGTTGATTCCGCTGGGCTTTGGCGACAATTACAACGGCTCACCGATGGTCGGCACATCCGCCAAGTTTTTTGAGCTGAGCGAGGGCATCGGCAAGCGTCCGCTGTACGGCATCGCCAGCGGTCGCGCCTTCAAAAGTCCCTTCGAGGCCGTGATCGGCGCGGCGGTCGCCCGGCGCAGCGGCTTAAAAATCGGCGACAAATTCAAAAGCGCTCACGGCGTCACGCCGACGCTCGAGGAGGAGCAGCACAAGCAGCAGTACACCGTCGTCGGTATCCTCGAGCCATCGGGCGCACCGGGAGACCGAGCGATTTACATTCCCATCGAAGCGATTTGGGACGTTCATGGGCAAAGCGGCTCGAGCCGCGAGATCACGGCGATGCTCTACACGCCAACGCGCTTAGGGTACGTCTATCAGATCGCCAGTGAGCTGGAGAAAAGCCGCGTCGCACAGGGCGTCTTTCCGGGGCAGGTGATCGGGCGCTTGCTGGACTTGCTGGGACAGGGACGGGCGGGCTATGAGATCGTCGGCGCATTGGCACTGGTGCTGGCGCTGTCCACGGTCGCCGTCAACACCTTGGCGGCTGCCCGCACCGCGCAGCGCAATCTAGCCGTGCTGCGAGCCATCGGCGCTAGGGCCACACAGACGTTTTGGCTGGTCTTGCTCGAGGCGCTGCTGATCGCGCTGGGCGGCGTGCTGCTCGGTGTGGGGCTGGCGTATCTCATCGCTATGATCGCCGCGCAGATCGTCGCCGCGCAGACCAGCGTGACGCTGCCCGTGATGGCGCTCGAGGTCGGTGACGCGCTGCGGGCACTGCTGGTCGTGCCCGTCGCAGGGTTGTTCGCCCTGCTGCCCGCGCTGGCCGCCGCCCGCCGCAGCCCACTCGAGCGGCTGACGCGCTAACGTTTTTAGCAGCTTCGCGGCGACTCGAGAAAGCTTTGCAGCGTGTCGCGCACGCCATTCGCAATCGCCACACGAAACGATTCTTGACCCAAGGCTTTTCCATCAATCGCATTGGTGTGAAACGCCGTTTCAACAATCGCGCTCGGCATCAGCGCGTAGCCCGTCTCGCCGTAATTGCCCGACCCCGCGACCGCCGCATCAGGCCAGTTCAACTCTGGACGCTCGAGGCGAATCGCTTTTGGAATCGCCCGCGCCAAACCTCGAGCCAGACACGCACTCTGCGTGGGCAACTCGCTCGAGGCGGCGCTGAGAAACGGGTGATCGGCGTAGAGCACCAGCGACCCTCGAGCGCCTGCCCTACCCGCGTTGCTGTGCAAGCTCAACAGCACGTCCGTCTGCATTTGATTGGCGTAAAGCGCCCTTGCGCGGATGTCCTGACCCTGAGCGCAATCGCCGCGCAATGACCAGCCGCTCGAGTCCCAGATGCCCGCGTCCACCTCGAGCGCTGTCAAATGATGCCGCGCCGCCTCGCGCCACGCGGGTTGCCCGCTTACGCCGAGTTTCCCCGTCCCCAATTCGCGGGTGCTGAGCACGACCGCGCCAGCCGCCTCGAGCACGCGCTTGACGGTGCGAGCCATGCGCAGGTTGGAATCGTCCTCTAATGCGAACACGCCGCGCCCGTCGGCTTGCGGGCGCTGAAAATCCCACGTGCCATCGTCCGAAAGCGTCAAGCCGTGACCGGGATTGAGCATCACTCGAGCGCCGCGCAGGGATTTGGGCAGTGGGCGCGGCGCGGTGAAATCAGGAATCGGGCTGCCCGCGCATTCAGACTCTAGCGGCGAGCGCAGCCTCGAGACAAGCCAGAGAACTGCAACCAGCGCAATGAGTCCCAACATCAACCAGCCGATTCTGCGCGTCACTCGAGCAGTCTGGCGGGCAGACCATGAGAATTTTACGGTTCGATGATGACTTTGCCGGTGCTGCCCCTCGAGAACATCAGTTCAAACGCCTTGCCCGCGTCCTCGAGCTTGAAAACCTGCCCGACCTGCGGCTTGACCGTGCCCGACTCCAAAAGCGGGTAGATAAACGCAGTCGCCGCTTGCATCGCGCCGGGGACGGACATCAGCGGCGTTAACCACACGCCCGTCACGGAAACGTTGTTCTTCATCAGCGAGGTCGGGTTGAGGTTGGCTGGCTCGCGGCTGGCGTTGCCGATCACCAGCACGCGCCCGAGGCTACCCATCGCGCTCAGGCGATCCTGAAAACCGCCACCGCCGGTGACGCTCAAATACGTGTCTACGCCGTTCGGCGCAACCTCGAGCATTTTTTGTCTCAACTCGAGATCACCGCTGAGGAACACGTGATCCGCGCCGAGCGACTTGGCGATCTCGAGCTTTTCTGGGGTGGACGCGGTGGCGATCACGGTCGCACCCATGGCTTTGGCGAGCTGAATGCTGGCTGTGCCCAGCGCCCCAGCCGCCGCCTCGATCCACACGGTTTCGCCCGCTTGCACGCGCCCGAGCGTCACCAGACTGAAATACGCGGTGTAGTACGACACGGGCAGCGCAGCGGCGGCTCGAGCGTCCAACACGGCGGGAATCGGCAGGCACGCCGCAGCGGGCGCGGTCGCGTACTCCGCGAACGCGCCGCTGCCGCCGAGCGCCGCGACCAGTTGCCCGATCTCGAGATGACTTACGCCTTCACCGAGTGCGACGATGTGACCACTGAACTCCATGCCGGGCGTGAACGGCGTCCGCGCTCGAGTCAGGTACTCGCCGCGCACGTTCAGCACATCGGCGAAGTTCAGTCCAACCGCCGCGACTTTTAAGAGCACCTGCCCCTTGCGCGGCGTCGGCACGGGCATGGTTTGCATCTCGAGAACTTCGGGCCCGCCGAGTTGGTTGACGCGCACGGCTCGCATGGATTCTGGGATCATCAGGGTACTTTCAGCGGCAACGTGATTGGGTTTGGCGCTGCCGTGATTGGTGTGATATCAACCAGAGTCAGCAATTGTTGAACATCTGATTGCGTGCGAAGTAGCGCAGGGTCTGGGCAAACCTGTTTGAATGAAGCCCCATAAAAACCAGTCCGACCGCTTGTCGTCACTGGGTCGCCTTCAAACGGCGCGGGTAAAGCATACGTGGTTGACGAGCCAACGCTCGTTCCGCTGTAAATTCCTTGGAACGTGTAAGTCAGTCCGCCTTTGATAAATACCGCCAAGGCATTACCGACTTGAACCGCGTTCTGCCGTTGCTCAGTTGCCCCTGCTGCGTTCGCAGTTAAGTCCATCGCAATGCCCGGTAATCCAGCGCAATTGTTGGTGTCGTTGCTGATGAAGCCAGCCCATTGGTTACTAGTGACCGCGAATGCTGCGTCTGCACTCGTTGCAATGACCACACCTTGACTATCAATCACTTTAACTTGCAAATTGTGATTACCAACGTTGAGGTTGCAACTTCTTGTTGACGCGAAAGTGATCGTAGAGCCAGAATCCGTATATTCAAAAATATTCGCTGGAATTCCATCAATTAAAAACTGCCACGTACCAGTGCCAGTCACGCCAACGAACTCGTAGTCAAGCGCCCCTTTGACTCGAGGACAGAGTTGGGCAGAACCGTTGTAAGGCGTCGTCATACGAATGCTAGTCTTGACGCCTTTTTCGCACTCAACAACTACTTTTTCTGTACTTTTTTGCTCGGGTACGTTCTTGTTGGTAATGATGATGTCTGTCATGAGTTGTCCAACTTTTGTACAAGTGGCGGTGAACGCAACGCTTGCCGTTTTGGTTGGATCAGTTGTACCACTAACAGGATTGAGTTTAAGCCACGTAATGCCAGCAGGTAGCGTAGCTGTCCACTCAAGCGGGCGAGTACCGTTATTGGTAAACTTGGCTGTGCCAGTCACTGTTTTACCAACTGCTACTTTTGGCGGTATCAGCGCATAAGCGATGGTGACGGGGCTGAGAGCCGGGTTACCATTACAAGTAAGCTTTATGAGTACGTTCTGAGTCGGTGTCCATTTCAATCCCGGCACTGGGACATCTTGATTAGTTTTAGGATCTTTAATGAAAATCGTTTCTGTCTCTCCAGTGAAGGCACGAACGTAAACACGCTTCTCTACTGGCTGCGTAGACGCTATCGCAGGGCAATTTAATGCAGGAACAGAGTAATTTACGCTTTTTCCAGAGAAAATCTCGGTGAGTCCAGCGGGGAAAATAGCTGTAAAGTTGTCGCCGTAGTTGACGCGGAGCAGTGATCCGGCGGCTCCCGTGTTGCTTGCAGTGATCGTTGCGGGAATATTTGCATCTCCGGGGCGGGCTTCTAAAGTGAGGGGAGAGTTGTTTGGTGGCGCAGCTATTGACAAAACCGCAAAGCCTTTATTAGCCATTATGTTTATTCCAGCCACACCGCCGCTTGTCGGATCGCCTCCAGTAAGTGGTGGCACGACACCATCAGGCTGAAGACAAGGGATATTGCCTTTCAATACTACTTTTGGAGTAAACGTACCATCTGCTGTAGCTGTACCATATCGTAAGCCGCTGAGCATGACTCCAGTAAATGATCTGCCACCACTAGGATTCACAATAGGCACTCCCGTTACTGGATTATATTGTTTCTGTCCAATGCTAACCATTGCTTTCATGGCTTGAGGATCACCAGCATTCCCCCAGCCCGTAATTGGAAAAGAGATTACTGGTAATTTTGTGAGCGCTCCGCTACCCGGCTTCAATGCTTTATCCTTATAATCGGGTAGCTCATACCTCAAAATCAAAGGATAAGAAATCGGATCACGTTTATATTCAGGATGAGTATCATATCGATCTGCATAGAATCGCACAATCAATGCTGTAGTAATCTCGAGATAGACTCGCGAGTTAGAAGTCCATGAGCGAAGTTGAATACCTGATCCGGGATTAGTAATTACAGGATATATTTTGCTCCATTTACTTTTGAAGGCTGTTGTGATTGGAGGATCTAAAAGATCGCTATTTAGGTTCAATTGACTTAGCAGATCTAAAGTGACATATCCTTTTGTATCAAAAGTTCCGGGGGCAGGAGGATTCTGTTTCATAAAAATACTAATTTGATTTGAACCATTAATGCTCAAACCAAAATCCATTTGTTGTTTATTATCAGAGTAGCCGCCAGCATATACAAAGCCCGGTTCACTAGCAGTTACATTCTGGTTAGTGGTTGGAATCGTTGTAGTGAATTCTACAGCATTCGTTCTAGAATCTGCCGGGCTATTGAAACGCACGTAAGGACCATCCTCGGTCTTACATACACTTAGAATAGGAGTTTGAAGCTGTAAGTCAGTGCTAGATGGCAAATCATTGAGAGTTAGTGAGTCATTGACAAAACCGACAGGTAATTCACCTGTCACGGTTGGCTCGGGTGTCTGAAGTAGGTGTTTGAGAAACTGGCTGAAGTTGTTGATCGCTTGCGGTCAAAGCAACGAGAAGAGAGGCAACTAAAAACTGTCGAATCATTTTTTATCTTCCTGATAAATTGTCACGAACAGCTCACCCCGCACAATCACGTCGCTATCACTTACTACTAAATCTCGAGCTGGAATAAAGTTGTCTGCTCTGGCATTAACGCCAAGATTCGTTGATCGCATATTACCGATAACCCTTAATGCTCCCGTTTCTGACACTACTACCGATCTTTCAGCGGAACCCGCAATATAAATATCAGAATCCAGTACACCTGCTGGGAGATTTGTGAATCCAAGTTCAGTAAACCATGAAGTTGGTCGTAGGTTTGTGAACCTAATATCTTTTATCGGATCACCGAACTGATATTCATTTGCAATTTTTTCGCTTAGTTCTTTAATTGCGTAGTATGCAAAACGACGATTAGGCATATCAGTCATAAAGTAAAAATTACCATTTAGAATACCGATAGGTTTGTAATCTCTTGGAGATTCTGTATACTCGCACCATTTCTCTTCACACCATTCTCGATTACGATATTTTGATTTGATAATGCCAAATCCTAGAGGTTTTCTATTTAATATCTCTTCTTGATCTTTTAAGTAATCAAATTCGTAAATATATATGAGATAATTTTTGTTATATCCCTCACGAATAATTTCGTCATTAACATCCCACCAATTTGATATATTTGATGATGAAAAAAAATAATTTTGAAATCTTTTTATATCAAAAGAGACAAAATTTGAGCCTTTTTCGTTTTTATTAAATTGTTTATAACTGTCAGAGCGTTGATCCATGACATGATCGTTTGTGAAAATTTCGATATTAGTAATAATCGTTGGATAGCCTAAACTTGGATAGCTAAATGTTACTCTCTTTAAAACATAGTATTCATCGTCCTCAAAGGCTTTCAGATAATAACTGAAACCGTACTTGGAATCATAACCGAACCATCTCTTAATAAAACTTCCGCTTTTTTTATATATTAAATACTCTCCTGCTTGTGTAACCATCAGATGATTCTTAAATACAAAAAACGATGGAAAGACTTGAGCGTACAAATCTTGACCGTACAATCCTTGCTCAGTGAGTACCTTCTTTAATGCAAGAACCGACCAGAGCTTTCGCCCCGTTTTCACATCAACGGCGGCAAGCGTCCCACCCCATGTCAACGCCAATAGCTGACTACCATCAAGCTCTATTTTCGGAATCCACGTTTGATTAGATTCAAACACCCATGCTTGCTTCCAAGTGGCGCGGTCAAGCGCGATAATCTTCTTACCTTGTACGTAATACAGCATGGTCGGACTGGTCTGAAACGCGGCTCGAGATTCCAAATCAAGCTCGAGTTTCTTATACGGCAAACTTGCTTGACCGAACGCATTTCCCTCGAGTGCTAGCAGCAGTGCAGCGACACAAAGCGCGAGGACAATGAGCCATGCGCGGTTCAATGAAGCAGGAATTGCATTTGAGAAGGGAATCATCTCAATACGAAGCGTAGCACCATCACCACCCCAAAAACCAAAATTCAAAATCTTTCACATTGTCAAGCCTCGAGCCATCATTACGCGCAGCGCGTAACGTGGTAGCCTGCGCCCATGACCGACTCGAGCGCTGCCCCAACCCTCGAGCCGAAGAAAGTCACGCCATCACAGCCCAAACCAAGTCAACACTTCCCATACGCCGCGTACCGACCGGGGCAGCGCGAAGCGCTCGCGGCGGCACGTGCGGCATACCAGAAGGGCAAGCGCTTTGTGGTGATCGAAGCGCCGACCGGCGCGGGCAAGTCCGGCATCGCCGTGACTTTGGGGCGCGAGGCGAAGGACGCGTACATCCTGACCGCGCAGAAAATCTTGCAGGATCAGTACGTGCGCGATTTCCCCGATCTGGCGGCCGTCAAGGGTCGCGCCAATTACCCGTGCTTGGTGATGGACACGCACGCCGGGGCAGCGCCGTGCATGGCAGGCAAGAAATTTGCGGCTTGCGAGGAATGCACGTACCTGATCGCCAAAGAGGACGCATTACACGCGGGAATTGCGACGCTGAATTACAGTTACCTACTGGCGGAGATCAACCACGCGGGCGCATTCCAGAAACGCGACCTGCTGATTCTGGACGAGGCGCACAACACCGAGGACGCGCTGATGCGCTTCGTCGAGGTCAACGTCAGCAAGTTCACGCTCGCCCGTGCAGGGATAGAAATCGACTTCCCGCAGATCACCGATCTCGAGGACAGAATCGCGTTCGTGACTGGTTTGATTCCCGATGTCTCCAAGGCGTTGCAGCGGCTCGAGGAGCAACTGAAGATCTTAAATGATGTACCGCCTGATGTCAGCGTTTTGAAGAATGAGTTGGAGAATCTGGTGCGGCGGCTGGGCTTGCTGCGCGATGCGGACAGCGCGGGTTGGGTCGCGGAAGAAAGCCAAGACCGCGATTTCGGTGGCGGCGCGGCGTGGTGGAAATTTAAGCCCGTGACCGTCTCGAGCTTCGCGGAAGAGTTTTTGTTCCGGCACGCTGAGCGCGTACTGATGCTGAGCGCGACGATTCTGGATGCCGAAACCTTCTTACGCGCACTCGGTATTCCGCTCGAGGATGCGGCGTTCATTCGCGTCCCCTCGAGCTTCCCGGCGGTCAACCGCCCGATTTACCCGCTGAACGTCGCCCGCCTCAACCGCGATACTTTGGAAGCGGAACTGCCGAAAATCTGCAATGTCATCGCCAAACTGATCGAGCATCACGGTTCGGAAAAAGGCATCATTCACGCGCACAGCTACCGCATCCTGCGCTATTTAGTGCAGAACCTGCCCGACGCCAGCCGCTTGATTTACCACTTCGACTCGAGCAGCCGCGAAGATGCGCTGAACCGTCACCTCGAGACGAGTGCGCCGAGCGTGTTGCTGACGCCCAGCATGACCGAGGGCGTGGATTTAGCCGACGATCAAGCGCGGTGGCAAATCATCATCAAAGTGCCGTACCCGTTCCTCGGCGATCCGCAGGTCAACGCCCGCCGCGCGATTGACCCGACGTGGTACGAGTGGCGCACCGCGCTGCGGATGGTACAAGCGTATGGGCGGGCGGTCAGAAGCGACCGCGATCACGCGACGACCTATGTGCTGGACGCGCTGTTCCCGAGTTGGCTCAGCCGAATGCGCGGGCGGCTGCCGGTCTGGTTCACCGAAGCCATCGCACCCGCCCGCAAGTTGTAAAACGCTCGAGCCTCGAGCCTCACCTCTACGCATCAGGCGTCACCAATAGGCTATTTCGACTTCATTGGTGGCCGCTCTCACCCCGCCGCTGCGCGTTTCGCCTTGCGAACATGGGTTCGACGGCCCTCTCTCGTTCCACGAAAGAGGGCAAAAACTTGTGCGACGCGGCTCCCTTCTCTCGCTGGCGAGAGAAGGGTTGGGGATGAGAGTGGGCTGTTGAGCACTACTTTTTAACGTACTGCACAAAACGAACCGGATTGCGGCATCGCTCGAGCCTTCAAACCAAAGCAATCAACGCCAGCTCTCCCCCACCCGCTCGAGTCTCGAGTGCTTTCGCGGCGGCTTGCGCGGTTTTCACTCCCAGCCACGGCGTCCAAAACTCGAGCATCGCGGCGACGATCAATGCGGTTGGCACGCCGTCAACAGCGTCTCGAGGGCAGAACAGCAAGTCCATATTGGTCACTGGCCCGCCGTCTTCCCCGCCGACGGGCTGCTCGTAGCGCACATCCACGCGTTTGAACCCGAGGCTCGAGAACACCTGCAAACGATTCACGGGATCGCTGCCGACGCCGCGCTCCAACTCGCGTTCATCAGCGCTCAAACGAGTTGGGTTGACGACATCAATCAGCACGCCTTGACACGCGCCATTTGAGATTTCCTCGAGCAATGCGGCTCTGGCGTCGTGCAAGCGCCGCGCCAATCCCTGCCCGCGCTGAGCAGGCGCGACCGCCAAGTAACTTGAGAAGCCGATTCTAGGCGTGGCGAGGTAATGAAACAGTGTCCCCGCCACCACGCGCCCCGCATCCTCAATGACGATCAGGTGATTGCTGCGGCTCGAGTCGCTCCACGTGAGCATCTGCCCGATGATGCTGGCGGGAATCAGCATTTCGGCGTCGAAATACGTCGCCTCTTGCAGCGCTCCAAACGAGGCAATCGCTGGGTCGAGCGGGTCGGTGATGTGGCGCAACTCAAGCAACATGCCTCGAGCTTATGCCTTTCCGCCTCTCCCCGCCGTGGGAGAGGCCGCCGCGAAGCGGCGGGTGAGGGGGGCGAGCGCCAGCGAGCTGCCCTTGACCTCGCCGCATTACTCGAGCGTCACGCTAGTCTCGAGCTTGTAGTCTTTGAACTGATCGCGCAGGGCACGCTTCAAGAACTTGCCGACGGTCGTCTTCGGAATTTCCGCGACAAATTCGTATGCGTCTGGCAGTTGCCACTTGGCGAAGCCGCGCTCCAATAAGAATGTATCGAGTTCCGGTTTCGTGACCTCAAAGCCGTCGCGCACGACCAGCACACCCAGCGGGCGCTCGTCCCATTTGGGGTGTGCAATGGCGATCACAGCCGCTTCTTTTAATTTGGGGTGTCCCATCAGGGTGTTTTCCAAGTCGACGGAGCTGATCCACTCGCCGCCGGATTTAATCAGGTCTTTGGCGCGGTCTTGGATCATCATGTAGCCGTCGGTGTTGATGGTCGCAATGTCGCCAGTGTCAAACCAACCGTTTTGCTGACTGGCGGCGGTCGCTTCGGGGTTGTCGTAATAACTGCCCGTGACCCACGGCCCGCGCACGAGTAAGCGACCGGGCGTGCGTCCGTCGTGCGGCAGCAACCCATCGTGTTCGTCCACAAGTTTGAGTTGCACCAGCATCGCCGGGCGGCCCGTCAATGCCATCACGTCGTAGCGAGCGGCTGGCTCGAGGGCGTCGTGCTCTGGTTTCAGGTTATTCAGCGTACCCAGCGGCGTGGTTTCGGTCATGCCCCACGCGTGCGCGACGCGCAGACCGTGACGCTCGCCGTAGCCTTCGATCAGGCTGCGCGGCGCGGCGCTGCCGCCAACGAGCAAGGAGCGCAGCTTCTGGAGTTTGTACGGACTTCCCGCTGCTTTGGCGCGGTCGAGTTCCTCGAGCAACCCAAACCAGATCGTTGGTACGCCCGCCGTGTGGGTCACGCCTTCATCTTGTAGCACTCTGGCGATGAAGGCGGGCGCGGTGAGGACGCTGGTCAGCACGAGGTTCGCGCCGACGAACGGGCAGGTGAACGGGTAGCCCCAGGCGCTGACGTGGAACATCGGCACGATCGGCAGTACCGTGTCACGCTCGGTGACCGCCATCATCTCGCTCGAGGCGCTGACCAAGCTGTGCAGCACGTAAGCGCGGTGGCTGTAGACGACGCCTTTGGGGTGGCCGGTCGTGCCGGAGGTGTAGCACATCCCGGCCGCTTGACGCTCGTCGATCTCGGGGTAGGTGAACTGCGTCGGCTTGCCCGCGATGAAGGTCTCAAAGTCGGTCATGCCGCTGGGCAGTTGCGGCACTGCGCCCATCACGATCACGTGCTTCAGCGTCGGACATTGCGCGAGGATCGCGGGCAATCGCGGCAGAAAGACGTTATCGACGAACAGCACTTCGTCACCCGCGTGATTGATGATGTAGACAATCTGCTCGTCTGGCAAGCGGATATTGACCATATGCGCGACCGCGCCGACGCTCGGAATAGCGTAGTACAACTCCAAATGGCGGTAGTGGTTCGTGGCAAACGTGGCGACTCGAGTGCCGGATTTCACGCCCGCGTCGGTCAATGCGTGCATCAGTTGATGGGCGCGGTCGGACAACTGCCCGTAGGTTTCCTCAAAGCGTCCGGGGATCGGTTGCTTGGTCTCGGGGTCGATCCCGACGGGCAGGTACGAAATTACTTTGCTGCCAGAAAAAAGCAGCTTCATGCGATCCAGAATCGTTGGAATCGTCAGCGGCACATCCATCATCGTGGACTCGAGCATCATCTCTCCTTTGACCCCGAGTATCGAGGTGTTTGTTGTGGAATGAGATCAGTGTAACGCGCTGCTCGAGGGTTGTGTTGTGGGTTTAGGTCTTTTTCTTGGATTTGCTGGCTGGTTTACTGGGTGCGGGCAGCGCTTGCATCGCAGCAAACTTCGTGTTGATTTCACGTTGCAATCGTCCAGCTTCGGCTTCCAATCTGTCCTGCGCGTCGTCAAGTTGAAAGCGTAAACGCATGACTTCCTCGACACCGGCCAGATTGACGCCGAGTTCTTGCGTTAAGCGCCGCACTTCTTTCAGGTGATCCACGTCTCTGATGCTGTAGCGCCGCGTTTTACCGCTGGTGCGCTGGGGGCGAATCAAACCCTTGCGCTCGTAGAGTCGCAGGGTCTGCGGGTGCATGTCGACCAGCTCAGCCGCGACGCTGATGACGTAGACTGGGCGATCCGCCTCGTCGAGCGGCGCACTCGCGTGCTCGAGCGCCAGTGCCTCGCGGGTCTGCGCGTCGAAGGTGGCTCGTAGCGCGTCCTCCAAATGGTAGATCTCGCTCTCGAGCTGCTGCTGCACGCCGTCCAACTCGAAGCGCAGCTTCATGATCTCTTCGACGCCCGCCAGATTGACGCCGAGTTCTTGGGTCAAGCGCCGAATCTCGCGCAGGTACTCGACATCGCGCTCAGAGTACCGCCGCGTTTTGCCCGTCGTGCGTTGCGGACGAATCAGTCCTTTGCGTTCGTACAAGCGCAGCGTTTGCGGGTGCATGTCGACCAGCTCAGCCGCGACGCTGATGACGTATACGGGACGGTCTTTGTCATCGGGCACGATGAAAAGTATAGCCTATTTGATACGGGTACGCGCAAGAAATTTTCACGAGTTACCCGAAAAACCGGGATTCTCGAGTACCTCCTCGAGCTTTGAGCGAAAAGCTGCGTTTGATTGAGCTAAGAAAATGGCTCGAGGCGAAGTCGGTGCGACACATTGAGCTATAAATTCGGGCAGATGTGCAGTAGCTAACCGTTCGGGTTCTATTCCGCACTCGCTCCTCATCTCGGCCTTGGCTAAACTGGCTCATGCCATCCAGCAGCCAGTCACATTTCACCCTCGAGCCGACGCGGGCGAGAACGCTCGCATCACGGCTTGATTGCCCGTTGTGTTGGTTCGCAAGCCACTGAGAATTCCACAGTGATTTCACTGAACAGCGAGGCTCGAAGCGCCATCTTCATGAAATCTTCAAACTCACTTCGAGCACCCTTAATCCTCGGTTGTTACCTTGACTCGTGAGAAAATCAAGCATGCGGAGGTGCGAAAGGCTCGAGTTTGCACAGGGATGAATTGGTCAATCAGTACGCGCCGCACACCAGTTGAAGTGATCGCAAACACGTTCTTTTTAAGGAGTTCAAATGATGAAGAAACCCAAATGGATTGCTGCCATCAGCTTCGCTGCGCTCGGTTTATCGGTCGCGCTGGCTTTTGGCGCTCCCGGCAGTGCCAGCCTGAACGACCCGCTCTACCCGTGGATGGGCAATGGCGGCTACGACGCGCAGCACTACACGATTGACCTGCGCGTGCCGGCCGACTTTAAGACCATCAAGGGCGTTAGCGTGATGGAAGCGATTGCCAGCGATGACCTCTCGAGCTTTAATCTGGATTTAGGGTCGTTGGATGTTCAATACGTTTTAGTCGACGGCGTGCGGGCGACCTTCAAGCACGAAGACCCGGAGCTGACGATCACGCCAGCCACGCCGATCAGCCAAGGCTCAAAATTCCGCGTGCAAGTCGCGTATTCGGGCACGCCGGGTTCAAAAGCCCAAGCCGATTCCTTCGGCGGGGGTTGGAAGGTCACGCCCAGCGGCGCGTCGTTCCTCGCCGAACCGACCTCGCTCAAAGACATTGCGGCCGTCAACGATTCCCCAGCGGACAAAGCGAGTTTCAGTTTTCGCTTGACCGCCCCACAATCAAATCAAGCCATCGCCAACGGCATTTTCCTCAATCGCCGCGATAACAACGACGGAACGGCCACGAGCGTTTATAAGATTTCCGAACCGACCACGACCTACATGCCGGTGCTGGCGTTCGGGCCGTTCAAATTGGTCGAGGGCGGCAAGGTCGACGGCGTGCGAATTCGCAATTACTTTCTACCGAACACATCGCCAAGCTACACGCCCGCGCTGGCCAAAACCGCCGACATGATGCGCTTTTTCAGCGAGCGCCTCGGCAAATACCCGTTCCGCGAGTACGGCATCATCACGCACGATTTCGTCGACGGATTCGCTTTGGAAAACCAAACGCTCTCGAGCTTCCCACTGAAATTTGAAGGGTTCGACGACGCGCCGCCAGAAGTGTTGCAAGGCGTGCTCGAGACGGTCTTGGCACACGAGTTGGCGCATCAGTGGTTCGCAGGCTCGGTCAGTTTCAGCGACAACAGCCAGATTTTCCTGCACGAAGGTTTCGCAGAGTTTCTCGGGCGGTTGTGGCTAGAGCACAGCACCGGCGACAAACTCGAGGATTCGATTCGCGATGAATACCCCGGTATGGTTTATGCCAAAGACGGCGGTTATTTCCAGTTTCCCAAAGCGCAATTGATTGGCTTTTTGAAACAAGGTTTGGGCATTGACCCAACTAAAAAGTTCAGCGTCGCACAGGTCGGTCAGGCGCTCGAGTTGATTTTCAGTGGCACATTGCCCGCCGCGCAGCGCAGCGCGATTCTCGAGCAGGCGACAAAAAGTAGCGGTTTGACTATTCTAGAGATCGCCGATCAAATCGCGCCGCTGCCCTTCACCACCATCGCCGTGACGCGCCGCAGCAACCGTGAACTGCGGCGCTTGGCCGATCCGAGCCTGCCGATGATTCAGCCGTCACCAGCGCCCGGCAAAATCGTCGCCGGCGTCGATCCATTCGACCAAATCGGTGTGTACAACCGTGGCGCGGCGACCGTCTACGCGCTGAAACTCAAAGTCGGCGACGCGACCTTCTTTAAGATCCTCCGCACCTTCTTGGAGCGTCACCGCTACAGCACCGCCTCGAACGAGGATTTCCTCAAAGTTGTGGCCGAACTCGGCGGTGCGGACGCCCGGGCCTTGACCGAACACTGGCTGTTCGATGATCGCGTGCCGGACTTCCCGGAGTTGGGCTTGAACGCCGCTAGCGATTACCCGCTGGGCGCGGACTTCAAACCGTAAGCGGCTCGGATCAATTGTGCGCCGCCTCGAGCGTCATGCTCGAGGCGGAAACGATCAGGGTCTGAACCGCTGCAACCCTCGAGCCACCGATGCTCAACGGTTCGTTCGATTGAAACTTGGATATACTCCGCCATGAACAGCGACATCCGTTGGCGCGATCTCGAGGCGAGCATTCCTCTGGATCGCCTGCCCGATTTTCACCGCGCTTTTCTGGCGCTTCGCGGCGTGACCGACCCACAGGAGATGCTGCTGCGGCGCGTGCAGCAAACCGTGGAGCGTGAGTTGAACAAGTTGGTGCAATCTGGCGCAGCACGACGTGAAGGTGAAGAAGTCATCGTCTCGAGCGCGGCGCTCGAGGGCTTGAACCTCGAGCAGTGGTTGGGATGAATTAACAGATGGTTGTGAAGGATTCTGCGCTCGAGCTTTTCGCGGCCATTGCTCGAGTTCAGGAGCGGTTAATTGACCTGAGCTTTCGGTTCGAGCGCAGCCAAAGCGCATTAAAACCAAAAGTTCATCTCAGTCTTAGGCATTACAGTAGCGGCCCTCACCTCAACCAGAACTTTTCAGTCGTTGACTCAGAACAAAGCTATGTCGAATGGGACACCGTTTTACGTCACGATGGCAAATGGCAGTTCACCTTTGACTGCTTCATCACGCACTCGAGCTGGCGAGAATGTAGAACAGCCTATGATCTGCCCACGCTCGAGACGGACGATCTAACAGTCATCATCGCCGCTTTGGAAGAATGCCCCAAACTGATCGAGGACAGCCTCAACAGTAAACCGTTTGCCGATTGGTTTGAAGGCGTCCCGACCCAATAAACGGTTACACCTCGAGCCTCGCCAACTTGAGCAGCTACAACCCGAGTCTTCCTCCCTCGAGTCACGCGTTGAGGCTGGCGACCAACTCGCCGTCGCGCAATGCGATCAACAATGCCCCTGCGCCCCACGCACCGAACAGCAACCACAATGCCAGTGCCAGCGGCGGGTACAGCAGCGCTGCACCAAACAGCGCGAAGCTTGGAACGATGCGCCACAGCCCAGCGCGGCGCGTGATGCCGCAGGCTTGCAGGAGCAATGCGCCCAACTCGGTCAGCGCTAAAGCCGCGCCGCTCGAGAAGACCAGCAATGTGAAGACGCCGAGCAGCAGCGCGGCCGGCGCTCCGATCAGGCTCAGCCCGCCCAGCGCGACGGCTGGGGCGGTGATGAACAGCAGCAGCAACCCGAGGCTCAGTGAGCGCCCCGTCTGGAAGCGCAGTGGTTTTTGCAGCGCATGGCGCAGATGGGGCAGCAAAACCAGCGCACTGCCGAGCGCGACCAGCAATGCGAAGTACCACCACTGCCACGTGCCAGCCGTGACGAGCGCCCGCAGGGGTCGCAAGGCACTGGCGGCGCTCAGCCCCGGCAGGCTCAGGCTTTGGGCGTTCGGCGGCTCGAGGGCGCTGGCGTCGTTGACCACGCCCAGCACCGCGTTGATGCCTGTGGCTACGCTCGAGGAGCGCGGCAGGTTGACATCGCCGAGGAACGTCAGCACGCGCCCGGTGACTTTCGCAGCGCCAACCAAGCGCACGTTACCGCCAATGGCGATCACATCGCCGTCCACCAAGCCGCGCACAACGATATCGCCCGCGAAGCGAACGACGCTGCTGGTCTCGCCAGATACCTGAGCGTTGCCGAAAAACGGCAGGCTCTGCGGCACGACCGCGACGGCCGCGACCGCGAAGGCCAGCAAACCCGCCGGCAAACGCCATTGAACTTTTGAGCTAGCCGCTCCGACCATCGCCAGCAGTGCAACAGCGATCACGGGCGCGAGCATCGCGTTCGGCAGCACGCGCAGGATCTCTAAAAGCGCCGTGCCAGCGGTGCTGGCGTAGGGCCACGTCAGCGCCAGTAATGCCACGGCAACGCTGCCGAGCAGCGCCGCGATGAAATAGAGCGGGGCGCGGTCATTGGTTTCCAACTCAGCGCCGATGTCATCATTGATCCGAGCGATCACGGTTTGCGCGAAGTCGTGCGGCACGGCGACTCGAGGCAGGGTACTCAAGGCTGGCAGTGCGCCTGCGTCGTTTTCGATCCGTGCGGCGAGCAAAGGCGCGAAACCGTCCGGCACATGCACGGCGGGCAGCGACTCGAGTGCGGGAATGCTGACAGCATCTCGAGCGATGCGTTGCGCTAAAAACGCAGCGAAATTCGGTGGTGCGCTGATCGGCATGAGGGCAACCAGCGGTGACTCGAGGGCGGCGCTGTGAATCCGCGCGGCGACTCGCGCCGCGAAATCCGCTGGCGCTCGCACACCCAGCGCCTCGAGCCGCGCTGACAGCGCGATGTCCTGCGCGGTGAGCCGCGCAAAATCGGGCGGTGAATGCACCCGCTCCAAACCCACCAAAAAATCGGGTTTCATTCGACCAGCACCTTCCCCGTCAGTGCTTTCTCCAAGAGTTCCTTGCCGCGAAAAACGCGGGATTTGGCCGTGCCGACCGCAACACACTGCACGCTGGCAATCTCGTCGTAGGACAGGTCATTCATGAAGCGCAATACGACCGCCGAGCGGTACTCTTCGGGCAAGGTCAGCAGCGCCTCGCGCACGCGCTCGACGCTCTGAGCGCTTTCGGCGTTGCGTTGCGGGGACTCACTGGCAATCGCTGGCTCGAAGCCGTGATCCTCCAAGGCTTCCTCCAAGCTGAACTGCCCGTGCGACTTGCGGCGGTGCTTTTCAATCTGCACATTGCGGGCAATCGTGTAAAGCCACGGCAGCAGTTGCTCGCCCGCTTTGAAGGTTTTGATGCCCTTCCACGCCCTGAAAAACGTTTCCTGACACAAGTCCAGCGCGTCGTCGTAATTGCCCTCCAAGTGATAGAGGTAATTGAGCATCCGATCCTGATGCTTACCGATCAGCGTCTCCCACGAGGCCTGATCGCCCGTGCAGAGCGAATCCAACAAGGGTTGCTCGAGCGAGGTTTGGCTGTGCAATGACGCGTTCATCTCCGGGGTCATACGGTGCATGGATTGTAAACGTTCCCAGCTTTAAGTGAGTAGCGCACCAACAAACCGTCGGTGCGCCTCGAGAGCAGTGATGCGCTACTTGGAACGAGCTACTTGAACAATCCGAGTTGCTTGACGCCATACACGACGCCCGCGCCTGCAATCGCCACGACCGCGATCTGACCGATCAGCATGAACAAAAAGCCCAGCAGCCCACCCAAGAGCGCGTTCGCCAGCACGCCCGCGACGCCACCCGCAACGCCCGCGATGCCGAGGTGCTGCGGCAAGCTCAGTTTCAACTGCGACATCGCAATGCCGACACCCGCGCCCGCCCCGATCAACAACGCCCAGAACCATTCCATGTGATACCTCCATGAACCAGTATGCGTCACAAAGCGTAAAAGTTCCAAGTTGGTGCTCGAGAAGTCGAGGCGAAAGGCAAAGGGCGAAGGTTCAGTTCAAAGGCAAAGTCTGATTCTCGAGGTCTCAAGCGTGCGTTTGAGTCGCGTGACAGATGACGAGAAACCATGTCCTGCACAAGCGTTCGCAACGACCCTGTAGGGGTGGACGTTGTGCCTTCGTACACATGGGTGTGACGAGTTCGCCCGTGCAGCGCAGGGTCTATATCAACACCGGAGATCACCCGACCGCATCCTCGAGCTTCACCCACCCCAGCCGCTCGAGGTAGCATGCGACTCGTGCCGCGTGAACGCATCAAAGACCGTCAGGCTCGAGCAATCACCGTGCTGGGTGGTTTGCAGGAGTTGTACCCGGATGCGGCGACGGAATTGGCGTTTACGAGTCCGTTTGAATTGCTGATTGCGACGATCCTCAGCGCTCAGGCGACCGATGTCAGCGTCAACGCGGCGACGCCAGCGCTGTTCAAAGCCTTTCCGACTCCGAAACGCATGGCAGCCGCACGGCTCGAGGTGCTGGAAGACAAAATCAGGACGATTGGCTTGTACCGCGTTAAGGCCAAAAACATCAAAGCCACGGCCGCTCGGCTCGAGACGGATTTCGGTGGCGAAGTCCCCAACGACTTTGCGGCGATCCAGACGCTGCCCGGCGTGGGGCGCAAAACCGCCAACGTCGTGCTTTCCAACGCTTACGGGCGACCGGGCATCGCGGTGGACACGCACGTCGGGCGCTTGGCGCGGCGGCTGGGGTTCAGCGTTTACAGCGATCCCGACAAAGTTGAAAGCGATCTCGAGAAACTGTTTCCAATGGGCGAGTGGATTTTCCTGCATCACGCATTGATCCTGCACGGGCGGCGCGTCTGCATGGCGAGATCACCCAACTGCGCGGCGTGCGCGTTGCTGCCAGTTTGCCCGCAGATTCTCTAAAACCTCGGGCTTATTTCGAGCGAGCGGCCGTCATCATGTCGTTGAGCTGCTTGAAAAACGCGTCATACCCGCCGTTCTCAGCCGCGAAACGCTGCGCTTTGACGCGCTCGACGCAGATTTCTGTGGCATCGGGCTGAGTCTCTAAGAGCCGCATGACCTCGCTGGTGAACTCCTCGAGCGGCATCGCGTGCGGATCGTTGGCTTGCCGTTCGCCCGTCAACTCGGTTTGCACGTAGGGCGGGATCAGCTCGAGCACTTGGACGCTCGAGTCTTTGAGTTGGTAACGCAGGCTCTGCGTATACGAGTGAATCGCTGCCTTGGTCGCGCAGTAAGTCGGGTTGAGGCTCAGCGGCGCGAACGCCAACCCGGATGAAACGGTCATGATCGTCGCATGTGGTTGAGCCTCGAGATGCTGGATCAGCGCCGCGTTCAGGTGAATTGGCCCGAGTAAATTCGTGGCGATGGTCGCTTCGGCGTCCTCCAATTTGCCTTCACTAAGTATTTCGGTTTTCATGATGCCCGCGTTGTGGATGACGGCGTTGAGGCTCGGATACTCGAGCATTAGTTGCTGTGCGAAGCGCTGAATTGCCGCCGCGTCTGCGATGTCCAGCACCGCCGATTTCATGCCCGGATGAGCAGCCGCGACCTGCTCGAGCAGCGCCTCGCGGCGACCCGCGATGATGACGGTGTTGCCCAGCGCGTGAAAGCGCTCAGCGAGTGCCCGACCAATACCCGACGCGCCGCCCGTGATCAAAATCGTATTGCCAGTCATTTGCATGGTGAGTCTCCTTTGGGTGCAGTCCCGCGTTGGAGTGTAGAGTAATCACACACCAATAGGAAGTAGGCACGTAAAAGTGCGGTACTTACCAGAAAGAGAGTGTTGTCAATGACGAGAATTTCGCGCTTCACCGAGGCTCAAGTCAAGGCCACCCAAGCCTATTCCGTGGACATCCCAACCGATCATCTGGACTCGAGGATCGAAACGCTGGTCAACGAACTGATCGGTCGCGTGGCCGATAAATGGACGATGCTGATTTTAGAGGTGCTGAACGATCACGGCGAGCTGCGCTTCACGCGGCTTGGCGAGTTGGTCGCGGGCATCAGCCAGAAAATGCTGACGCAGACGCTGCGCCAGATGGAGCGCGACGGACTGGTCAAGCGCACGATCCATCCAGTGATCCCACCAAAAGTCGAGTACAAACTGACCCCGCTCGGCTCGAGCCTCGGCGCGGCCTTTTGCGGCGTGTGGATCTGGGCGGAACACAATCTCGAGGAAGTCGAGCAGTCGCGCCTCGAGTTTGACGCGAGGGCGAAGTCAACCTGAGCCTCGAGACGCGACTATTAAAGCAGGCCCTTCAAAGCGACTCGAGCTAGCTTCACAAAAACGGTTGCCAGATCGTCAACAGCAGCAATCCAAGCTGCACCTCGAGCAGACTGCCTTTGACGCCCAAGATACCCAGCGTGACCTCAGGCAGCACGGCGATGAAGGCGCTCAGCAAGGCAACATCGCGGCTGGTCGGTGGGGTTTTGAATCTGGTGCTGAGCTTCTCTAAGGCGACGAGGGCAATCAGTGAGTGCAAGATGCTGGTCACGATCACGTTGCTCGAGATTGTCGGCACGAAACTGCTGATCAGCAGCGCCAATGCGCCGAGGACAGCGATGATCGCCACGCCGGGCAGAATCCGTCCGAGCGTGCGCGTGATGGTATCCACGGGCAGGTTGCCGAAAACCGGGCCCAGTAATCTGGGGATGGCGAGGCTGAGCGCCAGCATCAGCAGCAGCTTGCCGACGACGCCCTCAATCGTGTTGGTGCTGGCGGCGATCAGCACCGCGAGCTGGAACACCACGCCGAGCTGCTCGAGGATAGATCGGCGGTAAAGGGTCAACGCGACGCGCCACGCGATTGCGCCGAGCGGGCCAGCGGCTCGAGGGATGGGGAGGAAGCGCGTCGGGCGCAGCGCGGGCGAGCCAGAGCGCAGGGTTTGCACGAGGCGGCGGCGCACGTCGGGGTCGGGCGGGCGTTGCACCATCACCATCGTCAGGTTCATGGCGCGAAGCTGCGAAAGGATCAGGCTGTGCGTGGCAAACAGCGGCGGGTAGGTGCTGGTTAGGCTGGCTCGAGACCAGACGCTGCCGAGAATTGCGGCGGCAGCGGGCAATATCAGCCCAAGCGGATTTGAGTTGAGCAGTGCACTCGAGCCGCCGATAGCGAAGAGCAGATCGCCCGCCACGCCAACCAGCAGGAGCGCTGGCAGCACCCAGATCTGTTTCCAGCCCGTGTACTGCAACCAGCCCCAGTCGAGCACCGCCACGAACCACAAGCCCAATGCGACGGGCGCGTAGATCGGCTCGAGGCGAAAAAACGCGAAGCCGATCAGCCACCAGATCAATCCGATCAGCGCACCGATGAAAAAACCAATGCCTCTGGAGTACGCGAATTCCCACGCCAGCACGCGGGCGGGGGTGACAGGCGCAAGTCCGACGCGGTACAAATCTTGGCGGTTCAAAATCACGGGAGGCGTGCGGCGCGTCAGCACGAAATACGCGACGACCGCCGCCACGAAAAGGCTCGAGATGATCGGCAGCAGTCCGTTCGGGGCGGGTTTGACGTTGAAGATCACGACTTGCGACGCGGCAACGGCGTAGAACACCAGCCAGAACACCATCCAAATCAGCGTGCCCCAGCCGACGCTGCGCTCGACCCAGTGCGTGTAGGTCGCGGTCGCCCGCCGCAGCGTCAGGCGGCGCAAGCGCTCGAGGCTGACGGCGCTGGCTTCGGCGCGGCTGGGGTCGGCGTAACTCGAGTTCAACTGAGCCTCTGCAGTGCGCCTGTGCCAGTGACCGTCACGACGCCATCGTTGAACGTGGCCACCACGCAGGCGGGGTGGCGGCGCAACGCGTCGGTGATGTCGGTCTGGTGAGCGCTGAACGCCAATGTCAAGCCCTGCTTGAGCATCGCGGTCAACATGGTTTGCAGGCTGAGCTGCGACGCGGCGTCCAGCCCGTTGAACGGTTCATCCAGCAGCGTCACAGGCAGCTCCAAACCGAGTGCCAGCGCCAATGAGAGCTTCTGGCGCATGCCGCGTGAGTGCGCGGCCGGGAACTCCTCGAGCCGCGTTTCTAAATCGAACGTCCTCAAATGACCCAAGATTCGCTCGAGGGCTTCGGGTTTGGCGTACAGCCCAGCCGTGAACTCGGCGTGCTCGCGTAAACTCAGATCCTCGTAGAGCGCGGGTTCGTCCGGCACGAAGATGCTCAAGCGCCGCGCCTCGAGCGACGCGGGGGCGTGACCGCCTATTCGGATCGTACCGTTGAACGGCAGTAAGCCCGCGATTGCTCTGAGCAGCGTGCTTTTGCCCGCACCGTTCGCGCCGCTCAGCCACAGCAGCGATCCGCTCGGCAGCTCCAGATTGACCTCATCGAAAATACGGTTTTTGCCGAACAGCACGACGGCATCACCAAGTGCAATTGCGCTCGAGCCTTGACTGACATCTTGAGTATCCACCTGATGACCTTCACTTTCTTGGCACTGCTCGCATATTCGAGCCTCGCGGGGTGCGTTGTAAAGCCCGCAGCTCCCAATGGCTGTGGACTCACTGAGGGTTCACTCATCAGTTCTACGTTGGGTGCATGAACAATCAAGCCCCGAGCTGGGGAATCAAGCAAGCGCTGACGGTCTTGGTGATGGTGGGCGCGATGTTGCTGAGCCACGCGGTGCAAGCCGCCCTCCCCAACGAATTCGCCGGGGCGTGGTATCGCTTTCAGACCCAAGCCAACGCCAGTCCCAGCTACCATTACTACTGGTTCAGCTCAGATGGGCGCTTTTTGGAAGGCATCCCGACCGAGGGGCGCTACACAAACTTTGATTGTGCGACGCCGCGCACCAAAGACGAGTGGCAATCCTGCGGCACGTACACCCTCAGAGGCAGCAAGCTGATCCTCAGCTACAGCGTGACCGGCATCGCCAATAGCTGCGATATCGCCATTAAAAACGCTAAGCTCGAGGTTTGCGGTTCAAGTTACACGCGCCTCAAACCCGTGAAAAGCGGGCTGCTCGAGGGGACGTTCACGCATTTATCGGTCTTCAACAGCCCGACGCTCATCAACGTTGATGGCTCCAGCACGGTTTCTGGCGGGCAGTCGCGCAAAAGCATCACCTTTAAAAAAGACGGCTCGTTCACGTCGGATCGCTCGAGTTTCAACGCGTTCTCGAGCAGTGCGGTCGTGGCTTACAACGGCTCCAAGGATTCCACGGGTGGGTCGTACACGGCCGCGAACGGTGTGCTGACCTTGAAATTCAAAGAGGGCGCAGTCCTGCGCTATACGCTGTTATGGTTGGATAAGGAAAATATTTTCATTGACGACACGATTTACTGGCGCGACGGCGGCGGCGCTGGCGCACGGGACGTGCAGACGTACCTGCCCGCGATTGAGCGCGGCAGCGGCAAAGCCGTGCCGAAGAGTTACGCCGATCCAATCCGTTTCGTGCCGTTCAATGACCAGCTCTCAAAACGCGACCGCTCGTTCATCGCGCTGTCGACGATTGTGAACGAGTCCGACGATGATGCGACGCTCTACTGGCGCTGCGACGCCAAAGCCTTACAGGTTCACCTCGACGCCAGCGACATCCTGACCGATGCCGAGGGCACGACGCCACTGACGTACCGCTTCGATACACAGGCGCTCCAGCAGGATTTCTGGACGACACCCGCCAAGGCCGAGCCTCGCTTGGAAATCAGGTCAACCTCGAGCGACGCCTTCGCGCCGAGCAGCAGCGTCGCGGGCTTGACGCAGAGCGCCGTGCAATCCAAGCGCCTCGCGGTGCAGACGCTTGAGGATGGCAAAGCCAAAATCTACGTTTTCGACCTGACGGGCTTTGCGGCGGCGCTGCAAAAACTCAAATGCAAAAGCGGTTTCGGCGGATCTCGAGCCACGGTCGGCGCGTTCAGTGTCGAGACGAGGCTGGATGTCAACAGCGGCTCGAGTGCGTCGCTGGCGCGTACCCTGACGACCAAGGCCGAAGACCGCAACGGCAACGACGGCTGGGATTTGTATAAGAACTCGCGCACCGCGCTGATGTGGCGTTGCGATGTAGCAGGCAAACCGCAGATCGTGCTGCTGCCGTGGGAAAGCATCATCACCGATGACGAGAATGTCGATGTCGGGTTCAGCTTCGACGGCGGGCAAGGATACGAGGACACGTGGGAATCGATGATTCCGGACAATAAACCGATTGACAGCGACCTCGAGTTTCAGCGCGGTCATCGCGCTCCGGCCGCTCGAGTGCTGACACTCACCAAGGCGGCATTGAGTGCTAAGTCGTTCAGGCTCACGATCTTCGACAACGGCGGCGGCGTGTACTCCAAGCGTTACAGCTTCAACTTGGAGGGGCTGGCGGGCGCGTTGGCAAAGCTGCCGTGCTTCGCCAAAGCTGGCTTGGGCGGCGCGGCGGTCAATCCAGCGCCAACACCGATCACGAAACCGCCCGTGACAACGACGCCCGTGACCAAACCGCCAGTCGTGACCACCTCGAGTCCGCCGCCCGCACCGAACGCACCCGCCCTCAGCGCCCCAGCCTTGCTCGAGCGGGCCCGCGTTGCTCACGGCGGAACAGCGCTCGACAAGATTCGCACTTACAAGGAGCAAAGCGAATCCACCATCTACTCAGGCGGGCAGAGCGCCCTACTGGGCGTGATCTCGAGCGCCGATGTGACCGCGCAGACGGTCAGGGCCGAGTACGCGGTGAACGGGCAACGGGCGCTGATCGCGCAAGCCTCCCCGCTCGAGGCGTGGCAATGGACGACGCAGGGCGGACTCCAGCCAATGTTGGAGGGCGACGCCGCCGAATTGCGTAGCGCACTCACGATCGGCTGGCTTGGTTTGCGGAGCAGCGTCAAACCCGACAAGCTCGAGGTCGTCACGGTGGCGGGCAGCCAAGCATTGCGCGTCACGAGCAAGGGTTTGACGGTCACGTACAGTTTCGATGCGGCCGGGCGGATCGCCACGCAAACCGCGCAGAGTAGCGATGGCGAGGTGATCGTGCGCCAGAGCGATTACCGCCAAGTGCAGGGCGTGTGGATCGCGTTTTTATCCGAGAGTTTCCTGAACGGGCAGCGCACGCGCACGGATCGCACGCTCGAGGTGCAAGTCAATCCGACGCTCAGTGCCGAGACGTTTGCCAAGCCATAGAATTTTAGCTCGAGGGTGGTACGGGATGCAGAGCGCTGAGGGCAAAATCGGTGAAGGCTCGAGCTTCAGAGTCGTCCGCGCACGAAGCCGTGCAATCCCTCGAGCGGCGCTGACACTGCTTCGTGCTGCCCTGCTTGGTAATCGAACATCACCCTCGTCGCGTGGATCAAACCAGCAGCGGTCAGAAACGCGTCTTTCAAGACCCACGTCTCGAGCTGCGAGACGTGAAGATTTTGGTCGCCTAGATCGCGCAGGAACGTGACCGCGAGGCTCGAGTCGGTGAAGATCAAGGCGTATTTGTCGACACCACTTTGAATCGTCACCAATTCGCCCGCCACGGCTTGGTTGAAAATCACCAACCAGTGCATTGTGATCGGATTGGGGGCTGGCATCGCTCGCAAAAATTATCACGTATCCTGTAACGCATGCTGAAACCCTCAGACCTGCACGACCTCAACTTCGCTTCGGACGTGCAGATCAGCGGCGACGGCAGGCTCGTCGCGTTCGTGGTGTCCAAAGCTTCAAACAACCGCAAAGGTTACGAGAGCGCGATTCACCTGTCACGCGACGGCGCAGCCGCCACGCAGTTCACCGCTGGCACGGGTAAAGACGCCGCGCCGCGATTTTCACGCGATGGCACGCTGCTGGCCTTCACGCGCAGCACGTGGGATCAAAAAGCGCAACTGATGCTGATGCCGCTGGCGGGCGGCGAGGCGCTGGCGCTGACCAGCCTGAAAAGCGGTGTCTCGAGTCCAAAATTTTCACCGGACAATCAAAAAATCGCTTTCCTCAGTCGCGGCGATTGGGAAGACCCGAGCCGGGCTGACGGATTGCCCAGAATCGTCACGAGTTTGCGCTACAAGAAAAACGAGTTGAGCGGCGCGGGGATCATGCCCGATGAGTCGTTGCAACTTTATGTTTACGACCTCGAGACCGCCAAGGCGTCGCCCGTGACGAAGCACGAGGTCGACATCGAAGGCTTTGATTGGGTGGATGGTGAACGGCTGGTGTTCACCGCAGCGGTCAGTCTGGAATTGAGCGCGACGTGGGCAACGCAGGCGTTTCTGGTCAAGCTTGGCAAGAAGAAGGCGCAGCAGTTGACGCGGTGGAGCGGGTCGATGGGCGGCATCGCGGTGTCGCCCGACGGTCTGCGAGCGGCCGTGATCGCCGACCCAGATTCGGCGACCCACCCCGGCGACCCGCACATCCATACTTTTTCCCTCGAGAAGAACGCCGTGTTGCACCGCGTCTCGAGCGCCGATGTGCTGGCAGGCAACACCGTCAACTCCGACGCGCACCTCGGCGCGTACCCGCACGTCCCGTTCTGGCTGGCCAGCGGTGAGCTGATCGCGCTGCATCAATTCGGTGGCAGCGGCGCGATTGCGAAACTCACCAAAAGCGGCAAACTCGAGCGCCAAACCAATGAGGCAACCTCGAATATCGCAGCCTTGAGCGTCAACTCGAGCGGCGACTGCGCGTACCTGCGAGAGTCTGCGTTCCAGCCGCTCGAGGTCTTCGTCAAACGCGGTAAAAGCACGCGTCAAATCTCAAACCTCAATCCAGCCCAGCAAGGCAACCTCGAGTCGGTGATTGTGAAACGCGACGGTTTCACGGTCGAAGGCTGGGTCTTGAAGCCGCACGGTTGGAAGCGCGGACGAAATTACCCGCTGGTGCTGAACGTTCACGGTGGCCCGGCGACCGCGTGGGGTCACGCGTACATGCACGAGTTTCACGCGCTGGCCGCGCAGGGTTACGCGGTGTGCTTTTGCAATATTCGCGGCAGTACGGGCTACGGTGACAGTCAAACCGCTGGCACGGACGGCGCATACGGCGCTGGTGATTACGACGACCTGATGGCGTTTCTGGACGCCTGCCTCGAGCGCTTCGCGTGGCTGGATGGCAAGCGGGCCGCGATTGTCGGCGGCAGTTACGGCGGCGTGATGACCAACTGGGTGATCTCGCACACCACGCGCTTCAAGGCCGCGATCACGGACAGGAGCATCTGCAACTGGGTGTCGTTTTACGGCACGTCGGACATCGGTTACCGCTTCGTGGAGCGCGAGTTGCGCGGCAGTGTCTCTACCGGAACCGTCCCGCAGGACGCTGACCGCCTGTGGGCGTTATCGCCGCTGCGCTACGCTGCGGATGTCGAAACGCCGTGCCTGATTGTTCACAGCGAGGAAGACCACCGCTGCCCGATCGAGCAAGCCGAGCAGTGGTTCGTGGCACTGAAATCTGCGGGCGTGCCCGTGCGCTTCGTGCGCGTGCCGCAAGAGAACCACGAACTCTCGCGCAGCGGCCGCCCAGACCGCCGCGAGTTCAGATTGCGCGAGTATCTAGACTGGTTAGAGAAATGGCTCTGAGTCGTGAGTCACGGCTTGAAACCAGCATCTCGAGGAATCTCGAGCGGATGCAGATAAGCTTACGTGGTGAAGCGAATTTTGAAGACGTGGTTGGCCATCGGTGCAGCACTCTTCATCGGTGTGGCGGTGGCGCAGGGCGTCAAGCAACTCAGCGTCAGCTTGGCGGGTAAAAGCCTGAAGCTCGACAGCGTGGTCGTCGCGGGCAAAACCTATGTCTCGCTCGAGCAGCTCAAAAAAGCCTTGCCGAATCCCGCGCCGTCGACTGGGGCAGCGGGCGGCGCGAACCAAGTGGCCGCCACCAGCGGTTGCATCGGCGAGTACCTGTTCAACGGCGTCTGGCGTCTCAAGGTGCAAAGCCTGATGTACAGCGTTGAGGAAAAAGCGTGGTACTTGACGATTGAACTCCGTAACGGCACGAATAAAGTTGCCAAACCGAACTACACTGGCTCGAGCGGCAGCGGTGATGACATCAGTCTCGTGACCGAGGATGGCAACTCGCTGAGTTTAGCGAACGGTACGAGTATCCAAGACGATATTCTGTTAAAAAACATCGCGCCCGGATCGGCTGGGGTCACGAAAATCTGGTTTAACGCCGACAGCGCCACGCCGAAAGCTACGAAGTTGCTGTGGGCGATGAGTGCCGCCAATAACAGCGACAAAGCGCCGCTCGGCAAACAACCCGCCTTCCGCGTCGACCTGACCTGCCAGAAGTAAACCTCAGACGCTCGGCTCGAGGTTTCGTCGCGCCTCGAGCAGCACGGCTGGGTAATCCCCGATCAAGCCGTCCACGCCGATCTCGAGCAACCTTCGTGCGGTCTCAAAGTCGTTGACCGTCCACGTGTTGACCTTCCAGCCCCTCGAGTGCGCGTTTTTCACGAGTTCAGCCGTGACTTGGCTGTGGTGCGGGTGAATCGCGTTGACGAACAAAAGCGGCGCACTGATCCCGTCTTTCAAATACCACTGCGTCATGTCCGGCGCGTACAGCAAGCCCGTCTCTAAGCGCCGATCCGCCCATTTGACGCGGGCGAGCGACACGGGATTGAAGCTCGAGACGATCACGCTTTCGATCATCCCCAAGCGGGCGATCAGCGCAGCCGTTTCACGCTCGCGTCCATCGGTGGCGCTGGTCTCCAATTTGATTTCGACATTGACATACGCGCCGCGCTGCTTGGCGAGCAGCAGCACCGCCTCGAGCGTCGGGATGTGAACGGGCAACTCAGCGTGCTTGAGCGCCGCGATCAAACGTCCGTCCGCCAAGTGGAAATCGTGATGCGTGACCAACATGCCATCGAGCGTGCGCTGCACATCCAGTTCAAAGCCGTCCAAGCCAGCCTCGAGTGCTGATGTGAACGACTCGAGCGTGTTTTCAGGGTGCTGCTTGGGGCTGCCGCGATGACCGAGCAGGCGAGGTGAGTTCATGCGTCACAGGCTACACGAGTCGCGTCAGCCTCGAGACACGTTGCACCCGAGTTCACGTTCAGCGCGGTGTGACGCGCATCCGCAGCTCACCCTTGGGTCTGAGCGTGACTGCCTGCTCGAGTTCCACGGTCTGACCGGGTTCCAACGCGAATTCAAAGCGCTGAATCAACGAAGCGAGGATCAGTTGCCCTTCGATCAATGCCAGATTGCTGCCGATGCACTTGCGGGGCCCCGCGCCGAAGGGCATGAACGCTAGGCGGTGCGTCGGTTCAAAGCCCAGCGCGAAACGGTCTGGGTTGAAGCTCAGTGGGTCTGTCCAGTGGCGCGGGTGGCGGTGAATGTTGAAAATGCTCGGGATGATGATTGCGCCTTTTGGCACGTCGAAATCCCCGATACGCGTGTCAAACGTGGCGGTGCGCGGGCTGGTGATCGGGGCGGCCGGGTAGAGTCGCAGGGTCTCGTTCAGCACCTGCTGGGTGAAGGGCAGGTGCTCCAAGTCGGTCATGTTCGGCGTGCGCCCATGAAGGACGGTCTCGAGTTCGTGATGCAAGCGGGTTTGCAGCGCTGGATCTTGCGACAGCGCGGCCAGCGCAAAAGACAGCGTGTGAGCCGTGGTTTCGTGCCCAGCGCCGAAGATCGTCAGCACCTCGTCGCGCACCTGCGCGTCGTCCATGCCCTGCCCACTGTCGGCGTCTCTGGCCTCGAGCAGCATGTCCAGCAGATCGCCGGGAATTTCCTCACTGTGGCGGCGCTCGTCGATGATGCCCTGCACGATGGCTTCGATGGAACGCTTGGCGCGGCGGAAGCGCTCGTGGCTGGGCAGCGGGAGTGGCAGCGGCAGCGGCAGTGGGGTTTGCAGGCGGTGTTGCAAGAAGCGCGTCGATGCAATCACGGCTGGGCCAATCGTGCCCGCTTGACTGAGCACATCGGCGCTGAACATGATCTGGGTGATGATGTCGAGTGTGGTTTCCATCATTTCAAAGGAAATATCGGTGCTGCCCACACCGCCCAGCCGCTTTACTAAGCGTCCAATCGCGGCCGTCATCTTGTCGTTCATCGTCGCTATGCGGGCGCGGTGGAACATCGGTTGCATCATCCGGCGGTTGGCCATCCATTGGCTATGATCGTTGACGGTCACGAGGCCGTTGCCCAGCAGCAGCCGCAGCACGGCGTCGGCTTTGGGGAATTCAGTGTTGCGGTCGATCAGCACTTCCTGCGCGAGTTCCGGCGACGAGATCACGTGCAGGTTGCGACGCTTGCCGAGGTCGAGCCGGAACAGGTCGCCGTGAACAGCGAAATTGCGGGTGAAGGCTCCGAGCGCACCGCCGTTCATCATTTCAGCGAAATTCCCGAGCAGCGGCACGGCTCTAGGGCTGGGGGCGGGGTTGGGGGCGGCTGGACTCGAGCTGGTTGGCATCATGGTCTGCTCCTAACTATCTGGTTAGATGGTAGACTCGAGCGGCGATGATGTCAAGTCCCACCCCGCAACCCGCAAAGCCGCGCCCTCGAGACGCCGCCAACGCCCGCCAAATTATTCTGGACGCCAGCGAAGCAGTCTTCGCCCGCGACGGTTTCTCCGGCGCTCGGGTGGATGAGATCGCCCGCATCGCTGGGTACAACAAAAGCCTGCTGTTCCAGTATTTTGGGGACAAGAAAAATTTGTACTTCGCGGTGATCCGCCGCGTGCGCGAACGCAGTGACGCCGCTTTCCTGAGCGCCATGAACGTCAGCCACCAAGCAACGCAACCGCTGACCCGCGAGCGCTTAAAAACCCTGCTGGCCGCCAGCGTCGCTTGGGTCTTCGATCACTTCCTCGAGCACCCGCGTTACCTGAAGATCTTCATGTGGGAAATGGCGACCGAATGGCAGACCTTTCGCCAAACCAGTGAACCGCTCGAGCCGAGCTTTCAGATTGGACTGGAACTTTTCAGCCATGCTCAGCAGCTCGGTTTGCTGCGCGAGGACATCGCTCCGGAAACCGTGATCGCCAACATCATGAGCCTCCCGCTGATCGCGCTGGCCGCCATTCCCAGATTTGAAACCCTGCGCGAACGCGCCAACCCTAACCAAGCCGTGACCATTGCCGCGCTGCGCGAGCAAACCGTGCATTTCGTGTTGCACGCCGCGCTGCCGGATTGAACCAGTCAGCCTCGAGCGGTCAGATCAAAGAACCTCGAGACGTTCACACTCACGGGCACTTGCGCGGGCCCGCCGTCACCGAGCCATCGCGGGAGCAGATCACCTGCGAGACACCCGCGAGTACAACCGATTGCCCAGTTTTGTACCCGTCGGTGACGACGCCAAGACGCTCACCGAGTTGATCCGTATTGACCGTGCCATCAGCATTGGTGCTGACCAAGTGGTAGGCGGTCAAGTCGTACACACCGCCCAACTCGAGGTTGGGGAATGCGAACGAGCCGTCCGCGCCCAGCGGCGTGTCCGGGTAGTTGATGCGCGTGCGCGTGCCGCCGACGTTGTGGTAAATGCGAACGAAGTAACCGCTGGCATCGCTGATTGTGTTCTGAGCGCTCTGGTAATACACGCGAAAGCCATATTGCCGCAGTCCGTCCGTGACTGTCACGAGCGCCGCGACGCTGCCCGTCAAGCCACTGCGGTTCAGCGTCAAGTTAAAGACCTGCGATGCGCCCGGCGCGATGCTCGCAGCGCTCGGGGAAAAGCTCAGCCGCGATTGGCTCGAGGACAAGGAGACAGCCGCATTGGTATCGCCAATGTTTTTCAAAGTGAACTGAGCGCTGGATTTTTGCGTGCCGAGGTTCACGCCCGATATCGGATCGACCAGCACGATCAGCGCACCAATCGCGGGCAGCGCCGCCGCCCTCGTCACCGCTGCACTCGCGTCCACCAACCCCGCGCCGCACCCGCGCTCGCAGTTCGTCACGCCGTTCAAGCTGGAGGTGTCGCGCAGGTAACTGAGTACCCGCGCCCAGTTGCGGCCCGCCTCGAGCGGACTGGGTGGGGTCAGCAGCGCTGCGGAGCGGCTCATCATCAGCGCGATCACGCCCGCGACGTGCGGGGAGGACATGCTCGTGCCTTGCAGGTAGCCGCTGCCGGCTTGATTCGCGCCGCTGCACGGCAGGGCTGAGCCGCCTTCGACGACGTTGTTGGAGCCTAGATCAGCGCCACTCGCGCCGCACCCTTGCACGCTCAGTACGCCGTCGGCTGGTTGCCCACGTCGCGCAAAATTCCCGCCCGGCGCGACGACGCTGACCAGCGCCCCGTAATCCGAGTACGGCGCGAGTTCTTTTTGTGCCCCGAGCGCCCCGACGACGATCACGCCCTGCAAATTTGCGGGCGTCATCCCAGCGGCGTCGATGCCAGAGTTACCAGCGGCGACCACGATCACCGCGCCCTTGGCGTTCACCGCGTTTACCGCGTCTTGCAGCAGCGGACTGGGCGCTTGCTGCGCTCCCAAACTGAGGTTGATGACCTGCGCGGGATTGGGGTTGACGGGCACGCTCGAGCCTACGCTGGCGGGGATTGGCACGCCCGCCGCCCAGTACATGCCCTTGGCGACATCCGCCAGTGTGCCCGCATCGCCGTCGAAGACCCGCACGGGCAGAATCCGCGCCGCCCACGCGACGCCCGCCACGCCAAACGCGTCGTTGCTGCACGCGGCAGCCGTCGCCGCAACGTGCGAGCCGTGATAGCCGCTGAGCGCCGCACCGCTGCCGCTGAGCGCATCGTCATACGGATTGTCGTCGCCGAGCGCGAAATCGTAACCGGGCGCGATCTTGGAGACCCCCGGCGCGACCTCGCAATTGAAATCTGGGTGGCGCTTGCCAGAATCATTCTTATCCCACAGAATCCCAGAGTCGACAATCGCAATCGTCACCCCAGCCCCAACCGCGCCCGCGCTCGAGAAGCCGTCCCACGCGGCGGGCAGGTTGAGCTGCGGGTAATTCCATTGCAAGTTGTAACGCGGATCGTTCGGCACAGCGCTGGGGCGCAGAATCGTGTTCGGCTCGGCGTACAACACGTCACTTCTGGCGCGAAGTTCCGACACCCACTCGAGCGTGCGCTGCTTGGGATCAGCTACAGTTTGCGCTCGAGCACCCGCTGCCATTGGCGGCATCCGCAGCAGCGCCGTGTCGGATGTGATCGCGGAAACGATGGTTTCGCCCCCGACCGACTGCACCCTTGCGAGGTTAGAAGTGTTGAAGCGCACGATGGCTTCAAAGGGTTTGATCTCGGCGTTTTCATAGCCGGGCGCGGCCGTGAACGCGACGGGCGCGTAAACCGTGCCCGCGATGCCCGGCGGGAAACGCGGATCGAGGCACGCCGTGAACAGCGCCGCGAGCGCCAGCAGTCCAGCCAAGGGTTTCATGCCGATCAGCCTACTTTGTTAGCCTGAGTAGATTCGTGAAAAAGCCGTTAAACTCATCACAGACGTGAGCAAAGCCGTGCAGAAGAAATCAGATCCAATGTGGCAACTCGAGGCTCAGCACCGCAGTGCGGGCTGGCGTCACATTGCAGGCGTGGACGAGGCGGGACGCGGCGCACTGGCGGGCCCCGTCGCGGTCGGCGCGGTGATCCTGCCCGCTGACTGGCAGCCAAGGGCGTACCGCGACAGCAAAACGCTCAGCGCTGGTCAGCGCGAGAGATTAGCGCTCGAGATCAGAATAGAGGCACTGGCGTGGGCGGTGGAGTTTGCCTCGGCGCAGGAGGTGGACGAAAGGGGTGTGCTGAACGCCACGAAACGCGCCAGCCTGCGGGCACTCGCACGGCTCGAGCCGCAGCCAGACGCGCTGATTACCGATTATCTGAAGCTCGAGACTGACCTACCAATGCTCGCGCCGCCCAAAGCAGACGCGAACAGTTACAGCGTCGCCGCCGCCAGCATCCTCGCCAAAACTGTAAGGGACGCTTTTATGCTCGAGCTGCACGATCAGTTCCCCGAGTACGGCTTCGCTGGGCACAAAGGTTACGGCGCGGCGTCGCATCTGGGGGCGCTACAAACGTTCGGCGCTTGCAGTGAGCATCGGCGCAGTTTCAGACCCGTGACACTGGTGACGGACGGGTTGTTCTCCAGAGGTTGAGTATTTGGGACGGCCAGCCAATGGCCGCGTTGCTGCCCGCAACCGATCCGTACTTGTGGCTCGGGTCGGCTGCCGGGTTCTCGGCGCTGCGAAACGCGTGCTGGCAACACCAAGTTCCAGCGAGAAGGTTTTACTGGCTGATCTATCTGCTTGCACGATTTCTGACCCGATACCCCTCATCAGCGCTGCGTTCGAGTGAGAGACGTTGCTGGATTTAAGCGCACTTCGCGTGTCGGAGATTAAAAACTGGGTTTGATGTGAAACTACATGAAAACTCCGTTTTAGCCCGCATCGCTAGCCTCGTCATTCAAACACTGACGATGTGGCATTCACCTGATGCTCACAGCTTATCGGATTCGGCGAACTCGACCAGTCCAACGTGAATCATGTAGCGCTTCATCCCGCTCGTCTCGTCTCTCGCCGCGCTGATTGGGGCGAGGCGACGGATGGCCGCCTCGAGCGTCTGGTGTAACTCGGCCGCTTCTTCAGCGGATAGCCAGAACGCCGCCCAGATGTCCAACCCCGGCGGAGCCTCGATCACCGCTTCGTTTGGGGCAATGGAAGGCTCGAACCCCCAAGCGGGCCGTCCGCCTTCGCTGCGGTAAAAACGCAAGTGCCAATCCGGGTACAGCTTTAAGGCGTGGTGTGCAGCAGCGCGTTGGAAGGTACGCATGTGCCAATCTAGGCGCTGCATCAGCAATTCCTCGTGACTCAGGGCCGGAATGAGTGCGATGGGAACGATGATCTGAGTCGATACGGATTGGTAACGCCGGATCGGGCTGCCGTGGCGATGCTCGAGCCGAGTCATTTCGATCAACCCCATCGCCAGCAGTCGCTTGACCCAGTAACCCATGACGTTCAACTTGAGGCCAGTCTCGAGCGCCGCTTCCTTGAGGCTGGCCTCGCGGGCCAGAAACGGGAACAGCAGCCGGGCTTTGGTCTCGTCATTGAGAAAAGCGGCCGTTCGCTCGTCCCGCACAACCAAAGGCGTCCTGCTCAGATTTTCGTCTTTCATTTGTACCAGCATATCCGCTAAGTTTTTCTCGGAGGTTACCGAAAAAATGCAGTGTGGACTGACCTCAACCGCTTCCTCACAATGTTCACAGCAAACCCGACCATCCACGCTGCGAAGGTTTCACCGCTCGAGCGCATCCATCCATGACGCTCGAGGTTCAAAGGAGATCGCATGAATGTCAAAATCGCTTTCGCCGCGCTGTTCAGTGCCACGCTGATGGTCGCATGTGGGACGACTCCCAGTGCGCCCTCGAGCGGCGCGGTCAGAACACAATCGGTAGACGTTGACGGTGGCAGTGGCGGCGACGACGGCGGCGCACCCACGGGTACGCTGCTTGGAAATCCTTACCCGCAAGGGACGCTCTTAGCGACGTTCCCGCGCGGCGGGAACGCATTTCAGAGCTTCACGATGGATTGGCTAGCCGTGGGGTTCAGCTACGACTGGTACGACCGTCCCGGCGTGGAACTCAAAGTCTGTTCATTTGACTCGAGCGGAACGTTGCTGGGCTGCGCGTCACAGAACGCCAGCACCAGAGACGGCTCGAGCAACCGATTCAACACCTCACTGACTTGCGCCCCGGCACAGAACGCAGCGTCGTTCGCAGTGTACGGCAGCGACGCCACACTGCACCCAGCCGGACGTGCGATCTACGCGACTTCGGTACGCGTTGGGCTACTTCCACTACTTCCAGGCCCGTTCCCGCCAACCTCGAGCTTACCGGGCTGCTGAACGCGTTTCACGCCATGCACTCCGGTCGCCTCGACTCAAGGCTGACCCACGTACCACACGGCGTTCTCGAGACGATTTCGTCAAGCTGAACACACTGGGATCGGCAGCTCGAGATTGACAAGCATCATGGAGGGATCGTGATGAAAAACTGGCTGATTCTGCTCGCGCTGTGCGGCTTTTCGAGCCGAAGTTTAACAAGTGGGGTTTCATCAGCGTCAGCCCCAACGGTCAGCGGGTCGCGTTTCGCGCTAAACGGCACATCTGGATCGCCAACCTAGACGGCTCTAAGCTCACGCAAGTCACCGACTCCGAGGGCGACGCGCAGGAGTTCGCGCCGCAATGGTCGCCGGACGGGACGCGCTTGGCGTTCCGCGCCCGAATCTTCGCGTACACCATCGGCCCGCCAGTCGAGGGCGGCGGGTCGCTGGATCTGCTGATCGTCGCGCCAGCGGACGGCAAAACCTGTGCGCTCGACAAGAATTACTTGCACAGCGTCGGATCGGTCACGAGCGGAACCGAGGAGATCGTCGGCGTGAACGGCGGCGGCGTCGTCAAACAAAAAGACGAACGCGGCAAAAGCTACAACGTCCCCGTCGAGAACGACGTAGCTTGGCGCTAACAACACATCCGACTGAACCTGAAGCCTCGAGAACACCGTCTTTAACGGAGCGGCAACACCGCGCTCATATCGGCATCAACGCAAAGGCTATATGCAAAAAGCTGGGATGATTTCAAACGTCGCGCACGCACGCATCGGTATGATCGCGGAACAGGCAACTCACACCCCGACCTTGTACGGTGTCAAGATGCACTTTCCTCGAGCCGTACTGCCTCTGCTGATTCTCGCGTTTCTGGTTGCCTGCAACACAGCTCGAGTCTTGCCCACAGCACCAACACCACCTGCACAACCAGCCCCCCCACCGCCATTGACCCCCCCTC
Source organism: Deinococcales bacterium (assembly GCA_025359505.1). GTDB lineage: Bacteria > Deinococcota > Deinococci > Deinococcales > JAAFIG01 > JANYHH01. Next base: position 56,746 of record JANYHH010000070.1, read on the forward strand.
CACCCGCAACACCACCCGTCTCAACAACAAGTCCGCTCGTGCTGTACACGGACATCGCTTCCGGGCCGACCTCTGGTGGTGAGAACAACAAAGGCATTTACCTGTCTATCTTCGGCAAGAACTTCGGTGCGTCCCTCTCGAGCCTCAAGGTTTACATCAACGACGCGGAAGTTGATAACTATCGGTATCTCGGGTCATCCAAGGGCCGCGCAGATATCCAGCAAATCACCGTCCAAGTCGGAGCGCTCGGCAACGCACCCGCGAATAAACCGCTGCCAGTCAAGGTCGTCGTGAACGGCGCGGCTTCCAACACGGATCAGACGTTCACGGTCAATCCCGGCACAATTCACTTCGTGGACAACTTGAACGGCGTGGATACCGCCACTACGAACAGCGGCGGCAGTTTCAACGCCCCGTTCAAAACCGTGCAGAAAAACGCGGGCAAGAAACTAGATTTTGCAACTGACCCCGCGTCGCTCGCAGGCGCGTGGGGGCGCGTCCGGGCGGGTGATTTCATTGTGATGCGCGGACATGGCCTGCCCTACACCGATCTGGGTTTCGACACGTATTTCTTGCGTGCCCTCAACAAGTCCGGTTCAGCGCCGGGCGCATCGCCCGCTTGCGCCGGGTGTACGGGTTCCGGCCCGATCACGATCATGGGCTACCCGAACGAGGACGTGTTCATCAACAACGCTTATGATCCCGCCGGGAAATCGAATGGGGCGATCTCGAGCGCCAGCAACGCCCGGCTTCAGGAAGATAAGGGTTCGTGGATTACGATTGCGGGCCTTCGCATCGAGGGCGGCAACGACGACGGCGTCATCAACACGCAACTGGGTGGCAGTCACTGGCGCGTGGTCAACAATGACCTGAGCGCCGCCACGGCCGTCGGCAACCTGAATGCGCTGGCGGGCGGCATCGTCGGCAGCGGCCTCGGTCAATTCTGGGTGGGCAACCATGTTCACGACATCTACCAAGGCCCCAAAGGCAACAGCCCGTTGCAAAACCACGGCATTTACGTGGGTGACGATCCTGACCTTGCGGGCAACGCCTCGTATGAAATCGCGTACAACGACATCGAGAACATTTACGGCGGCAACGGCTTCCAAGTTCACGTCGGCGCGGGCGTCACCGGCGTGGCGAACAACATCAACCTGCACCATAACCTGATCCACGAAATCGGCAAGCACGGCATCAACATAGCAGATGGCGCACAGAACAATATCGCCGTTTGGAACAACGTCGTGTACAACACGACCTACGCGGGCATTCGCATGGGCGGAACCAGCTTTCTGCGTGGGCTGAAGCTTTACAACAACACCTTTTACAACACCTGCACCAGCGGGACGACGGATCGGGATTCGGCAGCCAATTTCGCGGCGCTCACCAACGAGCTGGTTCCAGCAGCGAACCAGCTTGATATCCGCAACAACATCTTCGTTCCAGCTTTGAAAACCCGCTATGTCATTGATGTCAACGGCGGCTTCGCGGGCAATATCGGTTCCGTGACCCATAACTTGTGGTTCGGGGGGACGGATACAAACCCCGCGACCACCTTCTCGAGCAACTCGGTTCAGAGTGATCCCGGGTTCGTCGCGGTTCCCAGCAATTTGCGCTTGGTCGCTGGTGGCGGCGCAATTGACAAAGGCACAAGCATCGTATCGGCAGTCGTGACCGATGATTATGATCTGGTAGGCCCTCGCCCCAAGGGTGCAGGGTTCGACATTGGCGCTTTCGAACGCTGATCTGCCTCGAGTAACCGAAAGGAATGTCGATGAAAAGCTTGTTGATCAAATTTGTGGTCGTTGCACTGGGTTCGCTTGCAGTTGCACAACTGAGTTTGGATCAGTTGTTCACGCAGGTATCGCAAAACGCGCCCCAAGCATCCAGCGCCTCGAGCACGGATGTCAAGGTCAATCTTGGATATCGCGCCGATCCGACCATCAGTGCACAGATGAAAACATCGGTGCTGGATGGGCTGATTGCGGAACTCAAAAAACGCGGGCGTTGGACAGTGCAGAACGAAGCGAAACTGCGCGAAGCGTTCGCCAAACTGAATGTCACAAACGCTTTTCGTGATTCATTGAAAAAACTGAAATTGATCCCCGAGGACATGGCTGCCGCGATGGGCGTGTTTGTCGTCACCAGCTTCCAGATTCTGAACGGCGGCGCTGAATACCCTGACACCACGTCTCTAGCGGTGTACAACCAATTCAAACGCAGTTTCGCCAAGATCCATCTGGCGCAGATCTCGAGCGTGGATCGGCAGAAATTCTGTGAAGCCCTGTACTGGGTGGCGTTCATGAACGCCACCGATTTTGACAATGCACAAAAGGGCCTGCCGGGTTACACCGCCGAGAACGTCAAGGACAGCGTGACCCAGACGCTGGTGCGTTACAAACTCGATCCCGCACGGTTCACCATCACCAAGCAAGGTTTATCGGGACGCCAATGAAACTCAAATCGCATTTGTTAGTCGTGGCGCTGCTGACCAGCGTGGTCTTTGCAGCAACGACCGAAGAGCAGGCCAACGCCGTGACGACCATTTACACTGAGGTGGCTCGAACTGAGGCGTTTGTGGTCGCCTGCGAGCAACGCTTTCCAAATACCAGAACGGCGAATCGCAAAGCCTTCGAGGAATGGAAAGCCCGCAATGGTTTGCAGGATTTCAATTTCGTGCTGACCAATTTCAAGCAGCGTTCACCAGCGTTCACCGCGCAACTCGAGAAAGTGCGGGATCAGTTCGTAACGCTGATCTTAAAGCAACCTGATGCCAAGCTCGAGCCGATCTGCAAAGGCTTACCAGCCACATTGCAGCAAGCGAACTCGAACACCATCAAAGCAGATTACGCGAAGGAACTGGCAATCATCGCGGAAGTCGCACAAAGCTTACGGAATCCAACCAACAACTCGAGCGCGACTGATACCTCAAGCAGCACCCCGCCAGCCACTTCAGGCAATTCCGTAAAAGGCGCAGCGTTCCAAACTAAACCCGGGGCGGGTCTGAAACCCAGCCAGATTGAAGGGCTGTACTACGACCGGCAGCAGCAAATGAAGATGGACGGGTTTGGCAACTCGTACATTAATGTGGACGAAAGCACGTACTTGGTCTTGCGTGATGGGGGCGTTTACCGTTACACCTGGGGTTTCCCGCCCGAGGATTTCAATGCGGCACTTTCCAAACGCGAGGAACCCAAACGCTGGAAAACCCGTGCTGAACTCAAACGCACCCTTGAGGATGCATGGAAAATGCTGCCGGTCAAATCTGGATTCACATTCAGCCACTCGTTCGGCAGCAGCCGCACGGGATCGGGGGGCACGATCAGCGAAAAATCGATCAGCTTCAAAAGCAATGGGCAATTCGAGGCCTTCGGGTACAGCACCGTGGCTGGCAACGCCTACGGAGGTGGTACAGGCAGCACCAGCATTTCAGGAAGCGGCTCGAGCACCACAATCAGCAGCAATGGCGCAGGGCAAACCACCATCAGCACCACACCAGTCTCGAGCAGCAGCACTGGCACATACAACCTGTCAGGGTACGCCGTGACGCTCAAATTCAGTGACGGCAGCACTTCGAGGTTCGTGTTTGGCATCCCGGAATTTTGCAATCAAACCAACCCGGGCGATGTGTTCTTCCGAGGCACATTCTGGTGGGGCAGCAGCAAAAAATGCTGATGAATTACGAACCCCGCTTGATCGGCGAACTGTGACCACTCAAGCCGTGCATGAAACCATTAAACCCCTGTTAAACCAGTAGTTCCCCGAGTACGGCTTCGCAGGGCACAAAGGTTACGGCGCGGCGTCGCATCTGGGGGCGAAACGTTCGGCGCGTGTCTCGAGCATCGGCGCAGTTTCAGACCCGTGGCACTGGTGACGGACGGGTTGTTCTCGAGGGGTGAACGCGAATGAGGATTTGCAACATCACAAAAGATGACCTATCCACCCTCGAGCCGTTGCTGCGGGCGTCTTATGGCGAGGGAGAGTTTTCTATCGCGGACGAAATTGATTACTTCCCCGACCCAGCGCCAAAAGACTGGTTCTGGGCGAGCGATCAAGGTCACGCGGTCGGTTTCTTGCGTCACTTCGCCGCCGATTCCGAGATCAGCGTCGCCGAACTGTACGCGCCAGAATTGCTGGTCGCTTGAGCGCTGCTGGAGCATTTCGCAGCGCATCACGATTTGTCGAAACATCAAAAATTGCGATTCGACTTGAGTCCAACCATGCGAGACCTCGAGACGATTATCCGTGAAATTGGCGAGGTTGCCGAAGTCGTCAACGTTTATCACTTTGAGAAACGCATTGCGCCAATGCCGGAGCTGCGCTTTGAACTCCAAACCGTGAGCGATTTTCACCGCGTCGTTCAGATTCTCGGGGTGCTGAAACCGTATAGCGCAGATCAGCTCGAGCAATTACACAGCCAAAACGAGCTTTTTGTGATTCATCAAAACCAAACCCCTGTCGCTGCCGCGCACATTCAGCGAAAAACAGTGGACATGACAGAAATCGTTACGCTGGCAACAGACACCAACCAGCGCCATCAGGGTTACGCGCAAGCCTTGCTGCGAGACCTCGAGCGCTACGCCGCTCAGCACTCGTTGTCCATTGAATTCCAAGTTAGGGGCGACAATACGCCCGCGATCCGACTATACGAACGGGCTGGCTACCGCAAAAACGAAAAACGTTCGTTGAACTGGCTGTACACACGCTGGCCGAAATCAAACATCTGAACCGCTCGAGCTACGCCACCTCGAGAACGCGTTAAACTCCTGATTGTATATGTCCAAGGAAAAAAACAATTTCAGCGTCACGCCTAGATCGCAAGATTTCAACGAGTGGTACAACGATGTCGTCATCAAGGCGGACTTAGCCGACGACAGCCCCGTGCGCGGCGCGATGGTCGTCAAACCCTACGGCTGGGCGCTGTGGGAGAACGTCCAAAAGGTTTTGGACGCCGAGTTCAAAGCCACCAATCACGAGGCACTGGCCTTCCCGATGTTCATCCCGATGAGCTTCTTAGCAAAAGAGGCGCAGCACGTCGAGGGTTTCGCGCCGGAACTGGCAGTCGTGACGCACGCGGGCGGGCATCTGCTCGAGGAGCCGCTGGTGGTGCGTCCGACGAGTGAAACGATCATCGGGCACATGTGGAGCAAGTGGGTCAGAAGTTACCGCGATCTTCCGCTGCTGCATTACCAATGGGGCAGCGTCGTGCGTTGGGAGTTGCGTCCACGCAAGTTCCTTCGTACCACGGAGTTCTACTGGCACGAGGGGCACACCGCGCACGCCTCGAGCGAGGAGGCCGTGGAAGAGACTTTGAAACTGCTCGAGATATACAAGAATTTTGCGAGGAATTACGCAGCCATGCCCGTGATTTCCGGTGTGAAAACGCCGTCGGAGCGCTTCGCAGGCGCGGTAGACACGTACAGCATCGAGGCGATGATGGGCGATGGCAAAGCGCTTCAGGCGGGCACGAGCCATTACTTGGGGCAGAATTTCGCCAAGGCGTTCGAGGTCAATTTTCAGGCCAAAGATCAGTCGCAGCAGTTCGCGCACACGACCTCGTGGGCGATCAGCACGCGGATCATCGGCGGGATCATCATGACGCACGGCGACGACAAGGGGTTGGTGCTGCCGCCGATGCTCGCGCCGTTCCAAGTCGTGATCGTGCCGATTTTCAAAAGCGACAATCAAGACTTGATGCTTGCTGAAGCCCGCAAACTAGCGCTCGAGCTTCGCGCCTTAGGCGTGCGCGTCAAGGTCGACGAGCGCGATGGGGTCAGCAACGGCTTCAAATACAACGACTGGGAGATGCGCGGCGTGCCGTTCAGACTCGAGCTTGGCCCGCGCGATTTGGAAGCCGGGAACGTCGTGCTGGTCTCGAGGCTATCGGGCGAGAAAGCGATTGTGGCTCGGGGCGAGGCGGTCGCGGGCATGACGGCGCAGCTCGAGGGGTTTCAGGCGGAGTTGCTGGCGAGGGCGACGACGTTCAGGGACGAGCGCATCAAAACCGCCGACACGTGGGATGAGTTCACGCGGCTCCTCGAGCAGGGTTTCTTCGTGCGGGCGTTTCACTGCGGCGATGCGGACAGTGAAAAACAAATCAAGGAACTGACCAAAGCCTCGACGCGCTGCATTCCATTGACTGGCGAGGTCTACGGCGATCTCGAGGAGGGCGTTTGCATTCACACGGGCAAACCCAGCGCGTATGGCAAGCGCGTGATTTTCGCTCGAGCGTACTGAAATGATGATGGAACCCGCAACGCTCCCCGCTGAACTCGAGGTGGCACTGATGCAGCTCGAGCGCGGCGGGGGCGCGGTTCATTACTTCGTTTTCGAGGTGGATGCCGAAGCAGATTGGCACGGCTCAGATTTGCACAGCTCAGATTGGCACAGCTCGGACTTACACAGTCGTGCGACATTTGCGGGATTCGAGCTTTTGAAACCGCAACTCGAGCCGTACCAGTTGACGCTCGAGCCGAAGCTGATGAGCAGTGCGACGGTCAGCGTCGAAACGTTTTTGGGTGTCTTGCGTGCGGGCAAAGAAGACTTCGATTCGCCGAGCGGTTACTTGAGCGCGAAGATCGCCGCGCTGTCCAAAAACGGCAGTTTTTCGCACCCGATCACGGATGGTTACTTGTACGCTTTTTGCGAACCGCCTTACAGTTTACAGCTCGCTCCAAACGAAGCCCAGCGTATTTTCGATACGATCAACGCGCATCTGTTCGGCGGTTTCACCGACGATCTGGAGATTCGGCGCTGGTCGGACAACTGGTCTAACTTTTTCGAAGCGGGTCTCGAGTGGTGGGGCGCGTTCTGGTGGACGGTGCACAATCACACGAAGAATCAAATCGTTGTGCTGACAGCTTCCGCAACCGACTGAAGAAGCCACACGGATATGAGGCTCGAGCGACTGCGCTGCGTGAGATGATGCTCGAGCGGCTATTTGCTAGCTCGTTTTTCTGGATCAAAACTGAGTATCTTTATGAGAAGCTTCAATCCTCGAGCCATACAGTTTTGCAGTCCTTTACCCTTGTGCGAGCCTTTCACAAATCCTCGAGATTGCGACTTTACATTGCTGAAAATCTCGTTATAATCTGCCACACATTTCGAGCGCCGCTCGTCTGGAGCTTTTGAAGGGGGTACGCATGTCCGTAGTTGCCTCACCTCGAGTTGATCCCGTCGCACTGAACGCACACGATTTGAATGCCAGCTTCTGGGCAGAGCGCGTGCGTCCGCTGGTCAAAACGGAACGTTTCGCGCACATTGAGCGCGTGGCAAATTTAGCCCGCGATATTGCGCTGGCTCATGGGTTGGATGCGGACAAAGCCTACCTCGCTGGGATTTTGCACGATGTCGCCCGCGACATGGGCGACGCTGAATTGCTGCGGCTCGCACCGCCAGAATCCGAGGCTGACGTGCAACACCCGCTGTCCCTGCACGGGCGGGCGGCCCGCACGGTCTTGGAGCGTTGGGGTGTGACCGATACCGATATTCTGGATGCAGTCGAGGAACACACGACCGGCCCCCGCGATGGTAAACCGTTATCGGTCTGCGTATATGTGGCCGATGTCTCCGAGCCGGGGCGCGGCGTCAACGATCACATTCGTGAATTGGCGTTTTCCGATCTGGACAGAGCGTACCGCGAGGCGTTGTGCTGCAAAGTCCAGTACCTGCAAAGCAAAGGCAAAACCGTCCACCCGCGCACGATGGCAGCTTATGAGCACCTGCGGCGGCTCGAGCTGATCCCAGAGCGTCTGATGTGCGCTGAAGCCCTCGAGTAAAAGCTGAGTGAAAACCTTTGAACTCGAGACGATCACGGTCTCGAGTTTTTTGTCGCGCCTTACAAAGCTGGGGTTCTGTGCCTCACAGGGCTGGAATTCAGAGCTACAGAAAGCTCTAGTCATGTCACAATACGCTGCGTTCAGCGTGGTCATCGTTTTCATCTTCGATTTGCCAGACTGACGTGTCCGCAGCGGCTCGAGTCAGTGCGGAGCGTACCAACCGAGTTCTCTCAAATTTTTTCAAGGAGCGCGAATGTTCAGGCGGGCACTACAAATGGCTGGGCTGACGATGGCGGTGTTGAGCGCGGTGTCGTTTTGGATCGTCGATGCCAAGCCCAGTAAACGCGGTGTGGCCGCGCCGAACTTAACGGTCAGCGCTCCGGGGCAAGTGCCGACGGTCAACATCGCCGTGGCTGGGCGCGATATTGAATACTGCACACCGGGGTACGGGCCGATTGGTTTGAAAGCCAAGCCCTGCGAGGGCGTGGATCGTTACGGGCGCACTGACACGATGATGTTCGTGCGGATTCAACCGGGGCGCATCGATGTGATCTCTCTACCCAGAGACACCTTGGTCAATGACCGCTTCGGGGCGCACAAGCTCAACTCGACTTTCATTCTGGGCGGCAAGGCAGGGCTGAATGATGCCGGAATCACCGATACCAAAAGTCCGCTGGCCGAAGCGCCGTTCGCGCAAGGTGGCACGCAGGCCTTCAAGGAAACCGTTGAGACGCTGCTCGGCGTCAACGTCGATTACGTCGCACTGTTCAACGTGGAACTGGTCGCCAAAGTGATCGACGCGCTCGGCGGGGTCGATGTCAACTTGCCCGAAGCGATGAAATACACCGACCGCGCCGCGAATTTGTACATCGACATTCCAGCGGGTGACAGCCACCTGAACGGCCAGCAAGCGGTTGGGTATCTGCGCTTCCGGCATGGTGTCGGCAGCGATTACGCTCGTATGGATCGCGGCAAAGCCGTGATCGGGCAGCTTTTAGAAAAAGTCAAATCCCCAGCCGTGATTAGCGCCATTCCGACCCTGTTGACTGGACTGCAAAACGATGTTTACACCAATGCCAGCACCGATTTCGCATTGCAAATGATTTCGAGCGCAAGAGGATTGACGCCGCATTTCTACACGCTGCCAACCATCGAAGACGCCCGTTACGGGTCGTACCTGCTGATGGATGCGGTGAAAACCAAGGCGCTGCTCGCGCCGATTCTCGAGCCGACAGGCGGTGTGAACTTGCAAAAAGCCCCAGAGTTCGTTCCCAGCATCGTCGATCAGAGCGGCGTGCTGGGCTTGGGCGCAGCGCTAGCCGTTTATTTGGAGCGCAACGGCTGGGGCAAGCCAGAAGTGACCGTGCAGGAAGCGGCCGACACCCCGACGCAGGTCGTGCGGCGCGAGTGGGGCGATCTCGCCAGCGCAGAGTTCTACTCCACGGTGCTCGGGGTGTCGGTCTCCACGCCGTACCGCTACCCGACTGACGCGAAAAACGTGGCGATTGTATTGGGCAGGGATGCTGCACTGAAATACGGTGGTTTAGTGCGCGAAGCGAGTAGAGTGGTGAAACCCTGAGTACGGGGGAGCAACTGTAAAGGAAACGCATGACTGCAAATTTGACAGATTACCAAAAGCAATTGAACGTCATCAAAGGTGCGCTCGAGGACAAAAAGGCGCTTGACATCGTGGGTATGGACTTGACGAAAGTCTCTGAAAGCCTCGATTACTTCGTCATCGCCACAGCCGGCAGCCAACCACAACTGAACGCATTGGAGCGCAACATCGCCGAGAAACTCTTAGAAATCGGCGTGCGACCCTCGAGCATCGAAGGGCCCAGCCCGCGCTGGGTGCTGGTGAACCTCGGCGCGATCATCGTGCATTTGATGACGCAAGAAGCCCGCGAATTCTACGATCTCGAGGGGCTGTGGGCGGACGCGGATCGCATCACCTTCAACTAAAGTCAGCAGCAATTTTATGAACCTCGAGCGCGAAATGCTTGAGGTTTCTTCGTAGCTCGAGATTCGCCGCGTTCGCAGTCACAATTGCCCTGCGCGATACTGAAACCAGTCCGTCAGCAATGCGCTCGAGCGCGTCAGGTGCATTTGACCTATCCCGTGTCGGTTTTGGGTATACTTCGCGCTTGTCTGCGGCTGAGCCACAACGCAGTGTTTATAAAATCATGGAGGCGCACTGACTTGAAAACCCTCGAGCGTTACACCTTAAGCGATGCCAACGAGCTGTACGGCATCTCCAACTGGGCTGGCGGCTATTTTCGCATCGGCAAAAAAGGCTTGCTCGAGGCGACACCGACGCTTTCAAAACACGGCGTCGCACTGACCGACATCATCGACGATGTGCTGGCCCGTGACGAGAGCCTGCCGCTGATTATTCGCTTCCCGCAAATCCTCGAGCACCGCGTGGAACTGCTGTACGAGGTTTTCGGCGCGGCGATCAAAGAATACAATTACCCCGGCAAGTATCAGGGCGTGCTGCCGATCAAAGTCAATCAGCGCCGCGTGGTCGTCGAAACACTGGCCGAGGCGGGTAAGCCTCTGAAATACGGTCTCGAGGCGGGCAGCAAGGCGGAGCTGGCGCTGTGCTTGGCGCAGGACATGCACCCCGAGGCACTGCTGTGCTGCAACGGCTTCAAGGACGACGGTTTCGTGCGCTTGGCGCTGTGGGCTAGAAAACTCGGGCGCAACGTCGTGATTACGCTCGAGAAATTCTCGGAACTCGAGCGCGTGCTACGGATCGCCAAAGAGGTCGGCGTCAAACCCGCGATTGGGGCGCGGTTCAAGCTCCACGCTCGCGGCAGTGGGCAGTGGGAAGAGTCCGGCGGCGATCAAGCCAAATTCGGGCTGAACGCCACCGAGCTGCTGAGCGTCGTCAACCGCTTGAAAGCCGCGAAGCTCGAGGATGCGCTGGTGATGCTGCACTGTCACGTCGGCAGTCAACTGACCGATATTCGCCGCGTCAAAGTCGCGGTGCGCGAAGCCGCGCAGACCTACGCCGAGCTGCGCGAGCTGGGCATTCCGATCCAGTATCTGAACGTCGGCGGCGGCTTAGCCGTCGATTACGACGGCAGCAAAACCACGTTTTACGCGTCCGCCAATTACACCGCCCAGCAGTACGCGGCGGATGTCGTCTACAGCGTTTTGGAGACCTGTAAGGAAGCTGAGTTGCCGCTCGAGGCGTACCCGACCATCGTCACCGAAAGCGGCCGCGCCGTGACAGCCCACCACGCGGTGCTGGTACTGCCAGTGCTCGACGTGACCGGCCCGACGCGCTTTCCGGGGCCACTACAAGCAGGCCACCCCGATCAGAACCAACTGATTACCGACATGGAGCAGATACTCGAGTCGATCACGCTCAAAAATTACTCCGAGTTGTACAGCGACGCCGTGGACGACAAAGCCCAGATGCACAGTTTGTACGACTTGGGGTACTTAAGCCTGACCGACCGCGCAAGGGGTGAAGAACTCTACAACCGCATCGCCGAAAAAGTCCTCGAGACGATTAAAGCAGCCAACCCCAAGCACGTGCCGGACGATCTCGAGGATTTGCCAGCGCTCTTGGCGGACAAATACATCTGCAATTTCAGTTTGTTCCAGAGCCTGCCGGATCACTGGGCGATCGACGCGCTGTTTCCGATTGCGCCGCTGTCTCGCCTCAACGAGCGTCCGACGCGGCGCGGCACGATTGTCGACATCACCTGCGACAGCGACGGCAAAATGGAGAAGTTCATCGATCTGCGCGACGTGCAAAGCACCTTGCCACTGCACGAGTTGAACAACCAACCGTATTACCTCGGCGTGTTCCTGATGGGTGCGTATCAGGATGTGCTGGGCAGCGCCCACAATCTGTTTGGCAAGGTCAACGAGGTTCACGTCACCGTGGATGACGATGGCGATTACAAACTGGATTTGTTCGTGCGCGGTCAAAAAGCCCGCCGGATGATCGAAGGCATGGGCTACAGCGCTCCGAAACTATCAGCCGCCGTGCGCGACGAGGTTGAAGCGGCTATTCAAAAGGGCCTGATCGGCATTGCCGAGGGCGACACCTTCTTGGAGCATTACGACGAAGAATTAGTCGGCTACACGTACCTCGAATGACAGGCAGGATTCGTGAACCTCGAGTGACGCAAAGGGTTCGTGAACCTCGAGTGACGCAGGATTCGTGAACCTCGAGATGTGCAGACCTCGAGTTTTAACAAGTAGTGTGCATCAGCGCAGTCTGCCGCGCCCAGCTCCCGCTCGAGATCAGCCATTTCGACGCGCTGGCATTCTGCCTCGAGCACTTGCAAATAACTTCGGCTCTGCTACGCTGCTCCTTGACTTATGCGGCGCGTCATCGGCTGGGCATCAGCGAGTTGCTTGCTCGCAGCGCTGCTGTTGGTTGGACTGGTGCGAGCGCAGGGTGGCGCTACCGCGCTGACGTGGTTTGCGCGGTTCGTGCCGACCCAGAAGATTCTGAACTCCCCGTGCGACCCGAACCCGCATTACTGGACGAGTCGGCTGAGCTTCAGTCCCGACGGTTCACAGCTTGCGATCATGGACAACGTGGTGAGGATCGCAGATTTCTCGAGCGGTAAAACGCTGTTCCAGACGCAGCTCCATTACAGCGATTCGGGCATCGGTTGGAGTCCGAGCGGGCGGCTGTTTCTGGCGGTGCGAACAGAGGCGTATGCCGATCCGTGGCTGATGGTTTTTGATACGCGCACGTGGCGAAAAATTCAGACGATGCGCGTTGGCAATTTTGTCAGTTACAAATTTAACGTCTCGTGGGCGCGAGACGAACGCTTTTTCGTGATCTCCGACAGCAATCTAGCGATGGTGTTTCGCAGCTCGAGCGGGCGACGGACGTTTTTATTGGATGGCAATACGGCGGGCGCGAGGGCGAGCGACGCGACGCGGCAGGTGCGACACTCGCTGGTCGGCGTGACGGCGGGCGGGCAGGTGCTGTTCGTACAGAACCGCCAGCGCAGCGACGGCGCGTTCAGCGATCAGGTGATCGCCTTTGATTTGAGCGACGACGGGCGGCTCGAGGGGGCGCGAACACTGCTCGATCCCGACAGTGGTGTTGATGCGTTGCTGCTGCTCAGCCCCGATGGAACGAAAATCGCCAGCCTCGGCACGGATAAATACCTGCGGGTTTTCGATGCCAGTGATGGTCAACTGCTGCTGACCTCCTCGCTCCATAACCCGCTGCTCGAGCCGCCGATGAGCGGCGGCCACGCGGTGGCGGTCTTCAGCCCGGACTCGTCGGTGCTGGCGGTCGGTTACACCCGCGACCGCATCGGCTTGTGGGACGCGGCGACTGGCAAGCTGCTAACGCGTTTGGGTTCAGTCAAGGACGGCGATTTTACGGCAATGGCGTTCAATCCCAGCGCCTCGAAGCTGGTTTTTAGCGGCAACGATCAGTGCCAACTCGAGGTTTGGGGGTCAAACGACGGCTCGAGCGTGTTCACCAGCGCATGGCTCGGAACGCGTTGAGGGCAGGCTTTTATCACGACTCGAGTCCAAATATCTCTCAGATACGGGTGCAACGCACCCGCAGGGGCTATTCAGCCGCCATATACTCCAACTAATCCGTTTCTGCGTGTCGCACGCTATCTCGAGACTCGAGGGTTTTGTCCTCCCCTGCGAAGTACCAGCGGATACATGGGTTCCTGTAGGACAGGACAGCACCGCGTGCTGTCCGTGGCAGCGAAGCTGACGGTGGGGTCGTGCAACGCTCGAATGAC
>JANYHH010000075.1 GCA_025359505.1 Deinococcales bacterium
CGAACGGCAGCACGACAGCCACAGCCACGGTCACAGTTTTACCGCCAGCACCGACCATCTCGAGCTTCACGGTCACGCCAAATTCTTTGACGGCGGGTGGCGGTAGTGTCACGCTCAATTGGGCAAGTGCAGGCGCAAGCAGTTTAAGCCTTGACAACGGCGTGGGTGATGTCACGGGACTCATCAGCAAGACCGTCAACGTCAGTGCGAGTACCGTGTTCACCCTGACGGCAACCAATGCTACAGGCAGCACGACCAGCCAAGCGAGCCTGACCGTCGCCACCTCGAGCGACCGTTTTGTCGATGAAACCAATGGTTTGGATGTGAACGTTTGCTCGAGCGCCCTGCCGTGCAAGACGATTGCCAAAGCCATGACGGGCATTCCGAGCGGTGCGACGGTGTACCTTGCCGACGGTATTTTCTCGTATGGCGTTCAATCCGATGTCACGATTCCTGACGGTGTGACACTGCGGGCGGTTCATGCGGGTGCGGCAGTCATTCAGGGTCGAAATGTGAATGCGGTAGGTTCGGCAACCATCAACGGGGTCGTGCTGGGCATGAAGCCAAGTCCGTTTTCAACTTGCGCCAGCCTGAGCGCCAGTGCGTCTACCGGAACACCGATGCTGACGCTTGTTGGGGTTCAACTCAGCGAGTGCGGCAACATATCCATTGCTGGCATTGTGAAAGCAGTCATGAGTCCAGGTACGCTTGCGGGCGGCTTGTACACCGCAAACTACTTAAACGGAACCCCAATTCATTTGAGTGGCACAGCGGAGTTATTGATTCAAGGCGGCGTGATCGACGGCAACAATACTGGACAACCCAGTTACGGCGGCGGATTGCTGATCATTCAGGGCGGCAGCAAGCTGACGCTCGACGCTGTGACCGTCAAAAACTTTAAGGCTCAAGCACTGGTTCTTGCAGACTCGAGCAGCATTGTTTTGCAGAACAACACCTTGCTCGATCATGTCGGCGGAACTGGAACTTGTGATACCAGCGCGGCAATTGTGATCGCTGGTGCGGGCAGTTTTAGCATGGATCATTCGGTGTTATCCAATACCCCGAGCGTTGGAATTTGTGTGGCATCACTCCCAACCAATCCCAAGCTCAACTTTGTGCAAAGTACAATCACCAAAACTGCTGGCACGGCAATCAGCAGCGCTGCTGGTGGTTTAGGCACACAAGCAACCATCACCGCCGATGGTCTGAACCTTTTGAACAACTACAACGGCATTTCCTGGATTGGTACGGCAAGCTCGAGCTTTGACCTGAAAAACCTGACGGTCACGGGCAGCACGCAAAGCGGTATCGTTTTGTGGGGCGCAAGTTCGTTCAAATTGCGTGGCAGTAACCTGTCTAACAATGCCATTAACGGCTTGGAACTGCACGAGACGGTGGCGGCTGACCTCGGCACGACGGCTTCACCGGGTGGCAATACGTTTACCGGCAACGTCAGTTCCAATCTTGCCAGCCAAGTCTCGAGCGGAATAACGGTCAATGCGGTGGGCAACACTTGGCTTGCGAGCGAACAAAGTGCGGACGCGAGCGGTCATTACGCTGCCAGCACCGTATCGGGGCCCGTCAGTGGCAAGAATTTTACTCTGCAATTCGCAAGCACTTTGAAGCTTTAAAACCAAACAATGACTCGAGGTTGAACACTTCAACCTCGAGTCTGGGGGAGACATGAACAACCCACCCGAACTCGAGATTGATTTTTTACTGCACGTGCAACTCGAGACTGTAGAACACCCGTGGCACGCGACCTTGGAGCCTGTTGGAGACCATCAGGCAAGCCTGCTCAAGTTTTACAGCCCGCTCGAGCTGGCACGGCATGTGGCCAGTTTGCAAAAACCTGATTTGAAATCAAAGGGCGAAGGTTTGAAATAAATTTTTCCGAGGCTTGCCTCTTTTAAGGACTGGAATACCAGTGCCGACAACAACTCAAGTTTTAGAAGTTGAGAACCGATTGTGCAGCGTTCACGCGACCGCTTGCGGGCTGGCGCAACACAATGCTGACAAACGCGGCTACGCCTAGGCTACGGCGCGTTTCCTAACCTCCGCGTCGGAGGAACATATGAAACACCCGATTCTCATCACCTCGAGCCTCACCCTCGCCCTGCTGTTCACGGCCTGTCAGAACGGCAGCCCGCCAGCAGACCCGATCCTCGGGCCCGCGAACGCCTTCGGCGGGCCCGTGCCGAGCAGCGCACAGGTCGTCACGCCCGAGGAGTTCAAAGCCCTCAGCGCTCAGGAAGGCTTCGCCCTCGAGACGCTCGCCGGGCGTGCGGAGCGCAAGGCTAAAGCGGCCGCGAAATTCAAGGCAGACGCGGATCAAATTAAACTCTTAGCCGCGCAATCGCCCGCCTACGACATCGCTCTGACGCCGCCCGATCCCAAAGACCCGAACCTGAAACTGCTGCCGGACGGCAATTACCTGCTGACCGTAGACGGCAACAGCGGGCCCTTCAAGGTCGTCACCGACGGCAAGCCCGCTCTGTACGCGGACATGCTCGAGTCGCGCAAGAGCTTTGACGATCCCGTCAAGCAACTCGAGATCTACCGCATGGGTTTTGAAGGGTTGTCCGACGCGCTGAAAATCGGGCTGCCGACGCCGGACAGCCTGATCGGGGCGGGCTTATCAGTGCTGCTGAACGCCCGCACGGAACTCGGTAAGCGCCTCGAGACCAGCCCGTTGGCGCTGCTGGACGCGCACCGCGTCACTTCTGGCTTGCGGGTGCAGTCAATTCCGGCCGACGCCAAGCCCGTCGGCTTTCCAGCCTCGCCCACGCTCGAGGAGGGTGCGGGCAAGGGCCTCGATCACGGCGGCTCCAATTGCAGCGCACCGAAGGCGGGCGGGCTGTACCAGAATTTCTGGTGGCGGCAAAAGTTCTACGCCACCAGCATCAAATCCCAAGGCGCACGCGGTTCGTGCGTGGCTTTCGCGCTGACCGCCGCGCTCGAGAGTCGCCTAGCCATCGAGCAAGCGCGTTGGATCAACATGTCCGAACAGTTCCTGTGGAGCCAGATCGCCTCGAGTTGGGACGAGCGCGAGTACGGCGACGGCGCGAGTCTGCCCGGCAGCGCCGGGGATTTCAGAGACGCCAAGTACGGGCTGCCGCTCGAGCAGGCTTGGGATTACAACGCCTCTGCCAAGCGCGAGGACAGCCCGGACGAGGAGCGTTACTACTATTCCTGCGATGGCTACGACGAGTTCTGCTCGAACGCCTCGCACCAGTTGAAGCTGGTTTGCACCAATCTGGCGGGCGGCTACAGCGTCTGCGGCTATTACGCGCCCAATATCAGCGGCTCGCGCTTCAAGGTCACGGATTCGGCGACGATTTACGACTGGTATAGCATCATGGGCCTCCCTGTGGCCGAGATGCGGGCGTTTCTGAAGGGGGGCGCACCGATGGTCGCCGGATTGATCGTCAATCAAGGGTACGACCACCCGGACGCCAACGGCTTCATCACGACCCTCAGCGACAGCAACAATCGCGGCCGCCACGCGGTGCAGATCGTTGGCTTCATCGCCGATGCCGACATTCAAGCCCACCCAGACCTGCCCCAGAGCGTTAAGTCCCACTCCGCGCAGTCCGGCGGCGGGTATTTTGTCATCAAAAACTCTTGGGGCTACTGCATGGGTGACGCCGGGTTCATCTACATCCCGGTGACTTGGGCCAAGGCGTACTTCACGCAGGTCACGGTTTTTAGCGCTAAACCGAGCGCTGCCTTCAAAGGTACGCCGAACTCCGCGCCGAGCGTGCAGATCACCGCGCCCGCCAACAACGTCATCACGCCCTTCGCGGCCGACCTGACCTACACGGCTAGCGCCAGCGACGCCGACGGCCCCGCGCCGACGATCACTTGGGCTTCGGACGTGGACGGCCCACTCGGCACGGGCGCGAGCATCACGAAGGGCTTCAACTCGCCGGGCGTGCGCGTCGTGACCGTCACCGCCACGGACAGCGACGGCGCGAAAACCAGCAGCAAAATCACCGTCAACGCCGTCAACGCCAACCCCAAAGTCTTCATCACCGCGCCCGCACCGGGCAGCACAATCTGGGCGAACAGCACGAGCGTCAATTTCGTCGCGGATTCGACCATCGGCAGCGGCTTGTTCGGGTCGTTGCCGTGCGCGGCGCTGAGCTGGAAGAGCAGCAACTCGAGCGACGCGCTGGGGTCAGGTTGCTCGTTCAAGATGGTCTTCACCACGACCGGGCAGCGCACGATTTCTTTGAGCGGAACCGACGCTTACGGGCAAAGCGGCTACGCCAGTTTGACCGTCAACGTCACCACCAAACCGATCAGCGGCCCGCCGGTCGTGACGATCAGCAGTCCGGGGGATGGCAAGACCTACGCGAACCCCAGTACCCCCGTGTACCTGAGCTACAGCCTCAACGATCCGGGTGGCACGCCGAGCAGCCTCTACGGGGTGGTCTGGAGCATCGTCGGCAACACCGAAACCGTCGTCACGCCGATCGGTTGCACCATCAAGGGCATCACCTTCCCGTGCTTCGTACCGTCCACCTACGGCTTCAGCAGTTCGCCCGCCAAGAGCCTGACGTTGAAACTGACCGTCACCGACCCCGAGGGGCTGACCGGCACGGACACGGTGACGATCACCGTCGGCGTTCCCGGCTGAGATGCGTGGCTCGAGGGGGAATGGATGCTGCGAATCGGCATTGATTCCCGCCTCGAGCCTTTGATCCATTGCGTGACAATGACCTCCCGCGTTCGTGAACCGAACGCGGGAGGTCTCGAGCGCTCGTCAACTCGAGCTTGGGTTCACAGCGGCTACGGACGATACTGCTCGCGCAGACTCGTTTGTAACGCTGGGTGCGGCTTGAGCGAGGCGAGCAATGCCACCAAGCTGCGCTCCGCGCTCTCCTGCACGCCCCGCGCCTCGTCGTCGCGCCCCAGCCCTCGCAACGCCGCGACGAGAGCACGGCGCAAGTCCAGCCCCTCGAGCGCTGGAACTTCGCCCGTCTCGAGCCAAGTGAGGGCTGATGTGACGGTCTCGAGCGGGGATTGATCGGCGAGCTGTAGCGCCTCGAGCCGCAGGGTCAGGGCGCGGGCGCGGTGGGTCAGCGCCGCTCCGTTCAGCAGTTCGTCACTCAGCACAGTCGCGTCCAGTGCGGCTCGAGCCTCGCCGTGCCGGAGCGACAAGCCAGCGCGGGTCAAGGTCAGATCGCGCTGATCGCTGGCGTAGGCGAGGTGCTGATCGCTCTCGGCAGCCTCAAGGTGATTCTGCACCTCCTCAAGGTCGCCTGAGCGCAGCCCGCAGCGGGCGAGTTCGGCGTGCAGACCGGGGCGCATCGAGCGCAGGTTCTCACCCGCGACCGCCGACAAACTGGCCCTCAGCAGCGGCGCGGCGTGCGCGGCATCACCCAGTAAATAAAACAGGTGCGCCTCGTCGCGGCGGGCGACAGTCAGCAGTTCCAGCGCCCCACTTTGGGCAGCCCCCGCGACGGCTGCCGCGATCGCCGCGACGCTCTCGCCGAGCTGGCCGGCGTCGCGCAGGGCGCGGGCGCGGTAAACCTCGAGACCAATCGCCAGTCCGACGTTGCCGATGCGGGCGTTGAGTTCGTGCGCCAGCGTATAAGTCTCAAAGCACCGCTGGAACCTTCCGCACAGCGAATGGAGTGCGGTCAGTGCGTAGAGGGCGTGGAGTTCCTCGTGCGTCGCGCTGATGGCTTGGGCGAGCGTCCGGCCCGCCTCGAGCGCTGCCTCCGAAGCCGCGTACTGGCCGGTCATCGTCTGGATGCGCCCGATGCCGATGATCGCGTGGGCCTCGCCGCTGCGGTCGCGGGCTGCGCGGGCGTCTTCCAAACTGGCGCTGATGTAATCCAGCGCCAGCGCGTAATCGCCGCGAAACACGGCACAGACCCGAATCCCGGAGTGCGCCCGCGCCATCACCGTGCGCGGCAGCGCGTCGCCAAGCGCAATGGCGCGACCGTACCAAGTTTCGGCCTCCAATACCCGATCCATCCGCACGAGCGCCTCGCCGCCGCCGATCAGCGCCGCGCCGAGTTGCGCCTGCGTCAGCGTGTCTGCACGCTCCAGTACCGCCGAGGCGATCCGAAACGCCTCGGCGAAGGCGAAGCGCTGGTTTAGAAACGCGACCCGCACGAGCGCGACCTGCACGCCCAGCCCCGCATCAATCCCCGCGAGGTCTGCCAGCCGCTCTATCGTCGCCGCACGCCCCTCGGAATCGCCCATCGTCTCGAGCAGCGCTTCGCGGCGCAGGTGCAGCTCAAACGGTGCTGCGCCGTCCTCCAGCGCCAGCTCGAGTTCATGCAGGGCCTCGCGGTGCGCGTAGACGCGGCTGGCGTCCTCAGCCGCCCGCACGCGCCACGGGGCGGCGGCCGCCCGCAAGCCCGCCCGCTCGAGGTGATCCGCGATCCGGGCGGGCGCTGCGCTGCGTCGCTCCAAGCTTTCCGCCAATTTGCGGTGCAGCAGGCGCTGGCGCTCCGCGCTCAACCCCAGCGCCAGCGCCTCGCGCACGAGGTCGTGGGCGAAGCGGTAGCCGAGTCCTTGATGCTCCAACAACCGCAGCTCGAGGGCAGACTCCAAGCTTTCCAGCGCCTCGAGTTCGGTCAATGTCGTGGCGGCTCGCAGATCGTCGAGCGTGAACCCATCCCCGGCGAGGCTGGCGGCTTCTAACAGCCGCGTCGCCCCCGCGCCGAGGCGGGCGACGCGCTCGCGCACCGCCGCCAGCACGCTGCTCGGCATTGGCAATTCACTGTACTCGCGGGTGGTGTTGTCGAACGGCGTACTCCACTGACCGCGGTCGTTGCGCTCGAGGGCGCTGGATTCGACCAGTGATTTCAGCGTCTCCAAGGCGAAAAACGGGTTGCCGCCAGTCGCACGGTGCAAGCGCCGTGCGAACAGCACGGGTTCATCAGCGCCAAACAGCGTCTGAACGAGGACGCGCACCGCTCCCTCGTCCAGCCCGTCGAGCCGAATCTCGACCGCTCGCCCGGACATCAGTGCGCCCTCGAGCATCGCATTCATCGCGGGGCTGAGTTCACCGCTGCGGTACGCGAGGACTTGGCGTTTCGCTTGTCCGCGCTCCGCGAGCCGGCTATGAACGTGCAGCCCGATCTCGAAGCTCTCTGCATCCAGAAATTGCAGGTCGTCCACGATGTACGTGTCCGCCGCCTTGGATACCAGCGCCACAAATTCGGCGCAGGCGTCGAACAGCCGGATTCGCGCTTCAACCCCGCTGGAAGGCGACTCGCCGCCCAGCTCGGGCATGATTTTGGAGAGTTCCCCGCGCACCCAGCGCGGCAGACGGACGCTCGGGTGCGCTTCCAGCAGTCGCCGCAGCAAGCGCACCTGCGTGGAAAACGGCACGCGCACGTCCCCGGCGCTGCCACTGGCGTACAGCACCGACTTCGCCGCAGCGAATTCAGCCAGCAAGCGGCTTTTACCAACCCCCGGCTCGCCGCTGACGAAGACGATCTGATCCTCGCGCCAAGCGTCCTCGAGCCGCCGCAGCGCGTCCTCGCGTCCGATCATCGGCGCGATCAGCGCGGGCAGCCGCTGCGCGGTTTTTTGCGGTTGCTTGTGCGGCTCTAATCGGCTGCGCCCGCGAATCTCCGCCGCGAGTTGCAGCGTTTCCGGCATCACCTCCAAACCCAGATCGCTGCTCAGTAATGTCCGAAAATGCTCGAAGCCGGACAGCGCCTCGGCCCGCTCGCCCAGCACGGCCCGCAGCCGCATGACTTGACGCTGATGCGACTCGAGCAGCGGGTCGAGCGCGATCAAGCACAGGTGCTGATCCAGCGCCTCGCGCAGTTCGCCATTCGCCTCGAGCTGCGCTGCCCAGCCTGCCAGCGCCCGCCCGTGGGCCCGCTCGAGCAGGTCGCGCTTGGCGTCCAGCCACTCGTGAAACCCGCTCGCCTCCTCGAGTTCTAGTCCGTCCAGCAGCGGGCCCGCGTATAAGGCAACCGCCGCCTCGAAATCCTCGCGCTCCAGCGCCGCCCCGAACGCGCCCACGTCGCTCGAGACCTGTGCGGAGAGCGAAACGCGGTCGGCATCCGCGATTACGAACGCGGCCAGTTCCGGCGGCGCGATGCGGTAGAGCCGCTGACGCAGGTTGCGCCGCGCACTCGACTCGTCGAGTTCCGTCCACAGCAAACCCGCCAGTTGCGACCTCGAGCCAGCGCCCTCGACCGCCAAATACCCCAGCAACCCGAGGAGTTTTCGCACGGGTACGTTCAGCACAGTGCTGGCCAAATGCACTTCAGGGCGACCGAACAAGTGCAGCTCGAGTCCGACCCCCGCCGCTGCGCCGCGATGCACGCGCCATGATGACACGGTGCGCTCACCAGACCCGCGTGAAGCCGTCCTCGAGCCGTCAACGACGCGTCGCGCTTGTGGCAACTTGCAGGCTACGCCCAAGCTACGCCGCTCCCTGCACACTGCGCGGCGGAGGTCAGCTTTCGTTCCCGACCATGAGGTCTGCGCCCATCAAACCTTAAAGCGCAGCCGGCTCGAGCCGTAAGGCTGCCCCACCGCAAACTCCTGACCCGAGCGGCGGTCTCGACCAGCAGCCCCACCCCAGTCCGCGCCGCCAGACCACCAGCCCCTAGCTCGAGCATCACGAAAGGTCGCCATGAAGCACAAATCACCCATCGGCAAGCACGCCATCGTCATTGGAGCCAGCATCGGCGGATTGCTGGCGGCTCGAGTCCTCGCGGATCGCTATGAGCGCGTGACAATCTTGGAGCGCGACGCGTTCCCGCAGACCCCGCAGCCACGGCGGGGCGTGCCGCAAGGTCAGCATCCGCACGGCTTGCTGAGCGCGGGCTACCGGGTCTTACAGCGTTTTTTTGCGAATATTGACGCCGACCTGCGCTCGGCAGGCGCGTTGTTTCTCGATGTCACGAGCGACGGCGGTTGGTTCCAGAACGGCGGCTACCTGAGGCCCGCACCATCTGATTTGCACGGCGTCAGCCTCAGCCGTCCCGCGCTCGAGGCGGTCGTCCGAATGCGCGTGCTGCGCTTGGGCAACGTCCGCGCCGAGACTGGCGTCAGCGTGCTCAGCCCGGTGATGGACGGCGCTCATTGCGTGATCGGCGTGACCCTCAATCGGGGCAGCGGCGACGAATATCTGAGCGCTGACCTCGTGGTAGATGCCAGCGGGCGCGGCTCGAGGAGTTCAGCGTGGCTCGAGCGCAACGGCTTTGCGCCGCCCACGGTCAGCGAGATCGGCGTCAACATGGCCTATGCGACCCGCCACTATCGCCGCGCTGAGGGCGATCTCGGCGGACGGACGCTGCTGATCGTCGCGCCGCACGCGCCGCTGCAAGCGCGTGGCGCGGTCGCGCTGGCGCAGGAAGGTGAGTCTTGGGCGGTGACGCTGATCGGCATGCACGGCGATCACCCGCCGATCATTGAGGCCGGCTTCCTCGAGTTCGCACGGAGGTTGCCAACCACCGATCTGTTTGAGCTGATCGCGCACGCCGAACCAATCTCCGAGATCGTGCCGTACAAATACCCCGCCAGCCTGCGCCGCCACTATGAAAAACTGCGGGCCTTTCCAACGGGCTACTTGGTGCTCGGCGACGCGCTGTGCAGCTTCAACCCGATCTTCGGGCAGGGCATGACCGTGGCGAGTCTCGAGGCGGTGGCGTTGGGGGAATGCTTAGCGGAGGGTACACAGCGGCTCTGGCAGCGGTTTTTTAGAAGCGCTGCGCGGGTCGTGGACACCGCGTGGACGCTCGCGGCGACGGCCGATTTCGCCTTCGCAGAAACCGTTGGTCGGCGCGGGCCGGAGGTGCGTCCGCTCAACGCGTACATCGGCTGGCTGCTGTGCGCCGCGTGGCGCGACCCGGTGCTGACCGTGGCGTTTCACCGCGTCGCCAACCTGACCCAGCCACCCGCCAGCCTGTTCGCGCCGCAAATTGTCTGGCGGGTGATGCGCGGCGCGACGCGCAGGTCATCACCCGCCCTGCATCTGGCGCACACCGCTCCCAGTGCCGGGGATTGACCGCGCCCATGCCCGCCTCGAGTCAACGCCCGCAGTTTCCCCAGTCTCCGGGAGTTCCATGAACCCAACCGCCAGCCCGCGCACTTCGGACGACCTCTGGCTCGAGTTGCGGCTGACGCCGCAAAGCCGCGAACACGTGTGGCGGGCGACACTCGACGGCGCGGCGCTCAGTCAAGCGATCAGCTTCGAGACGCCGCTCGCGCTGAGCGATTTTCTCGCCCGGCTCGGACGCTTGGAACACGGATCGGGGTTGAAATGAACGAAAGCCCGTTGGCAGTCAGCCCGAAGCCCTTCATTGCTGCTCGAGATCCCCCGCCCAACGCCTTCGCACCATGCGGCTACGCGCTGAATCCCAATTCGGCAATCAGGACTCTCTCTCAACCAACTCGCAGCTCGAGCTTCGCCTGACCGCCCTCCGATTCATAGGCTCGAGACCGACCACAGGCTCGAGACCGACCACAGACCGTTGTGTCGCTTCTAAGGAGAACCCCAATGAACATCACCCGTTTGATCCTCACCTCCCTGCTGGCCTCGAGCCTGCTGACTTGCACAACCCGCGACCCCGAGCGGCAACGCTCGATCATAGAAACGGTGAACGCATGAATGCGCGTCAGGTTGAACTCATGCAGCAAAGCTTCACCGAGGTGCAAAAGATTTCATCGGCTGCCGCCAGCTTGTTTTACGACCACCTGTTTGAACTCGATCCCACCTAGGGCAAACGCACCAAGTAACTTGCTAGCTTGAGTGCATGAAAAACAATTCTATTCCCAGCATCATCGAACACTTCCAAGACTTCCCTGACCCGCGCCGCGAACACCCCAGCAAGCTTCACAAACTCATTGACAT
>JANYHH010000085.1 GCA_025359505.1 Deinococcales bacterium
ACTGACCCGAGTCTGCCGCAAGGGTGGTCAAATTGTCATGGGCAACTGGACGCCGGAAAGCTTTATCGGGCAGATGTTCAAGGTCATCGGTAAGCACGTGCCACCATCGCCGCTGATGCCATCGCCGCTGCTGTGGGGCAACGCAGCAGTCGTGCGTGAGCGCTTAGGAAACAGAGTCGCAGAGCTGCACCTGACGAAACGCCAGTACCCGTTCTACTACACCTTCCCGCCGTCCGAAGCCGCAGAGTTCTACCGCAGCTTCTACGGCCCGATGAACCGGGCCTTTGCTGCATTGGACGAAGCCGGGCAAGCGACCCTGCGAGGCGATCTCGAGGCGCTGTGGACGGGGCACAACACCGCCACGGGCGGCGCGACGCGCTACGAATCCGAGTATCTCGAGGTGATCGCGGTTCGTAAGTAGCACCAAGCACAGCGTCAAACGATATTTTACAGGTGATTAGAGAAACTGCCAACAGTCGTCTTCTCTTACTTTAAATCTGCGGCGCTACCTGTGGGCGAACACGAGGTTTGCCCCTACGAAAACGACTCAGATGTTGCCACCCACGCTGATTGCTTGACACTGTATTAGCTCACCGCCGCAGCGGGGAATCGCACGAAATCTCTCGAATAGGACATGGTTGTCGCCTTTGAACCAGCCCGTCCGCCCAGAAAAAATGAACAGGGGTTTGATATGAAAACGTCAATACACGCCATGATCGTTCTGAACACCTTGGTACTCGTAATCGGCACGGTTCTCGCTGCCCAAACCGCACCCTCGGCCCGCTGGGCCGCCACCTACGACAACCTGACCATGCCCAAGGACTTCAAAGCCATGGTGGTCGTGGTGGACTTCCCACCCGGCGCGGTCTTCCCCCTGCACTCGCACGGCGGGCCGGTCGTGGCGATGGTGATCGAAGGTCAGATCACGCTGATCCAGAACGGCGTCAGCAAAACGTACAGTGCGGGCCAAAGTTGGAACGAGGCCGTCGGCCAAATTCACGAGGCCCGCAACGAGGGCAGCGTCAAGGCGGCAGTGTCCGTGACGTACTTGCTGCCCAAAGGAGCCGTGCCTGACATCATCGTCGGCAAGTGAGTGAGGATCATTAAGAGCGCCACAACCCGTCGCGGGTAGATCTGAATACCTCGAGCTGATCGGGAAAGTTTGCACCCTGACGAGCGACGATCCAGACAGCGATTTAGACAAAGCCGCGCTCGAGAGCACCTGACTGAACGGTGTTCTCGAGCGCTACGAAACGGGTTTACCAAACCGTATTTCTTTGGGACTCGATCTCGAGACGACAGCTTGTTCGCTGACATGAGCGTGCCGAAACCAGCCTCTGGAACCGAACCTCGTGGCGATCACTTGAACTTCAAAGGCGCTGAGTGCGCCCCCATCACGAACTGCGCTCCACTGTTCAGCACAGACGCGAGACTCGAGCGACCGCAAAAAAAGGGGGCGGGCAGCGATGGCAGCCACACATCGAGGCGGTGAAGATGCAGGGAGTGACGACTCCGATCCTTCAGGTGCGGAGGTCTCGAGGGAACCAGTCCCCAAGTCAGACCAGCCGACCGCTGACGCGAGCCTACCCGGACGGTACGTGGCCCGCGTCTGGGATCTCGAGTGCGTTCTGGAATTGCACTTGGACAGCGCGGGCCGCTTGCAAGGGTCGTTCAGCGCCGATGACGAGCCGCTGCTGCTGGTGATCGGTGTGATCCACCCGGACGGCGAGGTCAGTGGGCTGATCCGCGCCCGCCATCTGGAAGAGGTCTTCGCCAAGTTTCGCGCCCGGCTCAGAGCGGACAGCGACCTGCTCGAGGTGGACGTGACCGACGTCGACACCGGACTCGAGACGGCCGCCTGCGTGCTGTTCCAGCGTTTGTCGTGAAGCGCCTCGCTGCCAAGAAATGCGTTGTGACCTGATCCGCGAACCCTCGCATCGCTCGAGCGCCATATTTTTGCGAGCGCCATGACCCGCCCAGCTAGCTTTGAGCGCCTTTCAGCCGAATCACCCGGAACTATTACAGGAGAAACATGCCCCGTTACTTGGTCGAACGCACCTTCCCCGCTGGTCCCGAGATTCCAATGAGCGCCGATGGAACAGCCGCCTGCCTCAATATCGTTGGCAAAAACGCCGAGGGTGGTGTGACGTGGCTGCACTCCTACGTCACCGAGAATCACCAGAAAACCTACTGCATCTACGACAGCCCCAATCCCGAAGCCATCCGCCGGGCGGCCGAACGCAACGGTCTACCGCTGGACAGCATCACGCTGGTCAGCGTGCTGGATCCGTACTTCTACCGATAGATAACCCCGAATGGTGACGCGACAGATTTGCGCTCAACACAAAATAAGGAGAACGACATGAACAGATGGATCATCGCCGTCAGCGTGGTCGTGGC
Source organism: Deinococcales bacterium (assembly GCA_025359505.1). Taxonomy (GTDB): domain Bacteria; phylum Deinococcota; class Deinococci; order Deinococcales; family JAAFIG01; genus JANYHH01. The sequence continues at coordinate 2,401 of JANYHH010000085.1, forward strand.
CGGACTCAGCGCGTGGGGACTGGCGCAGTACTCGCCGCAACCAACGATAGAGCAACTCTCGCAGGTTCGCGGCAGCCTAGCGCGTTTCGAGAACGTCAACGCGGCGATCAAAGCGGGCTACGAGAAATTCATGGATTGCATGAGCAGTGCCCAAGGTGCACAGGGCCTGCACTACACCAACGCGGCGCTGCTGAGTGATCCCCAGCTCGACCCGCTGCAACCCGAGGCGCTGATGTACGAACCTCGAGCCGACGGCTCACTGCGGCTCGTGGGGCTGGAGTACTTGGTGTTCCAAAAAGCGTGGCACGACGCGGGTCACAAAGCGGCCCCGACCTTGCTGGGGCGCGAGTTCTCACTGAACACGACCCTCTTGCCGCAGCCCTTTTACGCGCTGCACCTTTGGGTTTGGCAGTACAACCCATTTGACTTGTTCGCCAATTGGAATCCGCTGGTGATCTGCCCGAAGGCGACGACGATGAACCACACATCGCCGATTACCCGCTGAACGCATGGCGGATCGTGAAACGCCTCTCGAGCCGTTTGGCGTTGTTCCACCGGGAAGCGAAGCGGGGCGCACCAACCCACAGACCCCGAGCGATCCGCTGACAAAAACCGTCAGTCTCGAGTCGGGTGTCTCGCATCCGATGCTGCTGATGACATGATCCAACGACCGTACACCTTCGTCATTGACGCACTCGATTGCCCGCAAACGTCTTTTTCTAGATAGGTCAAACTCGGTAACGAAGCCCTAGTCATGACTGGGGATCAAGCGACACGGCCCACAACATCGCGCCAACCATGGAGATCACTATGAAGCTCAAACCGTTCTGGCTCAGCGCACTCGCTCTGAGCGCACTGTCTGCATCCGTTGCCACCTTCAGCTTCGCGCAGCCCGCCGTGCCCGCCACTCGTTTAGAGACCGTGAAAAAGCGCGGGAAGCTGATTTGCGGCGTTAATGCCCTTCTACCCGGCTTTGGTTTTCTAGACAGCAGCGGCAAGTACAGCGGCTTCGACATTGACTTTTGCAAAGCTGTGGCCGCCGCCGTGTTCGGGGACGCCAGCAAGGTCGATTTCGTCAGCCTCACGGCCGCTGTGCGCTTCACGGCGATTCAATCCGGCGAGGTGGACGTGGTGTTTCGCAACTCGACCATGACCTCGAGCCGCGACGGGGAGGTTGGTGTGGACTTCGGGCCCGTTAACTTCTACGACGGGCAGGGCGTCATGGTTGGTGTCAAGAGCGCCGTCAAACGCATCAATGATTTGGCAGGAGCTACGATCTGCACCAATCAGGGAACCACCACGGAACAGAACATCAACGATTTCTTTCGGCAGCGCAAGCAACAAATAAAAGTCGTCACCTACCAAGATTTCGACAAAGTGATGGCCGCTTTCGATCAGGAGCGCTGCGACGCGGTGACGACCGACTCCTCGGGGCTGGCCTCGCGCAAAGCCTTGTCCGCCAACCCGGACGCCTACCGAATTTTGGGTGAGATCATCAGTAAGGAGCCGCTCGCGCCGTTCGTGGCTCAGAACGACAGCCGTTGGCGCGATGTCGTGAGCTGGGTCGTTTACGCCACGATCTACGCCGAGGAGCTGAACATCGGCAGCCGCAACCTCGAGTCACTCAAAAGCAGCCCCGATCCGGTCGTTCGGCGCTTCCTAGGCTTGGAAGGCAACAGCGGCAAGGGCCTCGGGCTGAACAACGATTTCGCGGTGAGTGTCATCAGGGCGGTCGGGAATTACAGGGAGATTTTTGACCGCAACTTGGGCCCGAAGACGAAGCTCAACCTGCCACGCCGCCTGAACGCCGGGTACTTGCAGGGCGGGTTGTTGTACGCCCCCCCGATTCGTTGAAGCCCATCATCAGATTATCGATCCCAGCAGAGCGAAGTCAGCGATTTCCTGTCACCGACTCGCGGAGTTGCCACGGTAACTCTTGGTGACGGGCACGAGGGCGCATCTCGAGCGCAACGCTGTTCGCAACGATCGTTTCTCGAGTACCGTCCCGGCGAGATGTCGAACCGCAGGGTGAAGCCGAGCGGCGAGCGCATCGGGGGTTCGCTGCTCACCTTCGACTACGGTGGTCAAAGAGCCAGTGCAGACAAACTCAGAAGCGCGTATCGTGAGCGGCATGACCCGCTGGCTGATCGCCCTGCTGCTGAGCGCCACCTCGAGTTTGGCATTCGCCACGCCACTCGAGTACCTGCAAAAAAACGCTGCGCCGATCACATCGCTTGATCTCAGCTCGAGCCTGACTGACCTCGAACCGCTGGCTGCTATCGTCGGCGAGGCGCGAATCGTGGCGATGGGCGAGGCGACGCACGGCACGGCAGAATTCACGCAAGTCAGGGCGCGGATGCTCGAGTATCTGGTGCGTGAGCAAGGCTTCACGGTGTTCGCGCTGGAAACCTCGTGGGCTGGAGCGCGGGAGTTGAACGCGTATGTGCAGGGCGGTGCGGGCGACGCCAAAGCGCTGCTGACGCGCTACGCTCGGCTGGCGTGGCCGTGGCGCACGGCGCAGATGCTGACGGTGCTCGAGTGGATGCGAACGTATAACGCCAGCAGCGCCGTCAAGCTGCGGTTCACTGGTATTGACTTGCAAGACCCCGTGAGCGCCGTGGATTGGGTCACGGGGTACTTGGAGGCGCAGGCCAGCGATCAAGTCTCACGGGTCGAGGATTTGCTGGGCTGCATCCGCTTTTCCTTGAGCAACACGCTCGGCGTGGCTCGCTACGTGGCAAGGGGTTTGGATGGCTCCAAACGATGCGCGGGCAACATTCGCACGGTGCGCCAAATCTTGGAGAACCGCCGCGCCGCACTGATCGCTCGGTCAAACGACCTCGAGTACCGTGAAGTGCTGCACGTCAGTGACGTGCTGACCCAAGAGCACGCGTATCTCGAGGCGCGACTGCTGCGAGTGGACATGGACGCCAACGCCGTGCGCGACCGCGCGATTGCCGACAACATCGCGTGGCTGGAAGAGACCTACAAGCAAAAGATCGTGGTTTGGGCGCACAACGGGCACGTGACTTTCACGCCGACCATGACCTTCGGCTGGAAGCCGTTCGGTGCTTACCTGCGCGAACGCTACGGACTTGGATATGTGACCATCGCCACCAGCTTCGCCACAGGCAGCTTCAACGTGCAACTCGTCGGTACTGACCTCGTGCGCTCACTGACGACTGCCGCCTTGGGACTGACCGCCAACCCGACTGAGCAGCGCCTCTCTGCGCCCGTCAGTGGCAGCTATGAGCAAATTTTTAGCTCGAGCGGCTTGGAAGCGTTCCTGCTACCGCTGCGCGTCCCCCGCACGGGCGACAGCGCATGGCTTTGGCAACCAAAGACCTTTTACATCGTCCCACAAGCCCTGCCCAGCTTCGAGACACCGACTCCTGACTGGTACAGCTACACTGCCACACTGCCGCTCGAGTTCGACGCGGTGGTGTTTGTGAAAACCAGCACGCCGACGACGCTTTTAGCGACTGGCTTCTAGCTGCTGGCTCAACCCCGTCCGCAGCCAGCCCCTCGAGCAGTGGCTCACTGCGCGAGTTTGAGGATGCGCTCGGGAACTTTGACGCCCCCATTGGACAGGTACTTTTTCGCATTCAAAACCTCGACTGCGATCATTTTTCCCGCTTTGTTGTAATCGACAGCTAGACCGCCCGCAAGTTCTTCTGTGCGAAACGATTTACCCGCCCGAAAACGGATAAACATTGCATTCGCTCGTTCATCGTATTGAATTTGCATCATCGCTTACCCCTTTTCGCTCGTTTTTTAGTTTTGCTCGTCGTTTCGGTGCGTTCGCGTCTGAGTGTGATGACCAAGCAAGTTGTAATCACTGCCTCACCGTTCTTGAGACGATACCACACCTTCAAAAACGTCTCAGGGCTTGTCTCACGTGTTGCAACCGTTACCGTAGGGTCATACCGTAGGGTCATATCGGTCTGGCTCTGTGCGATCAGGGTGAAGCACGCAGTACCTGACTTGGGCCTCGGAGACTTTGCGAAACACCATTTGAATATTGGCGTGGTGTGTAAATTCAAATTTCAGCGTCACGAATTTTCACCGTCCACAACCAGCCCCTCGAGCGGCGGCTGTTCCCTTTGCCTTTCGCCCTTCGCCTTTCGCCGCTTCTTCGCCTTTGGCAACTCCACGCCCCACTGTTCGAGCTGAACAGCACCAACACCCAACTCGAGCAGCACGCCCGCGTCGCTCGAGGTCAGACCCGCGTGCGGCAGTAAGTCTGGGCGGCGCTCGAGGGTTCGCACTAAGGCTTGTCGGCGTCGCCATGCGGCGATCACGGCGTGATTGCCGCTCGTCAGTACATCAGGTACAGCTTCCCCAGCAAAGGTGATCGGTCGCGTGAACTCGGGGTAATCCAGTAAGCCGCTCGAGCCTGTGCCGCGTGCCAGTCCATCGGAGAAACTGTCGGCGCGGTGCGAGTCCGCGTCGCCCAGCACGCCGGGAATCAAGCGCGTGACGCTTTCGATGATGCAGGCTGCGGCCGCCTCGCCGCCCATCATCACGAAATCCCCGAGGCTGACTTCACGCGTCACCAACTTTTCAACTCGAGCATCGAAACCCTCGTAGCGCCCGCAGAGCAACGCGATGTGCTTTTTCCCAGCGAACTCGAGCGCTGTCGATTGCGTGAACCGCTCGCCTGCCGGGGTCAGCATCACGACTTCATCGGCGTCGATGCCCTCCAATGCCTTAGCGATGATGTCCACGCGCATCACCATGCCCGCGCCGCCGCCGTATGGCGAGTCGTCGACCGTGCGGTGCTTGTCGGTTGCCACGCTGCGGATGTCGCGCAGGTCAAACTCCAGCAAGCCTCGCGCAGCCGCTTTACCGATGATTGCCTCGCGCAGCCACGGCTCTAATAACTGCGGGAACAGCGTCAGCACACTGAATTTCATGCCTGTCTCCCCGAGCGAACGCGGTTAGGAGTCATCGAACAAACCGCTGATGGGTTCAATCTCTATGTTCTCCTTGAGCACCCGCACATACGGCGCTTGCAGCGGCACGAGCACGTCGCGCTCATTGTGTCTGACGACCAGAATATCCTGCACGCCAGTGTCGATCATGCTCGCAATCACTCCTAAACTCGAGCCGTCCGGCGCGATTACTGAGCGCCCGATCAGGTCGTGGTAGTAAAACGTGTCCGGCTCGAGATGCACGGCCATTTTCTCGGCGTACACATCAACGCTGTGCAGCGCCAGCGCGTCCTCACGGCTGTTCACGCCCGCCAGCATCAGCACGGGGACGACATCGTGCAGGACAACCTGCTTGACGCCTAGCCAGCCTTTGTTCGGGATGTAGACGCGCCGCAACTCGAGCAACGCGTCCGGCTGACCGATGGCGCGGAGTTTGATCGCGCCGTGCAGACCGTGCGGTGCGGTGAACGCGCCGATCTGGATCAGATCATCGGGAATCATCGGCTGAACCCCGAGCAATGCTCGAGTCTCGAGATCAGGGTTCGTAGGGGCGAACCTTGTGTGTCTTGCCCTTGAAGCAGCACCTGACGGGCTTGGGCGCTTCGCCCGCGCAATTCGTTGACGGTATGAGCGCCCAACCGTCGGGGCTGTTCACCGCTCGCCCCTACAACCGCGCAGCCCCACGCCAATATCGTGTCACGTCTCGAGTCAGCCGCTTTAAAACCAAATTTTGTAGGGGCGAACGTCACGCCCATGCGTGCAACACACACTTTGTTCGCCCGTGCAGGTCGCCCTGCAAATCCCGAGCCAATCGCCTCGAGCTGCATCAGTCTGTGAAGCGCTTGAAGACCGCGCTGGCGTTCTGCCCACCGAAGGCCAGCGAGTTCGACATCGCGTATTCGACTTGCATTTCGCGCGGTTTGTTGGGGATGTAATCCAAATCGCATAGCGGGTCGGGATCGGTGTAATTGATTGTCGGTGGCAGGATGCCCGTGTGCAGTGCCTGCGCGACCGCAATCGCTTCGATTGCGCCTGCCGCGCCTAATAAATGCCCGGTCATGGATTTGGTGCTCGAGATCGCCAAGCGCTGCGCGTGATCGCCGTAAACGGCTTTGATCGCTTGGGTTTCAAACAGGTCGTTCGGGCCGGTGCTCGTGCCGTGCGCGTTGATGTAACCGACTTGCCCTAAAGAGACTTTGGAGTTTTTCAGCGCTCGAGTCATCGCTAGCGCCAAACCGCGACCCTCGGGCGCGGGCAAGGTGATGTGGTGCGCGTCGGCGCTCAAGCCCGCGCCGAGCAACTCGGCGTAAATCCGTGCGCCGCGTTTCTGTGCGTGCTCCAATGTCTCGACGATCAGCACGCCCGCGCCTTCGCCCATGATGAACCCGTCGCGGCTGGCGGTAAACGGGCGGCTGGCGGTTTCGGGCGAGTCGTTGCGGGTGCTTAATGCCCCCATATTGCCGAACGCGCCAATCGACAATGGCGTGACGGTTGCTTCCGCGCCACCGACGATCATCACTTCGCAATCACCGCGATTTAAGAAGTGATACGCGTCATGCAGCGCGGCCGTGCTGGTACTGCACGCGGTCACGACCGTCGTGGACACGCCGGTCGCGCCGTACTTAATGGCGACCTGACCCGAAGCCATGTTGGCAATCATCATCGGGATAAAAAACGGCGATAAGCGATCAGCCCCGCGCTCGATCATCACCCGCGTTTGCTGTTCAAACGTTTCCATGCCGCCGATGCCCGTGCCGATCAGTGTACCGACCTCTGGCCCCTCCAAGTCGCTCAGATCCATACCCGCGTCGATGCGGGCCAGTTCTGCCGCCACGAGGGTCAGTTGCACGTAGCGATCCATGCGTTTGAGTTCCCGTGGCTCGAGGCCGTAAGCGCTGAAGTTCACATCGACCTCAGCGGCGATTTTGCATTTGAGTTTGCTGGCGTCAAAGCGTGTGATCAGCCTGACCCCGCTTTTACCTGCCAGTTGCGCCGCGTGGTACGCGTCTGCCCCAATGCCGATGGGGGTGACGGGCCCCACTCCTGTAATCACGACTCGATGACCCATAAACAATGTAGTTTACCCCAAGATTTGCCCGTCGGAACACCGGCCATAAAAAACTGACCCTTTACGGGTCAGTTTCAGCTTCTGGGTGCTTCAGGCTTGCTTGGTCGAGATGTAATCCACGGCGTCTTTGACGGTACGAATCTTCTCGGCGTCCTCGTCGGCAATCGTCACGCCGAACTTGTCTTCCAAACCCATGATCAGTTCGACGGTCTCTAAGCTGTCCGCGCCCAGATCATCGACGAACGACGCCTCGAGCGTGACCTTATCAGCGTCCACGCTGAGTTTTTCGACGATAACCTCTTTGACTTGTGCAAATACGTCTGCCATGTGAGTTGTTTCCTTTCGGGTTTTGAGCTTAGCATGACTAATTTTTGGTCATGCAACACCCAATGATACCGCAATGCGGCCACCATTTCGGGCGCTGTGCATCAACCCAAGCTTTTTTCACGACTCGAGTCTAGGAAAATGCAGTGCTTTCATTCGGATGACTCCAGAACCGCCGCACAGGTGCATCCTCGAGCTTCGCCGTGAATCGCGCCACCAACGCCTTGAGTTAAGTCTGCATGCAACGCGAAGCATTTATATTTCGTCTCGAGTTTCGGCGCAGGCAAAACACCGACAGCGCGAACAATTGTGCGCTGTCGGTCGCTGTCTGACTCACTGTACTTTAGGGGCGAAATCCAGCTACTACTCCGACCGCACGATCCGCACGCACGAACCCAAAGCCAGAATCGATATCGAACACCTTGGAACTGATTTTGTCAGCCGTTGCGCCCAGCAGCGTGTAAATCGCCTCTGGCGAAAGCTCTGGACGCACGCCGCGCACGAGCGCGGCCACGCCCGCGACGTGCGGAGCGGCCGCGCTCGTGCCGAAGAAGTTCGGATAACCGGTCTTGTCAAAATCTCCAGAGAGCGCATAGAAAAACGTCGTGTCGCCGCCATCGGGCCCCGTCAGGCGCGGCTGGAAACGGAAATCGAAGGTGCGGTTGCCGCTCAGGTCGCGCAGAATCGGCACGCCGCCGCGTGACGAGAACGGCTCCAAAGTTAGCGGCGTGGTGTAGCGCGAAGCGGCGATGCCAGCCGCACCCCGCGCATTGGCGTGACCGAACAGCGTCCCGGATTGCGTGTCGAACTCGAGCGGCGCACCGCTCTCAAAATTGATGTACTTCAGGCGCTGCGGATTGGGCCCGGCGCATTTGGTGATAGCGATGTTTAATGTGATCGGTGCAGCGCCGTAATTGATGTACTGCACAGCCTCGAGCGGATCACCGTTCAGGTTATTGTCGGCTGAAATCGGGAACTGCCCCAGATCGGGATTCGGTTGAATCAACTGCCCCTTGTCGTCCAAAACGAATAAATCCAGATCGCTCGCCGAGCCGCGCCCGCCCTTCGTGACCGAGGCGAACGGCTCGTCCCATTGCAGGAAGATCAGCAGCGCACGACCCGCTGGCAGCGTGTACTTTTGCAGTGTGTCAATGCGCCTGCCGACTTGGAAGTCGTGCAGTTCGCAACCGAAAAAGTCTTTCCCGGATGCCATATAAGGCGCTTCATACGAGGCTTTGGCCTGATTGCCGGCGCTCGAGAAATACGGAATTCCGCGTTGGTAAACGGCGTTAGCGGCCTGCGCGATGATGCCATCTTGGAAGTACGGCTCGGCGAGGTAAACCACATCATCGACGATTACGTCCGAGCCAGCGTCTGCCAGCCGGGTGATGTTGTTGGCGAAGTTCGCCTGCCCACCATTGGCGGTGGCGAAGGCGATCTGCGAGTCGGGCGCGACATCGTGCACGATCTGGGCCATGGCCCGGCCCTCGTCGGCCGCAGGCGTTGGGCTTTCCTGAATGACCTGCACGCCCGCAGCCGGTAAGTCGCCGCTGGCGATGTCTTTATCAGCCGTCGTCAGTACTGGGCCGCCATTGGCATCGGCGTCGTAACTGTTGAAGGAATCAGAGAGCACACCAACCTTGACGTTCGAGCCATACGCCCCGTAGCGACTCTGGGCGACATCGGATTTCATCGCGGTCGCGCCTTGTGAAACGACCACGCCCCGCGTCGGCACGGCGTTGTTGTGACGGGCGAGGGCCGGCCGAGCGAAACGCAGTTCTGGAATGGCGTTCAGTAGCGCCAGCGCCGATTTCGGCAGCCGCCCAGAGACCACGCCACCGTAAACACTGCCGCCTTTGAGTCCCAGCATCTGCAATTTTTGCAGCAGTAAATCAGGTTGATCCGACAGCGCATCAATCGGGATCAGATCACCGAACGAAAAGGCTGATGGAATCCCGCCCGTGACCGCCTGTGGACGCACTCCAGTGCCGCCGCGCACCCCAGCAATGATCGACAGCGCCGTGGAAATCTTGGCGCTTTTTAAGTCGCTGCCACTGATGCCCAGCGTTTGCAAAGCACCCACAGGTTGGACGGGGTACTCGTCCAGCTCCTGAACGTTGTTGGCGTTGCACGCCACGAGCGCCAAACCGAGAATCGCCAGCCCGAATTTCGTCTTCATGATGTCCCCCTCTAGAATTGTGTAGACCTGAGCATAGACCAATTGACAAGCATTGTGTTGTCAGCGGTTTCTTGCGAATCTCGTCTGTTTGCGCCCGAGCGGTTCAGACCCTCGTCACATGCAGTAATTTGAAGCCACGCTCGAGGGTCACGACGTTGAGTACCCCCAGTTCAGCGAGTGGGGCTTCATACGGCAGGAAGTGATTGGCGACCAGCCAGACCTCGCCGCCAGCGCCCAAGTGCCGCCCAGCGGCAGCGATGAACTCGAGGGCGACCTCGAGCTTCAAATCGCGTCCGACGTGAAACGGTGGGTTCATCACCACCCAGTCGAATCGTGCGTTGGCGGGCAGCTTTGCGTCCACGTCCGAGTGCAGCACTGAGCCAATCAGACCGTTCAGCGCCAGTGTCTCCACGCAGCTCTGCACGCTCAAAGCGTCGCTCTCGAGCATCGTCACCGTTGCCCCCTCGAGCGCCAGTGTCACCCCAAGCGCCCCGTAGCCCGCGCCGATGTCCAGCACGCGCTTGCCAGACGCATTGGGCAGATGCTCGAGCATCACGGCGCTGGCAGCGTCCAGCTTGCCGGACGCGAAGACACCCGGCTGGGCTGAGCAGCGCACTGAGCGCCCTCGAGCCGAGATGATGAAGTGCTGCGCCTCGGGGGTCACAGGCGGCTCGAGCTTGGTTTTCACGAGCCGCGCCACGCGGTAGCCGTTGCCGCGCTGGACGATCTCGCCGCCCCCGAAGATTTGCACGGCTTGCTTAAAATACCGCTCGAACCCCTTGTCTTTATCGCCCGCCAGCAGCAGCACGCCGCTCAGCGCCGTGCGCGACCATGCCTGCGCGATCTGCGCCTGTACTCGAGCGTTGCCGCGCTCGGCGCTCAGCATCAGGCAAACCAGCTCAGCCTGACCGCCAGCGTCCGTCAGCTCGAGTTTGTGCAGTGCCGCGAGACTCGCAGCGCCCTCATCGGTCGCGGCGACCGCCCAGCCGTTCTCGCGCAGCCGCAGCGCCACCGCGCCGCCCCTCGCGCTCAAATCCAGCGCCCGACCAGCGCCTGTCAAGTCTTGGGTTGCCTCGAGCAGCAATTCTTGGGCTGGCTCCACGTGCGGGTAGCCTGCGATGCCGGGCTTCGTTAGCGCCCCGTTGGCGAGCGTGCGCCACGACCAGTACGAATGAGGCGGGTTCATGCGGGGCAGAATACCGGATGCTGCGCTACCGCAGCGCTCACGCGGGGTCGCTAAGCTTTACAGCATGAAACTGATCTCGAGACGCGCAGCCCTGTCCACCGTCAGCGCCGTTGGTTCAGTCGCCCTGCTCAGCGGTTGCCTGCCGCAAAACAGCAACCCCGGCGCGAGCCTCGCCAAAACGGGCGCGAAAGTCGGTACGCTGAGAGACTTTCCCAGCGTCGGCAGTTTCATTGAAACAGAGTTGGCTGACACGCCCGCTGTGGTGATTCGTTTGGAAAAAGCCTCCAAGGAAGGCTTGAGCATCGGTGAAGTTCACCTGATCGCGCTGTCGAAAGTCTGCACGCATCTGGGTTGCCTCGTCAACGCACCGAAAGCGGCGGTACTGGGCTGTGCCTGTCACGGCAGTTTGTTCGACGCCAACACCGGCGCAGCCACGCGGGGCCCAGCCGGAACGCCGCTGGCCAGCTTCAAACTCGAGGCTCGGAGCGACGGGATTTACGCCGTTGGGTGAGATTGCGGTTTGCTCGAGGGCGCATGATGACAGGTCGAGCTGTTTTAGCGCCAACCGCCGAGTGTCACGCGGCTGAACTCGGAGAACACCGGAGTACCCGTGACGCTGCCGTTGGCGGTCATCACCGATTCTGGCGCGATGCCGTCCTGCGTGGGAACCTCGAAGGTATCGGGGTATGTCGACACGGGTTCGATGCTCAGATCGTCCGGGAAGTGACCGAAGGATTTCCACAGTGCTGGCCAGTCGCGGCTGCGGGCGGTGATGTTCGGCGGTTGATTGTCGGTCATGCCGTATAACACGCTGTTGTTGACGCGCATCAGCCCGTTGTGTTCGCCGTTGAAAATCGCGCTTTTGGCGTCAGCCGTCACCAAGCCCGTGACGACGGGCGCAGCAAGATCACCGAACAGCCCCCAGACGGCGTACATCGAGACCTTCCACACCCGCGTATTGCGAATCGTCACATCGCCGCTGCCGAAATACACCCCGTCGAGCATCACGCCGTTGCCCGCCACGCGCATCGGGTTGCTGCCGCCGTACTCGAGCGCCGGGCGAATCGTGTGCGCGACGTTCCCGTCAAACGTCAGCGCCCCCTGATACGGCGGTTTGGCCTCGCCGTTGGGTCGGTACGCCCGCAGGTCGTAATCGCGGCTGTTGATGAGCGCTGCGCCCTCGACGAACCAGTAACCGTGACCGTTCAGAATCCCCGCGACGTGGTTGCCGACGAAACGGTTGTTTTGATTGGAAATCCAGAACCCCGAGACCCTCGAGAAATCGCCAAGCGGGTCAGCCGCGTGGTCAAAAGCGATGGTCGGGTTCATTGAGGCGAGCGGAACCGGGCGGGTCAGCAGCAGCAGGTTGTTTTCAAAAGTATTGCCTTGCTCGGTGGAACTCTCTAAGAAAACCATGTGCCCGACGGTGTTGTAAACGACGTTGTTCTTGAACACCAAATTGTTGGAGCGATGGACGACGATGCCGCGTTGCAGGTTTGAATGCAGCGAAGAGTCCGTTAAATACGATCCCGCACCGCCGTCGCCCAGCAGGTGTGCGTGCCACGGGTAGCGCCCGAGCGTACCGAGCTGCCCCATGCCGGTGATCTCCACGCCGCGCATCCGCACCGTCGAACCCGTCATGTACATCGTGTGCGCCCCGAACGAACTGCCGGGCAGGTTATCGCCGCGAATCGTGATGTTGCGCGACAGCAGCGCGACTTCCGCCCGCTCGTCCATCGTTTCGCCCGTCGCCCCGAGCGTCTGCACCTTGCCCCAGTGGCGGTACTCGAGCGGCGCGTCGAGCGTGATGGTTGTGCCAGAAATCGCCTTGACCGTGCGCTCCTCAGCCTCGAGCGGCTGGAAATCGGTCGGCGCGATCACGATGCGGTCACCAACGCGCCAGTTGCTCGCCTCAATGACATTGATCTGCGTCGCACCGAGTTCGGCTGTGGCACTCAGTTTCGTCCACGAGGTGCGCGACTCGCCGTGCAGGTCAATCACACCGCCCATCGCGCCGAGAAACTTGGTTCCCATGCCCATGACGTTCTCGCTGGCGTCGCTGGCATTCAGCGTCACCACCAGCCGTTTGGTGAACGGCTTGGAGGCCGTGCCGCACTCGAGCCTGCCGGGAGCGTGAACCATGATCCAGTTGGCCGTGAGTTTCAAGTCGCGCTCCGCGCAGACCAGATTGCCGTAAACAGTCAGGTTTTTGACGTTGACATCGGCGTCTAACGTCACAGTTTGACCCGCCGCAATCGTCACGCTCGAGCTGGCTGTGGGTGAGTTGCCGCCCCACGTCGCGGGGTTCGACCACGAGCCGAGCGCTCCGACGACCGCTGGCTTGGTTGGCGCACTGGGATCGGTCACACCAACTGGGTCTGGAGTGGTGACGGGTGTGATGGGAACCGATCCAACTTGCGAGCATGCAGCCAGCAGCGCGAGCGTCAGCAAAAAGCGACCATCGAAACCATCTTTACGGGACTTCATGAAACCAGCCTATCTGCTCGGTGGCGACGGCAACGCACAAAAATTCACACCAAAAGGGCATACCTGCCGACTCATTCAATATCGGCCAGCGCGACTCGAGTTGAAACAGCGTCACGTTTTCCGCTTACGGTTGATCTGGTTGCCGTTATCCTCTATGGCCATGGATGCCCCGTTCCCCCTCGAGCCTCGAGTTGTATTCGCTCGAGCGGCTGTGTCACTAGTTTTTTTACTCAATGGCTTTGCGGTAGCCAGTTGGGCGGTGCGGATTCCAGCGGTGCGCGAGGCATTGCGGCTGTCTGACGGCACGCTCGGGCTGGTGCTGCTGGCAGCCGCCATCGGGTCACTGGTCAGTATGCCGATCGTTGGACGCCTGTGCAGCACGTGTGGCTCGAGTCGTGTGACGACGTGGCTGAGCTTGCTGTTCGCTTTTTCCCTGCCGCTACCTGTTCTGGCAGGGAACATTGAAACGCTGGTGCTGGCACTGTTCATCTTCGGCGCGAGCAACGGCGGGCTGGACGTGGCGATGAACACGCAAGCCACGACGATTGAACTGGCATACAAACGCCCGATCCTCTCGAGCTTTCACGCTTTGTGGAGCGTCGGCAGTCTGCTCGGCGCGGCGGCTGGCGGGTTGTTCGCGCATTTCGGCATTGCGCCAACCGTTCACCTCGCACTGGTCGCCGCACTGATCGCGGTTGCGTTCACCTATGCCTGCCGATACGGACTGGCGGACGCGCACATGGAAAGCCCCTCGAGCCAAACCTCGAGCCTGCGGCTCAGCCCCGTACTGCTGGCCCTCGGCGGCGTGTCGTTCTGTGCGTTGCTCGGCGAGGGCGCGATTGCCGATTGGAGTGCGCTGTACCTGCGCGACGGGTTGGGCGCTTCCTCTGGCGTGGCAGCGACAGGCTTCGTCGCGTTTCAAATCAGCATGGCGGCATTGCGCTTCGCTGGGGACGGACTTCGCGCCCGTTACGGCGATGCTCGAGTCGTGCGGGTCAGCGGACTGGTCGCGGCGGTCGGGCTGGGCTTCGGGCTACTCGTGCATCAGCTCTGGGCGGCGCTGCTAGGCTTCGCGCTGGTCGGCGCGGGCTTCGCGGTGATCTTCCCAGCAGCGCTCGGTATTGTCAGTAAGCTCGACTTGCGCTCGAGCGGCCCGGCAATCACGTGGGTCAGCGCGGTGGCATATGCGGGATTTCTGGTCGGGACGCCAGTGATTGGGCTGCTGTCAGAGGCGACTTCGCTGCGCGTGGGATTATCAGCCGTCGCGGTGGTGGGCGCGGTGATCGCGGCACTCTCGAGCTTCGTCAGTCCTCGAACGGCGGTTTGAACTTGCACTTATTGCACTTGGTGGGTAATCTGAAGCATGAACGCTCCGACCTCACGCGACACCGACACCGCCCGTCGCGCCCTCGAAGCGCTGCAACGCGACCCAAACCGCCTCGAGCTTGACCTGCACTCGAGCGACACGCTCGGTGCAGCATTGCGCGAACTCCTAGAGGCAGTGGCGCACGGCAAAGCTGTGACGATGCACGCGATTGACGCGGAACTCAGCAGCTTTGAATTGGCTGACCTGCTCGGCGTTTCACGTCCCAGCGCAATTGCGATTCTCGAGCGCGGCTTGATTCCGTACCGCACCGTCGGCACGCACCGCCGCGTGCGACTCGAGGACGCGCAGCGGTATCAGGCGCAGCAGCGCTCACGCAGTCTCGAGGCGATGGCGGCATTGCAAGCGGAGAACGAAGCGCTCGGTTTGCAGTAATCGTATTTGTGAAATTATCACTCGAATTACGTCTCTGAGGCTACTTTCTCAACCCATTCCCACAGTGCAGCAAGTGCATCTTCTGAATATTGACGTTCACCAAATCCACTCATGTTGCTTTGGAAGGACGGTGAGGGGATTACAATTCCCGATTCGTCCAGTTGAGACAGAGAAGTCAAGTGCAACTGTGCAACTTGTTTTCCTCTCCAGCTTTGCAACCCTTTTTGTACACTACGTCCCCAAATTGTCAACGATTGATCGAATACCCTAACCTTAGGATCGTTCCTAAATCCTGTGGCGTCAAACTCAGAGAGAAGGTATGTGTCAACCTCTTGCATGGCGTGCCTATAGATTGTCGCCACCTCATCATGAAGAGTATCGCGGAAACACGCAAAAGCTTCGATTTGCATCTGACTTGCAAACTCTGGAATAGCTTCGCGCCACGCCTCTACTGTTCCCGCAGGGTCTGGAATCAAATCCATGATTGCAGAATGCGAAACTACAGCCCGCGACCCAAAGTGCCACGTCAAATCTGAGTAAACGTCATCAGCATCGACTGAGTTGATCGGGTGTTCATCAACAATTTGAATTACACCTTTCTCTCCCATTCTCACAATTCTCTTTTTGAGAGAGAGTTGATTCACTCCGCATAGCACTGCGTTCTGTTTAGCCACTTGGGAGAGCCAATGCCTTTCAAGCGTCATTCGACTATTTGGTTCTAAGTACCAAGTTCGGTCAGACAGTCGAAGAGCCGTCAGGATGCGCTTTTCTGATACGAGCCGGTGTCCACTTGTACCCGGAAGGTCAACACCTGTCCGTTGAGCTTTCTTACGGATGGCGGATTCGCTTAATCCCGTGGCTGAGGAAACTGCTTTCACTGACCCATATTTCTGGAACAGCTTGGCTAAATCGGTACTGCTCCAAATTGGATTACGTGGTCGTCCTCGCGGCATGTAAATAAAATCATACCGAATTTGTCCAAGTGGAAATGACAGACAGTGCCGTACCAGTTACAGTTTTTCCATGACGGAAAATAACGACTCGATTCCCACTTCCTACTTACTGCCTGTCGTGATACTTGACGCCAGCATCCTCTATCCAGTCACTTTGCGCGACCTGCTCATGTGGCTTGCCGTAAGCGGAACTTACGACGCTCACTGGACAGAACGCATTCAAAACGAATGGACACTCAACTTGTTGGAAGATCAGCCCAACCTAACTGCCCAACGGCTCGAGCGCACGAAGCGTCTGATGGATGAGGCTTTACCAAGTGCGTTCGTCACGGGTTACGAAGCGATGATTGACCGTCTCGAGCTGCCCGATCCCGACGACTGTCACGTGCTGGCTGCCGCGATTCACACCGAGGCTCAAATCATCGTCACCAAAAACCTGCGCGACTTCCCGCCGTCCACCCTCGAGCCGTTTGGTGTGCGGGCATTGCATCCAGACGACTTCGCGCTGACCCTCGTTCGGAGCGATCCAGAGGGCGTGCTGCGAGCCATCAGTGGACAGCGAGAGAACTTCAAACACCCACCACTGACTCGAGCCGAGTATCTTAATCGGCTACAGCGTCAAGAATTGACTGGCTTCACCGCGTGGTTATCAGCACACTTGTCAGCGTAACGAAACGTGCGACGCTCGAGCCTGCGGGTCGCCGCTGTACGGGACGATCTCGAGGGTCATGGAAGAACTCCTAACGGATCAGATGAACTTTGAAGGGCAGACTCGGCAGTTCCGCCCAAGATTGCTCGGCCGTCAGCACATCCAGCCCTCGAGCTTCCGCCAGCGCGAGACACGCGCAATCGCCCAGCGATAAGTTGTACGGGTTGCGCCGCGCGTAATAGTACGCTGCCAAATCAGATTGCTCGAGGTCGAACGGGGCGATCTCGACGAGTTGCGCGAGGTTGCCGAGTTCGATGTCCACGGCTTGCGGCGTGGACACACCCATGCCGACGAGCCGCCCTTTCACTTCAGTGCGGTTGACGCTCGAGAGCAGCAAACCGCCCTTGCGAATGCGTTGCTCGGCGGCTTCCGCGCCCGGTTCGTCGAGCAAGTACGCCAGCAGCACGCTCGAGTCTATGACCATTTGTCAGCCGCCTCAGCGCGGCGCTGCTCAAGGAACTCGCTCGTATGGTCGCGCCCCTCGCCGGTTTTGAAAACACCGCGCATCCGTTTGGCGAGTGCGGCTCGAGTGGTGATTTGCACGGTCTCGCCGCTGACTTGGAAGATGATCTCGTCGCCGGGTTGCACACCGATGATTTCGCGCACCTCTTTGGGGATCACGACCCGTCCGTTGTCATTGATTGGCATGGATTTTGAAAAGTTCGTCATGCTGTCATTTTAGCATATTGATGACACGCTCGAGATTCGTGACACGGCTCTAGAAAAAGCCGAAAATATCGGTAGTGATAATGGGTGTTATCACCACTGTATTGCAAGGGAAAATCCCCTCGTTACCAAGGGGCAGAAGATTTCCAAGTGAGAACCATTTTGTGATTTAGGCTTTGTACTTCTGGACTAAGAGGCTGCTTCCATCGCAGGACAATACCTCGAGCGTAAAAGTCAATTCTTCGTTTGTGTATTGGCTGAGGAAACTCTTTTCAGGGACGTGTCTATCGGTGGTTAAAACTGCTGTTTCCGAATCAAGATTTTCGTAAAAAGGGTGTAAGTAAAAAATTTGCGGTTCGGTTGCATCTGGCTCAGATATGGATGTTTCATTAAAATAAAATATTCTTGTCATTATAAACTCATGATTGGTTCTCCTTTCTATTTTGGAAACCTTCTACACATACTCTATCACAAATGATTGACTATTTCTATACCGCTATCTGTTAATCTTTATCTTTCTCATTATACCATAAAGTGTTGGTGAAGATTTGCGGTCGTTTCAACTCCCAAACTTTCTAAGGAGAGTCGAAGCAATAACGGAACGGTCAATTTACGCTCAACGCAATAATCTTCGTTCAGCACGTCACCGTTACTATCCAGCAACGTGTGAGGTGGTCATAACTTGGGCACGCAACTTACCGCTCGAAAAGTCCACAGCAAGAGAAGATGTCCGCTGTGAGCAATGTACGCTGTCACAGCCGGGCATCCCGTATCATGAGTAGCGTGATCCAGCCGAGCGATTGGCGCTTTGCGGGCTGCAAGTTTCAATCTCTTTGGGTCTGATTCCCCGAGGCTTGCCTCGATGAACGCCAGTCGTTTTACGCTTACGGTGTGAGCGAGTACCTGCATAAAAGCCATAATGTCAGCGTGCTTTTGTACCACTTCGTCTTCTTGACCCTGATAGCAGCACCTTCCGGGCTTGGATCGCTGCCCTGCCAAGTACCGTAAAGCGGTA